>JBMFMB010000008.1:0-59989 GCA_049970895.1 Bathyarchaeia archaeon | reverse complement strand
ACAAGCTTAAAATGGCCGTAGAGCGAGCATTCAAGGCTGGAAAGCATAAGCTCATAATGGAAAACCTAAAATGGAGAGGAATAGCAAAAGTCCGAATGCATGTTGCCATATGCTACTCATGCATACTGGCAGTAGCAGTTGTAGCCCACAAAATAGGTAGACCTGAACTAGCAAACAACATAGCGGCATTCACATACTAAAAAGCAGAAATAAGCCCCAAACGCCAAAACAAGACCAATGAACGCCATAGAAGCAAGAATCCCACGTGCTTTTGCCGTGGGAGTGTCAAAGCCGTAACGAGGCGGAGAGGCTGATATCGTATGCCGAGGAAATCGTCAACTACTGTAAAAATTTACTATCCAAAATTTAGCAGGGAAGAAATCATTCAGAAACTTGAGGAAAACTTCAGGAATCTATCCAAAGAGCTTCCAATAAAAATTGTAACCCTTTTCGGGTCGTATGCATGTGGAAGGCAGACCGCGGCGAGCGACATCGACCTATTCGTAGTTGTTAACGGAAAACAAAAGGATGAAGCCTACAAAAGAATTTACAGAAGCCTAAACATTGAAAAATTACAACTTCACTTATATACCGTTGATGAGTATGAAAAACTTAGAAGAAACAGTCCATCCTTCATCAAAGAAGCTGAAGAGAATGGCTTAGCAATTTTAAAGGTGAAACGTGAAGCCATTAACGCCTCAAGTTCAGGGACACCATCCTTTCCTCCGAATTCAAAGACAAAATTTTAAACCCATCGTTAATTATCTCCCTCCCTATTAGAACCTCTTCCGTAACGAGCTCAGGCTCTGTTGGAACGTAAACCCTAACATCCCTAAGGTCAAATTCCATCCCTCTATTTTTCAACCAAGCCCTCGCCGTACACACCTCAAAATTGGAAGCGCCGAACAGGGATTTTCAAAGACAACCATGGCTTTAGGCTCCAACCCCCCTAAACATTTTAATAATCTCCATGTTAGGATAAACGCCGCCATCGAATCCCGTGTCAACTATCGAAGGACCGCTGGCTCTAAACTTCCAACCTTGAGCCTCAAATATCGGGATGTCTGGAATTTTCTCGCCATGCATTGTAAATCCATCATCAGCGTAGGGGTAGCTAAGCCTCACCCTCAACCTCCTCTACAACCCACTTCTCCCTAACGGCTGCCGCGGAAGCGTGGAGACCTAAGTTTGAGATAACCTGAAACGCTTAACTTCCAAAGAACAGTTGGATACTTACCTCCACAACCGCGGCTTCGCCGAACCTCTCTTCCAAAACCTTGGCAATATACTCGCTCCTCGGAATATTAAGGCGCTTGCAAAACTCATCCAAACGCCTTAAAAGTTCTTCAGGAAGGCTTATATTTAAACTTTCAAAAGGACGCTATACTCAAAAATATAGCCATAAAATAACATGTGCGGGCGTATAGAATCGTGAAAGACGCAATAGAGCTGTAAAGAGCAGATCTAGGGAATACTATGGGCTGAATTCGACACGACAATGATGTAGTCATGAGCCATTTTGCCTCAGCCTCACAGCTGGACTTAGCGTACAACAGCTGGCAAACCAATTTACGCGCATTAATCCAACATTAAAATGCAGGGCAAAATGTAAGCATTTTTAGGTTTCAAAAGATGGGGGCTTCAGCCACATAAGAGCGAAATTTTATGAATAGGCTATGCTTCAAACACCGTCATACCTAGCAATAAGATTTAGCGGACTGCTTGTGGAAGCATTATTAGAGAGTGTAAACTTTCCGTAAATGTTCGTTGTGTTAGCCTTAAATAGGTGTAAGCCTTCAAATATTTCAGCGGGTGCCCGTGGATTATTGGAAGAAAGAGGCTTTAAGGTGGCTAAAAGACGCCATTGAAGACCTTAGTGTAGCTGAGGATCTGCTTAAAAGTGGACATTACTCCGCCTCATGCTTTCACTCGCAGCAAGCCGCCGAAAAAGCTGTTAAAGCCATGTTATACGAGAAAGGGGTGGAGGCGAGGGGGCACTCAATCCTAGCGCTTGTGAAAAATCTGGAAAAAGTAGCGAACACGAAGCACGACGAATTCTATGAGGATGCTCGCACGTTAGATAGGCACTACGCTCCTACAAGGTATCCAAACCTTCACCCAGGTATGCCCACACCCGCATATGAGCTCTACTCAAGGGAGGACGCTGAAAAATGCCTAAAATCGTCGGAAAAAATAGTGAACTACGCCAAAAAATCATTCAAGAACTTAGAAGGATAATTGAAGAATCAAGGGGGAAGCTTAAGCCTAAACTCGCCATTGTGTATGGGAGCATCGCGAGGGGAGACTGGCACCAGGGAAGCGACATAGACCTGCTCGTAATCTCAGAATCGGCACATCCAAAATTCACAGAGAGGGCGAAACCCCTGCAAATAGTCGTCCACGGTTTCCCAGTGGAACCGCGCATATACACAATGCGGGAATTCGAACAAATGCTATCCCATGGCAGAATGACAGCCCTAGACGCCCTAACCGAAGGCATAATAATATACGCAGAAAAAAGCTACATGAAAGGGATAAGGGAAAAGCTGAAACAAACCATAGAGAAACTTAAACCCGAAAAAACTTGCAACGGATGGAAACTCCACATCACTTCGGAAAGTGACCGGGAGTTTTCAACTTAAAGCAACTAGCACCTTTAAAACCCCGCTTTGGAAAAAGCCTCTAACAACAAGCTTGTCCAAGTTACGTCATGATCAACAACAGTCCCATTCAAAACTGCAACCCACTCATCCACACACTTCTTCAACTCTTCATAATGCCTACTAACCCACTTTTCATTTCCGCCACACCTCAAAAGAACAGCAACCATTGAAATCATCCGCTAAACCGCAAACACGAAACATGCGCAAGATAGCCTAAATCATTTTCCAAAGTGGAAAAACCTTAACTATGTGGTGTTACTCGTCCTAATCCAATGTAACAAACCATGCGAGCCGTAGAATTAAGTAAAACTATTTAATCCGCATGTTCCATTCTAGTATGGGCGTTTGGCATCTATGCGGTGAAGAAGCTTGGAAGTTAGAATGATACTTTCGGAAGCTTTAAAATGTGTTGAAAGGGCTAAGAGCATTAAGCCCTCTTCAGAAATTGAATCTTCAGCCTTAAGGTTGGAAACGTACGCGGCTCTGCAGAACACGTTGGATGCCATGTCCATGATTATTGCAGATTTAGGTTTAAGTAAACCTTCAGCCTACTCCGAGCTTGGAAAGGTTCTCCATGAAGGTGGAGTTATAGGCGAAAGCTTTGTTCAAATAGTCGAGAAAGTTGCTGTCCTAAGAAACACGCTTGCGCATGCATATCGAAGGGTTCCGGCTGAAAGCCTTGAAGCCATAGTTAAAGAGTTTTTCCCGAAAGTTGAGAAACTAATAAAATCCTTAAGTAAAACGGTTATGGAAAGGGGCTTCGACCCTGAAAACAAGCGGCACTTTTTAGACGTGGAAAAACTGGCGAGTTTGACTGAGGTTTTCAAAAAACACTCAGTTTTGTTGGCGTATCTCTTCGGGAGCAGGAGTAGAGGAAGTTTCAGAGTTGACAGTGACTATGACATAGCTGTGCTCTTTGAGGGCGAAAACGTGGGAATCCTCAGGGAAGCAGAGTTAGCAATAGACGTGGCTAGAAAACTTGGGGTTCCATCAAGCATGGTTGACATAGCATCATTAAACACCATGGATTACCCGCTGATCGCAAAAGTGCTTAAGGATGGTGTATCCATATACTGGCAAAATGAAAATCAAAGGAAAGCCTGGGAGAGAAGGGTGTATCAACAAATTCTACAAAACACAGATTTATATGCGATATACACTAAAAGGGCTCTCAGATAAATAATGGCGCCAGCAAGCCAAACGTGGACTTAAAACCATATAAAATTTCAAGCCTCTCCTCATGTCTAAACTATCCAAAAACTTCACGAAACGCGCCGGTTATGAGGGTTCCAGGTAGGGGGTGGGTTCAGAATGGCTGATAAAAAGTGCATTATAAAAATATTTGGAATTCTGAATAATATTATAAATCGAAAAGGGTTTAAAATTGCAAAAAGCGTATTTGATTGGCGAAGCCTCTAAAAAGATAAAATCCAGAAGGAGTGGACCAACATACGCTCAGATTTCGATACACGTCCTAAGAATCGAAAAGGCTGACAGGTCGTGAGGAACTATTTAGACCTCAAACAACTGACAGCACTATCAGCAAAGGCAACGTCGGAGAAACACCGAGAACAATTTTGAATATGCAACACTCCATCCCATCCACACTACATAAGTCACCCCTAACAAGCTTGGGAAAGCCTCATCCAGCAAATTCACATTTAAATACAACTTTTAACTGTTTATAATTGGGAAAATGGAAGCCTTAAAAAAGGAAATTCTTGAGCTTCTCGAAAAGGACCTAGAGTTTCGTTATGCCGTGGCAGGTTACCTAGGATTATCAGAGGTATTGAAGAGGTTAGACGCTATTGCCGAAGAGCAGGTTAAGCTCAGAGAGGAGCAGAGTAAAATTTGGGAAGAGTTAGTCGCAATCAAAGAAGAGCAGGTTAGGCTTAGCGAAGAGCAGGTTAGCCTTAGGGAGGAGCAGGTTAAGCTTGGTGAAGAGCAGGTTAGGCTTAGGGAGGAGCAGAATAAAATTTTATTGGAAATAGCCGCAATTAAGGAGGAGCAGGTTAAATTTAGACAAGAGCAGATCAACCTTAGAGAAGACTTTAACAAAATGTTAGGTGAAATTCAGAAAATCAATGTAAGGCTGGGCAGAGTTGAAAGGACATTGGAGAAATTAACGTTAGACATAGAAGACGAGGCAAGGTCAGTTATTAAACATAAAATAAAAGAGATGGGCATAACAATGGATATATCATCCTTAACTCTTCCAGACGTGGAATTAAACCTTTACGGAGTAAACGAAGACACGTGCCTAATCGGGGAGGCTACGGTGAGGGCTGGAGCAAAACTAGCAGATGAGCTGTTGGAGAAGCTTGAAAAGCTAAGGAAAAATCACCCTGAAAAGCTTAGAAGCAAACTCATACTCGTCATTTACACTTCACTGCCAATGGAAGAACTAATAGAGGAAGCCAAAGCCAAAAATATATGGCTCCTGAAAGCCACAGAGGAGTTTCACAGACCAGAGAAACTTTTCCGCAGCCTAAACCTAAAACACCATCTAAAGGTATGAACCCCCCTCATTTAGGAGCATAATATAGAAGATTGTTCCAGAATCTTTTTATTGTATAATCGCCTAAACTTAGATGCTGATGGGGAGGGGGAGTTGAACTTCATAGTGAAACGACTTTTTCTGTTTTGTATAATAGCTTTCATGATGCTCTCTCCCATGCTAATATCCCAAGTTTTAGCTGACCCCGCAGCCATCCTGAAAGTTTCTCTGCCGAAGGGGACATATGTCAATTACAACAATGACCCATGGCTAAGCGAATGTTGGCTCCTCAACCTTACAGGAGCATCCCAAACCTTCATTTTGAGAATTAAAGACACAAGCGAATCAATCAGATCATACGATACACACCTTATTATTGCGCTTAACGATGAGGGATATAACAACCTCGAAACATTCATTGTAAATGGTACACAAGTCCCGAAGTCAGCATTCAAGTATGGGAAGCCAACACCATACAACATTTGGACATGGCCCTCAGGCGATGTTTACCCAACATGGTTTAACGACACGCTCGTAAATGTTGGAACAATTGAAAGGAAGGGATATGTTGACCTGATAGTTTCGATAACAGTTTCAAACGCCACAAATGTGAGGATACACTTTGACGCTTACGGAAGCAAGGTCAGTCTACCTCCACCAAAGAAGGTGGGCGACATAACACGTAATGGAATATCGGAAGATTCAACCGTTCTGCTACAACCTGGTCCCCCTCCCCCTCAGCGCCCAATTGCAAGCTTCTGTTACACACCTCAATATCCAGAGACCAACGAAATAGTAACATTTAACGCCACAGAAAGCTATGACCCAGATGGATACATAGTCAGTTACACATGGAACTTCGGCGACGGAACACCAAGCGTTACAACAAGCGTTCCTGTGACAAACCACACCTACACAACATTTGGAAACTACACGGTCACACTTAAAGTGACAGATAATAGTGGATTGACCGGTGAAGCAGCGTCCACAATACACGTAAGCCAGCATCCAATAGCGTCATTCACATTTACACCAACGGATCCTCTTGCACATGAAACAGTAACTTTTGACGCTTCATCATCCACTCCAGACGGGGGCACAATTATAAGTTATACGTGGAACTTTGGAGATGGAAACACCACAACAGTATCGGACCCCATAATAACCCATGCATACTCAACATATGGAACATACACGGTGACGCTAAACGTCACAGACAGCGAAGGCAAATGGGACATCACATCTAAGCAAATTACAGTTGCAGGCCTTCCAATAGCAGACTTCTGGTGGACGCCATACTACCCGCAAAGGTACGAAAACGTCACCTTTGACGCTTCAACATCAGCCCCTGACGGCGGCACAATCATAAGCTACGCTTGGAACTTCGGCGATGGAACCCCAATAACGGTTGAAGCCGACCCCATAATAACACACTATTACACAGCCGTTGGAACTTATACGGTAACCTTAAACGTCACAGATAGTGAAGGCAGGTGGGACACGGAGACAAAAACGATCACAGTTGTTCCCATAAGATATTACTTGGAGGTTAAAACTGATCCTACCGGTGTCACAACCATTCCTGGACAGGGATGGTACGATGAAAACACAAATGTCAGCTTAGCAGCACCAGACACGGTTTTAATTTCAACCAGCATACGCTACAAATTCACCCACTGGACGGTTGACGGCGCATCCCAGGGCGAGGGCATCAACCAAATCACGGTTCTCATGGACAAAAATCACACGGCTATAGCACACTACAAAATCCAATATTACCTAACAGTGAAAACAGACCCAGCTGGCATCACAACAATTCCGGGGGAAGGCTGGTACGATAACTCCACAAACGTTTCATTAAACGCCCCCACAGTTGTAAACTACCAATTCAGCTACTGGGATATAGACGGCGCATCCCAAGGAAGCGGAGTAAACCCAATAACAGTGAAAATGAATGCTTCCCACACAGCCACAGCCCATTACACAAAAATAACCTACACGCTTACAATTGAAACAACAACGGGCGGAACCACAAACCCCGCCCCTGGAACATACACATACACTGCAGGCTCAACCGTTCAGGTTACAGCCAATACAAGCTCCGGCTACGTTTTCGACCATTGGGAGCTTAACGGCACAAACGTGGGAACAGCAACAACATACATGGTAACCATGAACGCCAACTATATCCTAAAAGCCTTCTTTAAAACGGCTCCACCACCATTAACAGTTTCAATAAGCCCCACGACTGCCTCGATACTTGTAGGTCAACAGGTAACTTTCACCTCAACGGTTAGCGGCGGAACATCACCATACACATACCAATGGTACCTAAACAACCAACCAGTAACAGGAGCCACATCCAGTAGTTGGACGTTTACACCCACAGCAACAGGCATATACTACGTGGTGCTAAAGGTCACAGACTCGGCGGGCAACACAGCCCGGTCAGACCCAGCAAGAGTAACAGTTTCCTCAGTACCAGTAGGCGGATATTCAGTCTCATTGGCTAAAGATGCTCCAAAAACGCCCATAGTTGCCTACACAATGCTAATAGTCTTGTTCAGCTCGGTTCTAAGTCTAACAAAACGCAGGTGGAAATAAAGTAGGTTTCGTCCTATTTTGGGCAAATTTTATATTTGTGGGTTAAAACATTTTTTGGGGGATGAAGACAATGGCGATGGTCACAGTTGATGACAGGGGAAGAATGACTATCCCAAAGGAATTTGGAATTAAAAAGACAAGGGCGATAGTGATTCCAGCAGGTTCATTTTTCATAACGATTCCGCTTCCCACCAAACCACATGAGCATGCTCGTTCATGGCTTCCATCCAAACGACAAAGGAAAGAGCTGAAGATCTTAGCTGAAAAATCCGCCATGGAAAGCGCAGTTAAACGGGCGGAGAGGAGAAAACAAATTTGATGATTGAAACAGACATACTTTATGCCTATGTTAAGAAGGAAGATAGGCTTAAGCCGGTTGCAGACAACGTTATAACAAAAATAGTTAATGGGGAATTAGGTCTAGTGTATGCTTCAAGGGAAACCCTCCACGAGCTATATTATGTTTCAATGAAGGAGGGGGTTAGCCTAGACGAGTATATATCCAGAGCCGCAGCGCTAACAGCCATAAAGAACCTAAAATTTGTTGAAACAACATACCAAATAGACCTACTAGCCCTAGCATTATTGAGGCAATATCGGATAGAGTCAATATTCGACGCTTATTATGCAGCCACAGCCCTCAACCAAGTTCCAGACCACACCATAATCTCAACGGATGAAGTGTTCGATGCGATACCAGGAATAAAGAGAATAGATCCTCACAAACTCTAAACCCCCTATCCATAATTACCTTTAAAAGGCTAAAGGACCGTTCTATTCATGCCTGAAAAGACTAGGAAAATTAAAAAGGTTCAAGGAAAAGAGGTAAGGAAACCACCTCTAAATAGGAAATTGTTGATAATTTCAATAACTCTGGCAGCCACAATAATCCTAGGCGCAGTGCTTTATCAGCTTCTCTGGCGAGCCTCAGAGGGCGAAGTTAAGTTTTCGCTTAAAGCTGCAATAATCGACCAGCTCAGCGAAGATTTTTACAACAAAACCTTCGTCCATACCGTAACCAATATTTTAAATGAATCCGGTTTTAAAGTTGAATATTACAATCATACCCAGACAAAGGTTGAATTTTTTAAAGGACTGGCTAAGGGCAATTATGGCATAATAATTTTAAGAACCCATGCTGCATTGCGGAAAAATGACTCGGCAGTGGATTTCTTCACATCCGAGTACTATGATGACAAGAAATATGAAGAATTGCAATCCAAGGGGCTTCTTGTTATGGGCGTACTGAATATTTCTGGAACAATTAAGAAGTATTTCGCTTTCACATCAGATTTTGTAAAAGAGTTGGAGGGTACATTCCCCAAAAGCATAGTTATCGCGATGGGTTGTCAAACTTTAAATCAAAGAGCGGGTTTAGCTATGGCAAGGGCATTTGTTGATGTGAAAAAGGCAAAAGTGTATATTGGCTGGTCTAGCTGGGTTTCGGTGTCACACTCAGACGAGCAAACCATAAAACTGATGAAAGGGCTTCTATGTGAAACCAAAACTATTGAAGAGGCTGTCAAAAATATCGGTACAGACCCAGTATATGGGGCTTCTTTCAAGTTCTATCCAGAATCTGCTGGAAGCTTAAAAATATCAGGTTTAATTAAGGAGGCGGAGGCTTCAGGCTTCTCTATGAAATTAACGATGCCGAAAATTTCTTATATGGTTGAAATGGAGCCTACTAAGCGCTTTAACTCTCTAGCCACGGTCAAGTATAGTTGGTTTCGCAGGTTTTCCCCGGTTAAGTTTGCCATTTTCAATTTTCTTATTTCTTCGGCAAGCGCCGCGTCTTCTAGGACTTCGTTTATCCATTTCTCGAAGTCTCCGCGGTAGAGGTGAAACTCCAAAGATTTTACGTTAACTTCCTTTATTTTTTCCATAAACTCCTTTAGTGATGAGGCGTTTTTTCCAGTATAATTTCCTATCGAGGTGAAGAAGTAGAAGGCTTTCTCTCTCGGAACAGTTTTTAATGTTTTCAGTTCTGTTTCATTTTTCACTTCTTTTTTCTCCCTTCTTACTGCTATTTCTGTTCTCTGCTGGTGTTAACTTTTTCGGGTCATTCGTTATTAAAGGTTGGGTTTCCTTAAACTTTTTTGTAACTATTGAAGTGCGTATTCGCAGGACTCCGGGGAGCGGCGCCACTGTGGTGGCTATAAACTCGTGGAGGCTTTCCTGGTTTTCAGCTATGACTTTTGCTATTATTTGAAGTTCTTCTGAAAGGGATGTGTAGACTTCTGTCACTTGGGGAGTTCTGCAAAGTTTTTCTGCCACTTTCTCGCTTTCTTTCGGGTCTGTAATTATTGTAATTATTGCTGTTATGGTTTTGGCTCCAGCCTTTTCAGCGTCTATAAGCGTCGTGTACTTTTTTATTATGCCATGTTGCTCCATCCTTTTTATCCTGTCGTAGACTGTTGAATGGGCTATTCCGAGACGTTTGCCAATAGTTGTGTAGGTTTGTCTAGCGTCTTCCTGCAGAATCTCCAATATTCTAATGTCTGTCGGGTCTAGACTTAACGTGTTGTTTTTGACGCGCAATCCCCTAACCCTGCTAGTGCTTCTACTTAGGTACACGTGATAATATATTGTTTATTGCCGGAAAAGTGTAGAAAATTGTTTGAAATTTTGGAAAGTGTTCGATTAAATAGCGCTAGAAAAAGCAACAAAATTGCACTGTTAATCTACGCGGTGAAACACGCGTCTTTAAAAGTCCTCATAAACTTTCACTTTTTATTCCTCGGAAAATTGTCTGAAAAATAATTTTTAATCTACAATTTTTCAATTTTTTAAAATTTAATCTTCATTTTTGCAGGTAAACTGACAAATAAGTTTAAATCTGTGGGATAGAATATTCTTCCAGAAGATTCTAACAGAGAGGCTTGTGGCTAAAGATGAAAACATTAAGGATTTGGGAAATTCTAAAAAAATTTAAAGAAAATTGCAGGTTCCGCGGTTGGAAAACCTCTGAAAATGAAGATTGGGTTGAAGTTGATAGCAAATATCACAATTTCCTATTAACCAGAAACATTCATCCATCATCTTTCCGGAATATTGCCCTAAACAGAAAGTGTGTTGTTCGTGAGGGCTTAACATATCGGGTTGTGGAGGCCTCTTACATGGCTTGGGTTTTCTCAGAAACGCCGCCCGAAAACCTCATAAACCTTTTTCTTGAGAATCCCGACTTTTCAAAAAAGGTTGCCCTGTACGACTTGAGCTCCATCGCGGAGGGGCGGAATACTTGTGTTAAACTCAATTTTACGGATAGCCCAGTTTTCCAAGCGTTTGAAAATTTCCTTGAAAGAGAGTTTGGGGTCAAAATCGAAGAGTACACAAATCTAAAGTCAAGCCTTGAGGATTGCACGTTAACTGAAGCCATCTGATCCATCTTCAGAGAATCAAAGGTTTGATAAGCTAAGACGCCGCAATTATTTAGTTGTGAGTGGGGATGTCTGAAGAGGCTGAAGAGGTTAAGAGGCTTCTAGCCTTCAAAAAGAAGCTTGAAAAGAGGGTTGAAAAGCTTGAGTCAGAGCTTAAGGAGTTGAAATCCATTTTGGAGGCTGTGAACTCGGTACTTTTGGCTAAGGGATTTAAACGGGCAGAAATCGCAAAAGCCCCGGTGCTAATGCCAACTTCGCCAGCGGGGGTTGTGCCAACAGAAGAGGAGATGGCTCTCCCGCCAGCACCTATGCCGGAGTTTAAGGAGGTTATTCCCCTAAAAACTGCTGCTGGCGAACCCCTTGCAAAGATTTACGTGGGTGATGGTTTTCTAAAAATTGTTTTAGCCGAGGACAAAAACTTCAATGTTAACACGCCGCCCTTCAACCAGTTTTTGGTGGAAAGGGTTTTGGCGAAAATGCTGCAGAAAGACAGCGAACTAGCTAAGGCTGGGAAGCTTAAGCCCGAAGAAATCTTTTCCTACAACATTGTTAGGGAAGGCGACATAATCCGAGAAATCCACATAAAGAACTTTGATGCTGAACGCCTAAGGGAGCTAAAATCCAGTGTCAAGTGGACTCTGGAGAAAATGTATGAGAAAATGAAGAGCCAAAGCTGAAAGGGGGCTTTAAATCTTTATGGCGGCCATTTCCTATCAAAGTATATGTTCTTTCCCTTAGCTGAAAGTGGTATGCCCATTGCAACTGTGGCTTCGGGCATAAGGTTAAGCTTTAGTGCTGCTGTGCCTATGCGGTACATTATGCGGTTATCAATGTTTAGGAAACTCGCTATTTTTACGGCTGAGCCTAGGGCTATTCCAAGGTCTAAAGCCTTAAAAAGACATGTTGGACCAATAAAGTCTTGTCCTACCCGTTTTTGGGCTTCCTCAAATTCGCTACAACTTTTGTAGCCACATGCCCCACAGTTAAATCCTAGGCTTTTGTTGCCTCTAACCCCTATTAGGACTACTGCTTCAGAGTCCCGCACGTTTTTCGCGTCGCGTTTAAATCCGTCAATTTTTCTTTGTTCGGCTATCTCCTCCATTTTCTCGGCTATGGCGTCTTTTTCCTCGCCATAAACAATCATTGTTAGGATGTCATCTATTCCAGCTGTTTTTGGGGCTGTTCTCGCCGCGGCTAGCATAAGCTTTGCAGCTTCAAGGATTGCCTCTTTTTCGCCTATTTCACTTTCAATTTTTGGGCTCATATACGCACCTCTCATGCTATGATAGAACTACATTTGGCTGTGAAATGTTAAGTGTTTTTCGATTTTCGCTTAAAAACTAGAAGAGGTGAAGGCCTTCTTCAAAAGCTCAATTATGGCGTTTAACTGTCCGGTGTACAAGCCTATGGCGAATAGGGATACTCCTAAAAGAAGTAGTAGGGCGCCTATGACTCTGCGCTCGTACAAGTCCATGTCCATTTCACTCCAAAAATCTCTTGAGGCGGGCTTCAACCTGGCTTTTCGGGACGAAGCCAACTATTCTGTCAACTTCTTCGCCAGCCTTCATAATTACAAGGGTTGGTATGCTAAAAACTTGGAAGCGGTCGGCTGTTGCCGGATTCTCATCAACATTAAGCTTTCCAAAAAGAACTTTGCCAGCATACTCCCTCGCCAGTTCCTCTATAACTGGCGCCATCATTCTGCATGGCACGCACCAGTCTGCGAAAAAGTCGATCAGCACAAGCTGATTTTTGCCTACAACTTCGTTAAAATTTGAATCTGTAATATGGATTACTTGTCCACTCAAATTCTTCTTCTCCCTAAACTCTTTCATTAATTCGCGCAGTTTCTTTTCCTTAATACGTTTCAGTTCAATGTCGTCTTCGGATATAAACTCTTCGTGCTTTCCCGACATATTGGCACCTCAACTCTATCCGCTTTTAAGGTTTTCCAATAGTGCTTTTAACTTTCCATAAGCCTCTTTCGGATCGTCAATTTCCATGGCTGTTTTCTCAAAGGGGCAGACATCCTCTCCGGAAGCGTCCAATATTTTTTCCACAAGCCGCCCCCACTCAAAATAGATGTTGTGGTTTTCGAAGACTTGTTTGGCTTTGGCGCTTATGGTTGATGCGTAAACAGCCAGAACCCCGGCGTAAATGCAGAGTAGCGCGATGGCTTTTCCAACGACTTTGTCTGCAACCGACGTCCCCCTCATTTTGTCCCCGAACTTGTCTAGGGCTTCTATAAAGGCGAAAACTCCGTGGGCTTTACTTTCAAAAAGTACTATAGAATCCTTAACTATCACAAGTGTTAAACCCTTTTCATGAAGCCTCTTTTTGGCTAATTTTAGGTCTTCCCACATTCGCCTTTCATCTCGATGAGTGCCTTAACAAGGTTTTCTCTAGAACACTCGCCTTGACTTACAACCTCCATTTGTAAAACTTTATTGGGCACTTTGGAGAAAAGCCTCTCCACAATCTGTTCAATGCTTAGCCCCTCACGCAAAAGGGCTTCAACACTGATTTTTAATGCAAAAATGTTGTCTAAAACCTTCATCAAAACGGATTTATCCCAAAAGCCATGTCCTCCATAGGCTTTCTCAAAATCTAAACTCACAACTTTTCTAATCGATTTTATCGTGTCTTCAAGGTTTTCATCCCGCATCAAAATAACTGGTTTAGGATTTGTCACCAAATCTCCAATAAATAGGCAGTCTTCAACTAGAAAGGAGACGCTGTCAAAACTGTGCCCGGGAGTTTCAAAAGTTTTAACGGTTAAGCCGCCAAATTCGGCGACCTCTATTAGTGGTTTGGCTTGCACTGGTTTAGGCTGACCCCAAACCACCCGCCTATAGGCTGGAATCTCCGGAGGCTTCGCCAGTGTTTCCAGCGACTTTTGAGGGGCAAAAACTTCAACGCCAAACCTTTCTTTGAAAGTTGGGGCTCCGCCACAGTGGTCCTCATGATGATGAGTTAAGAGGATAGCCTTAACATCTAACTTCATGTTTTCTATGAATTTTGCCGCTTCTTTAGCCGTGTGTGGGCAGCCAGAGTCTATGACAAGCCCCCTATAATAGTAGAAGGTTGTCCAGTAATATGGCTCGCCGTTATGGTCTTTGCCGACACTTATGGCTATGAAGTCTTTTGCGATATGCTCCCATCTGAGCATACCAAACACTAAACTATGGTGCAGAAGATTAGAATTTATCTATTTTCAACCTTGAACAACTGGCTTTCTGGCATGGCGGCTATTTTCCAGGCAAGCTCCTCGTTAGGCACTCCCTTTGAAAATTGCTCTTTAAGCATTTCTACCACATGCTTTTTCACGTAAATTTTTAAGGCTTTGTCTTGGCTTTTGAGCCTGAAAATTGCCGATATGGCTTCGCTGGAGTTTCTAACTTCAAGCTTTCTGTTTCCTATGGTGCATTTAGTAGCTGCTTGAATGCCGTCAAGGACGCATGAAAAAGGGGTGATTAACGGGAGCTCCGCTATAACGTGCATGTTCCACAGTTTATCATTGTCCACGTTTAGCGTTTTCTTTGCCAACCTCGCCATTTTCACACCTATAACTAAGAATGGTCCCAAATGTCCATGAAGGTTTTCGGCATTCTTAATTTCAAGCGTTAGGACTTCCTTCTCATCAAGCACTTTTAACTCCCTTCACCTTCGCCCTTTCAAGCGCTCCAATCACTGGCAAAGCGATTATCAGGCTTATTATTCCACCTATGAGGTGCCACAAACCCCAGAAAGTCAGTGCCCAATCCAGGGACCTCTCCATAAAGACTGTTCCAATTACTACGCCTGCAAAGTAGGCGGATATTATCGTTGCCACCGTTGCCACCAACATGTTGTATGGTTTAAGGCTTACTTTGTGCTTGCAGAGGGTCATTAAAGCATCAAAGACCATGGCTGAGGCTAGGAAGCCTATCATTTGTGTTGATGCTGGTCTCATTGCCAGCACTATTATGGCGCCTATTATGCCAACCATTGATGGTATTCCAGCCTTGCCGGAAGCCCAAGTAGCCAGAAGCAGGGTGAAGTAGACTGAGAAGTCGCAAAATATGGGTAGATGAAACAGCGTGAATCCCAGGGGTCCAACTGTTATGTTTAATATTACCCACATGGCTGAGAATATGGCTATTGTGGCTATGTCGAATGGTTTGAGGGACATTCCTAATCCTCGTAATACTTTTTTTCTTTAACGTAATACCAAATTGCATAAAAACTTTATGGTTAAAAAACAAAAATAAAACTGTGGTTCCCATGGCGAAAATGGAGAAAATAGTGCGGGTAAGCGTAACCTTTCCACCAGATTTGCTGAAAGATTTTGACGAGGTTATACGGAAAATGGGCTACGAAAACCGTTCTAAGGCTGTTCAGGAAGCTGTTAGGCTTTTTATCTCTGAGAAGAAGTGGCTTCAGGAGGAGAAGGGAATGCAAGCAGGGGTTTTGATGCTTCTATACGACCATGAGGTTAGGGGTTTGGAAGATGCCCTAACAGACGTGCAGCACCATTATGCTGGCATAATCTCTTCAACAATGCATATCCACCTAACCGAGCGAGATTGTTTAGAGGCTATTGCAGTTAAGGGCGACGCCGCAGAAATCCGAAAACTGAGCGACGAGCTCTCATCAAAACGGGGTGTCAAACTCCTCAAGGCAATGATTGTCTCGCTCTAACGGGTTATTTCAAACATTTTTTCCAAGGCTTTTCTTGCTTTGCTTGCTATAGGCTCTGGAACAGTGACCACATGCTTCTCCTCTTTTAAGGCTGTGTAAATCCTTTCAAGAGTGTTTAGTTTCATGTTTGGGCAGACGGCGCCCTCATAAGCCAAAATGAACCGCTTACCCGGATTATCCTTCCTTAAACGGTGTAATAGTCCCTCTTCTGTTGCCACAATAAATGTTTTGGCGTTGCTTTCCCTTGCATATCGGCACATTTGGGATGTGCTCCCAATGAAGTCGGCTATTTTGCGCATTTCAGCCGTGCACTCCGGATGAACCATGACAACTGCGTCTGGGTAATCAGCCTTTAGGACTTGAACTTCTTCTGGGTGGAAGAGCAGATGGGTTGGGCAGAAACCGCGTTCTGGGATGGGGATAATCGTCTTTCCAGTCTTCTCTTGGACGTATTCTGCCAAGTTGTGGTCTGGTCCAAAAAGAACTGTTTCGGCGTCTAAGGCGTTTATCACCTCAACGGCGTTGGCTGAAGTGCAGCACACGTCGCAGTAAGCCTTTGCAGAAGCTAAAGTGTTAACATATAAAACCAGTGGCACAAGCGGATAGAGCACACGTATCCTCTTAATCTCGTCAACGGTGAGCATCTGAGCCATGGGACAGCGGGCACCAGCGGAAGGCAGCAAAACCTTCTTGTCTGGATTGAGGATGGCTGCGGATTCAGCCATAAAATCAACGGCTGCAAAAACAATTATTTCTGCTTCCTTTTCCTCCATGGCTTTTCTGCTGAGCTCTATGCTGTCTCCTACGTAGTCGGCGATGTCCTGAACCTCTGGTCTCTGATAGTTGTGAGCTAAAATAACGGCTTTTTTCTCCTTCTTCAACTGCAATATTTTTTCGGCAAGAGACATTTCCAACTTCGCCTTTAAGCATCTTCAAAAGTGCATTGTGGGATATATGCCTTTATGCCCTTACCAGCGTGGTTCTACAACAAGACCATAGCAATCGTTAAAGCACCCGCAAAACTCATTATCCTTAGAAATGGAGAAGCTCAGATTTTTCGCCACCACGGTCATTGGGCTTGAGGATGTAGCCTCAAAAGAAGTTGAAAGCCTTACTGGGGTTAGAGCTGAACTGGATGTTGGAAGAATAGCCTTCCAAGGCAGCCTAAAAGACGTTTACCTCCTAAACTTGAAGGCGGCAACCATCAACAAGATTTTCATCGAACTTTGCAAGTCAACCTTTGAAGGCTTAAACGACATTTACAAGCTTGCGAAAAGTTTGGACTACACTTGGATATTGGATGCCCAGCAGACCTTCGCCATAAGAAGCGAAAGAACCGGCGTACACAACTTCACAAGCATGGACGTCTCCCGCGTAGCAGGACAAGCCATAATAGACTCCTTCGCCAATGCCACGGGCAAAAGGTTGAAGGTGAACTTGAACGAGCCAGATGTTGAAATATACTGCCTAGTAAGAAACAGCGACTTCATAATGGGAGTAAACACCACAGGAGCTTCTCTACATAAGCGGGGCTACCGCGTATATAGCCACCCAGCAGCCATAAAACCAACAATAGCCTCAGCCATGCTCCGAATAGGCAACTGGACAAAAGCCAAATCCCTCATAGACCCTATGTGCGGAGGAGCCACCATCCCAATAGAAGCCGCATTAGAAGCAAGTGGCATCCCACCAAACCATCTGCGGAAAGACTTCGCCTTCCTAAAGCTCAAAATCTTCAACCGAGAAGCCTTCGAAAAGGTTAGGACTGAAACATTAGTCCAACAAAAGGCCAAAGGCGAATATGCGATTTATGCCATGGAAAAATTCGCCAAACACATGCAGGGCGGAATTGAAAACGCCAAAAAAGCCGGCGTATACCAAGCAATAAAATTCAAAATTGGAGACGCCACAAAACCCGGGGACTATCCAGAAGCAGAATTTGACCTAATCCTCGTTAATCCGCCCTACGGGCTGAGGGCAAACCCAAAAAAAGGCATAAGAAAACTATACGAAAGCTTCCTTAGGGCGTTAAAGACGAAATCTCCGGAAGCAACCCTAGTCATAATAACGGCGGCATCAAAAAGATTTAGAGAAGCAGCTGAAAACGCTGGAATAGCCATAATTGGAGACCGCAAAATATGGCATGGTGAACTACTAACAAGAATATTCACATGCAAAATTTAACGGGTAAAACGTTGGTGCGGCGGGCCGGATTTGAACCGGCGAACCCCTACGGGAGAGGATGGCTCATAGGGGTATAGCTTCTAAACACCGATCTTGAGTCCTCCGCCTTTGACCTGGCTTGGCTACCGCCGCCCATTTTTCAAAGAATGGTATGATGGGATTTAAGCTTAGCGACTGTACTTTTGAGGGTGAGACGTGAAAAATAGAGGGGGTAGGCCACTATTGGGTTCTGGGGGGCTCAATAAATATTGGTTTTCTTAGGGGTTGCGGAGCTGGAAGACGGATTTTTCCACAAAAAAGTTTATTAGTGAGCTGTGCAGTTTTACGTGTTTAGCTTCAATATTATTGGAGACTTTTTAAAGCTGGATGATCCAAAAGCGGAGGAATTTAAAGTTTGAGAAACGCGCACCACGTGTTCGCCTTTATCATCAATTAAAAGGGTAGAGATTGCGGGGTTGGTTTATAATGGTTAAGCTTTCAAAGGAAGATGTGAACACACTTCTAAAGGCTTTCTTCAAAGAGAAGGGACTTGTCCGCCAGCACCTAGACTCCTATAACGAGTTCATAGACCACGGCCTACAAGAGGTTGTAGATGAAGTTGGTGAAATCCCAATAGAGGTTCCAGAATGCCCCTACACAGTTAAGCTTGGACAAGTTTGGATAATTGATCCACAGACTAGGATTAGCGGTCCATATGTGACAGAGGTTGACGGAACAAAACATGAAATCTACCCAATAGAGGCTAGGCTTCGCAATTTAACCTACGCGGCGCCAATAGCCCTCGAAATGACCCCCGTTGTGGACGGCAGAGAACAGGATACAGAACTCGTTTTCATCGGCAATATCCCAGTAATGCTCAAGTCTAAACTCTGCTTCTTGTCGCAGCTCTCCCGCGAAGAACTTATAGCCGTAGGGGAAGACCCCGACGACCCGGGCGGTTACTTCATTGTTAACGGCTCTGAACGTGTTATTGTGGCTATGGAGGATTTAGCGCCTAACCGCATAATTGTTGACATTGACGAGAAAGGCGCCACGCCAGTTTACCAGGCAAAACTCTTCTCAACAACCGTTGGCTTCAGAGCAAGAATAGAGCTGAAAATGAAGTCTGATGGAGCCCTATACGTCACGATGCCTGGAGTGCCAACAGAAGTCCCCTTCGTTATTGTAATGCGTGCCTTAGGGCTTGAATCTGATAAGGAAATTGCTGAGGCTGTCTCCCTAGACGAGGAAATCCAAAGTGAGCTGGAACCATCCTTTGAGAAGGCTGTTGGCGTCGACACAGTTAGAGATGCAATTTTATATATTGGAAACCGTGTAGCCCATGGGCAGGTTGAGGAGTACAGAATTCAGAAGGCTGAACAGGCCATAGACAAGAACTTCCTACCCCACTTGGGAAGGACAAGCCAAAACCGCCGCGAGAAAGCCATATTCCTCGGCGAAATGGCTTGCAGAGTCATAGAGCTGAAGCTTGGAAAGCGAAAGCCAGACGACAAAGACCACTTCAAAAACAAGCGTTTGAGGCTCGCTGGACCGCTTCTGGCGGACCTGTTCCGTGTAGCCTTCAGAAACCTTGTAAGGGACATAAAATACCAGCTTGAAAGGATAGGGGTTAAAGGACCAATAATCACGGTTTCAGCTGCCGTCCGCCCAGGAATAATAACTGAGAGGCTTCAGCACGCCCTTGCCACTGGAAACTGGGGAAGGGGCCGTGTGGGCGTAACACAACTCCTTGATAGGACGAATTACCTTTCAACCCTAAGCCACTTGAGGAGGCTCCAGTCGCCCCTCAGCAGAAGTCAGCCGAACTTTGAGGCTAGAGACTTGCACTCAACCCATTGGGGACGCCTATGCCCAAACGAGACTCCAGAAGGCTCCAACTGTGGCTTAGTTAAGAACCTTGCATTGTCAGCCTCCATATCTGTAGGCGTCAACCCAGAAAAGGTTAAGCAGATACTGTTCAGCATGGGCGTCACACCAGTTTATGAGGCGAATGAAACTCTGAAGCGTTACGGTGCAAAAGTCTTCGTGGATGGAACCATTGTCGGCTACTGCGCCACACCAGAAAAGGTGGTTCAAGAGTTTAGGCAACGCCGACGCATGGGTGAAATCTCAACGGAAGTTAACATTGCCTACTTCTCAAAGGAGTATGGCGAAAGGGAGGAAATATACGTCAACTGCGACGAGGGTAGAGTTAGGCGCCCGCTAATAATAGTTGAAAATGGTGTTCCAAAGCTTCAACCAGAGCACATAGAAAAAATAGCCAACGGCTTGTGGTCTTGGGAAGACCTCGTCAAAAACGGCATAATAGAGTATTTGGACGCCGAGGAGGAGGAAAACGCCTACGTCGCCATAAGTACAGTAGAACTAACCCCGGAGCACACGCACTTGGAAATTGCAACCCACACGATTCTTGGAATCTGTGCCTCAACAATTCCTTACGCGGAGCATAACCAGTCGCCCAGAAACTCTTATCAGGCGGCTATGGCAAAGCAGGCGCTCGGCGTCTTCGCCACCAACTTCCCATTCCGTGTTGACTCAAGGGCGCATATACTTCATTATCCCCAGACGCCGCTGGTTGAAACAGCCCTAATGGAGGTTATGGGCTATAAGCTTCGCCCATCTGGGCAGAATTGCATTGTGGCTGTTTTATCCTATGAAGGCTACAACATGGAGGACGCCCTAATATTTAACAAAGCCTCCATTGAAAGGGGCTTGGGACGCTCCACATTCTACCGTATATATGAGGCTGAATGCCGCCAATACATGGGAGGACTAAAAGACAAATTCGTCATCCCAGAACCTGGAACAAGGGGCTTCAGAGGTGAACAATATTATAGGCTTCTGGAGCCGGACGGCATAATAAGCCTAGAAGCCCAAGTTGCAGGCGGAGACGTTCTAATCGGCAGAACAAGTCCGCCAAGATTCCTTGAAGAGTACAAGGAGTTTGAGGTTAAGGGTCCATCGATGCGGGACACTTCTGTGGACATGCGTCCATCAGAAACCGGCATAGTGGACGCGGTCTTCATAACAGAGTCTGGTGAGGGAAGCAAACTTGTAAAGGTCAGGGTTAGAGACCAGAGAATCCCAGAGCTTGGCGACAAGTTTGCATCCCGTCACGGACAGAAGGGCGTTATTGGACTTATTGTGCCCCAAGAGGATATGCCCTTCACAGAGGACGGCATAGTCCCAGACATTATAATTAATCCCCACGCCATCCCTTCAAGAATGACCATCGGGCAGTTCATAGAGTCCATAGCAGGCAAAGTAGCCGCCATGAGAGGAAAACCAGTGGACGGCACACCATTCTCCAATGAGAAGGCGGAAGACCTAAGAAAAGCCCTAATAAAGCTTGGCTTCAGCCACACTGGAAAAGAAGTCTTCTACAACGGTGTGACTGGAGAAAAGTTTGTGGCAGACGTTTTCGTAGGCATAGTCTACTATCAGAAGCTCCACCACATGGTTGCAGACAAAATCCATGCAAGAGCCAGAGGACAAGTGCAAATGTTGACCAGACAGCCGACGGAGGGAAGAGCCCGTGGTGGCGGGCTCCGCTTCGGCGAAATGGAGAGGGACTGCCTAATTGGGCATGGCGCCGCCATGCTTCTCCGTGACAGACTTTTAGAAGAGTCTGACAAGTATACGCTCTATGTTTGTGAGAATTGTGGCTACATAGCCTACTACGACCTAAAACAGCGTAAGTATGTCTGCAGAATATGCGAAGACAAGGCTAAAATCTCGCCTGTAATAGTTTCCTACGCTTTTAAGCTTCTTCTCCAAGAACTGATGAGTCTTTGTATAGCGCCAAAATTGAAGCTTAAGGAGAGAGCCTAAAATGGCGGCAGTTGAGGAAGTCGCCCATAAAGTTGTTGATGAAATCCGTTTCGGCTTACTATCCCCCCAGGAAATACGCAAACTATCGGTTGTTGAAATTCAAACGCCTGACACCTATGATGAGGATGGCGCCCCAATAACCGCTGGGCTTATGGACGGAAGGCTTGGAACCCTGGAGCCAAGGCAGAGATGCAAGACATGTGGCAACACCGCTATACGCTGTCCGGGGCATTTTGGGCACATAGAATTAGCAGTCCCAGTAATCCACATAGAATTTGCAAAAATAATTTATGACCTCCTTAGGGTTACATGCCGAAACTGTGGGCGAATTCTACTTCCAGAGGACGCCATCAAGAAGTTGAGGGCTAGAATTGAGAGAACCCGCCAACTCTTGGGAACAGTTCCAGAAGAGGTTTTTAAGCGAATCACCCAAGAGATAAGGGCTAAGACTTGCCCCCATTGCAACGCGCCCCAGTATAAGATAACCTTCGAAAAACCCACAAAATTTAGCGAGGAAATTCCGGGTGGTTCCCAGCCATTAACGCCAAGCATGGTTAGGGAGAGGCTTGAACGCATACCAAATGACGATTTGGAGCTTCTGGGCTTCGACCCGAAAACAGCCCGTCCAGAATGGATGGTTCTCCAAGTTTTACCCGTTCCACCAGTATATGTGCGTCCATCAATAACTTTGGAGTCCGGAATACGCTCAGAGGATGACTTAACCCACAAACTTGTGGACATAATCCGCATAAACCAGCGCCTAAAGGAGAACATGGAGGCTGGCGCACCCACCCTCATAATTCAAGACTTGTCGGAACTCCTCCAGTACCATGTAACAACATACTTTAACAATGAGGCTTCTGGCATTCCGCCGGCAAGGCACCGTTCTGGAAGAGCCCTTAAAACGCTTTCCCAGAGGCTTAAAGGCAAAGAGGGAAGATTCAGAAGCAACCTCTCCGGGAAGCGTGTAGACTTCTCGGCGCGGACGGTGATTTCTCCAGACCCAAACCTAGACATAAACGAAGTTGGCGTACCATTAGAGGTTGCCATGAGGCTCTCAGTTCCAGAAAAGGTGACCACATGGAACATTGAGGAGATGCGAAAACTTGTCATTAATGGTCCCTTCAAATATCCTGGAGCCCTCTACATTATCCGTCCAGATGGCAAGAGAATTAGGCTTGAGTTTGTAGCTGATAGGGAGAAGATTGCCGAATCCCTAGAGCCGGGCTACATTGTTGAGCGTCACTTAAAAAACGGTGACATAGCCATTTTCAACCGTCAACCGTCCCTCCACAGAATGTCCATTATGGCGCATTATGTGAGAGTCTTGCCATACAAGACCTTCCGTCTTCACCTATGTGTTTGTCCGCCCTACAACGCAGACTTCGACGGGGACGAGATGAACCTTCACATACCGCAAAGTGAGGAAGCTCAAACAGAGGCTCGCCTCCTCATGCAAGTGCAAGACCAAATCCTCTCGCCGAGATTTGGCGGTCCAATAATTGGGGCTATCCGGGACTTTATAACGGCTGCATACCTCTTCACGAGGAAGTCAAACTACTTAACAAAGGATGAGGTTAGCAGACTATTAATCGCCGCTGGCTATGAGGGTCCACTTCCAGAACCGCAAATAAAAGAGCCCCAGCCCATGTGGAGTGGCAAACAAATTTTCAGCCTATTCCTGCCGAAGGATTTAAACTATGTTTTGAAGGCAAATACTTGTCGCGGATGTGCCAAATGCCTTAAGGAGGAATGCCCCTACGACGCCTACGTCGTCGTTAAGAACGGGCAGCTAATATGCGGCGTAATTGACAGAAAAGCCATAGGTGCAGAGCAATCTGAAAGCCTCCTCCACAGAATAATTAAGGATTATGGAACGGCTGCTGGACGAGAGTTCATAAACAATATTACGAGATTGCTGAAGCTTTTCATAACAATGAGGGGCTTCTCCTACTCCTATGATGAGCTTGTTCTTTCTCATCAGGCTGAGGCGAAAATAAGGAAGATTATGGAGAGGGTTGAAAAACGCATTGAAGAGCTTATAAAGAGTTACCGAGACGGCACACTGCCAAGGCTTCCGGGACAAACCCTCGAAGACTCCTTTGAAATTTACGTAATGAACGAGTTAGCTAAAGCCAGAGACGAAGCAGGAAAAATCGCTGATGAAGACTTCACTTTGGAGAATTCTGGCATAGTGATGACGAGAACAGGCGCTAGGGGTTCAAGCCTAAACATCGGGCAGATGAGCGCCTGTGTTGGACAGCAGGCTGTGCGTGGAAAACGTATAATGCGTGGCTATTTGGGAAGGACGCTGCCCCACTTCAAGTTCGGCGACCCATCTCCAAAAGCGCGAGGCTTCGTTTACTCTTCATACCAGAAGGGCTTAGACGCCATAGAATTCTTCTTCCACGCCATGGGCGGACGCGAAGGGCTTGTGGACACCGCTGTTAGGACGCAGCAGAGCGGCTACATGCAGAGACGCCTAATCAACGCTTTGGAACACTTGCGCCTAGAATACGATGGAACTGTTAGAAGCTCAACAGGCGACATAATCCAGTTTAAGTATGGCGAGGATGGTGTTGACCCAGCTAAAAGCGACCATGGAAAGGCTGTAAACGTGAGCCGCCTTGTTGAACAGATAAGAATTGGAATGGAAAAGGGTAAGCCAGCACCTCCAGAATACATTAAGGAGAAGCTTAAGGAAGTTGAAGACCAACTCACGCCATTGCTGATAAGCGAGCTTAAGCAGAGCCTAACAGAGGCTAAACTCAGCAAGGAGGGCGTCGACAAAGCCATAGAGCTAACAGTTGAGCACTACAAACGCGCCTTGATGGAGCCCGGTGAAGCCGTGGGCATAGTTTCAGCCCAATCCATTGGAGAGCCAGGCACACAGATGACCCTTAGGACATTCCATTATGCTGGTGTTAGAGAGCAGAACGTAACCTTGGGCTTGCCGAGGCTTATTGAAATTGTTGACGCTAGGAGGGTTCCATCAACACCCATAATGGTCATTTACTTGGATGAGAAGCACCGCAAGAGTAGGGAAGCCGCCGTAAAAATAGCCAGAAATATACTTTACACGACCATTGAAAACATTGCCCAAGCTGTATACCAAGACCCAGTTCGCGGGGAAATCATTGTTGAATTGAATAAGGCTATGATGGAAGACAGGGGCGTAACAATACAGGAGCTTAAGGAGAAAGTGAAAATTGCCAACTGCACAGTGAAGATAACTGGAAACCGCATCCACGTCAAGCCCAAAAAACCCGAAGCCCTGAAAAAGCTCCTTGACAAGGTTTCATCCTTCTACATTAAGGGTGTGCCTGGCATAAAGCGTGTTCTGGTCACTGAAGAGCATGGCGAGTGGGTTATACGCACAGACGGCTCAAACCTCCCCAAAGTTCTGGAGGTTTATGGCGTTGACACTACTAGGACGACTACAAACAACGTTCATGAAATAGCCAAAACATTGGGAATAGAGGCTGCCAGAAACGTCCTAATCCAGGAGGCTAAGAGCGTTTTAGAGGAGCAAGGCTTAGATGTTGACGTTCGCCACGTGATGCTTGTGGCGGACATGATGACCGCCACGGGCGAGGTGCAACAAATCGGCAGACACGGCGTGAGCGGCAAAAAGGCAAGTGTCTTGGCTAGGGCAGCCTTCGAAATAACAGTTCCAAACATCGTTGAAGCCGCCATAAGAGGAGAAAGCGACCCATTGGAAGGCGTGACTGAAAACGTTATTGTTGGGCAGTCCATACCCGTCGGCACAGGGCTTGTGGAACTGTTTATGTCCACGTCTGAGCTTAAGAGGGAGAACAAATGATAGACATAGACAAGGCCATTTCAACGGCTGTTAAAACTGGTAAGGTTTCTTTTGGCTCGAATTCGGCGATACAGAGCGCCAAAACTGGTAAGGCAAAAATGATTATTGTTGCTTCTAACTGTCCAGCTGAAATCCGCAGCGACTTGGAATACTACTGTAAGCTTTCCAACATTCCATTAATCGTTTATCGTGGTTCTTCAATGGATTTGGCTGCTGTCTGTGGAAAACCTTTCCTTGTTTCAGCGTTAACTATAAGAGAGCCCGGTGATTCAGAAATTCTTAGATTAGCAGAGTCCACTGAAGAAGCCGAGGAGGAGTCCGAAGGAGGAAGCGAATGAGTAGCGGCATAAAATTCACCACCACAGAGATGAAGTATATAGCCCTCTTCGAAAGTATAAGCGGCGCCAGCGTCAAAGACTGCATAGTTGACGAGGAACAGGGACGAGTAATCATGGTTGTGAAGGAAGGCGACATAGGCGCAGCCATTGGGAAGGGCGGAAGAAACATTAGGCTTCTTGAAAGGATGACGGGCAAAAAGCATGAGATAATAGAGTATTCTGAAGATCCAGTCCAGTTTATTAAAAACGCGTTGAAACCAGCCAACGTCCAAGAAGTTAGAATAACCGAAAGACCAGACGGCAAAACAATAGCCGTTGTAACAGTCCACCCAAGAGACAAGGGCGTAGCCATAGGAAAAAATGGTAGAAACGCCGAACGCCTCCGCATGCTAGTGAAACGCTACTTCCAAATACAAAACGTCAGCATAATCTAAAAACAGCCAAAAAATGGAAAAAGAGGGCAAAAACAAGCATGAGGAAAAATCTAGCTGCAATAATTCTCTGTGCACTTCTTTTAGTTTCCACTTTAATTAACCATGCTTATGCAGCCGAAGAGTCCCTTCCAAGCAAGTTTTTGGGCAATCCACTCCTAATTCTCACAGCAATAATCATAATCGACATCATAGCCTTCCTCTACAGAAAAATCAGAAAATAAGCTCCTTTGTTACTTTGATAGGATTAGATCTATGAGTGCTTTTTGGTCTACTTCTGCTCTTGTTCGCCAGTCCAGATACAACTGTTCGTTTTCGTCTTGAGTTAGGTATCCATAGCGTATGTAGTGGTCTATGTTTAAGCCCACCTTCCAACATGGCAGCTTCTCGCGTAATAGTTCTTCCACTTCTTTTCGTGGTGCTTTTCCCTTCTTTGAGATTATGTAGGCTATTGTTATGGCTAGTCCAGCCAAGTCGTCTATTCGCCAACCAACCATCTTAGCCTCTTTAGGCGTTAAATCACCACGGAGGGTTATGTAGAACCTTGCCCTGTCTAACTCCTCCAGCGTCGGATTTTCGGAGGCTGGCTTTTCCTCTTCAAAAACCATTTTAACCTGCAAGTCCAAAGGCTTCAAGTACTCATCCAAAATGCTTAAAACTTTTGGGTAGTCGGAGCCCAAAGTCTTTCTGAGCTCCCAACCCTTTACTCCGGGCTTTTTGTGTCTGCGGTAGAAAAGCATGTGAACGGCGCGTTTTATCTTGCTTGCGTAGACGGCTTTCCTTTTACTCATTTTTACGCCTCCTTTCTTCGCCATTTTTCCCACTCTTCACGGGTTATGGCTATAGGTATTGTGACCAGCTGTTTTTTGGCTATGCGCCTCTGCTGCTTTTCAAAGGGTCTGATGAAAATCTCCTCTTCCAACGGGTTGATTTCAAGGGTTGCATAGCCATAAGTTACGAGAAAACTCGTCATAAATGCTCTGTGGATTGTTTCCTCATAGGTTTCTGCGCCAACAAAATCCCAGTATCCTATTCTGCCATTTTCGCCCTTCTCCTCAACAAGCCTTTTCAGTTCATTCCAGAAGTTTTCCAACTCTTCTGTGAAGGCTTTATCCCGCAAAATTTTAAGCCTTATAAGCTCCTCTCGGGTAGCTGCTCTACCAGCCTCCTCGGGTGGAGGAAACTCTTTCCATCTATCTTTCAGTGGCGGTAGGCTTTCCCAGTAGCGCAGTGCCTCCTTTAGGCTGTGGAGCGAAATCTGTTCAAACTCAACTATTGGGTGCCAAGCGCCGAGAAAAGCCTCCACTATGGCTTCTTTCTCTAAGTGTTTTATCTTCTCCTCTAAGAGGAAAGGGTCTGTGTAAAGGGATGTTGAGCGGTGCTTAACCCACTCGCTTTGAAGCCTAATAACGGATGCGAGGCGGTTTATGGCTTCAGCGTCTAGGCATAGGTCTTCTGGCTGCTCCCATTCTGGGAAAAACTCCCTAACAACCCTAATTATCTCATCCACATCCACCAGAAAGGGGTCTAGAGAGCGCTCCTCAACAGCCCTACACATCTCAATAACACGCTGAAGCCTCTCCCGCCCAATTCTAATGCGTTCTCGCTTAGATTGCATCATGCAACCTCTTTAATGATGGATTTGCCCTCAACATTCTGAACAGTAATAATGTTGACATTATCCTTAGCGAAGGTTACCTGGCTCGGAGTAATCACAATGTACTGAGCATTCGCATCCTTAACCGTTGAAATAAGCATCTGAGCTATTAACTCACGGTTTTTAGGGTCCATGTGCACATCGTATTCGTCCACTGCGCGGAAGGGTGAACGCACATGCTGTTGCAAAGCCAATAGGAAGCTCATGGTGGCTGTTGTCCTTTCGCCCCCGCTCTGCGTATAGGCGTTAAGCGGCACTGGTTTCCCACCCTTAAAGCCCACCAGAATTTCAAGTCCAGCCGCCTCAATGTCATGCTCGTTCACGAGCTTAACCTCGCCAACAGCTTGAGAACCAGCCAAAATCTTCTTATACTCAAGGTTTACACGTTCTAGGAGGCTTTGAATAACTGTTCGCCAAGCCTGCATCCGAGCCCTAACCTCTTCTAAGGCTTTTTCGCGGTTTTCAGCCACCAGTCGGGCTTTCTCCTTAAGCTCCAAATAAAGCTGCGAATAAGACTCGTACATGCGCTCCACGTCTTCTGAAACGCCAGCCAAAGCCGCCAAATGCCCATCGGCAACGCGAATTTCATCCAAAATCTCGCCAGCACTTTTAACGACGGCAATTCTTGGTCCAGTTTCCTCAGCCCGTTTAATAGCAGCATTCAACTGGGATTTTGCATCTTTAAGCGCCTTTTCCAGATCCTCAATGTTCGCCTTAGCATTCTCCATCCTATAATTCAAAAGTGCAAGTCTAACCCTCGTGTCGAGGATTTGGCTTCCAACCTTCTCCATCTGCTCCTCAAGAATCACCGTCTCCGACAGTTTTCTGCTCAGCTCTTCATCAAGCTTTAAAACCTTCAACCTTGAGCTTTCTATAAGCTCTTTTAGGCTATCAGTTTTCAAAAGCTTCAAGTGCCTACCGCTTTGGGCTTGGTTTTCTATGAAGGCTGCCTCTGCTAGGATCTGTTCGCAGAGCGAAATTGTGGCTTGGCTTCCAGCCTTCTCCCTTTCAAGGCTTATGGTTTCGTTAAGGCTTCTTTTCCATTCGCTTTTCAGCCTTTCAAGTTGGCTCTGCTTGGTTTGAAGCTGTCCTTGAGCTGTTTTGGCTTCCTCTTCAATCTTCCTTAACAAGGCGAGTTCTTTCTCACGTTTTGCCTCTAAATCCTTGACCGCGTCTTCTCTTCGGTTTACCTCAGCCCATGCAAGCTCCCGTTCCAAGAAGCGTCTCTTCGCCATCAACTGCTTCTTCTCTTGAAGTCTTTCGTATTGCTCCCTCCAATAGTTAAGCGTCTGCTCCGCCGACTCCAAAAGCTTGCCTATGGACTCTTCTTGGCTTAGTATGCGCGTAAGCTTTTTCTGAGCTTCCAAAACGTTTTCGCGATAAGCCTCAAGCCCAACAGCCGCCTCAACCATTTTCAGTTTTTCTTGCGGAGAAAGAACTGTAAACTGTTCCACCATGTTTTGATGCATAATAATAAGCATGTTATCCGGGTCAACGCCCAGCCTGGCTAAAAGCCTCTCAACATCCTGCTTTGAAGCGGCGCGGTTTTCAAGCTCAAACCAGTACTTGCCATCCCGCCTCAAAACCCGGGTCAAAAAAATCTGGTCCTTATTAAACTTTGGAACTGGACGTTTGCCTCCCCGCTTAGAATTATCCAGTATAAGCGTCACACGGGCTTGATCCTTACCCCAACGGATCAAGTCGCTGAGCTTCCTAGAACGCTCAGTATAAGACTGTCCAAGGGCTACAGAAATAGCCAACAAAAGCGAGGACTTCCCAGCACCATTAGGACCACAAACAACGTTCACACCTGGCTTAAGGGGTACCCTAGCATACTCATAACTCATGAAATTTTCAAGGATCACCTCGCTGATGAGCATTTGACTTCTTTGCCTCTAACGATTCTTACTGCAGTATAAAATGAGGATAAAAACTATTATTAAAACAATTAGGCAACCAGCAGCTAAAGAAAACCACTATTTTGACAAATTCTTGAAGGGATTTAGAGTTTGTTTTGGCTGAGCTTTTTCCTTACCTCCATTTCAAGCATCCATTCTTTGGCTAGCTCCTTTGGGAAATCATCAAACATCTTCTTCAAAGTTGCCACAGAAAGTTTTCCGAGGGGTTTTTGGCAAACTGCACATTTAAACCTAAAGTGGGTTTCCTCAACCGTTAAAAGCGGTGAGCGGCAATATGGGCAGAAAAGCGTACCATCCCTATAAATCGGCGCTTTTAACTTGTCTTCCATTTTAATCCATCCCGATAATACTTTATAAGATGTGCCAAGCCTTCCTCTTTAGCCCTATTCGTTAAGTATTTCCAATCTATTTGCTCCCGCATGTTTAAAAGCACTGACATGACATCAGCGAAGTCAAAGGTGTCTGGTCTCCTCGCTTTCAGCTTGGTTATTATGTAGTCTTCTGGGCATGGAATGTTTATCTGCGCACCATCAATGTCAACCCTTCTAAGCCTTTTCAATGATTTTCGGCTAAGGCCAGCAGTGCTTAGCGAGAGAAGGATATCCACTCCCACTCTTGTTACGCTGTCAATAAACCTCATCACAATCTTTCCATTGTAATACAAGGTGTACCTATCCGCCAAAATTGCCTTTAGCTTCTCCCTAGAAATGTGTGAAATGGGAACAATGTCTATGTCCGCCGAGGTTCTTGGTCTACCATAAAAATGTACTGGCAAAGCACCGACGACCACATACTTTATCCTATTTCTTTTAAACCTTTCAACTAAATCCCTTAAGCAAAGCTTAACCTGTTCTGGTATGTAGCTCATAACTATCTATTTTAGGTTGGCAAATGATATAAATGTTCCAAGCTTCAAGCGTAAGACTTTAGTCTCAACGCGTATTATAGGTGTTTGGCGATGCTAAATGGTTGTCGCTGGCAAGGTTTTTAGGCTTTCAGAACCGCTTCCACTGGATGAGGTTGCTTCAAGGCTTAGTGGCTACCGTGTTGAAGAATCCTACGAAGAGGGCGACTACAAGTTTACGCTTGTAACCGAGGTTGTGGGCCTTTTGCCAAAACCAGAAGAGAACATGCTTAGGGGTGTATATTCCCACGACTACATAATCCACGTCTTCCACAGGGGGAAGGTTGCGCCCCTACCTCACACGGTTGAAGCCCTCTTCAGCTTTTCCAAAATGGAAGATGTCACGTTTTTGACGGTTGTTGAGAAGAAGCGCCTAGCCAACTTCATAGCCAACAAGCTCAGCGAAATTCTCTTCGACCGTGTTGGCGGAGTAGTGGAAGCCCGTATACCGCCTGAAACCCTCCGCGAGTTCCACCTGAAAAACCCAGAGGACACAAAAATCACGTTTTTCGATAATGTTGATATTCCAAATGTGAATAAGCTTTCCCTTTATGGACCAGACTTGGTGAACACTTCGCTTTTTGAGGATTACTGTAAGCACGGAGACCTATGGTACATAGTGGCAAGGTCAAGGGAGTACGGCTACGTTGTTGGCATAACCAGAGACGCCTCAGTAACAATATTTAACTTGACAGACAAAGAGAAATACCTAGAATACGTGACTAAAGAGGTTTATCCGCTAATCCTAAAATAAGCGAGCTGCGAAACCACATTTTTCTGAAACTTTAATAGGGCGATTTTAGAGAATAAGCATGCCGATATTGGAGGAAAGTATGTTGGAGTCTAAAGGGAATGCTTTTGGCTATGGCGCAGGCGCCCTCGCTGTTCTTGTTATTTCTTTAGGCTTAGCTGCAGTTATCTACGGCATTAACATTATTCCCTTCGACATCATTAACCTTCTGGCTTGGATTTTTATTCCTCTTGGTGTATACACTTTGTTTTACGCCTTTTTCAACCGCAAAGACCCCGTCTACTATCTTGTCTGGGGAGTTGTCATGACATGCATCGGTGTTATTTCAGCTACGTATACTGTGGTGCCGCCACTTCTGGTTCTGGGGATACTTTTAATTATAATCGCTGTCATAGGTATAGCTGCCTACAAAAGGGGTAAATAATGAGCGGAAAAGAGTATTTGGAAAAGGTTCGCAAGGAAAGAAGCCTATTAGAGCGAATCATGAGCTACATCCCTGGCTATAGAGGATACAAAGAGAAAGAACTGCGGAGGGAAAGCGACCGCCTCGTCCGTATGGAGGTTGTAAACAGGCTTAAGGATGCGAAAATGATTTTTAGGAGGAGCTTTGCAAACCCGACGGTTGCCCAAAGGCTTTCTGGTGAAGACACTTACAGGTATGATGCACTTTTATCACGTCTTGACAGGGTAACCCAAAGGATAGATAGGGCTGTTGCCGGTTATGCTGGAATGTTTGACGCTGTTAAGGTGCGGGAGGATAAGCTTGACCAAGTTCTTCAAGCTGATGCAAATCTCATTGAGAAGGCTCAATCCATAAGGTCTGATGCTGAAAAACTGGTCAAGATGGAGGTTGGCGGAGGCGAGTGGAGACAAGCCATGGACAATTTAACATCAAAGGTTGAGGAGTTGGATAGGCTGATTGACCAGAGAGCTGAAATCCTAAAGGGTTTGCAGGGTTAGAGGAGGTGAAGTTTATGCCAAAAGTTATTGAGTGGGTTGCTGCGAGGGAAGAAGACATTGTTTGGAAATATCCAAATGAGGAGATAGCTTGGGGAGACAACCTAATAGTCCATGAGTATGAGGCTGCAGTCTTCTTCAGAGATGGGAAAGCCTACGACGTTTTTAGGGCTGGACGCCACGTTTTAACAACAGCGAATCTTCCGCTCCTCACAAAGGTTTTGTCCAAAATTGCAGGTTTTGAAAAAGTTCCCTTCAGATGCACTGTGGTCTTCGTATCCCTTAAACAGTTTCAGGGAAGGTTTGGGGCTCAAAGCCAGACGAAGGAACTTGCCCCAATAAAGTTCTTTGGAAGCTTCTGGTTTAGGGTTGAGGAGCCAAACCTCTTCGTGAACGAGGTGGTTGGCGGGCAAGGCGTCTTCACAACAGACAAGCTTCAAGACTTTTTGAGGGGCTACTTCAACGAGAGGCTTATTGACACTTTAAGCCAGTACTCCCTTGCAGAGGTTTATGGGAAGCTTGACGAAACAAGCCTCGTGGCTAAAAACGCCCTCTTCGACGCCTTTTCAAGGATAGGACTTGAACTGATAGACGTCAAATTTGAGGGAATTGACACAACACCGGAATGGAGAGATAGGCTATTCTACGTGAAGACTGGTGTTGCAGCAACTGAAGTTCTAAGGATGGAAACCGTCCAAAAGTCAGCTGAAAGCCTATCAAAAAGTCCCGGCGCCGCTGTGGGAGCCGGCGCGGTGATTCTTCCACAGGTGCTTCAGCCAGCACCGGCGCCAACGCCAGCAGTGCCTATGGTGTTATGTCCAAAATGTAATTTCCAAAATCCACAGACGGCAAAGTTCTGCAGCAACTGTGGCGCGTCACTGCAGCAGCCAGCTGGTGGAGTTAACTGTCCAAAATGTGGGGCATCAAACCCTGCCGGAGCCAAGTTTTGTCTAAACTGTGGAAGCCCACTGCAGTCAACAGTTAAATGTTCAAAGTGTGGAAGCGAAGTCCAAGCCGGAGCCAAGTTCTGTCCAAACTGTGGAGAAAAACTCGCTTAGGCTTTACTCCTTTTCCTTTCTTTGCTCCCTAATTTTGAGGACACCTTAATTATCTCTGAAGTTTAAGCCTTAATTAGCGGATAACCATTAAAGGTGAGATATGAGCGGCGGCCTTAAAGGTTTATGGCTAATCGTTTTAAGCGGTTATCCGGGTTCTGGCAAAACCATGCTTGCTAAAAGGCTTGTCACCGATTACCCGTACCTAGCAAGAATAGGTGTTGACGAGTTGAGGCAGATGCTCTTTTATGAGGGTTTCCCATGCCGCGACGAATTTCTCGTTTATTCCCTTATTGCCGAAATGCGGGACGCGCTCCTAAAGAAGGGCTACAGTGTCATAATTGACTCAACAGCCCCAGACAATGTTACCCGCAACTTCCTATTAACATCAAAAGTTTCACCCGTCAACAGCCTCCTAATAGTTCTCAACGTTGATAAGGAAATCCTAATTAAGAGAAGCCTTGAGCGTTTTGGCACCGCACGCCCTATAGACGCTTATGACAAGCGATGGGAAAACCCGAAAGGTGAAATAGCCATCTTCAAGTTCAAAAGCAACACGCCAGAAGAGTTTGAAGCCTACTACGCCCGCTTAAAAGAGCTCCTTGAAAGTGAAACCCACCCCTTCAAACCAGAATTCCAGCAAAGAATACTAACATTAAAGGAGATAAGAAGGGCCCTCAAAAACTTCCTCATGAAACGCCCCAAGCAAGAACAAGCCTAACCCCTATAAACCACTTTTTGTCGCTCTCTGTCTCTTTTGCATGTTTCATCATCTTCATTTCTTGTAAAGCTTTCCCAAGTTTTTTATGTTTAACCGGCTACTTTAACAGTGTAGGAGGGTGAAGGTTGGAAGCCTATATTTTGATAAATGCTGAGCCTGGTATGATTTGGGAAGTTGCGGAGGCAGCCCTAAAAATTGAAGGTGTTAAGATGGCTCATGCCGTGACTGGACAGTTTGACGCTGTTGTCTATGTGGAGTTTGCCAAGGTTGAGGAGCTTGGAAGAATAATTGAGAAGGTTCAGCAGATTAGGGGTGTCCATCGCACACAAACTTTGATTGCTGTTCCACCACCAATAAGAAAGTAGCAGTCCGCCTAAAGCCTAGATTATCCCAATCCAGCTGCCTATGGCTTCTCCAAAATACGCGAGGAAGGCGAAAACTATCAGCCTAGGCGTAAAACTCAAAACGAGAAAGGTTTTGATGCTTGCCTTCAAAAGTCCGCAGATGAATGCCAAGAACTCTACTGGCATGAATGGGATTAAACCGAAAATGACGTAAAGAATCCATCCCCAACGGCTCCATAAAATTGTGGCTTCCTCAAGTTTTTCAGCTCCAAATTTTCGGGCGACATAAGAGCGTCCTAAGCGATAAGCCATGTAATAGTTTATTGTCATGCCTATTGTAAACCCTGTCGTTGCAGCAACCACCAGCGGTATTGGATGAATCCCCAAAGATGCTGCTGCCACCACGAGTGCAGGGCTTCCCAATGGAACGACTGTTCCAGCAAGTATGGTGGCGAGGAAAACGCCTAAAATGCCATAATCCCTTGCAAAAGCCTTCACGTCCGAAATTATTTGGAAACTTCCAATATTTACAGCTTTAAAGGCGAATATTGCAGCCAACCCTACGGCGAGAAAAATCAGCCCGACGATTGTGGCGGACCTAATCCATGGAGTCTTTACCACTTCTGAAAAACTTCGCCTCGCTTCTTTTTCAGCTTTTGTCGTCCTCTTCAAAAGTCTATCCCCTCCCTAGCCTGGCAACCCCTTTTATAGGGGTGCTTAACCTCCTGCATTTCTGTGACAAGGTCTGCGACATCAATGATCTCCTTTGGTGCATAGCGTCCAGTTAAAACAAGTTCCACATGTTTCGGCTTACTTCTTATAAGCTCCAAAACTTTTTCTATGCTTATAAGTTTGAGGTTTAAAGCCACATTGACCTCGTCAAGTATGACCAAGTCGTATTCCCCGCTTTTAACAATTTTCTCAGCCAGTTGGAAGGCCTCCTCTGCAAGCCTAACATCCGTCTCTGATGGGGGGTGCTCTGTCACAAATTTTCCCCTTCCAAAGGCTTTCAGCGTCAAATTTGGAAGCTTGTCCACAACATAGAGTTCTCCGTAATCGAAGCCGCCCTTAATAAACTGTATAATGTAAACTTTTAACCCTCTGCCTATTGCCCTCAAAGCCAGTCCAAAGGCTGCCGATGTTTTGCCCTTCCCGTCTCCGGTGTAAACTTGCACAAGACCCTTCTCAAGCTTCGGCATTTAGCGTTTACTCCAAAATTTGGTTTAGGAGTTTTTCGGCGGCTGAAGCTGGGTCTATTTCGCGATTAACAATCTGCCTTAAAATCTCCTCGAAGCGTTTCTCCCGCTTCAACTTCTCAATTATTGAGCTTGTCACTTTCTCTTTTATGGCTTCAACAAGTTCCGCCTCAGCCTTTTCCCAACTCCTTTTGTGGAGCACCCCCTTCTGGAGATACTGCCAATGCTCATCTATCTTCTCTATAAGTTGTGGAACACCCTCACCCGTGAGGGCCACTGTCTTTATTATTGGTGGCGTCCAAGCCTTCTCCTTGTTGTTCAACTGCAGCATAGCTTGAATATCCATCACGGTTTTGTCGGCGTTTTCACGATCAGCCTTGTTGACGACGAATATGTCGGCAATCTCCATCATCCCAGCCTTTATGGCTTGAATCTCGTCGCCGAGCCCGGGAGCATGGATAACTATTATTGTCTGTGCCACTTTGATTATGTCAACTTCTGACTGTCCAGCGCCAACGGTTTCAACAATTATCACGTCTTTCCCAGAGGCGTCTAATATTTTTACAGCGTCCTTTGTGGCTTTTGCTATTCCTCCGGGATTGTTTCTCGTCGCCATACTGCGGATGAAAACGCCGTTGTCTGTTGTTAGCTCCTGCATGCGGATTCTGTCGCCTAGGAAGGCTCCGCCTGTGAAGGGGCTTGTTGGGTCAACAGCTATTACGCCGACAGTCTTGCCCCTTCGCCTATATTCTCGAACCATTTTCTCTATTAGGGTGCTTTTTCCAGCGCCTCCTGGGCCAGTTAAGCCTATTATGTGGGCTTTTCCAGTGTGAGGGTAAATCGCTGCAATTAGGCTTTGGGCTTCTTCTAGGCTATTTTCGGCTATGGTTATGGCTTTAGCTATGCTTCTCTTGTCCCCGGCGAGCACGCCTTTGGCTATTTCATCAATTTTTTGCAATGGCTTTACCGGCTATTCTACCTTCTTTTCGGGGCGTTCTCCAGCACATATTTAATAATGGTTTCCGTCGAGGTTCCAGGTCCAAAAACCTCTTTTATCCCAATCTTCTTAAGTTCTGGAATGTCCTCCTCTGGGATTATGCCTCCAGCGAACACTAGAACATCCGTTAAGCCCTTCTCTTTTAGGAGTTCCATTATCCTTGGGAAAAGTGCCATGTGCGCCCCTGACAAGATGCTTAAGCCTATGACGTCAACGTCCTCTTGCAGGGCTGTTTCAACTATTTGTTCTGGTGTTTGCCTAAGCCCTGTGTAGATTACCTCCATTCCAGCGTCTCTTAGGGCTCTTGCAACAACTTTTGCACCCCTGTCATGGCTGTCCAGTCCTGGTTTGGCTATTAACACTCTTATTTTTCTTTCACTTTGCATGCTTGCCCCTCCCACATATTTTGGGTTTTAGATTATTATTAGCTCTTTGTATTCTCCGTAAACTTTTCGAAGGACATCCATTATTTCGCCTAGGGTGGCATAAGCCTTAACAGCCTCAATTATTGTCGGCATGAGATTTTCATCCTTTTCTGCTGCATAATGGAGTTTTTCAAGAACTTCCTTAACTTTTCTGTTGTCGCGTTTCCTCCGCAGTTTCTGAAGCCTCTCTACCTGCTTTTTCTCAACGCTTGGGTCAACCCTTAAAAGCTTAACTGGGATTTCTTCGCCCTCTATTGCGTACTTGTTTACGCCCACTATTATGCGCTTTTTCTCCTCTATTTCCCGCTGGTATCTGTAGGCGCTGTCGGCTATCTCCCTTTGGAAGAAGCCCTTCTCTATGGCTGGGATTACCCCTCCCATGTCGTCGATTTTTTGGATGTATTCCATGGCTTTCTCCTCCATCTCATTGGTTAAAGCCTCCACGTAGTATGAGCCTGCAAGCGGGTCCACAGTGTTTGCTACCCCGCTTTCGTAGGCTATTATCTGCTGGGTTCGGAGAGCCACTCTTACGGATTCTTCTGTTGGTAGGCATAAAGCCTCGTCGAAGGAGTTTGTGTGTAGTGACTGAGTTCCGCCGAGCACTGCGGCTAAAGCCTGAATTGTTGTTCTGACAATGTTGTTTAGGGGCTGCTGGGCTGTTAATGTGCATCCAGAGGTCTGGACGTGCATCCGCATCCACATGGAACGCGGGTTTTTCGCGTGGAAACGCTCCTTCATTATCCTAGCCCATAGGCGTCTGGCAGCGCGGAACTTGGCAATCTCCTCGAAGAAGTCGTTATGGGATGCGAAGAAGAAGGATAGGCGGGGTGCGAAATCATCCACCTTTAAGCCTCGCTTAAGGGTTTCCTCAACATAGGCTATTCCGTCGTAAAGCGTGAAAGCCAACTCTTGGACGGCTGTGGCGCCTGCCTCTCGAATGTGGTAGCCGCTAATGCTTATGGGATTCCATTTTGGCAGGTGCCTAGCACAGTATTCTATTATGTCAACTGAGAGCTTCAGCGAGGGTTGTGGCGGGAAAATGCAGAGCTTTTGGGCGAAAAACTCCTTTAGGTTGTCATTCTGTGTTGTGCCGCCTAACTTTTCCCTTGGGACTCCTTGTTTGTCGCCCACGGCAATATACATGGCAAGCAAGACTGTTGCTGGACCGTTAATGGTCATGGAGGTTGTAACCTTGTCCAGTGGTATGCCGTCAAACAAAACTTCCATGTCTTGAAGCGATGATATGGCTACTCCGCATACTCCAACCTCGCCCCTTGCTATGGGGTGATCTGAATCATAACCCATAATTGTTGGGTAGTCAAAAGCAGTGCTTAATCCAGTTTCGCCCTCGCTTAGCAAATATTTGAATCGCTTATTGGTGTCTTCTGCTGTGCCGTAGCCGGCGAACATCCGCATTGTCCATAGGCGTCCACGGTACATGGTGGCATGCAAGCCTCTAGTGAAGGGGTATTCGCCCGGAAACCCCAAATCCCGCATATAATCCATTTCTTTGATGTCTTCAGGCGTGTACAAACCCTTAATCGTCATGCCAGAATGGTTTTTGAACTCTTTTTGGCGTTCTGGACATTGCTTAATCCAGTTGGGCAGCGTTGTCTTTTCCCAGCGTTCCCTTTCCTTTGCTATTTCCTCAATTTTCTGCCTATCAAACATAATAGGCTAAACTCCTACACAAGTGGTTTTGTCTAAAATATCTGCGTCAAGCCTAAAAAGTTATTTCTCCAACAAGTCATCAAACAATGTTAAGCTGGTGAAGTACATGACTTCAAAACGGGCTGGCTTTTCAACAAGGGCTGTTCATGTGGAGAAAAACCCGACACTGTGGGAGCTGTTGCCACGCCAATTTATGAAACCTCGGTATTCGCCTTTAAAAGCACCAAGGAACTGTTGACGTTATAAGCGGAAAAGCTTAGGGCTACCTATACACAAGATTTGACAACCCCACAGTGCGGGCTGTTGAAAGGAAAATGGCACTTTTGGAAGAAGCGGAGGATGCGGCTCCTTCTCCTCTGGAATGGCAGCCATAATAACGGCTGTCCTAACAACTGTTTCGAAGGGCGACCGCGTTGTAGCCTCAAGAGACCTTTACGGCGGAACCCTAACTTTTCCCAAGAAATATTACCAAAATTCGGCATTAAAGTAAGCCTCATAGACGCAACAAACCTAAGCGAGGTGGAAAAGCCATAAAAGAAAACACACGGTCATTTATGCTGAAACGCCGACAAACCCAACCTTGAAAATTGTGGACCTGAGCGGGCTGGCTTCCATAGCAAGAAAAAATGGCATAACGACTAATTGTTGACAGCACCCTTGCCACTTCATACAATCCTGAAACCAATAAACTTTGGCATAGACGTGGTTGTCCACAGCGCCACCAAATATTTGGGCGGACACAGCGACATAACAGCCGGAATAGTCTGCGGCACAAAAGTGTTCATCCAAAACTGAAGCGAAACCGAAAAATCTTCGGCGGAACCATAGACCTAGTGGCGCTTGGCTACTATTAAGGGGCTTGAAAACCTCGCCTTAAGAATGGAGAGGCACAACTAAAACGGAATGCAAGTAGCTGAATTCCTAAAAATCCAAAAATCGCAAAAGTCTATTATCCTGGACTGGCAAGCCACCCACAGCACGCGCTTGCCAAAAAGCAGATGCAGGCTACGGCGGAGTTGTAAGCTTCGAGATTAAGGAGACTTTGAAAAGACGATACAGTTCGTGGAAAGCCTAAAGCTTTGCCTTTTGGCAGCAAGCCTAAGCGGAACAGAAACCTTAGCAACACAACCAGCCAGCCACCTCTTCACATTACTTCATAACCCCGGAACAAAGACAAAAACTCGGCGTAACAGACCAGCTTGTACGCCTAGCTCTAGGAATAGAGGACGCAGAAGACATAATGGCAGACCTAAACAAGCCCTAAACAAAATCTAAAATGCTACAGGAAAAAGGGGATGAAAAGGGAGCTATTCTGCTGGTTTGAAGTAGGCTATGTCGTTTATCGAGGCTTTCCTTTCGTTTGGCGGTTTGAAGACTGCTTCAACCTTCATTCCCATTTGGACTTTATCCGTTTCGCCTATTTTGTGGATTAATCCGCCGTGGGCGCCTTCAAACTTTATTAGGGCGTATATTTGGGGCTTTTCGAGTTTTTTGCCGTCTATGTCTATTGTGGCTATTGTGTATGTGTAAATGTAGCCCCGTTTGCCAACATCAACCCACTCTTCAAGCTTTGCAAAACACTTTTCGCAGTAAAGCCTCGGCGGAACAAAGATTGCGTTGCAGACTGGGCATTTGGCTCCCATTATGCGGGCGTTCTCCTTAATCTCTTTGAAGAAGCGTTCTCCAGCTATGCCAAGCGTGTAGCGGTAGTCAGCCTCCATGTGGCCTATCCAGTGGCGGGCGTTAAATGGGTTTGTTATCTTTTCAAGGCTCATGGCTTTTCACTCCTTTATGGGCTTGAAGTATTTGATGTCTGTGATGGCACCGACACGTTCCTCTGGCGGTTTCCAGACGGCTTTCACCCGCATGCCAATTTTGATTCCTCTCCAGTCGCCATACTCCTCTATACGGTGGACTATTCCCATTCCTTCTGAGGCGCCGTCCAAGTTTATGATAGCCACAACGATAGGCTCCTTAAGCCTAGAAGCATCAGCCGCTATAAAAGAGACTGAAAACGTGTTGATTACGCCAGTATCCCTCACAAAAGTCCATCCATCCGTGGGCTTAAAGCACTTTTCACAATAAATCCTTGGCGGAACCATTATGCGCTTGCACTTGTTGCACGTGGAAGCGATGATTCGCCCATTTTTAAGCTCTTCTAGGAAGCGGCTTATGGCTATGCCAGCGCTCCACGCGTACCTAGCCTTTGGACGGAAAGCCTCAAAGAGAACTTTTCCCTCGCGGAAGTCCTTCGTCTCGATTTCCTCGCCCGGAAAATGCTTAATTTTAGCACTCATATTCAACCCTCCTTTAACGCCTCAACACTATTACTGAGCCATACTGCATCAAATCACCCCACGCTTGAGCCACACCAGTTCTCGGGTCTCCGGGAACTTGCCTCTTGCCAGCCTCGCCCCGCAGTTGCCAGAAGATTTCGCAGACCTTCATCATTCCAGCCGCCGCTATTGGATTTCCGCATCCCAGCAGTCCGCCTGATGGGCATGTTGGCAAGTCTCCGTCCCTTTGGGTTACGCCTTCCCTTGTGAGTTTTGGAGCCTCACCCTTCTTGCATAGGAGCAAGCCCTCCATGTGGTGCAACTCCTTATAGTCAAACGGGTCATATGGTTCTGCTACGTCAATTTCTTTAGGTGGGTTTTTGATTCCAGCCATCTTGTAGGCCATGCGAGCTGCATACTCCACATAGTCTGGGTAATACAAGTCGCGGTCAGTCCAATGGGTAGAGTCTATGCACCAGCCAACGCCGTCGATCCAGACCGGGTTGTCTGTAACCTCTTTAGCAACATCTTCAGAGACAAGAACGGTTGCGGCTGCCCCGTCGCTTGTTGGGCTGACGTCTAGGCGTTGAACTGGCCAAGCCATAATCTCAGAGTTTAAGACATCTTCAACAGTTATGTTTGCGGCTAACTGCGCTATTGGATTGTCTAGGGCGTTTCGCTTGTTCTTAACTGAAACTAGGGCTATGTCCTCCTTCTTGATGTTATGCTTGTGCATGTAACGGTTCATTTCCAAGGCGAAAATCCATATGAGGTTCATGCCGATGGGCCGTTCAAGTATTGGGTCGAAGATTGTTGTGAAGGCATACTGCGGGTGCGGGTGGCAGGAAGACATTTTCTCCTCGCAAACGACTAGGCATGTGTCAAATTGTCCAGAGGCTACATGCCACCATCCAGCAAGAGGAGCGAAGACACCTGTTCCGCCGCCCACAAAAACCCTTGTGTAGGGCTTGTGGTAGGCTCCAGCTCCGTCAGCCAAGTATTCGCCTTTCATGTGGACTCCGTCGAAGGCGTCTGGGGCTGTCCCCATTACAACGCTTTGGATGTCGCGGAGCTCCATCCCAGCCTGTTCCAAAGCCATCTTAGCCGCGTGATAAGCTAACTCCTTACCAGTCTCTTTCAAATTCCTCCTAAACAAGGTTACGCCAGCACCAACTATTGCCACTCTTTTCTTTCCAAACATGTCCTCCCACCTCCACCTACTTAACATTACTTAAAACGGCTACCGCGCCTGTTGCTGTTGGGATTCCCCGCCACGTGTGGGCTAATCCCACCTCTGCATCTTCAACTTGTCTTGCGCCAGCCTCACCTCTAAGCTGTAAGACAACTTCCAAAACCTTTTGCAGTCCAGAAGCCTCCAACCCATAACCCATTCCAAGTAGTCCGCCAGACGGGTTTATTGGGAACTCGCCGTTTAGTGATGTTAGACCTTCCTCTGTTAGTTTTCCAGCCTCTCCGTAATCGCATAATTTCAGGGCTTCCATGTGCTGTAGCTCCTTGTAGGCAAACAAATCGTGGATTTCAGCGAAGTCTATATCCTTCCACGGATTGGTGATTTTCGCCTCTTTGTAGGCCATTTCAGCCGCCAGCCTCGTGTAAACAGCCCTCGTCCAGTCCCTTGTTTCTAGGCTTGGAGTTTCGGTGCACCAACCGACGCCTTTAATCCAGACTGGCTTATCCGTGAGTTTTTCAGCAACTTTTTCTGAGGCTAGAACCATGACTATGCAACCGTCTGCTGGTGTGCTTATCTCCAATTTTTTCAGCGGGTGGAAAAGCCTCTCCGAATGCATGACTTGGTCTAGGGTTATGTCAGCCCCATAAGCCGCGTATGGGTTGAGGATGGCGTTTTTCCTATTCTTAACCACGACTTGGGCGCACTGCTCCTCCGTCGTACCCGTGTCATGCAGGTAGCGGTTCATTTCTAAACCAGCAATGTAGTAGGGATGTCCACCTAAAGGTCTGTTGAAAATTGGGTCAAGCCCGAACTGAACAATATCCATGTACGTTAGTATGTCTGATGCTTTGCTGTGGGCTTCCACAACCACTGTGTCAAAATATCCAGTCTTTATCAGCATGTAAGCCGTTGCCAGTCCAAGCATTCCATCGCCTGAAACCGTGAAAAGGTGGCGTAGGGCTGCGCCAAGCTGGTCTGGAACAAACTCGTCGAATATGCTGAAGCCCTCCAAATAGTCTTCTGCACATGTTACGAAAACGTCTATGTCTTCCCTAGGGTTTATCCCACCGGCATCCTCGTAGGCTTTAACAGCCGCCTCGAACATCAGCTCCTTATATGAAAGCTCTGGTGTTATTGGTCTGAAGCCGACGCATCCAACACCAACAATTGCCACTTCGCTCATGTTTTCTCCTTCCCTTTCTCCATTTTAGAGGCTATAGTTTAAGCCGGTGTTCACATAAAACTTTTCGTGAAAAACGTGAGGAAGTGTTGAAGAAACTTAAATACTTGTTTGCCAACTATGGATTTTCTCCGAAAGGCTGCCTCTGGAGAAGTTTAATTTGAAGGGAAAACCCCTAGCCTCAATAGTTTCTGCGGGGCTTTCAAAATTCGGGAGGCTTGAAGGCTTATACGCAAGAGAAATCTTCGCCCAAGCTGCAAAAGAGGCTTATGAACGCTGTCCAAAACTAGACCCAAAACGGGACATAAAAGCCCTATTTATTGGGCATATGGGCGAATCCTACGAGCATCAGGGACACACTGGCGCCACAGCAGCAGACTGGGCTGGCTTACTGCACATACCCGCAACAAGAACTGAGGCGGCTTGCAGCTCTTCTGGTGCAGCCCTAAGAGCCGCCATATTCACTATCGCTTCAGGCTTATGCGATGTTGTAATGGCTGGCGGTGTTGAAAAGATGACTCATCGAAGCACTTCCGAAGTCACGGAGTTTCTGGCCATGGCTTCGGATTTCCCCTTTGAACAGTGGCACGGCATAACCTTCCCAGGATTATTTGCGTTGATGGCTACTGCCCACATGCACAAGTATGGCACAACAGAAGCCCAATTGGCCCATGTGGCAGTAAAAAACCATTATAATGGAAGCCTAAACCCGAAGGCTCACATGCAGAAGGAAATAGCCCTAGAACAAGCCTTATCATCGCGGGTTATCGCTTGGCCCCTAAAACTCTTCGATTGTTCGCTAATAACTGATGGTGCAAGCTGCCTCATACTGACAAAGCCTGAAATAGCCAAAAAATACACGGACACGCCAGTCCACATTATTGGGAGCGGACAGGCCAGCGACACGATAGGCATGTATGAAAGGGAAGACTTCACATCGCTGAGAGCCGCAAAACTTGCGGCGAAACAAGCCTATGAGATGGCTGGCGTGAAGCCAGAAGAAATAGACGTTGCTGAGGTCCACGACTGCTTCACGATAGCCGAAATAATAGCCTACGAAGATTTGGGCTTTTGCAAGCCGGGCGAAGGCGGAAAACTAGCTGAAAAAGGCGAAACTTCGCTTAAGGGAAGAATACCAGTAAACACAAGTGGAGGCCTAAAGGCGAAAGGCCACCCAGTGGGCGCCACAGGAACAGCCCAAGCCTACGAAATATACCTACAACTAACGGGACAAGCTGGCAAGCGCCAAGTGGCAGACGCAGAAATAGGCTTAACGCATAACGTGGGCGGTTCAGGCGCCACAGCCACAGTCCACATCTACAAGAGGGGGTGAAAAAGCGTATGACCGAACAGCCAACAAATTTCACAATTGAGCAATTCTACAAAAACATAAGCCAGAAAAAACTGATGGCTGGAAAATGCCTTAAATGCGGAAAAATCCATCTGCCACCAAGACCATTATGCGACAAATGCCTTTCAACAGGATTCGAATGGGTTGAACTCCCACAAAATGGCAAACTCCTAACATACACAATAATCCACGTGGCACCACCTCAATTCCAAAACATGACACCGTACGCAGTAGGCATAGTCCAACTGGAAAACAGCGTAAAAATACCGGGAATGATAAAAGACGTACCGCTAGACAAGATTAAGGTTGGCATGAGCCTAAAAATGGAGTTTGAAGAACCACAACAGCCACAGCAAACACAATGGCCCCAATGGCCAAGATATTACTTTAGGCCATCGTAACTGCCTTATTTTTGCGAACTAAGATTTTCTTCCCTTTTTCAATGGCTTCTTGGATGACTATGCTTTTGTCTTTGAGTTTTTCAAATTCTTTTGGTGTGAATCCGAAGGCTTCAAGCATAACGTCGTGTTTCCAGTGCTTCTGCAAAATTAGCATTCTCTTCTCAAAGGGTACGCCTTCAAAATCCTTTGAAACTATTATTAGGTCTATGTCGCTGTCTCTTAACCTTTCGCCATAAACTGTTGAGCCAAAAAGAATGGCAAAATCTATCTTAATTGGCAAGCTTTTTAGGTAACGTTTCACTTCCCTTTCGATATAAACCTCTGAAAGCAATCAAAAATCCTCCTAGTTTTCGTCAGACAGTCTTTCGCGAAGCTTTCAGTTATTATTTCGCCCGGCAACCCCATTGCAATGTCCGGGTACCGTGTGATAAAGTAGTAGGGCGATATAAGCGATAGAAAATCCTTAAGCTCCTCATCTATTCTGGCATATTTTTCCAACGGCTTGTAAAGGGTTGTGAGCTTATGGGTTTTAACAGGCCTCTTTTTGAGGAGCTCAATTGATAAGCCCTTAAATAGTTTTTCTAAGGCTTGTTGACAGTTGAAGACGCAATCCTCGTAGAAGCCAAGCTCCAAATATTTTCCAGCTTTTGTCAAACACCTTTTTGCATCTTCAATCCACCATGCAGATTCTTCTCTCATTAGCTTCTTTCTCCAAACCACAATTTATTCCGAATTTTATCTAAAAGTAGCTTTACTTTCTATTAAACACTTTTGGGGGCGTTGATTTGTTCTATCAGAGTTGGTATGTCCGTTATTGTTGTTATTATGTAGTTTGCCCCTGCGTCTGCAAGTTCCTTTTGTGTTGAGATGCCTGTTGGTAGGGCTGCTGCTATTGCGCCTAGCTCTTTTGCGCATTTCATGTCTGATGGGCTGTCTCCCACGACTAGGGCTTCTTTTGGGCTTACGCCAAGCGCTTTTAGCGTGGTTTCTAGGTGTTCCGTGTTGGGTTTAACATTTTTAACATGGTTTCTCGTGGTTGTCGTGTCGAAGAATTTGGCTATTCCGAATTTTTTTAGGATGTAGTCCACTGATTTTTGGCTGTTTACTGTGCATATGCCAATTTTTAAGCCCATATCCCGTAAGGTTTTTAGGACTTCTGTTATTCCGGGCCGGAGGCTTGTGGTTTTTGCGGCTTCCAACTCGTGTTTTTCGGCTATTGCTAGGGCTTTTCGGCGGACTTCTTCTATTTCGGCTTGTTTTTTCCCGTTGTTTTTCATGAAAATTTCAGTTTTCTTCAGCATTTCGAATATGCTTTCGTTTAGGGATAACACTGAGGCTGGCATCCCCTCCCTTATTAGGAAGCTTCTAACTTCGGCTCTCACAGCCCTATAATCTATGTTGAATTTGACTATTGTTCCGTCTAGGTCGAAGACAACCGCCCTAATCATTGCTTCAGCCCTTTTGAATTTGTAGCCTAACAGAATCGCTAAAGATAAACTTTACCAAAGTTTCTTCCGTGCGGCTATTTTCGTCAGTAAAATCTTATTTTGGATGTGGCATACTGCATCATGTGGTGTTTAAGGATGGAAGTTTTTGAGGCTGTTCAGAAACGCCGTTCAGTAAGGGCTTACCAGCCAACACCAGTGCCGATGGAAAAGCTTTTGCGAGTTTTGGAGGCTGGTAGGCTTGCGCCCTCAGCCAGCAACATTCAGCCATGGCACTTTATAGTTGTCACAGATGCTGAAAAACGCGAGAAGCTTGCCCAAGCTAGGTTTGCAAAGTTCCTTAAGGAGGCGCCTGTCGTTATTGTTGGATGCGGCGACCAGAAGGCTTCGCCTAAATGGTTCATGGTGGACGTTGCCATAGCCATGCAGAACATGGTCTTAACAGCCACAAGCATGGGGCTCGGCACATGCTGGGTTGGAAGCTTCGACGAAAATCAGGTGCGCGAACTGCTGAAAATTCCAGAGAACTATCAGGTCGTGGCTTTGCTGGCACTAGGCTACCCGAGAGAGAAGTTTGATTTTACTGGCAAGGTGCTCCATCTATTTAGACGTCGGAAACCCCTAGAAAAGATTGTGAGCTTCGAAGAGTTTGGGAGAAAGCAATAAGACTTCAGTGGTTATGGTGGCTCTGGAGAGTAAACTGAAATAACCAACTTTCGCAAATATTCTTCTATGATGGTTATGAGCCTTGAAGAATATGCCAAAGAGAAGCTTTGGCCCATCCTTGTTGAGACTGTTCACGCCATGGTCATGTATCCCCATCATAAGGCTTACACAAGGGATGTCTTGCTTCATGAAAATCCGGATATTACGCCTTCTGAGCTTGCAACTAGGCTTGGCATTCCCCTTGGCGAGGCACTGGTAATCCTATATGAGCTGAAAAACGAGAGGAGAAGCGCCCACCTCTAAGGTTTTGTCGCCATTCTTACGGTTGCTAAGATTAGGATTGCACCGAGCAGCACTTTTAGAATCTCCTTTTCCGCAACCCCAGCATAGGACTCGCCTATAAAAGCACCCAACACGGAGCCTATGCCCCGTGGCGACTGCTATTATTGTGGCGTTTCTGTTCATGTGCCCCATGTTCTGATGCTTAAAAAGCCTGAAGCCACGGTCGGTATAGAAATTAAGAGGCTTGCGGTTCCAGCCGCCAGCCACCCCAAGGGGCTCCGAAAATAATGCCAATTGCCAAGCCAATGATGGCGGCTAGGAAGCTTCCTCCACAAAATCAAGAGTAAAAGTAAACGCGAACGGAATTTGGATGAAGGGTTCAAGCCCAATTTTTAAGCCGACGATTATGAGGAAGGCTGCCAAAAGCCTCTTCAACGGTTTTTATGGAATCTTGTCGGTTGAAAGCGCTCCAAGATAAGCCACTATTATTGATGTTGCAGACATGATTAGGGCTATGTTGATGCTGTGACCGTTTAGTAAGCCCCACCTGGAAACGTCTAATGAATGGGACGACGACTGTTAGTAAGCCGACAAGTAGGTTTACTGCTATGACTATCACAACCGGAAGCCCAACAACATAAAGCAATATTGGCGTTCTGAACTCGCCTCACCCAACGCCTATTAATCCAGCTACCCCTAAAGGACCCCAAACGCAAAGGCTGCTGAAATTTTGCCAGCAGACAACGGTGTTTCTGTTGTTATGGCTTTTTCCTACTCGTTGTGCTTTCGTATTCATATCAAATAGGCTTATAAACCTAACGTGGCAAAAATACAAAGCACAATGCAAAACAAGACAAAACATGAGCTGTCCTTCAAAATATGGCTTGAGCATCATGGAAAACCGCTCATAGGGAAGGGTGGAGCCCAAATCCTAGAACAAATAGAAAAGGAGCACTCCATATCAAAGGCTGCGGAAAGGCTTGGGATGTCTTATCGCTATGTTTGGAGCTATATTAAACGGGTTGAAAAAACGCTAGGAAAGCCTGTGATGGAAACCTATAGGGGAGGAAAAAGGGGCGGTGGAGGCGCAAAACTCACAAGCTTCGGAAAAGAACTCCTCGAAGAGTATAGGCGTGTGGAAAGCCTCCTAAGCAAGGCATTAGCAGAGGCAAAACAATAAGCCTGTTTGCCTATTCTACTACGTATCTATAGGCTATGTGTTCGCCTGCTGTTGAGCTTTTGCGTATTATGCGTAGTATGTCGCCTGGTTTTGCTCCTATGGCTTTTGCCGCTGGGTCTGAAGCTTTTATTTGGGGTAGCTGGTATGGCTTAACCCTGTATTGGGCTAGGACTTTTTCGCGTTCTTCTAGGGTTAGGATTTCATGTTTTGGCACAAGCTTGTGTTCGAAGATGTCGAAGACGGGGAAGGTTTTTGGTAGAAGCTCTATGTGCTTTTTCTTTGCCATTTGTTTTGCGGCGTTGGTGTAGCGTCCACTGGCTATTAGAATTCCGTGTTCTATTTCGGCTTCTTTCATGGCTTTTGCCATTCGGTTTATTGTTATTATGCCAACGGTTTCTTCTCGAACACACCAGATTAGGATTTTCCTTTTCTCCTCTTTTGGGGCTTCAACAATGTAGCTTATGGCTTCCTTAGCTTTCTCCTTTTTAATAAGCTTGTAGCCCCTAAGCTTGATTAGGATTTTTGCTTTGCGCTCTTCTAGGGTTTCTTCCTCTTCAACACTCAAACCATTAAACCTCGTTTATACTTGGAGCATTCGAATCCTTAACATGGCATTGAACCTTTAAACTTTACGCTTTGCCAAAGCTTAAAACCAAACATTGCATATTTAACTGTTCTAAGGTTAAGTGAGGGAGTGTTAGGGGATGGCTGTTGATCTTGGAAGGTTAGCCCTTGAAGAAGCCGGCAAGAGGGGCGCGTCTTACGCTGACATTAGAATCAGCGAAATCTTAAACGAAAATCTAACGGTGAAGAATGGTGTGCCGGAGACCATATCTTATTCGCAGCTGCGGGGTTTCGGAGTTCGAGTAATTGTTGATGGCGCTTGGGGTTTTGCTGGTTCGGTGGACGTAACCGAGGATGAGATTAAGCGTTGTGTTGAGAGGGCTGTCAGCATAGCAAAAGCCAGTGCTATGCTTAAGAAGAGGGATGTAGCCCTCGTAAAGGAGAAGGTTTACCGCGAGAAGTATGCCACAAGCTACAGGAAAGACCCCTTCAAGGTTCCGTTGGAGGATAAGCTCAAAATTCTCGTTGAGGCTAGCCGCTTCTTGAAAGAGTTTTCGCCACTGGTGAATGTTTCCTATGCCCACTATCGGGGTTACCGCGAGAACAAGCTTTTCATAAGCAGTGAAGGCGCAGAAATAAATCAGCAAATAACATGGTGCGGTGGCGGAATTTCAGCCATAGCCGTTAAAGGCTCAGAAGTTCAAGTAAGGTCTTATCCGTCGGCTTTCCGCGGGGACTTTGCCACAAGTGGCTACGAGTTCTTCGAGTCCTTAGCCCTCACGGATCATGCAAAAACTGTTGGAGAAGAGCTTATCCAACTTTTTGAGGCTGAGAAGTGCCCGTCTGGCGAGATGGATTTAATCCTTTGCGGAGACCAGTTGGCTTTGCAGATTCATGAGAGCTGTGGGCATCCAACAGAGCTTGACCGTGTATTGGGAACTGAGGCGGACTATGCTGGGACAAGCTTCCTAACGCCTGAAAAGCTTGGGAAATTCCGTTACGGCTCTGAGAAAGTGAATATTGTTGCTGATGCCACTGCGCCTTTGGGACTTGGAACCTTCGGCTTTGACGACGAGGGGGTTAAAGCCAAAAAGGTTTACCTCGTGAAGGAAGGCATTTTCGTAGGCTACCAGAGTTCTAGGGAGACCGCTGCCCAGATTGGGCTTAAGGAAAGCAGCGGAGGAATGCGAGCCGACTCGCCCTTGGCTCTGCCAATAATACGCATGACCAATATTAATTTGCTTCCAGGCGACTACAAGGCTGAAGAGATAATTGAGGATACACGCGAAGGAGTTTTAATGATGACTAACCGTTCATGGAGCATTGATGATAAGCGCATAAACTTCCAGTTCGGCACGGAAATTGGCTGGCTTATAAAAAATGGAAGCCGCGAGAAGATGGTTAAAAACCCGACTTACATGGGTGTGACCCCTCAGTTCTGGGGTTCATGTGACGCCGTCAGCAAGGATGACTGGAAGATGTGGGGGACGCCCAACTGTGGGAAGGGCGTTCCGGGACAAGTCATGTATGTTGGGCATGGATGTGGCACTGCCCGCTTTAGAAAAGTTCGGGTTGGACTGTTAAGGTAGGAGGTTGATGCGTATGGATGTTGAAAGGTTGAGGGAAATAGCCGAAAAAACCGTGGATTATGCCATGAAACAGAAGGTTAGCCAAGCCCAAGCAGTCGCCTTCATGATCGATAATTCTTTAACACGCTTTGCAAACTCGCAGATTCACCAAAACGTAGCCCAAAAAATGGGCGGAGTCTCCATCAAAGTCGTTTTAGACCAGCGGATAAGCACTGTTCAGGCTAACACGCTGGAGGAGAAGGGCATAAAGGAGGCTGTGGAACAAGCCGTAAAAATTGCTAAGGCTTCATCGCCCAACAAAGAATTTAAGAGCCTTCCAGAACCGGAGGCTTGGAAACCAGTTAGAGGAGCCTTTGATAAAGCGACGGCTGAGTGCACGCCAAAGTTTAGGGCTGAAAGGGTTAGGGAAGCCATAAACAAAGCCCACGCCAAATCGCCCAAAGTGGCGGCAGTTGCCGGATACCTATCCACTGGCGCGATGGGCTATGCAGTTGCAAACTCTTTAGGGGTTTCAGCTTGGGCTCAGCTTTCATTGGCTTACATGAAGACGACGGTTATTTCCAGAGATGGCGACTCTGAAGGCTTCGGAACAGCCCAACAATATTCTAGGCGGATTAAAGACATTGAGCCCGAGGCTTTGGCTGAAGACGCTGCAGAAAAGTCTGTTCGGAGCCTACACCCAGTTAAGGTTGAGCCGGGCGAATACGAGGTTGTTTTGTCGCCTTTGGCTGTATCTGTTCTTTTGGATTATATGGGTTATGTTGGCTTCTCGGCGAAATCCTACCAAGATGGAGAATCCTTTGTTAAATACTTTGCAAACCAACAGGTCTTCGACAGCAAACTAAACGTTGTTGATGATGCAAGAAACCCAAAAACATTGTACGCAGTGCCGGTTGACGGCGAGGGAGTTCCAAAAAAGCCCTTAGAACTCATAACAGACGGTGTGGTTTCGGAAAAGAGCATATGCTACAACTCTTTCACAGCTGGGAGGGAAGGCAAGAAAAGCACTGGTCATGCGCTTCCACCATTGGGCGACTATTATGGGGAGATGCCCCTACCCTATAACATGATAATGAAACCTGGAGACGCCACAATGGAGGAGGCGATTAAAGAAACAAAGCACGGCATATTCGTCACAACCTTCCACTACGTCAATCCAGTTGAGCCCACAAAACTCGTATTGACTGGCTTGACAAGGGATGGAACCTTCCTAATAGAAAATGGCGAGATAACAAAGCCTATTATGAATTTGCGCTTCACAGACAGCATGCTCTCCGCCCTCAAAGAAATTCCAATAATTGGAAAGGAACTGAAAACCCTTGAAACTTCAACGGTGCCTATGGTTAAGCTGAAGAAACTGCGCTTTGTAGGCTTGTCAGCCTACTAAAATGGGGCGCCCCCCTTTTCCTCCCTTTCTTATATGCGGAGTATCACCCTTTCCACGTAGCTCTTCAACTTTTCTGCAAACCCACTGATCACGTCTGGCGAATAGGGCTTTAGGTTTTTGTATTCCTCGCTTAGGGTGTCGCCTGGTATAAACTGTTGGAGGGCATAAACCTTTGCGCCCTTCACGGTTTCGCCCATGCGGATTATATCTGCCTCCTCAACGATTTTTGGCACCACCGTGGTTCTGAACTCATATTCCACTTTGCCGCTTTTCAGCATCTCAACAGTTTTTAGGAACGCCTCTGCGTCATTTGCTCCGAGAAGGTGATACTTTTCCACAGAAGTTTTCACATCCAAAGCTACATAATCCACGTATGGTAGGCACTCCTCCAAAACCGTTGGGTTTAAGCCGTTTGTGTCAAGCTTTACGGCGAAGCCTCGTTCTTTTACCTTTTTTAGGAAGCGGGGCAGCTCCTTATGGATGGTTGGCTCTCCGCCTGTGATGACTACGGCGTCCACGTATTTTCGGCGTTCTTCCAGTATTTGGAGGGCTGTCTCCTCGTTTAGGAATGGGGGTTTTGGGTCGACGACAATTCGCCAGTTGTAGCAGTAGGGACAACGCAGATTACAGCCCGGCGTGAAAAGGACTGAGGCTATTTTTTCTGGATAGTCTATTAGGCTTGTTTTCTGTATGCCGCTGAACTTCATGGTTTGGTCACACGCTTCCAGCTAGCACTGTTGCTGGGGGGAAGAACAGCGGCTTTCTCAAAGGTTTTTCTTATGGCGAATTCCGCCTGTTTCCCATCGTTCCACTGGTCTACTGGGCGTAGGTAGCCTACAACCCTTGAGTAGACTTCGCAGTTGGCTCCGCATTTTGGACACTGCTTGTGCTCGCCGCTTATGTAGCCGTGGGTTGGGCATATGCTGAATGTTGGCGTTAATGTGAAGTATGGTAGGCGGAAGTTCCATGCCACCTTGCGGACGAGTTCGGCTGCAGCCTTCCACGAGTATAGCCTCTCGCCAAGATAGATGTGGAAGACTGTTCCGCCAGTGTATAGCGGCTGAAGCTTATCCTGATGCTCCAAAGCCTCGAATAAGTCTGCATCATGGTCCACTGGAAGTTGGGACGAATTAGTGTAGAAGGGCTCAGCCCCCTTAGCCAAATACCTTTCATTCGCCACAATTATGTCTGGGTATTTGCGCTTGTCTATCCGTGCCAAACGGTAGCTGGCGCCCTCGGCTGGAGTTGCCTCCAAATTGTAAATGTTGCCAGTTTCCTCCTGAAAGTCTGCGAGTTTCTCCCTCATGAAGTTGAGCACTTTGACGGCGAATTCTAAGCCTTCTGGGGTTGCAATTCCATAGCCAAACAAGTTCATTATAGCCTCGTTCATGCCCACTAAGCCTATGGTTGAGAAGTGGTTCTTCCAGAACTTTCCAAAAGTTTCCTTAACGCCCTTAAGATAGCGCCTAGAATATGGGTATAAGCCCTTCTCAGTGAACTGTTCTAAGGCTTTACGCTTTATCTCTAGGCTATCTTTTGCTAGCTCCATAAGAGCCTCTAGGCGCTCGAAGAACTCGTCCTCGTTTTTGGCTAAATAGCCAATCCTTGGAAGGTTTAGGGTTACAACGCCAATACTGCCAGTAAGCGGATTAGCCCCAAAAAAGCCTCCACCCCGTTTGCGGAGTTCACGGTTGTCAATGCGTAGGCGACAGCACATGCTTCTGACGTCCTCTGGCTTCATGTCGCTGTTGACAAAGTTTGAGAAGTATGGCGCACCATACTTTGCGGCAACTTCAAAGATTTTCTGGGAGACCGGTGAATCCCAGTTAAAATCCTTCGTTATGCAGTAAGTCGGTATTGGAAACGTGAAGACTCTTCCTTTTGCGTCGCCTTCGCTTAGAACCTTTGCGAAGGCAGTGTTGAAAATTTCCATCTCCTTTTCCATGTCGCCGTAGGTGACGTCCTTAAACTCCCCGCCGATTATGACGGGCTCGTCCTTCATGAATTCTGGAACTTTTAGGTCTAGCGTGACGTTTGTGAAGGGTGTGTTTCCAGTTATGAAAACCTGCCCATTTCTCTTCGCGATCACTGTTTCATTTTCTGTGTGGACGCTCCAAATTATGCCTTCATAGTCAACCTCTTTAATTTCTTGGATATAATCGTGTTTACTTTCTGTAAGGGTTAAGTAGTACTGCGGTTTTCTCGAGGACTTAAACATTCTTATTCTGGTCGAAAAGTTGAAGCCTGCCAAAACTGCAAGGGCTTCTAACGTCTCTAAAGTGGTTATGTCGGTTGTAATTATTCTTTTCCTGTATTTTTCATTCCAACCGTCTCCTTTAATGTAGGTTTCTAGGAAAAGCCGTGCTTGCCTTTTGCTTAGACGAAAAAGCCATTTTGGAGGAGCCTTTTCGCCTCCTTCGAACCATTTGCGGACAATTTTACTTGAGGTTGGTGATAATCTGATGTGTTGGCAATCACCCCATCCTTCTTGTTCCCTTACCTCAAATTCTAAGTTAAAGTGCTGTAGCAGACCGATAATCTCATTGTATTTTTCTTGGTTAACGTTTTTTGATTGATAGACACTTACTCTGCAGCTTCCATCTTTTTCTATAGAGCCTTCTGAAATAATCCAAGCCATCAGCTTTAACTGTTCATCACTAACATCTAAATCGGGATTGCTGTTTTCTCCAACAACTGGAATGGAGACGGGCGACTTAAAAGTTAGAATTTTTTCAATTTCTTGCATCTTGTATCTTTTTGAGCCAAAAACTCGTCTTACTATCCGATGACGTGGAGAAACAAGCTGATCTTGCGTTCTATTCCGCAAATTGTACATTTTCCCTTTATATTTTCTCACGAAAATGTCTTTTACAGGTTTAATTTCGATTTTCCGCGTTTCCAGATTGAAGGTATAAATCATATCGCCAACTTTGACTTGGGCATGCGATTTCCAACCTTCTGGAGTTAGGATTTTGGTGTCCTCTGAAAGACATTGGAAGCCAACCCTTGTTGGCACATTCATGTTGAAGAAGAACTCCTGAAGCGACTGCTCCACCTCTTTCTGGCTGAGTCCATCATAGCGTATGAAAGGCGCCAAATAGGTGTCAAAGTTTGAGAAAGCTTGGGCTCCTGCGGCTTCCCCCTGCAAAGTGTAGAAGAAGTTCACAACTTGCCCAAGGGCTGTTCTGAAGTGCTTCGCCGGGACGCTTTCAATTTTGCCGGGCACCCCACCAAAACCTGTTAGCAGCAAATCCTTGATATCCCAGCCCACGCAGTAAGGCCCCAAAACGCCTAGGTCGTGGATGTGGAAGTCTCCGGAGAAGTGGGCTTCTGCAATGTTTGGCGGGTAAATTCGTGTAATCCAGTATTTTGCGATAACCGTCGACGACAAGTAGTTGTTTAAGCCCTGCAGTGAATAGCTCATGTTGGAGTTTTCCTTAACCCTCCAATCTTCCATTTCAAGATACTGGTCAACGAGGTCTGCTTGGCTTAGGAGTCCCGCCAACTCCCTTATGTCCTGGTGCTGTTTACGATAGAGAATGTAAGCCTTAGCTGTTCTCGCATGCCCATTCTCTATTAGGATTTTCTCCACAACGTCTTGAATTTCCTCAACTGTTGGGACGCCGTCTTCCCCGAAGCGTCTTTTAAGCTCTGCCACAACTTGGTCGCTTAGCCTTTTTGCTAGTTCTCGGTCTTTTCCGCCTACGGCTTTGGCTGCCTTCCAAATGGCGTTTGTTATCCGCTCCTGGTCGAAGGGTTCTAATCTACCATCACGCTTCCTAACAAACTTCATTTTATTTCACCTCTTGAAGCACGCGACGGAAGTCTTCTGGCTCCTCAAACCTGCGGTAAACAGAGGCGAAGCGCACGTAGGCGACGCGGTCAAGGCTTTTTAAATGCTTCATCACCAAGTCGCCAATCTCTTGCGAGGATACTTCCTCCTTGCCCATAGCCATCAACTCCTGCCTAACCTTCTCGGCTAACGCGTGGATTTGCTCCATCGTCACTGGTCTTTTCTCGCAGGCTTTCTGCAAGCCCCTAACAATCTTGTTTAGGTCGAAGCGTTCAAGTCTTCCGTCGCGTTTCCTTACCATCAACTCTATTGTTTCAATGTATTCGTAGGTTGTGAAGCGTTTTCCACAGTTGGCGCATTCTTTACGCCTTCTTATGGTGTTGTCTGGCGAGTCCCTTGTTTCAAGGGTTTTTATATTTTCTGAGCCGCAGTAGGGGCACTTCATGGGCTCTCCATCGCGTGCTTCAAATTATAGTGTTTAACGTTATTTCCAAGCACTAAATGTAGTGTGGCTTTTTAAACTTTATGCAACAAAAATGTAAACAAAGCCTGAAACACGGTCGTCGATAAACAAAATTAAGTGCTAACAGAAGAAGAGAAAACCAAAATTTTGAAGCTCTTTAGAAGCGTTGACGGTCGAATAAAAGCTACAATTTAAAAAGTCCGTTTTTAAGACATTTCATTCCTAAAGTGGCGAAATTCTCCCCGTTTAAAACCGTAAAAACAGAAAAATTTTAAATAAATAAATTTCTTTGTTCCAAACTCAACATCGGCTTCTAATGCCTCAGTTCAGTTCCCTGGCTTCTAATATAAGGTAAAAAAATAGAGAATGTTGCGTTGTTGTAGCTAGACTAATGCATATTTGGAATGCTCAAAGCTAAAGTGGAATAGGTTGATGGTGCAAGTCCTCGAAGAATTGAAGACATAAAGCCGATGAAAATCATCATTATTGCAAAGACGATTACCAACGCTATTATTTGCACCACTAGATAAGCCAGCCAAAACTTTAGAGAAGCCACGAAACTAACGTCAACCACTTTCAGCCTCTTCTCCTCTTCACTCATAGCAACCACTACATGAGGTATGTTTTTCACTCCATATATTTATCATTTAAGAAAATTCCGATTTCTGTAATCAAATTTTAGCAAGATAGAAATGTAGGTTACAGAATTTAGGTCTTAGATAAATTTTTCTTTCAGACTTTACTACCTACTATATACCGTGAACGTCAAAACAGTCCACTTTAGCAACGAAGATGCAGCAGTTTTGGTTAGGTTGCTTAATGAGGAGTTTGCCAACTCATACGAGTTTATCCCATACACCATTGAAGGGCTTCTAAAAGAGGTTAGGGAGCGAAACCTAACAGTTCTGGTTGCAAAAAGGGACAGCGAAATTTTGGGGTGCATAGCTCTCCATGCGGGGCATCACGGCGAACATATCGAGTGGTTAGCCTCCTTAAATGGAGCTCACAAAAGGGCTATTGAAGAAATGCTTGTCAACGAGGTGGAGAAGCGGATTACTGGCACTGACCTTTCTGTTAGGGTTGACGCTGACAGCCCCAAAATGGGGTTTTGGATTGAAAGAGGCTACAAAGCCAAGGATGAATTCTACCACATGGTTGCAAGATTGGATGGCGTAAAACCCCTGCCCCCAGTTCCGGAAGGCACAATTATTAGAAGCCTAAAACCAGAAGAGGAGAAAGCCCTCGTTGAAACCGTTAACAAGGGTTATGGTTGGGAAAGGCTTAGGGAAGGCTTCATAGCCGAATGGAAAGCAGAGCATCCACCCTTTGACGAAAGTTGGATTCACATAGCCGAAATAGGCGGCAAAATAGTTTCAGCGGTGGCTTCAAGACCAGACACAGAATACAACAAGTTTTACAAGGCGAAAAGGGGTTATCTTGGACCAGCCGTAACACTGCCCGAATATAGAGGGCGAAATTTGGCCTCAGCTTTGACCCGCCGAGCCATGAACTTCCTCTACGAGAAGGGAATGGACTCTGTGGCACTCCACACGGCTGAGCAGAACACGCCGTCGGTTACCCTTCTGAAAAAGTTGGGCTTCGAGGTTAGGCATGTCTGGAGATTCATGCACAAAAATTTAGTTAAAATATAAACCGTTTTAAAAGGGTGAGAATGAGAATTCTGGAAATTTAGGGGGCAAACTTAGGAAGGCTTTTGGACGGTTTTCTCAGCCTCCAACTCCTTCACTCTTGTTTCAATGAACTCCGCGACTTTCTCTTGGGTGTAGCGCTTCTCCTCTTCATACTTTCTAAGCTGCTCTTTGATGGTTGCAAGAACCTTTTCCATGTCGAAGGGCTTCAGTATGTAGGCATCTGCACCGCGGTTTACGGCTTCTATGGCGTTTTGAAGCGTTGGATAACCAGTTATAATTATTTTCCGCATTTTCGGAACAGTGTCCCTCATCCTTGTTAGGAGCTCTATGCCCTCCATGTCCGGTAAACGGATGTCTATCAAGGCTAGGTTATAGACGTATCTCCTAGACTTTTCTATAGCTTTCTTCGCATTTTCAGCCTCATCAACAGCGTAACCCTCATCCTCCAGTATTGTCTTTAGCACTTTTCTTATGTTTTCGTCGTCGTCAACGATGAGGATTCTTGCATTTTCAACCATATTTTTTCACCTCCCTCTTCTTTTATTTCGGGTTCTATTGGAAGGGTTACCTTGAAGGTTGAACCCCTACCTAAAGTGCTTTTAACGGTTATTGTGCCACCATGGGCTTCAACAAAACGTTTACATATGGATAAGCCGAAACCCATACCCTTAGCCTTCGTGGTGAACAAGGGCGTCCAAAGCTTCTTCAATGTTTCCTCAGACATGCCAACACCAGTGTCAGCGACAACAAACTCGACCTTCTCGCTCTTCCTCCTACATTTTATTGTTAGGGTTCCACCCTTTGGCATGGCGTCAACGGCATTTCTAATCAGGTTTACGAGGACACGCTTAACCTTCTCATAGTCAGCCCTCATCCCAAGTGCACCGTCAACCCTTTTCACTATGCGAATGTTCTTTGGAACTTCCACAGAAGCCAATGCATCATCTACTAAAGCCTTTGGACTTGTCTCAATTATGTCAAGCTTAATCTCCCTCGAATAGTCCAAAAGGTCGTTTATTATCTTGTTTGAATAGCCAATATTTTTCTCAATAAGTTCAATCATCTCCCTAACTTTTCCATCAATAGTTTTGTCTAGCCTCCTTTTGATGTAGTATGTGGCGCCTGCAATACTCGTGAGCGGGTTGCGGAGGTCGTGTCCCACCATTCCAGCCAGCTCGCCTATGACGGCTAGCCTCTGAGCCCTAAGCAATCTATCCTGTATTTCCCGCAGTTCTCTGGTTCGCTCTTCCACTTTCTGCTCAAGCTGGTCAGCGTAAACCCTAAGCTCCCTTCTGGCTTTTTCAAGGCTTTCCATAAGCTCAGCGTTCTCAATGGTTATTGCCGCTTGGTGTAGGAAAAGCTCAAGGGGCAAAAGCGACTCCCTCGTTGGTTTTCGCCCATCAACAGGGTCGTCCATGCTTAGAATGCCGACTATCCTCCCATCCGGTGTTCGTAGTGGAGCGTAAAGCATGTCCTGAGGATGCCAGTCAACCATTTCTTCAAGCTTAAGCCTGCTTGGAACACCCGCATAAGTTGTCAC
>JBMFMB010000007.1:0-61953 GCA_049970895.1 Bathyarchaeia archaeon | reverse complement strand
CGACGTTGACTACTTCATTTCTGGCTGTCCACCCCCAGTTCCAAGGGTTATTGACGCCCTAGAAGCCATTTTAAGCGGCAAACTTCCACCCAAAGGCGCCAACCTCCTCTTCAATAAGTCTGTCTGCGACGAGTGTTCAAGGGAGAAGAAAGATAGAAAAATCACCCAGGTGAAGCGGATCTACGAGATAAACGACGACTTCAAAACTTGCTTCTTGGATCAAGGCGTAATATGCATGGGTCCAGCCACCCGTAGCGGATGCGGCGCCCAATGCTTGAAGGCAAATATACCATGCACTGGATGCGGTGGACCAGCACCCCGAGTGGCAGACCAAGGGGCAGCCATGATAAGCGCCTTCGCCTCAATAGCCACAGACCCAAAAGTCATAGCGCAAGTCGTCGACCCAGTTGGGACCTTCTACAAGTTTTCTTTGGCTAACTCGATTCTGAGAAGGAGGGTGATCCGCAAATGAAAGAGATAGTTATAAACCCAATAACAAGGCTTGAGGGCCACGGAAAAATAACCATATTCTTAAACGCGGAAGGCGACGTGGACGAAGCCTACTTCCAAGTTCCAGAACTCAGAGGCTTTGAAAAATTCTGCGAAGGCCGTAGAGCCGAAGACCTACCTATAATAACGCCTCGCATATGCGGAGTCTGCCCAGTGGCCCACCACATGGCAAGCGCCAAAGCCCTAGACGTAGCCTTCAACGTTGAACCACCAGAACCAGCCAAAAAACTCCGCGAACTCATGTACTGTGGCTACTTCATTTACGACCATACACTACACTTCTACTATTTGGGCGGACCAGACTTTGTTGTTGGACCGGATGCGCCACCAGAAAAACGCAACGTTTTAGGGGTTATTGAAAAAGCTGGCTTGGAAATAGGCAAGGAAGTAATAAAGCATAGAGCCTACGGCCAAAAAATAACTGAAATTTTAGGCGGAAAGGCAACCCATCCAGTAAGCGCTGGCATCCCAGGCGGATTTGCAAGACCAATTTCTGGGGAGGAACGCCGAGAAATTGAGCGTATGGTAAGAAGTTGCCTTGAATTCGCCAAGTTCTCGCTGAAGCTTTTCGACAACATAGTGCTGAAAAACACGGCTTATATGGACCTGATTAAAAGCGATGCTTACACGCTTAAAACCTACTACATGGGCTTGGTGGACAAAAACAACAAAGTCAACTTCTACGACGGAAATGTGCGTGTGGTAGACCCAAACGGGCGGGAGTTTGTAAAATTCTCTCCGAAAGAATACTTGGACGTTATAGAAGAACGCGTGGAACCATGGACCTATGTTAAGCTTCCATACTTGAAGAAAGTTGGCTGGAAAGGCTTCGTTGACGGAGCGGAAAATGGCGTCTACCGTGTTGGCCCACTTGGGAGGCTCAATGCGGCCGACGGAATGGCAACACCACTCGCCCAAGTAGAATATGAGCGCATGTACGCAACACTGGGCGGAAAGCCAGTCCACAACACTTTGGCTTATCATTGGGCAAGGCTTATTGAATTGTTGTATGCTGCTGAACGCGCCCTAGAACTCGTGACAGACCCAGAGATAACAAGCAAAAACGTCCGAAACAAGCCTGGCAAGCCAGGCGAAGGCGTAGGCATAGTTGAAGCCGCCAGAGGAACACTTATTCACCATTACCAGTTGGATGAGAACGCCCTTGCCAAAAAAGTAAACCTGATTGTGGCTACGACACATAATGTCCCAGGCATTTGCATGTCAATTAGGGATGCGGCTAAAGGCTTAATCAAGAAGGGAAGGGTTACAGACGGCATACTAAACATGATTGAAATGGCCTTCAGAGCCTATGACCCTTGTTTTGCGTGTGCAACCCATTTTGCAGTGGGTCAAATGCCCTTGGAGGTGGAAATTTATGACAGCGAGAAAAGGCTCATCCAAACAATCAAAAGGTAAAAGGAAAGTGAAGGCGAAGGTGAAAGCCATGGAAGAGGCAAAAGTTGGAGTCTTCCTATCCGACTGTGGCGGGCAAATAGCAAAAATCATAGACTTCGAGGCCCTAACAAAATTTGTGAAGGATGTTCCAGGAGTCGCCCTTGTAGCTCGGGGAAGCGAGTTCTGGCGTGGCGAGGGCCTAAAAACCATAGTGGACGCTGTTAAAGCTAAGAAGATAAACCGTGTTGTTGTGGCCGAAGTCATTCCAAAAATCAGCGAAGTGACCGTAGCAAAGGCTGTGGAGGAGGCTGGGCTTAACCCCTACTTAGTGGAAGTTATAGACCTCAAAGACCATTGTGCATGGCCCCACAGGGACACGCCCCTAGAGGCTACTGAAAAGGCTAAGGCAATGCTTCTAGCAGCCATTGAAAAGGCTAAACTTCAAGAACCCATCGAGAAGGCGGAGTTTCCAGCTGTCAAATCCGTCCTCGTCATCGGCGGCGGATTAGCTGGAATGCAGGCAGCCGAAGACTTGGCGGATATGGGCTTTCAAGTCTACTTAGTTGAGAAGGAGCCCTTCTTGGGAGGATTGGCGGCTAAGGCTGTTCGCTTCTTCCCAACAGATGACTGTGCTATATGCATCCAATCCCCAACAACAGACTTGAAGGCTGTAACCCAAACTTCGAGGAAATGTGTTTACCGTTCTGGTTTTTCGGAAATTCCAAACCTAAACGTTTTGACAAACGCCAAAGTCGTAAAGGTTGAGGGTGGACCAGGCAACTTCCATGTAACAGTTGAGCGTAAACCCCGCTATGTTAATGAGAAAAAGTGTGTTGCATGTGACTTGTGCACAAGCGTCTGCCCAGTTGAGGTGCCAGATGAGTATAACGCTAAACTCACAAAGCGGAAAGCCATATACATAAACAAGCCCCTTGTTTATCCGCCAGCCTATGCCATAGACGCCAAAGCTTGCAAGTTCCACGAATGCGCCAAATGCGTGGAAGTCTGCCCAACAAAGGCCATTGAGCTTGACCAAAAACCCGAGCATGTTACGCTTAACGTTGGCAGCATTATTGTGGCTACTGGATTCCGAGAATATGACCCAAGTGTGATAAAAGAGTACCATTATGGCGAGTATCCAGACGTGATAACCCACTTGGAATTGGCAAGGATGCTTGACGCCTTCGGCCCCACGGGCGGTGTGCCAGTCAAGCCTTCCGACATGAAACCAGCAAAACGAATAGTGTTTGTGCAGTGTGTTGGTTCAAGAGACAGGCGTTGGAACCCCTACTGTTCGAGTATTTGCTGCATGATTTCGCTGAAGCATGCCACAATGATTAAGGAGGCTTTCCCAGATGCTGACGTGACCATATGCTACATAGACATTCGCACAACTGGGCGGGAACACGAATACTATTATGAGAGAGCAAGAGAGATGGGCGTAAAATTCGTTAAGGGAAGACCATCAGAAATAATCCACGACCCAGCCACAAACATGCTTGTTGTGGAGGTTGAAGACGAGCTTTTAAGAAGACTTCTGGAGCTGGAAGCAGACCTAGTGGTTTTAGCCACAGCCATGGTCCCATCAGAAGACGCAAAGGAGCTGGCGCAAATTCTCGGCTTGGAACTGGACCAAGACGGCTTCTTCAAAGAATACAACGCTAAACTGCGGCCGACCGAAACAAAGCGGAGGGGCATATTCATCTGTGGAGGCGCTGTCTTCCCAAAAGACGCCCCCACAACATCGCTTCACGCCCATTCAGCAGCTGTTAAGGCGGCCAAATTCCTCATGAATGGCAAAATTGTTAAGGACTTGAAGGTGGCTGTCGTCAATCAAGATTATTGTGGAAACTGCCAGTTCTGCCCAGTAATATGCCCCTATGGCGCCATAACCCTAGAACCTAAAGGAAATGGGCACTTTGCGGCTAAGGTTTATGAACTCATATGTGAAGGCTGCGGTGTCTGTGTTGGAACATGCCCAGTTGGTGCCATAGAACTCCGCCACCTAAAGCCAAACCAAATCACAGCTCAAATAAAGGCGTTACTGTCAGTTAATGGCACCTCGAAACCGCTGGTGCTGGCATTCAGCTGTTCAGAGTGCGGTCACGCAGCCGTAGACTCTTCTGGTATGGCTATGATGAGCTACCCAGCCAATGTAAGAGTGTTGCGAGTTCCATGCACTGGCGTAATCCAAGTCCAACATATTCTGGAGGCTTTCAAGGCTGGAGCCCAAGGCGTTATGGTTGTAGGGTGCAAGCCCGACGGATGCCACTACGAGGTTGGAAGCCAAAAAGCCAAACAAAAAGTGGATTTGGCAAAGGCTCTGCTCGGGGCTTATGGCATAGAACCAGAAAGGCTTGAAATGTTCAACCTAGTCTTCATCGAAGGTCACAAATTCGCAGAAGCCGCCAAAACCATGACTGAAAAGGTGGAAAGGCTAGGCTCGCTCCAACTAGCTTAGCTGAAGCGGAAACACCAATGTGGGGAGAGGCGAAAGATGAGTGAAGAAAAACCCCTCGACTTTACAAGGGAGATAACCAGCCGGCTAGGCGGAGAAACAATAACCCACTGCTACCAGTGCGGAACATGCGCCAGCACATGCCCCGTCGCAAGAACAACAGAACGCTACAATCCACGCCAAATCATAAGGCTCGCATTACTGGGACAAAGGGAAGAGGTTCTTAAAGGCGATGCCATATGGCTTTGCGCCTCATGCTACAACTGTCAAGAACGATGCCCCCAAAAGGTCGAAGTCGCAGACATAATATATGCCTTAAGGAACATCGCCATACGCGAAGGCAACATACCAGCCATTTACACAGAATTCGCAGCTGGACTCCTAAGCGAAGGACGCATAGTTCCAATATCAAAATTTCTAGAAAAGAAGAGAGCCGACTATGGCTTGCCACCGCTAAAGCCAACAGGCATAGAAGCCCTAAAAAAGATTCTCGCCGCGACGGGCTTCGAAAAAATCATGTTTAAGAAGGAGGGTGCAACCCAATGACAAGCTACGCACTATTTTTAGGCTGCACAATACCAGCCCGACAACCTCATTACGAGCTTGCAGCGAGAAAAGCCCTAACAAAACTTGGAATACAACTAGTAGACTTGGAAGGCATGACTTGCTGCGCACCGCCACCCTTACAATCAATAGACTTAGAAACAAGCCTAGCAATAGCAGCCTACAACATCTGCCTAGCAGAAGAAGCAGACCTAAACATAGTTACGCTCTGCACTGGATGCTTCGAATCCCTAGCAATAGCCAACCACCTACTAAAAGAAAAGCCAAAACTACGCGAAAAAGTGAACAAAATCCTATCCAACGCTGGAAAGGAATTCAAGGGCACAAAAGAGGTTAGGCACTATCTACAAGTGCTCATGAACGACGTTGGCTTAAACAACTTAAAACAAAACGTCGTCAAACCCCTAGACAAGCTTAAGGTGGCAGCATTCTCCGGATGCCACTTGCTGAGGCCAAGCGAACTGTTACGCTTCGACGACCCAGAACGCCCCCGCACATTCGACAACCTTATCGAAGCTTTGGGAGCTAAAAGCATACCATATAAGAACAAGCTGCGATGCTGCGGAGGCCTTTTAAGGGGCTATGCTGACGATGTGGCACTGGCCATAGCAAGGGACAAAATTGTAAACGCCCACAACGCCGGAGCAGACTGCATATCAACGCTTTGTCCCTTCTGCTTTTTGACCCTTGACCTTGGACAAATGCTAATAAAATCAACATACAAGGAAGAATATAACCTTCCAATAATCCACTACGCCGAACTATTAAGCTTAAGCCTAGGAGTAGAGCCAAAAGAGTTAGCTTTAGATTTCCACAAGGTGAAAATAGACAGAGTATTGGAGAAAATAGGTTGAATTTTCCCCATTTTTTTAATGTCCAACTTTGTTTTCTAGACTATATTTGTTCTTTTTTCTGAAGACTCAAATACGGTTTCGGTATATTCAATATAGGCAGCATATACGTGGCCAAAGTGAAAAACCAGCATAATAGATTTTGAACCAGTTAAGCCAAAAAGTGGGCTTGTAAGCACTTTTGTGAGGACTATGAGGGATGAAAGAACAGGTGGCCTCTTGGGATTTTGAAACTTTTCACAAGCGATAAAGGAGTCTACAAGGTGGCGGATGAGAGGGGCTGGAAACAGTGCTCTCACTACTTAAACGATTTTGAAATATTTTAGAAAATGTTAAAAGCAAAGCAAGGGGCATTAGGGTTTTGAGGATGCTGGAATGAAAGTTACAGCCCTTAAAGAGCATAAATGCTTCTGTTGCGGCGGCACCATTAAAAAGGGCGAGGAATGCTTCGTCTTCATTGTTAATCCTGAAAATCCAAGCAGGAGCGAGTTTGACGTTATATATACGTGTGCAAAATGTGCTGAGGAGGAGGCTTGCCGAAGGAGGATTAGGCAGAAAGGCGTAACAGTATAAGCATTAGCACCTTAATCCCTATAATTCACTGCTGTTTTCAGTTTTGGAATCTCAACCTCTAAAGCCTTATTGTTATTGCACTTCATAACTATGTTTTCCACTTGTAGCTCATCAACGGGTAGGTTAAGCTTCCAACAAGTGTCCTCCATGCATATTTGTAAGCCATCATCAAATTTGTGGAGGGTTACCCTCTGGTCTCTGCAGCGGCACTGCATTAAAACCTTAACGTAATTTTCATCTTCAAAAATGTCTATTAGGGGCTCTTCAACATGGGGCAACGGAATAAAGTGTTTTGCTGTTGGACTCTCCTCGAATCTCTCCTCAAAAACATACTTCTTTCTTAGAAGCTTATCCATGGGTTCTAGGGGGTTTTCATCCTTAGGTTCTTCATCCTTAAGGCTTTCCACCAGTTTCTTGGCTAAAACTTTACAGAAGACGTCTATATTCCTTAAGGCTTCTTCAAAATCATCACTCATGACGTCTTCCTCTGTGAATATTTTACATTTCATACTATTTTAACTTTGTTACTTTAAGCATAGCTGAACAATGCATTATTTTTTTGAAAGCTATTTCTTTCCAATGGTCAAGGGCAATGTTCTAACGTGCTTAACTGCTCGGACAACATCGCCAACATATTTACTCGGGTCTTCTAGGGCTCTGTTTATGGCTATTTCAGCTATTGTTGCACCCTTGTCTGCAATCTTGCTTAAACACGAGAGAATGGAGCGAATATATGGGATTTCTGGAGCTTCCCGCATAAGCCTGTTAGAGTCTACTTCAAGTACTTTTCTCATCTCCAGAAGCCGGTTTGCAGCCTTCAAATCCCTAGTGAAAATGCACTCAATAGACTTCTGGAGAATTGTCTGGGTTAGCTCGCTTAGGTGGAAGATTCTGTCAACAACATCTTCTGGAAGCCTATTCCTATAAATCTCCATTTCAAGAACTTCTCTGGCAAGGTCCTCAGAATAGTCGGCAACCAACTCCAAATACTGCAGAATCAGCCTAGCAGCAGGTATGAAGAGCACGTCCACCATGCCAACCTCCTCGGCTATGGCAGGCTTCACCTGCGCAGATAAGAGGAGACGCACCGCCAAATAGTATATTTTGTCCGCCTCGTCTTCACGTGCGATGGCTTCCTCAACAATGTCGTATTTCTTCTCCTTAAAGCCCTGCATTGCCTCAGAAAGTATTGTTGAGGCTATGAGGGCAAGCCTCCGGATGAGCATGTCAAGCTTAAACTTTGTGGAGTCTATGGAGCATTGTAAAAGTATGCTTTTCGACGTCTCTTCAAGAATTCCAAGCCCAATAAGCTTTTGAACTATTCTCCGCACTTCGTCTATGTGGTTTTTGCCTATGCGGCTTGCGGAAATTACCCGTATAACATCGCGTCCCAGAATATAGCTTCCAACGATAATTCTTTCCAGCATTCCTGGCTCGTTACATGCATCAGCATTCACAATGTATTCTTCGGCTTCTTCCCTCTGGGCTATGTGCCTAGGCATTATTTTTAGGGAGCCATCTCTTTCCGGTATTATGAATAGGATGTCCCGTGGCTTTATGCCATTTTCTTTAATCCACTTGTTTGGAAGAGAAACTGTCATTGTTGAGCGTCCTACTCTTTGAACTTTTCTAATTTCCAAAGGGACTCCTCTATTTATAGTATTTACTTTGACATATTTATTTATTCTATATTTTATATTTACGTTAGATATATATCTTTCGCTTTGTTCTATATATCACGCAGATGTAAAGGAGGTTGATGTGAAATGTCCGAATGGAAGACCGTAAGTATAAGGCAGGAGCTGATAAAGGAAATCGAGAGAATCCTCAAAACAGGGCGTTACAGGAGCATATCTGAGTTCGTCTCAGAAGCCATAAGGCTGCGCCTAGAAGAGTTGATGAGGGCTGAGGGAATCCCAACCGCCAAACGTGAAGAGCTTCTGGCAATTCCAGAGCAACTGCTGTACACGCCGAAGCACACTTGGGCTCAAATAACCCCTGAAGGAAACATCCGTGTGGGTGTTTCAGACTACGCTCAAAGACACCTCAAAGGAATTGCAAACATAATAACTGAACCAGTTGGGAAGGAAATAGCCAAAATGGAGCCCTTCGGTGTGGCTGAAACCTGGATGTTTATGTTTGACTTATACTCACCTGTAAGCGGCAAGATTGTTAAGGTTAATGAACAGTTGAAGGATAAGCCCTACCTGGTAAATGAAGACCCATATGGCGAGGGCTGGATAATCGAAATCAAGCCCAAAAATTCCCTGACACTTGAAGATGAACTCAAAAGCCTTCTAAGCTCAAGGGAATACAACAAGTGGGTTAGCAAGCTTGAGGGAAGGCTTCGCGAATAAACCCTCAATTTCCCCTCTTTTTCTGTCCAAATTTTTATGTTAATTTTGTGTTAAGCTTGGTTTAGATGGCTTAATATATCTGGTTTAACATTCAAATATACTTCCAAGAAGGCTGATGCCTTTGACAGAAAAACCTTTACAGGAAGTTAGGAAACTACCTCCTTGTCGAGCAACATGTCCAGCGCATGTCAACGTTCAAGCTTATGTGGCTCTCATCCAAAGGGGGAAGTTCAAGGAAGCCGTTGAGGTTATAAGGCGGGACATGCCCTTCCCAGCCATCTGTGGAAGGGTCTGCTTCAGCCCATGTGAGGATGCATGCGCCCGTGTAAACCTTGACCAAGCAGTTGCCATACGCGCTTTGAAAAGGCTTGTAGCCGACATTGAACGCGAGCAGGGGCGAGTTGTTGCTGAACCAGTGCCCAAAAAGTATAGCGAAAAGGTTGCCATAATTGGTGCTGGACCAGCCGGTTTGACGGCGGCTTATGAACTTGCAAAGTTGGGTTATCCCGTCACTGTTTTTGAGCGGATGGCTGAACCTGGCGGCATGATGCGCTACTGCATACCAGACTTCCGACTGGAAAAGTTTGTTGTTGCAAATGAAATCGCGTACATCAAGGATATAGGCGTTAAAATCAAAACCGGCGTGGAGTTCGGCAAGGACATAACCATCGAAAGCCTCAAAAGGGACGGTTATAAGGCAATCTTCTTCGCTATCGGCACACAATTGGGCATGAAGTTAAACGTGCCAGGCGAAGACTTAGCGGGCGTGATAAACGCTGTTGACTTTTTGAGGGCTATTGCCCTTGGAAAGAAAATCATCATTGGCGAAAGGGTAGCCGTCATTGGCGGTGGCAACACAGCCATCGACGCTGCAAGAACCGTCAAAAAGCTGGGTGCCAAGGAGGTTATGATTCTTTATAGGCGTTCTCGCGAAGAGATGCCAGCCCTTCCCCACGAGGTGGAGCTAGCCGAGAAGGACGGGATAAAGTTCTATTTCTTGGTGGCTCCAAAGCAAATTATTGGCGAGAATGGAAGGGTTAAGGCTGTCGAGTGCCTAAGAATGCGCCTCGGTGAGCCAGACGAGAGCGGAAGGAGACGCCCAATCCCAATAGCCTTCTCAGAACACCAGTATGAGGTGGACATGGTTATTCCAGCCTTGGGACAGATGGTTGAAACATCAGTCTTGCCACCAGAACTTATAAGCAAGGAAAAGCGGGGACCACCATTGCAGGTTGACCCACTAACCCTTGAAACCAACATTCCAGGAGTTTTCGCCGGTGGGGATGTTGCCACTGGTCCGGCAAGCATCATTGAGGCTGTTGGCGCTGGAAAACGCGCAGCCGTTTCCATACACCGTTATTTGAGGGGCGAGGATCTGCGAAAGGATAGGGAAGAGGAGAAGATTGAGGAGACCACCTGGGTTAAGGACTGGCGGCTTTTGGAAAAGAAGGAGCGCAGATATGATGCGCCAATAGAGAAGCCCCACCTAAGCTTTGAGGAGGCAAGGGAATACCTTGAAAAGCTGAAGCGCCAAGCCAGATTTGAGGCTTTCCGCTGTCTGGGATGTGGACCGTGTGCCGAGTGCCTTGCAAGCATGGGCTTGTGCGAGGGTGACAAGGCTGTTGTTGATGAGGGCAAGTGTGTTGGCTGCAACGTCTGCGCAGTAATATGCCCAGTTGGCGCCATCAAAAAGAATGAGAAGGGTGTAGCCCAAGTAAACGAGGAGCTTTGCAAGGGCTGCGGCCTATGTGCTGCAAGATGCCCAGAACAAGCCATAACCATGAAGAAGCTTTCCAATGAGCAGATTCTGACCATGGTTTTGACAGCCTTGGAGAGGTGAAATGGAAATGGAATCCTCTAACCCGCCAAAAATTGTTTGTTTCATGTGCAACTGGGCTTTCTGTGAGGAGGAGATGCGTGTTCCATACAACGTTAATATTATCCGTGTTATGTGTGTTGGAAGGATGGACCCGGCACTTGTTCTTGAAACCTTCATTAATGGGGCGGATGGCATCTTACTTGTCGGATGCAAGCCTCCAGACTGCCACTTTGTCGACGGAAACCTCCACGCCGAACGAGCAGTTAAAATGTTGAAGAAACTGTTGGCTTTGGCTGGACTTGAGCCTGAAAGGTTGAAGCTTCTTCTAGTTTCACCTTTGGAGTATAAAGGCTTCAGCCACTATGCCAAGGAGTTTTCAGAAGAAGTTTGGAAGCTTGGAAACTCTCCACTTGGGAAGGAGGAGCTTTTAGCTAACCTCACAGCGGCTAAGGAGGCAGCCTCAGCCTTTAGACTCCGCGTTTTACTGGGGAGAGAAGAAGAGCTAACAGAATTCATGAACGCTTACGGCGTGAAAATATCAGAAGAAGAGTTTAACGCCTTATTGGACGACGTTGTTAGGGCTGAGTTCATCCGCTATAAAATTCACTACTTGACAAGGGTTAAGCCACGCTCTGTTAAGGAGTTAGCCCAAATTCTTGGGATTAAGCCCTCTGCCGTTTTGAGGCACATGACTAACATGCGACGGAAGGGTATGATAGCCTTGGACCATGTTGAAGGTTACACGCCGTTGTATAAGGCTTTAGAGGTGCGATAAAAGATGGCTGAAGGAAAAGTAGGAGCAGTTCTTGTTGTAGGCGGAGGCGTTGCTGGAATACAGGCAGCCTTAGACTTGGCTGATTCAGGCTTTAAAGTGTACATGGTTGACCAGTCGCCCAGCATCGGCGGTGTTATGGCTCAATTGGACAAGACTTTCCCAACAAATGACTGTTCAATGTGTATTTTGGCTCCTAAGCTTGTTGCTGCTGGGAGGCATCCCAACATTTCCTTGATTACGAACAGCGAAGTATTGGGCTTAAGCGGCGAGGCTGGAAACTTCGAAGTGAAGATTCGAAAAAGAAGCCGCTACATAAACGAGGAAAAATGTAATGGTTGCGGGCTTTGTGCACAAAAATGCCCCGTTGAAGCCATAGACACCTACAATAAGGGCTTGACAGACAGAAGCGCCGTCTACGTCGAATTTCCGCAAGCGGTTCCACTTCGCTTCAAAATAGACCGCGAAAAATGCATTGGTTGTAGAACATGCCAAGAGGTTTGTAAGGCGAACGCCGTTGAATACGACCAAAAAGACAGCGAAATCGTTCTAAATGTTGGCGCCGTGATTTTGGCTCCCGGTTTTGAACCCTTTGATGCGCGGCTTAAGAGCGAGTACGGTTACGGACGTTATGCAAATGTTGTGACAAGCATAGAGTTCGAACGCATACTAAGCGCTTCTGGACCCTACGGCGGAATTGTTTTGAGGCCTTCTGACGGTGAGATTCCACGAAAAATTGCCTTTATTCAGTGTGTTGGTTCTCGGGATGCTCAGCTTGGGAACAATTATTGTTCTGCTGCTTGTTGCATGTACAGCATTAAGGAAGCCATTATAGCCAAAGAACACGTGCCAACAAAGTTGGACTGCACAATTTTCTATATGGATATTAGGGCTTATGGGAAGGAGTTTGACGCCTATTATAAGCGGGCTCAGGAGGAGTATGGCATCCGTTTTGTGCGTTCAAGGGTTGCTAGCATAACCGAAGACCCAGCGACCGGCAACTTGCTTGTGCACTATGTTGGAGAGGATGAAACTCCATGGGTTGAGGAGTTCGACATGGTTGTGCTCTCCACTGGAATGCAGCCGCCAAAGGACGTGGAAAAACTAGCCAAGGCTTTTGGCATAAAGCTCAACAAGTACCGCTTCTGCGAAACCAATACCTTCACACCGCTGGAAACCTCAAAGCCAGGCATATACGTTTGCGGAGCCTTCAGCTCGCCTAAGGATATTCCGGAAAGTGTTGCTCAAGCAAGTGGCGCCGCGGCGAAAGCCATGGCAATAATAGCCCCAGAACGTGGCAAGCTCATAACTGTGAAGGAGTATCCGCCAGAACGGGACGTTAGCCAAGAAGAGCCCCGCATAGGCGTTTTCATATGCCACTGTGGCATAAACATTGGCGGAATAGTGCGGGTTCCAGAAGTTGTAGAATATGCCAAAAAACTTCCAAATGTTGTTTATGCCGAGGACAACCTTTACACTTGTTCGGATGACACCCAGAAGCGGATTAGGGAGAAGATTAAGGAGTACAACCTAAACCGTGTTGTTGTAGCTTCATGCACACCAAGAACCCATGAACCGCTTTTCAGAGAAACCCTCCGAGAGGCTGGCCTAAACCCATACCTCTTTGAGATGGCAAACATCCGAGACCAGTGCAGCTGGGTTCATATGCACGAGCCGGACGCGGCAACAGAAAAAGCAAAAGACCTCGTCCGCTCCGTCGTCGCTAAGGCGAGGCTTCTAAAACCGTTGAAAAACCCAACAGTCAATGTCACTCCAGCAGGACTTGTAATTGGTGGCGGGGTCTCAGGAATGACCGCAGCACTAGAATTAGCCAATCAAGGCTTTGAGGTTCACCTTGTTGAACGCGAAAAAGAGCTTGGCGGACACTTAAGGAAAATCTATTACTTGCTTGAGGGCGAAGACCCACAGGTGCACTTGAAAAGGCTTGTTAAGGCTGTTATGGAAAACAAGCTTATCCACGTTTATTTAGGCGCGGAGGTTGTGGAGGTAAGCGGTTTCATCGGCAACTTCAAATCAAAAATAAGGCTGAGCAACGGCGAGGAAAAACTGGTGGAGCATGGCGTAGTTATTGTTGCAACTGGTGCCGTTGAGTATAAGCCAAAAGAATACTTGTATGGCGAAGACCCCAGAGTCATGACCCAGCACGAGTTGGAGGAGAAAATTGCCAAAGGCGAGTTCAAAGCCAAAAAGGTTATTATGATTCAATGCGTTGGCGCAAGGAACGAGGAGCGCCCCAACTGTGCGCGCATATGCTGTGGGCAAGCCATCAAAAACGCGCTGAAAATTAAGGAGCTTAGCCCAGACGCTGATGTTTACGTCCTTTACAAGGATGTTAGGAGTTACGGCTTTAAGGAGGAGTACTATCGGGAGGCAGCAGCAAAAGGTGTCATCTTCATAAACTATTCAGACGAACGCAAGCCAAAAGTCACAAATGAAGGCGGAAAGCTTAAAGTCTCCTTCTACGAGCCGGTATTAAAGCAAGAGGTTCAGTTGGAGCCAGACTACGTCATTTTAAGTGCTGCCACCATCCCGAACCCGGACAATAAGCGCATAGCCGAAATGCTAAAAGTGCCATTGACAAAGGATGGCTTCTTCTTGGAGGCGCACATGAAGCTTCGCCCAGTGGACTTCCAGACGGACGGCGTCTTCCTATGCGGAATGGCTCACTCGCCAAAATATATTGAGGAGAGCATTTCCCAAGCATGTGCAGCCGCAGCAAGAGCAGCCACAATACTTTCGAAGAAAGCCCTTGAGATGGAAGGAATCGTGGCAAGTGTAGATGAAGATTTATGTAGTGGATGCAGAATCTGTGAATTTCTATGCCCCTACAGCGCGATTGAGATGAAGGAGAAAGATGGCAAAGTGGTTGCCCACGTGATTGAAGCCTTATGCAAGGGCTGCGGAGTCTGCGGAACAGCATGCCCAACAAAAGCCATAACCCTTGGACACTTCACAACTGAGGAGATTCTTGCCCAGGTTAGGGCTGTCTTGAAGGAGATGGAGGTGGCTGCCAAATGAGCGAAGCCCAAAAGGATTTTGAACCAAAGATTGTTGGTTTCCTATGCAACTGGTGTGCCTATGCTGGTGCAGACTTGGCTGGTGTAAGCCGAATCCAATACCCGCCAAACATCCGTGTTATCCGCGTCATGTGTAGTGGAAGAATAGACCCAGCCTTCATACTAGAAGCCCTGAAAAATGGAGCTGACGGTGTTTTGTTGGCTGGTTGCCACCTTCCATCCGACTGCCATTACCTTAGTGGTAATTTTAAGGCTTTGAGGAGGGTAACGCTATTAAAGAGGGTGCTTAAAGATTTTGGGATAGAACCCGAACGTGTGCGGCTGGAATGGGTCTCCGCCAGCGAGGGAGACAAATTTGCAGCCGTTGTCCGAGACATGGTTGAACAGATTAAGAAGCTTGGTCCGAACCCGTTGAAAATGGAGGAGAGGAAATGAGCGAAACAAAAAGTGAAGCCCGCGAATACGTTCCTCCAGTGATTAGGGCTGAGGAGCTTGACCCCAGGTTCAAGTATAAAATGAGCAAGATGCACGGCGCAGAAAAGGTGATGGTCTGCTTCCAATGTGGCACATGCACGGCTGACTGCCCCATAGCAAGATTCAGCGAGTTTTACAGACCACGCAGAATAGCCCGCATGGTCCAATTAGGCTTGAAGGATAGGCTTCTGCTGGATAAAGCCTTGTGGCTATGCTCATCATGCTTCACGTGTGTGGACCATTGCCCCCAAGGTGTTGAAATTGCCGGCATAGTGCGCGTTTTGCGGAACATGGCTGTTGCAGATAAAAACATTCTTCCACTAGTTTACAAGGAGTTAGCCACAAACCTCATGAAAAGCGGTTTCGTCTACGAGATTCCAGAGTCAAGGCTTCAGAAAAGGGTTGAGCAGGGACTGCCGCCACTGCCAAAGCCAAACGTGAAGGAAGTTATGAAAATTTTTGAGGTTACTGGTTCGGCAGGCTTGCTTGAGAAGGTTCAAACTTTTGCGAAGGTGGAGAGCAAATGAGCAACCCAAAATATTTGTTGTTTCCCGGCTGTGTAATTCCATATAGGCTTTCAAGCTACGAGATATCCGCCAGAAAAGTCCTCGCCAAGCTTGGCGTTGAGATTGTGGAAATGCCAGAATACAACTGTTGTGGCTACCCAATGGACGTTATAAACCACGAATTGATGTTGACGTTGGCGGCGAGAAACCTATGCATAGCTGAAAAAGTTGGCTTACCAATAATGACCCTCTGTAACGGGTGCTTCTGCAGCCTAAACGAAACCAATAAACTGTTAAAAGAGGATAAGAAGCTTCGCGAGAAGATTAACGGCTATTTGAAAGAGGTTGGCATGGAGTTTAAGGGCACAATAGAAGTTAAACACCTAATCTATGTGCTTTCAGAGGACGTTGGATACGAGAAGATAAAGGATACTGTAACAAAGCCTTTGGCTGGTATTCGCGTAGCCCAGCACAGCGGATGCCATGTTCTAAGACCCCGCAAGTATGTGGGACGGGATGACCCTGAAAACCCAACAACCCTTAAGGAGCTGATTAGGCTGACTGGCGCCGAATGCCTAGACTATATGGATGAAACCGAGTGCTGCGGCAACCCAATAATAGGCGTTAATGAGGACGTGCCCTTCCAGATGGCTAAGGAAAAGCTTGACCATGTTAGGGCTGTTGGCGCCCAAGCGCTTATAACTGTTTGTCCCTTCTGCCATATAATGTTCGACCTAAACCAGCCCCGCATAGAGAGAGCCTTCAACGAAAAATTCAACATGCCAATTCTCCACTACCCACAGCTTTTAGGCTTAGCCATGGGCTTACCGCCAGAGGAATTAGCCCTAAACGAGCTTAGAGTTAAGCCAACAGAATTATTAAACCAGATTAAATGAGGAGATGGGTCATGGCAAAGCAAAAATTGAAATTCGCCTTCTACTGGGCTGCAAGCTGCGGCGGATGTGAAATCGCTGTTTTGGACATTAACGAGAAAATCTTGGATGTAGTGCAAATCGCAGATATAGTGTTTTGGCCCGTAGCCATGGACATAAAATATAAAGACGTGGAAAACATGCCTGACAAATACATTGACGTTTGCTTCTTTAATGGTGGAATCCGAAACAGCGAACAAGAGCACATGGCAAAGCTTCTAAGGCAAAAGTCGAAGATTCTCGTAGCTTATGGTGCATGTGCCCATCTTGGTGGTGTTCCAGGGCTGGCTAATCTGCACAACAAGGAGGAAATCTTCGAAAAAGTCTATGCTCAAACCTTTTCGACGGATAATCCCAACAAGGTTTCCCCACAGCCAAAAGTTCATGTTAAGGAGGGCGAATTGGAAATTCCAGAATTCTACGACACTGTGAGAACTCTCGACCAGACGGTGGACGTTGACTATTATGTTCCCGGCTGCCCGCCAGCGGTGGAGCGCACACTCTTCGCCCTAGAAGCCATAGCTAAGGGCGAGCTTCCGCCAAAAGGCTCTGTTTTGGCGCCTTTAAAATCTGTTTGTGACGAGTGTCCGAAGAAGAAGGAGAACAAGAAGATATCGCGGATATACCGCGTTTACGAGAAGGCTCCCGACCCTGAAAGGTGCCTATTGGAACAGGGAATCCTCTGCATGGGTCCAGCCACGAGGGGTGGTTGTGGCGCCAGATGCTTGAAGGTTGACATGCCATGCACTGGTTGTGGTGGTCCATGTCCCAACGTTCCGGAGCAGGGCGCCGCCATGATTAGTGCTTTGGCTTCGATACTTGGGTTGGAGGAGGAGAAGGAGAAATACACTGAAGAAGAGGTTGAAAAGCTAATCGACCAGATTAAGGATCCCGTTGGAACCTTCTACATGTATGCTTTGCCAGCCTCAATTTTGAGGAGGAAGGTGATCCGCGAATGAAAGAGATAATCATAGACCCAATAACAAGACTTGAGGGCCACGGCAAAATAGCAATATTCCTAAACGATGCTGGCGAGGTGGAAAATGCCTACCTACAGATTCCAGAGCTCCGCGGTTTCGAGAAGTTTTGTATTGGACGCAAAGCCGAGGATATGCCACTCTTAACCAGCAGAATTTGCGGAGTTTGTCCAGTTGCCCATCATATGGCTGGAACAAAGGCTTTGGATGCCGCCTTTAACGTGGAGCCGCCGGAACCAGCCAAGAAATTGCGTGAGCTAATGTATTGTGGCTACTTCATTTACGACCATACGTTGCATTTTTACTATTTGGGCGGACCAGACTTTGTTGTTGGACCAGATGCGCCACCAGAAAAACGGAACATTTTAGGCGTTATTGAGAAGGCTGGCTTGGATGTTGCCAAAGAGGTTATTAAGCATAGGGCTTATGGCCAGAGAATTGTCGAGCTTATAGGTGGAAAGGCTACCCACCCAGTTTGCGGGTTGCCGGGCGGCATATCAAAGCCTCTAAGCGAGGAGAACCGCCAAGAAATTGAGAAGATGGTTACCTCTGCTGTTGACTTTGCAAAGTTTTCACTGAAGCTTTTCCACGACATTGTCTTGAAAAACACCAAGTATGTGGAGCTAATTAAGAGTGAAGCCTACACACTGCGCACCTATTATATGGGTTTGGTGGACGAGCACAACAAGGTGAACTTTTACGACGGCAAAATACGCGTTGTAACCCCAGACGGCAAGGAGTTCGCCAAGTTTGAGGCTAAGGATTATTTGGAGCACATCGCCGAGCATGTGGAGCTATGGACTTATGTAAAGCAGCCGTATTTAAAGAAGGTTGGCTGGAAGGGCTTTGTTGATGGTACAGACAGCGGCGTTTATCGTGTTGGACCCCTTGGAAGGCTTAATGCAGCTGAGGGTATGGCTACGCCCTTAGCTCAAGAGGAATACGAGCGAATGTACGCCACTCTAGGCGGGAAACCGGTGCACTTCACTTTGGCTTATCATTGGGCTAGGCTCATTGAGCTTTTATATGCTGCTGAGAGGGCTGTTGAGCTTGTTAAGGACCCAGAGATAACGAGCACTAATGTGAGGAATAAGCCTGGCAAGCCCGGCGAAGGCGTTGGCGTTGTTGAGGCTGCTAGGGGTACGTTGATTCACCACTATGTTTTGGATGAGAACGCGCTTGTTAAGGATGTCAACTTGATTGTGGCTACTGTTAATAATGCGCCTTCAATTAACATGTCTGTTCGGAACGCTGCTAAGGGCTTGATTCACGGCAGCAAGGTTGACCAAGGCTTGCTTAACATGGTGGAGATGGCTTTTAGGGCTTATGACCCATGCTTTGGTTGTGCCACCCACTATGCTTTTGGACAGCTGCCACTAACCGTTGAAATCTATAACCACGAAGGAAAACTCGTAAAGACGGTGCAGAGATAAACCCTAAACAGCTCCCATTTTCCCATTTCATTTTTGGAGAAACCCTTTTGTCTGTGGAAGGTTCCTTCGAGAAAAAGCTTAGGGAATGGCTCTCTAACGCGGAAAGGGTTGTTGTCGCTGGCGTTGGCAACCCCATCCGCATGGACGACTTTGTCGGCGTGAAGATCGTCCATGACTTGCATGGAAAAGTCTCTGAAAAAGTTTTGCTGATTGAATGCGAAACTGTTCCTGAAAGTTTTATTCAACAGATTTTGGACTTTAGGCCAACACATGTTCTGCTCATTGACGCTGCAGTTATGGGTTTGGAGCCAGGCAACTGTAGGCTTGTAAAGCCCGAACACCTCAAGGTTTTTCCAGCCATTTCCACGCATATACTTCCGCTTAGGGTTTTTTGTGACTACCTCTCCAAAACATTAGAGGCAAAAATAGCCCTACTTTTGATAGAGCCTAAAGAAACAGATTTTGGTGAAGGCTTATCTGGGGAAGTTGAGGCTGCAGCTGGGAGAATTGTGAATCTTTTGATGTCTATTCTTCCATGAAGGCACGTGTCAATTTTGCTTCAGGCGAAGAACTGCAAAATTGACCAGCCCTTTTTTAAGGTTTTTGTGTGGCATATTTTGCTGGTTCGGCTTAGCAAATATATTATCCCTCTCTAGTTTCCGGCAAACTCCCCTAGAAAATGGCTTTTAGCAAAGGCTGATTTTCCCCATCCTTCCTTAGTGATTTCTGTTGTTGTGTCTGCGGGGAGTTGAAAGGTTGTTAGGCATTCTTTTCGAAATGGATATTAGCGTTCATTTTTCAATAGTTTTTGGGAAGCGTAAGGGTTTATGCCTACAAACTTGCCCGCGGAAGCCAAGCGTAAGTGGGCTGAGGTTTCAGCTGCAAGAAATCCTATAGAGAAGCTTCAGCTTATGCAGGAGTTTCTAAGCCTTGTGCCAAAGCATAAGGGAACCGCCAAGCTATGTGCCCAAGTTAAGAAGCAGATGGCTGTTCTGCGGAGAGAGATTGAGGAGGGAAAGCGGCGGAAGGCTGGCAGGGGTGGACCAAAATTTTTCGTAGAGAAGGAAGGAGCAGCCCAAATAGTCATTTTGGGCTTGACAAATGTTGGGAAGAGCAGTCTTTTGGCGGCTACTACAAACGCGAAGGTTGAGGTTTCGCCAACACCTTACACAACTAAGGAGCCTGTTCCTGGAATGCTTCCCTACGAGGATATTCAGTTCCAGCTTGTTGAGGCTCCAGCCTTGATGGAAGGGGCTGCAGATGGAAGGGCTTGGGGTCTTCAAACTTTGGCTTTGGCTAGGAATGCTGACGGCTTAATCCTAATGGTGGATTTGGTGCAAGACCCTGTTTGGCAGTTGTCCACAATTCTTGGGGAGTTGGAGAGGACGAGGATACTTGTGAGCAAGCCTAAGGCGCGGGTTGAGATTGAAAGGAAGTTTATGGGCGCCGGCTTACGGATAATCGTTTTTGGTGGGCTTTTGGACTGCACTTTTAGGGATGTGGAGGAGCTTCTAAAAAGTTATAGGGTTATGGATGCTGTTGTGAAGATTTACGGCGAAGCCACATTAGACGATGTTGAAGACGCCATCTTCGGAAGCACAGCCTACAAGCCGGCTATAATAGTTGCAAACAAATGCGATGTAAAAGGCTCTGAGGCAAAACTGAAAACTTTGGAGGGTTATGTTAGTGGTCAACTTCCAATAATTGCCGCTTCATGCAAAACCGGGGTGGGCTTAAATAAAATTGGTGAAGCCCTATTCAAAAGTTTGGATTTGATTCGTGTCTACACTAAGGAGCCTGGAGAGCGAGACTTTTCGGATAAACCCTTCGTTTTGAAGAGGGGCTCAACGGTTTATGATTTGGCTAAGAGTATCCACAGCGACTTCAGCGAGAAGTTTGCTTACGCAAGGGTTTGGGCTAAACGCCTCGTTTTCAGTCCTCAAAAGGTTGGGGCTAATTTCGCCCTTGAGGATGGGGATGTTGTTGAAATCCACACAAAATAGGCTGAAAGTGGCAGTGGCAATGGCTATCTTGAAGCCATGGCTATCCTTTCAAGCTCGTGGCGTTTTGAAACCGCATAACTTTTCATGTCGTTGTTCGCCGCTAGAATAAGCTCTTCTGCTAGGCACTCCTCAATTGAGCGTGGATTATGCATTGCCGCTTGGCGGGCTCCCTCGCATATGTATCTTAAGGCTAAGTCAACCCTTCTCTGGGGTGAGACGTCCACTGATAAGTGGTAGACTATGCCACCATAAGCGATTCTTGTAGTGTCCTCGCATGGGGCGGAGTTCTCAACAGCCCTAACGAGAACTTCTATTGGGTTCCTTCCAGTTCGCAAGTAGATTATTTCGAAGGCATGCTTAACAATGTTTATAGCTTTAGCCTTTTTCCCAGCATTTTTTCCGGGACGCATAAGGTTGTTTACGAGCCTTTCCACAATGTTGACGTTTGCCTTTCCGAAGCGTTTGTGCTCGTGGCGTCCCATGCTGTGGGGTACGACAACAGGTTTAAGCGATATGTACCTCTTTAATCCCGGGTCTCTAACCTCGACTTCTTTGAAGCTCCATTTTCCGAAAAGTTTTATCTCCTTCTCTTCCTCGGCTTTCCGCTCAGCCTTCTTCTGTTCCGTTTCTTTTGCCTCTTTTTGTTCTTTCTGTTCCTTGCTCATTCTTCATCACCGCATTGGCTTCTGCTTCCTACCAAGCACAAGCTCCTTCAATGAAACGCCATTAACCATTATGACCTTCCAACGGACGCCCGGGATGTCGCCCATACTCCTCCCACGAGAGCCTCCGATGCCTTCAACTATTACCTCGTCATGCTCGTCTACAACGTTTAGGGCTCCGTCTCCAGGCAGAAAAGCAGTAATAACCTTACCATTCTTAATTAGCTGAACTCGGACGCATTTTCTTATGGCGCTGTTGGGCTGTTTGCTTTCAACGCCCACCTTTTCGAGGACTATGCCTCTTGCCATTGGGGCCCCTTCAAGGGGGTCAGCCTTAACATCTAAACCTAACATTCGCCTTTTATAGTACCTGCTACTCCAACGGAACTTCTTCCGTTTTTCGACGAGTTGTCTTGCGGCGAATTCGCCTCTTGGAGACTTTGAACCCATAGTCTACTTTTTCCTCTCGCTACGTGTAATCGCACATCTAATATTTAAACTGAACGTGGCATAAAAGCAAAATATAGAGGGGGCTAGGCGGCTATTGGCTTGGAAAGACTCCAAAGCAAAATTTTCTAAATAAGGGAAACACCTTTAAGACTGGTGTTAGTTTGAGTTTGCTGGAAATGGCTGGTTGGAGACTGCTAAAGTTTGAGACGCATAACGCTTACATGAATATGGCTACTGATGAGGCGGTACTGGAAGCAAGAATAAGAGGGTTGGCGCCTAACACTGTAAGGTTTTACCGTTGGAATCCTTCGGCTGTCTCTATTGGGCGATTTCAAAGGGTGGAGAATGAGGTTTACCTGGAAAACTGTCAGAGGCATAGCGTTGATGTTGTTAGGCGGATAACTGGTGGAGGCACAGTTTACCACGACGCCGATGGCGAAATAACCTACAGCGTAGTTGCAAGCAAGGATGATTTGGGCGCCAGGGACATAACGGAAGTTTACGCAAAAATTTATGCTGGCATAGTAGAAGCCCTAAAAATTCTCGGATTGAAGGCGGACTTCAACGAGGGCGACGCGAGGACTTGCCCAAACCTAACAATAGGTGGGCGGAAAATTTCTGGAAGCGCCCAGTACCATAAATCCGACGTCGTCCTACAACACGGCACAATACTCGTTGACGTCAACCTTGAAAGGATGTTCACCTTCCTAAGAGTTCCATGGGCAAAAACATGCATGGAAGTTGTTGGCATAGCAAAAAACAAGATAACCTCGATAAGGGCGGAGCTTGGAAAGGAAATCCCCCACGCCACAGTGCTCGAAGCCCTAATTGAAGGTTTCCAAAAAGCGTTAAGGGTAAGGCTTGAAAAGAGCGGCGATTTAACAAAGTACGAGAGGGAGCTAGCCGAAAAGCTTTGTAGTGGAAAATACGCCACAATAGAATGGAACCTGCATGGAAAGGAGCCTTGCCAATCAATTAAGCCTTAGGGTAAATTTGCTTATTTAAAAGCTCCAAGTATTCGCTGTTAAGCCTTCCATATTTGGCTTTTAAAATTTCGCTTGCCCTCTGCCAGTCACCAACTATTTTTGGCCACAACTCGCCCATCACATGTTTCGTCACATATTCTTTCATGGCCTTTTCCCGCTTAACGGTTCTCTCGTGCCAATTTATGCTGATTAATCCGCCTCGGCGCAGATGGTTTAAATTGCGGAAAATCTGCTCTGCATCCAATGGATAGCCCAAGCACACCTTTAAATCTTCCATGAGGGAGTCTATTGAAAACTCACTTTCAAAGCGTAGGCATATTACGGCAACCATGTTCTGCACAAGTTTGGCAGTTTTGCTCAGGTAAATGCCAATTTTTCTTGGCGGTATCAGAGTTTGCTCAAGCCTATAGCCATACCTCTTATAAAACCATCTTTTAACAACTTCAGCTAAAGCCAAATATGAGCTTAGAATTGCGGCTAGGGCTATGAAGAAGGCTGCTGGAGGCTCTGCAAACCTGAAAATTGTTCCTAAAGGTGTGTATGGCAGTATTGATGCAAACGCAATTATTGCTATGCTGCTTAATAGTAGGGGCTTGCTTGGCTTGCTTCTCCAGAAGGGCGACTTCCTTGTCCTAATGACAAAAATTACAAGGGTTTGCGAGGAGAGGGATTCAATAAACCATGCTGTTTGGAACAACGGCTCAGAGGCTTTGAAGGCGAAAAGCATAATAAAGAATGTTAGGAAGTCGAAGAGGGAGCTAACCGGACCCAAAAACACCATAAACCTTCTGATGAAGTGTATGTCCCATCTTTTAGGCTTTTCAATGTATTCTTGGTCAACCTCATCCGTAGGTATTGCTGACTGTGAAAAGTCATAGAGAAGGTTGTTAAGAAGTATTTGTATCGGCAGCATTGGCAAAAATGGCAGAAACAGGGATGCCCCGGCAACGCTGAACATGTTTCCAAAATTTGAGCTGACGCCCATCATGATATACTTCATGGTGTTGCCGAAGGTTTTTCTTCCCTCTAAGACACCGTCGTGGAGCACCATCAAATTGTTCTGTAAAAGGATTATGTCTGCGGATTCCTTTGCAACGTCAACAGCATTGTTCACAGATATGCCAACATCTGCACTTCTAAGGGATGGCGCATCATTTATCCCGTCGCCCAAAAACCCTACAACATGACCATTATTCCTCAAAGCGTTTATTATGCGGTCTTTCTGCGCCGGTGTCACTCTGCAGAAAACGTTTGCCTCCTCAACAACCCTTGCAAGGGCGTCATCATGCATTTGGGCAATTTCGCTTCCGGTGACGATTCCCTTTATTTCAAAGCCCAAGTATTCGCAAACCTTTCTAGTTACAAGTTCATTGTCGCCTGTTAAAATTTTCAGTTCTACGCCAGCGCTTTTCAAAAGCTGAAGCGACTCCTTAGCCGTTTCCTTAGGTGGGTCAAGGAAGGCAATAAAGCCCAAGAACACCATTTCCCTCTCGTCGCTAGCAGCATAAACGGGCTTGTCTTCCCTTAGACGCTTGTAGGATACGCCTAAAACCCTGTAGCCTTCGGCGCTAAGCTCAACATATTTTTGCTCAATTTTTCCGCGCACCTCGTCGGTTATGTCAGCTATGATGTCTCCAATTTCATAGTAAGCACAGACTTTGGCAACTTCCTCTGGGGCTCCCTTAGTGATCATAAAGCGTTGGTTTTGATATTCTAACACAACGGATAAGCGCTTACGTACAAAATCAAATGGCACTTCGTCAATTTTCCGATAATCTTTAACATCAATATTCCTAAAATTCAATATCGCCTCGTCCAAGGGGCTTTTCAATCCCGTTTGGAAGTAACTGTTAAGATAAGAATAAAGCAAAATCTTCTCGCTTTCATCACCATTAATGTCAACATGAAGAACAAGCCTTATCCTGTTCTCCGTTAGGGTTCCAGTTTTATCCGTGCATAGGACATCCATGCTTCCAAAATTTTGTATGGAGGCTAAACGCTTCACAATAACGCCCCTCTTGGCCATAGCAATGGCGCCTTTGGAAAGGTTAATTGAAATTATCATGGGCAAGAGTTCTGGCGTTAAGCCCACAGCCAAAGCCACAGCGAAAAGAAGCGAGTCCAAAACGCTTCGCATGTAAAGGGCGTTAATGAAAAACACAAATATGACCAGTAGGAAAGTCACCTGCATTATCATATAGCCGAAACTCCGAATCCCCCTTTGAAACTCGGTTTCAGCCTCCCTTTCCACAAGCTTCTTGGCAATTTTCCCATACTCCGTTAGGCTTCCAGTCTTCACAACAACAGCCGTTGCTGTTCCGCTCACAACAGAAGTGCCCATAAAAAGGTAGTTACTCCACTCCGTTATCGAAGGCTCAAAAGATTTCAACGGCGAAGCGATCTTCTCAACAGGGAAAGACTCACCAGTCAATGCGGACTGGTTCACAAACAAATCTTTGGCGGTTATAACCCGGGCATCTGCAGGCACAATGTCGCCTGCTGAAAGGTTTATAATGTCGCCGGGGACGATTTCAGCAAGCCTAACCTCCCGTTTAACGCCATCCCTTAAAACAGTGGCTGTCGTCGCCACTCTTCGCTTAAGCATCTCCGCTGCCCTTTCAGCCTTAGACTCTTGATAAAAGTCTAGGACAACGCTGAACGTCACTATAACAAATATTATTATGGCGTTTGCAACCTCCCCAAAAAAGCCTGAAATCAACCCAGCCACAAGAAGGATAACTATTAACGGGCTTTTGAAATGGTAGAGGAAATCGATAATGGCTGCTCTCCTCTTTCGCTTAACAAGCTCATTGTAGCCAAATACCCTTAGACGCTCTTCCGCATCCTCGGAAGAAAGCCCAGCCAAAGAAGTATTTAAACGCTTAAGAAGCTCCTCAACTGGAAGAGTTAAAATCTCTTCATTGCTAAGAAGAGCCCAGCTCGAAGACTCGCCAACACTTGAAAACTCTATATTCCGGCTTTTCACCATCATCACCACCCATTGTCCTAATTTCACCTCTTCGAGCCGGGCTCATAACAAAAGCAGAAAAGCCAACAACCCTTAATAACAATTTCGAAAACAAAAGTGCAAGACCGCATTGTCTCTAACGCTTTTCTATTCGCCACTTAACCCCTTGAGGCGTGTCCTCCAATATTATGCCCATAGCCCTAAGCTGCTCCCTAATTCTGTCAGCGGTCGCCCAATCCTTGGCTTTTCTGGCTTCCTCCCTCCTTTTAATCAGCTCCTCAGCCTCTGGGGGCAGCTTTTCTTCAGCTTTAATTTCTCCTATAACTCCCAAAACTTTGTCAAACTTCATCATCAAGCCATAAACTTCTTCGGCTTCTCGTCGGCTCAGCTTATTCTCGTCCATAAGCTTATTCACGTCCCTAACGAAGTCGAAGAGAGCAGCCAAAGCCACGCTTATGTTTAGGTCGTCATCCATGGCGCTTTCAAAACGCTTTTGCACATCAGTCATCAAGCGTTTTATTTCTTCGTCGCAGCCCACACCATCCGCTTCTAACAGTCTCCTAACAAAAGTTGTTAGGCGGTCAACGGCACCTTTCGCCCCCTCAAGCCCCTCAAAAGTGAAGTTTAATTGTTGCCTGTAATGGGTTGACATAAGCAAATAGCGTATAGCCTTAGGGTCATAGCCTTTCCCTATTAAATCCCTTAAAGTGTAAAAGTTGCCATATCTTTTAGCCATGCGCTTGCCCTCGACAAGCAAATGCTCAGAATGGAGCCAGTAGCGGGCAAAGGGCTTGCCAGTGGCAGCCTCACTCTGGGCAATCTCATTCTCGTGATGTGGGAAGATTAGGTCGACGCCTCCACTGTGAATGTCTATGGTTTCGCCTAAATATTTCATAGCCATGGTTGAACATTCAATGTGCCATCCCGGTCTGCCCTTGCCAATTTCTGTTTCCCAAAAAACGTCGCCGTCCTCCTCGTCCCAAGCCTTCCAGAGGGCAAAGTCGCGGGCTTCCTCCTTCCCATACTCGTCCACCTTCACTCTGGCGCCGGGCTTCAACTCCTCAATCTTCAACTTTGAAAGTTTCCCATAATCCTTAAACTTTGAAATATCATAGTAAATGGAGCCATCTTCGCCTCTGTAAGCGTAACCCTTCTCCATAAGCCTCTTAATCAACTCAACCATTTCAGGAATGTGCTCAGTAGCCCTAGGATAATACTCAGCCTTTTCGAGGTTTAACGCCTCAATATCTTCAAAAAACGCCTTCATATAATAGTCTGTGTATTCCCTTAATGGAATGTTCCTTTTTCTGGCTCCCCTAATTGTTTTGTCATCAACATCGGTAATATTCATAACCTGTATTACCCTAAAACCTCTGTACTCCAGCCATCTTCTCAACAAGTCTTGAAAAACGAAAGTCCTAAAGTTTCCGATGTGGGCATAATCATAAACTGTTGGACCACAAGTGTAAATCTTAACTTTGCCCTCTTCCAGTGGAACAAACTTCTCCTTCTTCCGCGTCAAAGTGTTGAAGAAGAAAATTTCTCCACGCTTTGGCTCCATTTCCAGTCTAAAAGGATAGTGCCAACAATGCTTAAAGGCTTTACTTTTGCCCGTGGCTAATCGTATTTTCTGAAGCTTAGCATTTTCCTAAAGCTTTTGAGGTTTTGAGCCACCAGCTTTAGGAAGCGCAGCTCCTCCATGGTTTTCTCGAACTTTGCGAACTCTTCAAAAAGCCTTTCCAAGGGTTTTCTGTTCTCGTCCAAGCTTGTTTGCCTCTTTCAGTTTTGGCTTAGTTGGGGTTTTCATTGTTTTTTGGCTGAACAAGCAGCCATTTCCGTCATCGAGGAGAAAGGAGAAGGCTTCGAAAACGGAAAAACCGATTTTGGCTGCTTTTGTTCAGCCTTCAACCTCCGCCCCATACTGCATCGTAAGACTTAATACTCATGCAAATATATAAACATTACTACATAACAAAAACAGACCAAACTTTCCTAAAGGCTTCTAGCCGACAGCCAAAATACCTTCAAGAATCTTCTCTTCAGGAACATCCAACTGCTTAGAAAGCCAACTCTTCAAAAGGGCTGTAGGTTTTGGAAGCTCCCCACTATAAGTTATAATCTGATTGTTTTTTAAGGCATCTGCCTGAAAAGTTTTCTCCGCCTCCTTATATAGAAATGAAAGCGCCTGGGCTTGGCGGGCTAGGGTTTGGAAATCCTCCCACTGCTTGCATCGCAAAATGACCGGTGGACCCCGCGCCTCAGATGCGAGGACTTGTGGTTTTTGAATCTGCACGGTTGGCTGCGTGGCTGGTGGTGCGAATGCTTTTGGCGTTTCATGGGATGTTGAAAGATAGGAAATAAGATTAGAAATTTCGTTTTGAAGGTTTGTGAGTCTATCTTCAACGTTTTCAATTTTGCCGCTTAGCTCTCCAGCCTCCCCAAGCCTTTCAGTTATTTTGCCCAACTCATTTATGAGGCGGTCCAAATCCTTCTCATGCTCCCTCAAAACATTAATTATGAAGTCTAATGCTTCGAGCGCGTCGTCCTTTGATGGAGCCTTTTTCGACATGATTCTTCGTCTCCCGACTTTCTCAACCTATTCAATGCAGTTTTATATAAATAAAGGTAGCGAATCCTCAAAATGTATCATTAGGAATAGACAAACATATTTATTAACAATAAAAATCCATGCCAAAAAGGTGGTTTATCAGCCCTAACACTTATATATCAAGTTCTATATCCGAGTTGAAACTCGACCGGTGAATGTCATGAAAAAGCGCTACCAACTAATGGTAACGCTTGCCTTCATGCTGCCACTAATTTTGATGCTAACCCCGCAGACAATGGCTGAAAAACCCAAACCACAAACAAGCCCAGCGAAAGTTTATGTTGGAGTTTGGCTTGTGAATGTTGAAAAGGTGGATTTAGCCGCCAGCAGCTACCGCCTAGACTTCTATTTATGGTTCAAGTTTAACCCTTCTGAAATTAGCCTAACAGACGTGAAGAAATTTGAGTTTGTCAATGGTCCAGTGGCAGAGTTTAAACCCATTGATGAAAATGAGACTGGCGGTTATGTAGAGTACCGTATTAAAGGTGATTTTATAAAAACCTTTGATTTCACGAAATACCCCTTTGAAACTCATACGCTTACCATAGAACTGGAGCATAAAGAGCTTGACATATCCCACCTACGCTACGTTGCAGACCAGAATTCGGCAATAGATGAGGCTGCTAACATTGCTGGTTGGGAGATAGGGGGATACAATGCCACAGAAACCGAACACTCCTATGGGGATGAAACCTATTCGAGGTTCATTTTCAGCATACAGTTGAAGCGCCCCATGCTGTCATCTTTCGTCAAAAGCGTACTGCCAATAATTGTGATAACGACGATATCACTTCTTACATTCTTCATATCGCCCCAAAACTTCAGTCAGAGAATAGGCTTAGGCGTAACAACGCTGATGTCAGCTGCAGCCTTCCACTTATCCCTTCTCAGCGGCATACCACCAATAGGTTATTTAACATTTGCGGATAGAATGATGATATCAGTTTACATAATATTCCTCTACAACCTTTCAGCATCAGTCTACATCATGAAGCTTGTAGACGCCAAGAAAACAGAAGAAGCCACAAAGTTCAACAGCAAAGCCATGAAGGCCCTCTCCGTGCTAATAATCGCGCTAATAATAATGCAGATGATCCTATAAATCTCAAGTTTTGCATATTTTTGGCTCGGATGTATGCCCCCTCTTCATCCCGTATCAGCCATGAGAGGAGGAGCATATCCTCATCGCCACAAAAACTTGTGGAACGAGAATTTTAAAATTTTACGTTTATTTTGCAGGTAAAACACTTGATGCAGAGCGTAGATTGAAAAGATTATTGGAGGCCCGCGATCGGTTACTTTATGTCTAAGCATTTTCAGTTTGAGTGCTTTTTCTGTTATCATTGGGATCACCTCGTAATCTCATTTTTTCATTTTTGTAATATGGGAATAGCGCATATAAGCTTTTCGCATTATAAAGAAATCTCAAAATGAGAAAAATTTATAAGCATGCACACTTGGCAGTATTAAAATGTAGGTGACCAAAATGAGCAGAAGGTACTCGATTGAGGTCAAATCTGAAAGTAAGATGGTTGAGGTTGAGTTTGGGCCTTCAATAAGTTTTGATATGGTGGAGGAGGCGCTAAATCAGTTAAGAAAATATGTTGCTGAAGATTATCGCATTAAGTTAATAGGCTATATTAATAGGGAATATAATTACCTTAAAGCTTTCATGTTGGCACTTTCACTCTTTGGCAAGGAGGACCGTGTAATTTTTGAGAATAAGGCCAGATTCAATAAGGCTGAAAGAAGGCTAAAGAAAAGGCAGATGCAAGAATTAAAGAGCAAAGGATACAGTGCCAAACAAATATCAGAGAATTTGGGCGTGCCCTTGAAAACTATCTATAGATGGCTAAAAGAGGGTAGTAGCGTCAACTTCACTTAAACGAGGAGGACAGAAATTATTCCGCTTAAGAAGATGCCGTCAAAAGTTCCGGCTCCACCAATGCTTACTATCCTTGCCCCTATCTTAGGAATTCTATGCAAGTTTAATATGTCTGCACCAATCAGAGTGCCGAACACTCCAGAAGTGTAGGCTATAATTGATGGGGCACCTGAAGGCAAAAGGTACCCCATTAAAGCAGCTGTTAGGGGTGGAACAAAGGCTGGTGTAACACTTGCACCTACAGAGCCTTTGCGCATTGAAGGAGTCGAAGAATTATTTAGCCCAGCTTTTAGAGGGCAGAGTTGTTACAAGGGGCGACCATATTCCCGTAGGGATCATGGGTAGAAAAGTGGACTTAATGGTTACAAGTGTCCAGCCGCCAGTACCAGCAGTCATAATAACAGCGGATACCCAAATCGCCATAGGTGAAAAGCCGGCGGCTGCTGTGCGAGAAGTCCCAAAGGTAACCTATGAAGACATTGGTGGGCTTCAAGAAGCTGTAGAATGGCCGCTAAAATATCCAGAAGTTTTCGAACATTTGGATGCTAAGCCACCTAAGGGGATACTCCTATACGGTCCGCCAGGAACAGGCAAAACATTATTGGCGAAGGCTGTTGCCAACGAAAGTGAAGCCAACTTCATAAGTGTTAAAGGACCAGAACTCCTATCCAAATGGGTTGGCGAATCTGAAAGAGCCGTAAGAGAAGTCTTCAGAAAAGCTAAGCAGGCAGCACCAAGCATAATATTCTTTGATGAAATTGACTCCATCGCGCCTGTAAGGGGTGGAGGTTATGGCGACGCGCATGTGACTGAACGCGTGATAAGCCAACTATTAACTGAGATAGATGGTCTTGAAGAGCTCAGAGGTGTTGTCGTTATAGCGGCTACAAATAGGCCAGACATAATTGATCCAGCGCTTCTTAGACCAGGACGATTCGACAAGCTTCTATACGTACCACCGCCAGACGTTAACGCTCGAAAAGAAATTCTCAAAATTCACCTAAAAAAGAAACCCCTAGCTGAAGATGTAGACATAGAAGAGCTTGCTAAGAGAACAGAAGGCTATACGGGGCAGACTTGGCGTCTGTTTGCAACACAGCAGTTATGCTGGCCATAAGAGAACACATAATGGAAAACAAAGATCCAGATGAGGCGAAGAAAAACGTTAAAAACGTTAAAGTGTGCAAGCGTCACTTTGAGGAAGCGCTCAAAAAGGTTAAGCCAATTTCGCAAAGAGAGTTGGAAATGTACAAAAAATCTCCGAAGAATTCGCAGCAAAAGTGAAATAAATTTAAAGATTTAAAACACCCCTTTGCAAAATATTTAAAACTGGCTAGTGACAAATGCTGAAACAATCAAAATTGGAGATTTCATTATGAGTGATCGTGTTGATGTGGGAATTCCCGGGATGAATGAGATACTCTACGGTGGGATACCGAGGCGGAATATTGTGCTTTTGTCTGGTGGGCCTGGAACTGGTAAGTCTATTTTTGGTCAACAGTTTCTTTATGCTGGCTTTAGGCTTGGCGAGCCCGGCGTTCTTGTGACTTTGGAGGAGCATCCCGTTCAGGTTAGGATTAACATGGATAGGTTTGGTTGGGAGCCTAGAAGGTATGAGCAGGAGGGGAAGTTTGCAATTGTAGACGCCTTCACTTCTGGTGTTGGTGAATCGGCGAAGAGGGAACGCTACGTGGTTAAGGACCCAGATGATGTCCCAAACTTTTTGGATGTTATACGGCAAGCCATAACAGATTTGAATGCACAAAGAGTTGTCATAGACTCTGTTTCAACCCTTTACATGACCAAGCCTATGTTGGCAAGGTCAACATTGATGCTTATTAAAAAGGTTTTGGCTGGTCTAGGATGTACTGGCTTTCTCATTTCACAAGTAAGCGTCACAGACCGGGGGTTCGGCGGACCAGGCGTTGAGCACGCTGCCGACGGAATTATTAGGCTTGATTTGGACGAGTTTCAAGGAGAGCTTAAACGTTCAATAATTGTTTGGAAAATGCGTGGGACGGGGCATTCTATGAGGAGGCATCCCTTTGACATAACAAGCAAAGGAATAATCGTATATCCGGATAAAACTGTTAAAGTTACGCCGAGAGGATTTGTTGAGGGAGGTGGAGGTGAAAGCCCATGAGCGAAATAGAGGTTCCCCTAAAACCGTTAGGGCGAGAAGATATTCAAAAGCTTGAGGCAGTCCTCCTCCTAGGAACAGTTTCGCGAAAGGATGTTATCGAAAAAATGAGAAGCGCAGACCCAAAAGACCGCATAACATGGATAGACTCCCTGGCTGTTGCAGCTGGCGCCATAGCAAGGGAAAAAGCCGGAATGACCGTTCCAAGGATAGCCGACGAGCTCGGCCGAGGCGAACAAACCGTAAGAGCCCACTTAACAGGGAAGACTGAAGCTGGAAAGCTTGTGAGGGAAACCTACGAAATGCTCCTAAAAGGCGAAAAAGTCCTAACATTCATGGTCAAAGAGGCTGAAGCCACACCACTAAAAGAGGAATTCGAGAGGTTGAAGGCTGAAATCGAAAAAGAGAAGCGGGAAAAAGCTGAACTTCAAGAGAAACTTAGCAAAATGCAGACTAAAATTGAAAACACTGTAAAAGCGCTGGAAGAGTTGCTGAATCAGCTAAAAGCTTAAAACGGCGAAATGGTGGACCGGGCGGGATTTGAACCCGCGACCTCCCGAGTGCGGGTCGGGCGTTCATACCAACTGAACTACCGGCCCATTAAAGAATGTTAGAAGCGCCGCCGGTCGGACTTGAACCGACGACCGACTGGTTAACAGCCAGCCGCTCTACCACTCTGAGCTACGGCGGCACTTATGGCTTGCTCCATTTTTGTTCTGGTTTTAACGCCGTATTTAAGTTTATTCGCCTAATAAATTCCCTCCTTTTTTGCTTTGCGCTCGATGATTTTTACAAAGATTCTGTAGAGGAAACGCAAGGCTTTCGCATACCACTTCCCCGCGAAGGATAAGCCTATAAGGTCGTCTATCCAGTAGAAGTCATGTTTTAGGCATTTTATTAGGAGTTCTTCATGAAGTTTTGTCATTTTTGCCTCCTTAAACCAGTCCTCATTTTTTAGCCTTCCTAACGGGACGAAGAAGAGAGGCACAATGAGGCTTTTTATATGTTTGAGGTCTTCGACAAGCTCTATGGTCTTAATAAGGTCTTCTTCTGTTTCTTCTGGCACGCCAACGATGAGCGTGCAGGCTGGAACAAGCTTATTATCATGCATTAGGCCCATTCCTTGGCGGACAACGTCAGGCCACTCTTCAGGCTTAAAGGGGTGCGCCTTAGCAGGCATTATTTTCTTCGCAAGTTCTGGTGAGCCTGTTTCTATCCCTACTTCGGCGCCCCACCACGGCTGTTTTTGAAGTATTATTTGGGCCACTTTTTCGAAAAGTTTTGGTTTCACGGAAACTGTTGCTAATGAGCAGTGGCTCCAGCTGAAGCCATCACATTTCTTTATGACAGCTTCATGAAGCTCTATGATTTTTTCATCGTTTGGAATGGTGTCCTTTGAACCGTAAAGCATGACATCCTCCGCATGGAGACACGCGTTATAAGCGTAGCCAGATTTGATGTTAACATCTATTTCTTTAAGGATCTTCTCAACAGGGTACCATCTCAGGGGTCTTAAGGTGACGCTGCAGAAATTGCAGCCCCTGCAGCAGCCCCGTCCAATCTCCACCAGACCGTTAATGGACGGATTCACAATGTTTGGAATCTCCTCTAGGCTCGGCGTTTCTTGGACGCTAACTTCATAGTATTGGGGAAGCTCCTCACCGTTTATAGCGGCTCTCATAATTTTACCAACAACTTTCTCGGCTTCCCCGTCAATTATGCAGTCAATTCCATAATTCTTCACGAATTTCTCCCTATAACGGAACTGCCAAACGCCGGAGCCCCCAACAACAATTTTTAACCCGCGTTTTTTCGCCCTTCTAATTTCTGGTTTGGCAAGCAAATTGCGGAAGTGCTGTGCGAGGAAGGGTTCCTTCTTCAGAATGGAAGCGAAGGTGCTAGATGCTGGACCAAGCCCAAAAGGGTCCATGACGTGTATGCCTAAAACCTTAGCATCGTCCAAATATTTCCCAATGTGGTCTGGGTCCACTGTTAAAACATCGAACCCTTCGCTTAAGAGTTGGGCTTCAATCTTCCTTAACCCGTATGGTGCAGCTACTGGAATGCCATTCCTAGTCTTTATTGGTGGGAAGAATAGGAAGCTGTAAAGCCAGTCTGGAATGACGTTTGGAGGGGCGCATGTTCCAAAGCCAATAAACTCGTTGTGATGGTAGTCGCTCATCAAGGTGCGGTCAGCCGTTAGAATTATGTCAGCCAAATTCAGGTCCCTCGAATCGACATATATCGTTAAATAAAACATTTAAATTTTGACATAAATTTTAACCAGAACACTACTTTTCATCTTTCTCAATCAAGTCCATGAGAACATGCTTTACGGATTTACTGAAAATTTCTTTAACTTTACGGAGGAGATCCTCCCCCCTTTTGGTTAGGGAGTAATGCCTTATCCTCTTTCTCCCCTTTACAACCCACTCTGCGCTTGCGAATCCGCCCTTTTCAAGTTTGTGAAGGAAAGGGTAAACTATGCTTGGCTTAAGCCTTCTCCCGGTAAGTCTCCCAAACTCTACTATTAACTCGTATCCATGCCTTGGCTTGTGGGCCAAAAGCCAAAGGATTATTGGCTTCTCCAAGCCCCTCAAGAAAATGTTACCGACTTTTACCATAGGTTTCCCAGAAAGCGTATATTTTAATTCTTGATATATCAACTTTCCGCTTTGCAATAGCACTTATATCTCTCTTTAAATGTAATTTAAGCCTAAGATGTTTAGCGTTTGGAAAGGGCGAAGACTTTAATGATGGACTTGGAGAGCGAGTTGGTTAAGTCTGCTATACGAGGCTTCAGCAGAGTTGTAATTTTATGGCTTTTAAGCCAAAAACCCTTGTCCGGATACAGCGTCACAAAGGAGTTGAAAAAGTTGACGGGCTGGAGCTTTCGCTCTGGGGTTGTTTACCCGCTCTTATACGAGCTTGAGGAGAACAAGCTGATAGCCGGAAAATGGGTTAGGAAGGGGAGGAGGCGCATAAAATACTATTCTGCAACCAAGAGAGGTTTAATGGTTTTAAACCGTTTTAAGGAGCTTCTCAAAATGCCCGTGAAAGAGGTTTTAAAAGATTTAATTTCTTAAGCCTAAAAAAGCCTTCTACACTAGAAAGATGTATATTCAAGTTTTTCCAATGTTGATGAAGCCACAGGAGAGTTAAGCTTTGAAAAAATTGTTGGAAGTTAGGTGGCATGGTAGAGGCGGTCAGGGGGCTTGGACAGCCAGCGAATTGCTCGCAAGGGCAGCCGTTTACGAGGGGAAATACATTCAGTCTTTTCCAGAGTTTGGCCCAGAAAGGATGGGTGCCCCTGTCGCAGCTTTTACAAGGATAAGCACTGAGCCTATTAGGTTACATTGTGCCATTTATAATCCAGACATTGTTGTTGTCTTAGATCCAACATTGCTTAAAACGGTGCCCGTCACCGAAGGGCTAAGCGAAGACGGTGCGCTAATAATTAATTTTAAGGATAGCCCAGCTGAAGTTAAGAAAATGCTTAAAGAGGATAGGGGGAAAGTTTGGACTGTCCCAGCGACGGAGATCGCCATAAAAATTTTAGGTTTGCCAATAACAAGCACCGCCATGCTTGGGGCTGTTGCCCGCGTCACCGGCGTTGTCAGCCTAGAAAGTATTGGAAAGACTGTTAAGGAACGCTTTAGAAGCGACATCGCCGAGAAGAACTTCGCAGTTATTAAGGAAGCCTATGAGGAGGTTCGTTCAGAATGACAGCTGAGGAAAAGGGTTGGAGGGAAATTTCCATAGCCGCTGTATGCTGGAAATCCAGCACAGAATTCCTAACTGGAGATTGGAAAACCTACAAGCCAGTCCGGGACTTGGAGAAGTGCACCAAATGCTTATTGTGCACCATTTTCTGCCCAGACGGAGCAATCCACTGGAAGCCTGAAAAGGAGGATATAGAGTTTGACTACAACTTCTGCAAGGGATGCGGGGTATGCGCCAACGAGTGCCCCGTGAAAGCCATAGAAATGAGGCTTGAGTGAGGTGTGCAAAAGGTGTGCAAAATGAAAAGCGTTATTGTTGAGCAGAAAACCCTAGCCCTAAACGGTGATGAGGCTGTTGCCTACGCTGTTAAGCAGTCGGATGTGGATGTTGTGGCTGCTTATCCCATCACGCCACAAACCATAATTGTTGAGAGGTTCAGCGAGTACGTAGCCAACGGTGAGGTTGAAACAGCCTTCATCTGCACCGAGTCGGAGCACAGCGCCCTAACGACTTGTCTTGCAGCCTCCCTCACTGGGGCTAGAACTTTTACGGCTTCTGCTTCTGCTGGTTTGGCCCTTATGCATGAAATGCTCTTTGTGACTTCTGGCTGTCGTGCACCGGTTGTTATGGCAATAGCCAACAGAGCCCTATCGGCGCCAATAAACATCCACGGTGACCAGTCCGACACAATGGCGCAAAGGGACAGCGGTTGGATACAGATCTACGCTGAAAACGCCCAAGAAGTCTACGATTCGATTATTCAAGCTTTCCGCATAGCTGAACACCCAGACGTGCTTTTGCCAGCCATGGTCTGCCTAGACGGCTTCCAACTAAGCCACTCCGTGGAAAATGTTAATGTACTTCCAGACGAAGTTGTGAAAAAGTTTGTTGGCGTACGCCAATTCCCAATGGTGCTAACCCATGAGGGGAAGATGGCTCCACTCAAACTCGATCCAGAAAATCCCATGACTATGGGACCCCTGGCTTTTCCAAACTACTACTTCGAGTTTAAGAGACAGCAGGAGGAAGCCATGAAAAACGCGCTTAAGGTTATCCGAGAAGTGCACGACGAATATGCGCGAATCAGCGGTAGAAGCTATGGCGACGGCTTGCTTGACCCGTATTTTCTGGAGGATGCTGAAATAGCCATAGTCTGCTTGGGCTCAACAGCTGGAACAGTGAAAACAGTCGTAGACGAGTTAAGGGCTGAGGGCGTTAAGGCGGGACTGTTGCGAATGCGAACCTTTAGACCATTGCCAGTTGAGGGCATAAAGAAGGCTCTTGAAAATGTTAGGGCTGTAGCCGTCATGGATAGAAGCATGAGTTTCGGAGGTTTCGGCGGGGCAGTCTTCCATGAGGTTCGCCACGCTCTTTACGACTTGGAAAAGAAACCCTTCGTTGTAAACTACATTTATGGATTGGGCGGAAGGGACACAAGCCCAACGCAAATCCGCATGATATACAAGGACCTTCAGGAGATTCTTGCGAAAAAACGTGTTGAAAACCCGATAAACTATGTTGGATTGAGGGAGTAGGAGGCGAATGGGCATGCAGAGTGAATGGAAGTTTACGGCTAAGGACATAGCTGAAAAGCCAGACCTATTCATGTCAGGGCATAGAGCATGCGCTGGATGCGCCCCAGCAACCGTCATGAGGCTAATAATGAAAGCCTTAAGGGGACCAACAATTGTGACGCAGGCTACAGGCTGTATGGAAGTGGTCTCAACAATTTACCCATACACTTCTTGGGCTGTTCCATGGCTCCACACAGCCTTTGAGAATGCCGCCGCAAACGCCTCTGGGATAGAAGCCGCCATAAAAATGCTGAAGAAGAAGGGAAGAATCAAGTACGAGCATGTAGACGTTATCGCAATAGCCGGAGACGGAGGCACATATGACATTGGCATACAAGCCCTTTCAGGGGCGGTGGAGAGGGGACACGACTTCCTCTTCGTTTTATACGATAATGAGGCTTACATGAACACTGGCATACAAAGAAGCGGAGGAACACCCCTAGGTGCATCCACAACAACGTCACCAGCGGGCGAAGTTATACCAGGCAAGTTGGAACCCAAAAAGCCAATAGCCGACATAATGGTGGCCCATGAAATTCCATATGTGGCTACGGCTTCGCCCTACTACTGGCGGGACCTAATAATAAAGGTGCGCAAAGGCCTAGAAGTGGAGGGACCAGCCTTCCTCCACGTTTTCGCGCCATGCCCCAGAGGTTGGAGAAGCGACCCATCAAAGTCCATAGAGCTTTCCCGCCTAGCAGTGGAAACATGCGTTTTCCCACTGTGGGAGTGCATAAACGGTGAATACCAGCTTTCGGCTCCCAGCAAAGTTATAGCCATGGCACCCCAAAAGAAAAAGCCAGTAAAAGAGTATTTGGCGGTTCAGGGACGCTTCAGGCACTTGTTCACACCAAAAAATGAAAGGCTGATAGAAGAAATACAGCGGATAACAGACTTGAGATGGCAAAAACTCCTCAAAAAATGCGGAATGGGTAGAGAGCCTTTAAACAGCGTTTTTTAGGAATTTTTCTATTTCTTTTTCTGCGTTGTCGGCTTTTATGAATATTGGCACGTTTTCTATGCCTGTTGCTATATAGCTGGACAAAAGCCATTCGCCGGGCGCAAATTCTAGGGTTTTTTCTAGTATGCCCTTGTCTATCATGAAGGTGTCGCTGATTAGGGCACGGTCGTACGGTCTGGGCAGTGTTCCAACAAAGTATGTGTGCAATTGTTGTAGGGCATTGGTGTTTAAGTAGGCTATTCGCTGTGTCGCTATGCAAACGCCCAAACCATATTTGCGTCCTTGACGGAGCAGCGTCTCCACCTGTTTGCTGCACTTTTTGTCTATGCCAGCCGCGCCCGAAAGTTCTGGTATGAATTCTTGTGCTTCATCGAAGACTAGGAGAATGTAGGGCTTCACCTGGAACATGCGTTTTCTTCGAATCAGCAGGTCTTGTGTTAGGGTTACCACCAGCTCTTTTATTGTTATTGGGTCTGATATGGAAATGCAAACAAGCCTAGTCTCGCCTTCAAGAAGTTTCCTTATTTCCTCCGCTGTTAGTCCGCCTGTCTCCTTTTTTATTTCTTCCTGATGTTTCTTTATTTGATCGAGGATCGTGTTTCTTGTTGTCGCCCAACCGTATAGTCCGCTTTTGTCGTGGACTTTGAACTCTTCCACAGTTGCCATGCATACACTATCTATGTATTTAACAAAGTCTTCGCTTACCTCCTGGTTTTCGCTTAGCCCATGCTTCTCCATATAATCCAATATAGCGTCATGAATCCGATCTATGGCATTCAAATAATGGGGTCTGTCGGTGACGCCTTTTCTCTGATCATTTAACTCCTCCAAGAATTGGGCATATGTTGGAATTTTCTGTTTTGGCCTGGTGTAAAATGCCACTTTGCCATGCTCCATTATGCGTTTCAGCCCGAACTTTATCCGTTCGTCAGCCTCATACTCCCTTGGCTTAACAACGGAGTTGAAGAACTGCTCAATGGAGTCTATCCTATGCTCGAGGATGACTTTAGCTGGAACCGTCTCATCTGTAAGCAAGTCAAGCAGTAGGAATATGTATTCGCAGCTTATATCAAAAACAACCACTTTGACGTCGCTTGTGTGGAGGAGGATGCGTCTTAAAATGTTGGACATTAGGTTGCTTTTTCCGCCGCCAGTGAAGGCGAAAACGCCGAAATGGTAACGCACAAGCTTTTCAAAATCCACATATATTGGGATGACTGTGTTGCTTGTCTGGAACATTTTTACAACGCCGAGCCGTGGGTCGAGCCTTGCGTCTTCAACGGTTTTGGATGGGTCCACGCCAAGTTTTTCTGTTATTTTCTGGTTGTACATGCGGTTTATCATTTCGCTGTTTAGGATGTAGACTGGACTGCCAACCACCGGGTAGGAGAAGCCCTTGACAAATCTGAAGTCGCAGTTTTCGCCTATGACCAAGTCATAGTTTATGGGGATGGCATCTATCTGGATCATCATTGTTGAGCGGTCGTCTGTCTGCCAATCAGCCTCGGACTGCTCGATAATTTCGAACTGCATTGGGTAATAGCCATGATCAGACAAGCCTCTCAAGCCAAAGTGTTCAGGCCAGACTCGGCTTATCTCCATAAGCGTATAGCGTTCCTCGCCTAGAAGTGTCTGCTTGAAGTTTTTTGCGGCTAGAAGCATGCCCTCCTCCAGCAAGCCCATCAAGTCTTTTTGGTATTCCACTTTTATTCGGCAACTATATCGTGCGCTTGTTCCAGCCAGTTTTGATTCATCTGCTCCTCCGAAGAAGCGGGGCATAACGGCTGCTAGTCTAGCCCGGAATTTTCCGTCGAAGTCTGTGAAGCATAGGCGGTTAAATTTGTTCTCTCCTTGCGGCTTCAATGGCTGTTCGCCTCTCTCTGAAAGTGCTCATATAGAATATGAACTTTCTCAATTTATGGTTATTGAGGATCCATTCGGCTGTTGTGTCCACCACCCGCTTGAATTGGCTATAATTCCACTTGGCAATTTTGTCTGCGATAAAAAGTGGCGTGTTATGCCCAAAGGCTTCTGGAATGTTGGATGGCGCCATAGCCACCAGAATGTTCATGGTTAGGTTCTGCAGCCTATTGGGCACGTTTTTGTCCATGAATAGGATGGCTTCTACTGGTTCTTTTGTTCCGTCGCTTAGCTCGTTCCAAAACTCCACAATGTTTTCAGGCTTGTAATCATATTCCGGATAGACGAGGCGGTCTACTAGGAGGACGTTGCTCCTCAGCATGGGATCTGTTTTTGCTTGGCTTAGTTGCACATAGGTTTTTAGGAAAACCTTTTCTAAGCCTATCTTGTTTTTTATGGCTCCTGAAACGTAGCCTTTCCTGTTCTGCTTGTCCGGAATCATTGTTCTGAAGGTTGAGTCGTACTCTATTAGGCTCCATGGGGGCGTTATTTTTTCGGCGTTTAGGATGCTTGCCGACTGGAGGATCATACGGTCTGTGTTGGGCAGCTTTTCCAATTCCTCTCTTGAAATGTTGGTGTTTAGCAAATCGTTGTTGCCCATTATTGGGATGAGTTGCCTCTTGAAGTCTCTTGCCGCTGTGTCTTTTGTCACGCCAATTAGGAGTATGTGCCTACTCCAGCATTCCTCCATCAGCATGTGCAGGGTGAAAAGTATTAGGAAGGCGATATCCAGTGTTGTTAGCCAGTGCTCCTTTCCGTTTTTGACTATTTTCATTAGGTTTGCCGTTTCCGGGTTTTCTGCGAAGAAGAATCTATCGCCTATACTTGTCACGAGCTTTTTTACGCGTTCCCATGTTCTCGCATACTTGCTGTTTAGCGTGTAAATCTCGTTTTTCTCGTTTAGAAAGCCCTTTTTCACTAGGTTTTTTAGGCTTCGCCCTACTCTTCTTATTCTTTTTTCATCTTTTATGCAGAATTCGGCTATTATCTGCTTTTTTGTTAATGCGCCTTTGCGTTTTAGGAGGTCTATTATGGCGTAGTGTATGTAGTCTGCCCTTGGTGGCGGCAAACCCAGATGCGTGTTGCAGACAAGATGCCTCGCCAATGTTAGTTCGTTCATGTCTATTGGTTCTCCGTCAATTTTGTAGCCTAGGATGTTGCTTTTTGCTTCCCATAGGGCTCGCTTCGAAGTGTCGTAGAGGAGGCTTGCGCGTTCTATGGATAGGCTTCTGTCCATTAGGATTATTCGAAAATTTTGTTCGTTGTCTGTGGCGAGCTTGTATGCCAAATAGTATTCGGCGAAGGTCATTATCCAATTAGCCACTGTTGCATTGTTAATTATCGACTCTTCTGTTAGAGGTTTTGCTAGGCTGATTTCGTCTGGCTGTGAGGCCTCAAAGAAGGTTTGGTCCACGTCTGGAATTTCGTTAACATAGATTGGCACAACGCTTGATATGCCGGCACCGTGTTGGGATGTTCTCTCGTCGTATTTGACTGTTGGTGGCTTATCCTCGTGGAAGGTTATTGTTCCTGTTGAGGCGTAGGCTCCTCCGAAGAAGACCACTAGGTCGAAGAGGGGTCGCGAGTACATGGTGCCATCTATACCAGCGAAGCGGACGGATGTTGTTCCAAAGAATTCTTTTGCTGTTTCGCAAGCCTCTTTTGTTGGGAAATCCATTTTTATTAGGTTTGATAGGAGGCTTTCGTAGAAGCTTCTTAGGGATGAGAAGCGTTGCTCATAGTCTAGGACTTGCATGGAGGCTCCATGTTTTAGTATGTTGCATGTTCGCTTGACAGCGTCGCTTAGTGGGGACGGTTGCACTTAATCACCAAGCTCAAGATTAAGCGTTCAGCTGGTAAAAACATTTTTTGGGGCTGGAAAAGCCAATAGCTAATAACCCCTCCAGATTTTGCGGTAAAAGCCGACAGCTGAAATGTTTTTATTTTTGGTTTGCTTTTTGTTGTTTTGCCGGATGATGAGAAGGCATTAGATTGACGTTTGGATGAAATTTCAGAGTTACTCGGACGGCGCTGGTTTTATATTCTCTATTTTCAGATTAGGGATTTGAAGGATTTGCTTTGGTTGGAAAGACTAAGAGGCGTAAAAGGGCTAAGAGGCGGCGGTTTGAGGTTGAGGTTAGGCAGATGACCTTAGAGGATTTACCAGAAGTTTGGCGTTTAAGCGAGAAGATTTTTACGCCTTCTCAGTTGCAGTTTACTTATCGTACTTGGAATGTTAATGAGTTGCTTTCTCTTTTTCAGGAGGATCCGGAGCTCTGCCTTGTGGCTGAGGATGTAAGCTCTAAGAGGATTGTTGGTTTTGCCTTGGGGACTATTTTGAAGCGTCCTTTTAGTCCTTGGACTTATGGTTATTTTGTTTGGGCTGGTGTTAGGCGGATGCGTAGGCGTCAAGGTGTTGGGAAGAGGCTTTATCGTGAGTTAGAGAGGCGTTTTAGGGAGAAAGGCGCACGAATAGCCATAGTTGACGTGGAAGGCACAAACTTGGCTGGCATGCGTTTTATGGAGAAGTTGGGCTTTAAACAGAGCCAAACTTATGTCTGGTATAGCAAACTTCTTGATTGACGCTATGGAAGAGATGGTTTGTGTGCAGTTAAGCGATTTCAAAAGTCTTGGGGTTGCCTCAAGTGTATACTTTTTCTCCAGCAACTTGACCGGCATATTTCTTCCAGTTTACTATGTGATACTTGGGCTTAGCATAAGTCAAATAGCAGCGTTGCTTTTAGTCACGTTTTTGATTATTGGGCTTCTGCCCATCATTTTGCTAAATTTTGTCAGAAACTTTGAGCGGCTGATTTGCCTTGGCGTGTTCTTCACAATGGTTTTCTATGTACTTTTGTTGTATGTTAAAAATCCCGTTGCGCTTGGCGTTGCTTATGGGTTAAGCATAGCCACCTTCTGGCCCAGCTTCAACCTCCTACAGTTTAGGCTTAGCGCGTCAAATATTCGTGCGCGTTCTGTGAGCCTATTCTCCATAATAATTCCCTCAATAGCCAGCATTGTCGGTCCAGCGGTTGGAGGACTAATCATAGAGAATTTTGGTTTTCACGCCCTCCTCTTGGCTTCTGTGACTCTTTATTTTGTTTCTTTAACTTTTTCATGCGAGTAAAATTTGAAAAGGAGACTTATAATCTTTCAATTCCAAGAAGCAGGAGGCTCAAAGTTTTCTTTGCAACATTTGTCATTTTTGGGTTGGTGGAGGCTCACTGGTTGGCTTATCCCCTTTTTGTCAGAGGGGTTTCGGAGACACTTTCCAGAATGGGTTTTGTTTTAGCCTTGAGCGGTGTGGCAGTCTTCATCATAACTTTTCTTGTTAATTGGCTTTCAGACATCAAAATGAGGAGGGTTGAATTCACCATTATAGGTGTGTTTTGAACGCTTTATGGTTTTATCTTATAGGCTTTGCCTCCATGCCCTCACCACATCGTGTTTTTATCAGCCTTATCGGGCTTGGCGAGTGCCTTCACAATTTCATGGCTCGCCATTATGGGGACTCTTTCAGCCGAGAACAATACGCAAGCATTTTAGTCGTAATGGAGTGAGGCTTAATGATTGGGAGAATAGCGAACTTGATACCTACATGCATTTTTATTTCTGTTGGGGATTTTAGGGTTATTTTATGCTTTTGGGCTTGCTCGGCTTGTTGGTTATCCCATTTTTGGTTTTCAGCAGACGTGTGAATAGTTAGGGGAATCTTCTAGAAGTTATTTTCATAATGCTTATTCCAGTTCTTTCCACATTTTCATCGTTTGTTGGACTTATGCATGTGCCATTTGGTTAGGCCAGCCTAAACCCGTGCCTTGACGCTGTGGCACGTTAAAAGTGTGCCAGTGTCCGGGGACTAAATTGGGGATTAGCCCCCGTGAAGGTGTCTTAAGCACGGAAATAGTAAACCCAAACCCACGAGCAGTAGAAATAACAACTACAAACCACACAGGCACAATACTTGTAGCATGCTAAACCATAATAGGAACAAAATGCAAACCAAAAGGCTACCCACGCATAATAGGCTACTGGAAAAACTAAGACGTCCCATGCATAGCAAACCAGGAAAAACCAAATCCAGCAGAAACCCTAGAAAACTACATAGACCAAATAAGCAGCCAATTCCAAGTCTTGGAGTTCACAGCACGAGGAGAAAGAAATTCCAAAAAGCATACAGCATCCTTGAAATGCCAAGACGCCCAACAATGCTAGACAAACTAAAAGCGCAATCACTGGCATTGTGGCTAAACTACGTGGCAGGATGGACTGAAGGCTACGCACTCAACGGCATGAGCCCAAGAAATAATCAACGGCTCAGAAAACGCCATAATTAAAGGCTTAACAGGCGAATATGAATATTGGAAAACCCTCCGACCAATTCTACAACCTAGCGAAACATAAAACAACCTTCCCCTCACAAAATCTAAAAGTCCACTTTCATTTTCCAACATTTGAGCAGAAATTATAAAGGCGAAAAGCCCACAGAATTTCACAAATATCACAAACTCAACCCTCAAAAGTTTTTATCATAAACTTAAAATAATTGAATGAACAGTTGTGTAAACGAATCCACTAAAATAGGGAAAATTTAAGGTTTAAAATATGGAGGAAAAGGGATGAGCAGACCAGAAAAACCCCACCTAAACCTAGTGATTATTGGACATGTTGACCATGGGAAGTCAACGACAACGGGGCACATGCTATACTTGGCTGGAGTTGTAGACGAAAGAACATTAAAACAATATGAAGAAGAAGCGCGAAAGATGGGAAAGGAAACCTTCAAGTACGCATGGATTCTCGACAACCTGAAAGAGGAGAGGGAAAGAGGTCTAACAATAGACCTGCGATTCCTAAAATTTGAAACCAAAAAATATTACTTCACAATCATCGATGCGCCAGGCCACAGAGACTTCGTCAAAAACATGATTACCGGTGCAAGCCAAGCCGACGGCGCCATACTATTCGTTTCAGCTAAAAGAGGTGAATTTGAAGCGGGTATTGGTCCAGGCGGACAGACAAGGGAGCACGCCTTCTTGGCCTTCACATTAGGCGTTAACCAGCTTGTAGTGGCAGTCAACAAAATGGACGACCCCACAGTCAATTGGAGTCAGGAACGCTACAACGAGGTTAAGAATGAAGTTGCAAGAATGCTAAAGATGGTTGGCTACAAGGTTGAGAAAATTCCATTCGTGCCCACCTCCGGGTGGACAGGCGACAACCTAGTTAAGCCAAGCGACAAAATGCCATGGTACAAGGGACCAACACTGCTTGAAGCATTAGACACCTTTGAGGTTCCGCCAAAACCATTAGACAAACCCCTAAGAATCCCAATACAGGACGTTTACAGCATAACAGGCGTGGGCACAGTCCCTGTTGGCAGGGTTGAAACAGGGGTCCTCAAGGAAGGTGACACAGTCATATTTATGCCTGCGAACAAGCAGGGCGAGGTTAAGTCAATAGAGATGCATCACACAAGGATTCCGAGGGCTGAACCAGGCGACAATATTGGATTTAACGTTAGGGGTGTAGCGAAAACAGACATACGCCGAGGAGACGTCTGCGGACATGTTAACAACCCGCCAACAGTTGCAAGAGAATTCATAGGCCAAATAATCGTCATATACCACCCAACAGCCATAGCCGCAGGCTACACGCCAGTTCTCCACTACCATACTGGGCAGATGGCATGCAGATTCACAGAACTAATAAGGAAGATTGACCCGCGCACAGGACAGGTTGTCGAGGAGAAGCCATCCTTCCTAAAGACTGGGGACGCTGCACTAGTGCGAATGGAGCCACTCCGCCCAATAGCCATAGAAACCTACTCTGAGTTTTCAGAACTTGGAAGATTCGCCGTAAGGGACATGGGCACAACCATAGCCGCCGGCATAGTGAAGGAAATCACCAAAAAGGGGCTACAGTAGCCTCATTCTCTCTTTTTATCTATTAAGTTTTGGGCGATGTCATTCTAGAAAAGGGAATTGATAAGGCTTCTGACGCAGCGTTAAGGGCAACAAGGCTGAAAAGCAAATTTAAACGTGTATAACATGGTGGCTTCTTATGAACGTCGTTGTTTTGGGTTGTGCCGGCTGCGGCAAGAGCTTACTCACGGGAACTCTTGGCAAATATCTAGCAGGGGAGGGCTATTCTGTTAAGTTTTTGAACCTTGACCCAGGATGTTTGTTTCTGCCTTACAAGTGCGATTTTGACATTAGGGAGAAGTTTACGGTTGAGAGTATAATGCGTAATGAGGGTTTGGGACCAAACGGCGCCATGCTGAGGGCTATGGAAATGCTTAGTGAGACGAGAATTCCGTTGCTTAATGGAGATTTTGTGCTTGTTGACACACCAGGGCAGCTTGAAATCTTCGCCTTCCACGCTTCCGGTCCGAAAATTGTTGGTCAGCTGGCGGATCCTGTGGGCATTTTCATCATCGACGCCACCGTCGGGGTTAATGATCTTCCAGCAGCCTACCTATATTCGCTTGCCACATCGTATAGGCTTGGAATAAACACCATAATAACTGTGAATAAGGTGGATTTGCTGGACAAGCGTGAACTTAGAAGTTTTAAGAAGTATTTGCAGAACCCGAAAATTTTGGCTAGAACTATTAAGGCGAGGGGAGTTTTAGCCGACATTTACATGCCAATTCTAAGGGCTTTATGTAAGGTCATCCCCATCCAAAGGTTTCCAATAGTTTCAGCAAAAACAGGAGAAGGCTTCGACGAACTTTTAACAATGCTTTACGAGGTTAAATGCGCCTGTGGAGACCTCACCTAAACTTTTATCCGGCTTTTTCCTCTTCTTCGCGTACTTGTTTTGTTGAGATTTCCCTTATTAGTGGCTCTTGCTTTCCGCCCTCAATTTCTATTTGTGCTCCGGGATACTGCTGCTGAAGCCTTTTCCTAAGCATGTTCACGTCCACATCCTTTCCAACCTTCGCCTTGACCTTTGTGCCTTCTGGAGTTTGGGTCACACTTATCGAGTAGCCGCTGCCAATTTCGCCTTCCGGAAATTCTTTGAAAAGCTCATCTATCTCGTCAAAGAAGGAGCCTCCGAAAAACTCGTCTATTATGCTTTTCCTACGCCTTTTCTCATGTGCCATTGGAGGCTTCACCTCAAAATTAAAGCGTAAATAAAGTGGCTTAAAAATTTAATTAGCCACTCTTGGCTATTTAAGGAACGTGCAAAGCGAAAGAGGAAGGCGAAGATGGCGGGAAAAGTTGTCATAATTATGGGTTCTGAGGGGGATTTGGAGTTCGCAAAGGAAATAGCCAAACATTTGAAGGAGTTCGGTTTAGAGTATGCATTTCGGGTGGCTTCAGCCCACAAAACTCCTGAGAAGGTTCTTGAAATCCTCAAGGAGTATGAGGGCGAAAAGGTTGTTTACATAACTGTGGCTGGGAGGTCTAATGCCCTAAGCGCCTTCGTGGACGCAAACACCACAAAACCCGTAATCGCCTGCCCACCATACTCGGAGAAGTTTGGTGGTGTGGACATTTTTTCATCGCTTAGGGTGCCCAGCGGCGTAGGCTCTGTTGTAACCATCGAGCCTGAAGGGGCAGCCCTAGCCGCGGCGAAAATCTTCGCATTGGAGGATGAGGGGCTTGAGGAACAGGTGAACGCCTATCAGAAAGCCAAGAAAGAGGAGATTGTTAAGGCGGACGCGTCTGCTAAAAAGTTGAAGTTGTGAAAAAGGCGTGCGAGGTGGTAACTTATGGGTAGCGTTAAAGACCTTGAAGTGGTGAAGAAGCCGACAAAAACGCGGATGGGGATTGGCAGATTCCACTTTTCAGACCGCTACTCGGTTTTTGACTGGGGTGAAATGCCAGACCACATAGAGGGAAAAGGCGCCGCCCTATGCCTTATGGGGGCTTACTGCTTTGAAAGGCTTGAGGAGAAGGGCATAAAAACCCACTATCGGGGGCTTGTGGATGAGAAGGGCAAAGTTGTGCACTTCGACGAGTTGGAAAAGCCAACAAACGTTATGGAGTTCCACCTAGTAAACGTTTACAAGCCAAAAGCCTACGTGGAAGGAGGCAAACTGAAGTATGATTATGGCGTTTACACGCCCAAGCTAAGGAACTTCCTAATCCCATTGGAGATTATTTACCGAAACGGCTTGCCGGAAGGCTCATCAGTCTTCAAAAGGCTTGAGCAAGGCTTAGTGACTCTTGAAGATTTGGGCTTAGACCACTACCCAAAAACAGGCGAGAGGCTTGCAAAACCAATTTTTGACGTGAGCACGAAGTTTGAGGAGAGCGACCGCTACCTGACTTGGAGGGAAGCCCAAAACTTGACGGGCTTAACAGACAGCGAACTTGAAGAAGTTAAGGCAATACTCCTAAAAGTTGACGAGACAATTACAGAGATTGCAGCAAAAGCCAACATTGTTAATGAAGATGGCAAAATAGAGTTAGCCTTCGACGAGGAAAGGAGGCTTATGGTGGCAGACGTTGTAGGCACATTGGACGAGTGCAGATTCACATATCAAGGATTTCATGTGAGCAAGGAAATAGCCCGTATATACTATAGGCGGACGGAATGGGCAAAAGAGGTGGAGCAAGCCAGACAGAAAGCAAAAGAACAAGGCGTAAAAGACTGGAGACCACTTGTTAAAGCTAGACCGCCAAAACTGGAACCGAAACTGAAAACGCTGATAAGCCAAATGTACAAGGCAGCAACAAACGAAATTACGGGAAAAGAATTTTTTGAGACGCCAAAACTTGTAGAAGTAGTCAAAGAGCTAAAGGCTATGACTCTTTAAATTTGCAAGGTTATAGTTTTCGAATTTTTTCCATTAATGTAGCGTCTAAACGCCCTGCAAGATTTAGAATTTCCGCACTGATGGCTTCAAACTCTTGAAGGCCGAGAAAAGCGTGGTAAAAATTGGCGTGAAACCTTTCAGCGTAACTGTAAGCCTTAGCCAATTCTTCGCCATCTTCATATGTGCTTAAGATAAACTGCGTTGCAAATCTACTTTGCTCCTTGTGATCCGGTATCGGCTTGCCTTCTTCAAGAACAGCCAAGGCGTTTATAAGGCAGGAAATTACACCCCACAAAGCCTCGCCAGCTTTTTCTTTATTTCCCTCCATTTTCTCTTTTTCAAAATTTTTGAGGTAGAGTTGGGCTCTGTTCCTATAATCCACTGCCCGTTTTAAAATATCCTCACTCAACCTCAAGGTCCCTCTTCGTATAGAGAGGAATTTCCGCGCCATCTTTCTTAACTGCCTTTTCAATTTTTAATGCGATCCTGAATAGTCCTTTAACCAGACCGCACTCTCTAAAATGTTCTATCCAGTCCTTTCTAGAAAGGAAAAGATAATCAAGACCGATGTATGGGTAAAGAATGAGGGTTATTTCTTTATCCTTAAACTCCGGATATTCTTTATCATCTACCTTTACGCTTAGGATTTTTGCCTTCAGCTCGTCGCCTGCTGTAAGCTCATATGGCTCAGAAAGATAAGCAGAGGAAATGCTAACATAAAAACTACTTGCTTTGTCTTTTATAAGATAGGGGGGTCCTCCTACCCACGTGGTAGCAAACGCTTTCACTATAAGAGCCACATTGATCCCACTTTTATATTAACCAGCACATCATTAAAAAGAATTGTGATATTTCCCAGTTGCACTATGTTACTATTTCGTGAAGTTGTTTTGTTTTCCATGCCCGTCGGATTTCTAGGGCTATGCGGTCTCCTGTGCTCATGGGCTTCTTGTACTTTGCGTTGGCGTACTGTGAGCCTATTCCCATGTGGACATTTGTTCCTCCACCGTGGCGTAATGCCACGTCTTGGGTTACCGGTATATGCATGTATGGGTCTTTTTCTTCGGGCACGTCGTATAAGCCGTAATCTGCTGCTGTTTTGGCTTCTATGCCACTTGTGTAGTCCAGTTTTATTGTTTGTTTTAACTCGTATTTTGATATGCGGTCCCATGTGATAAGCGTCTGGAGGCACCATGCACCAATTATTCCTGGAGGTTCGTGTTCCCTGCACGCCAGCAAGAAGCGGTCTGCATAGCGTTGCACATCTTTTAGGAGGGATTCTCTTAGGCTTAGCATGGCGTGGGCAGTCACCTCGAAGGATGGAACCCTCTTTAGCTTCCGCTGAACCTCTAACGGGAGTCTCTTCAAGCCGTCTAGGATGGTTTCTCTCCGCTCGTCTATGGAAAGGAGCTGGTTTGCTAGGCATGTTCTAGCCTCCTCGATGGTTACATTGTAAAGCTTTGAGAACCAGTCGTCTACGTCTCCCCAGTCGCTTTTTGCATCCAATGGCGAGAAGAAGAAGTTGAAGTTGGCATGCGGTCCTAGAACAATCTGCTCCACGCGGGCGTTTCGAAGCGACTCCTCGTCTAGGTTTCCAGCCTTAACCTCTTTTTCAACTTTCTCCTCCAAATCTTTCGAGTCTGCGGCAAATATGAATTCTCTTTCGAACTTTCTGTGGGCGTGTTCAGCCTTCAAAAGCATCGGCTCATCAATAAACTCTTTGAAGCGTATTCCGCCCTTTCGCACCTCAAACTTGTAGGATTTCGGGTAAGGAATTCCCGCCTGCTCAGCAAACCAGTAGTAGTCTTTTTCGATTTCGCCGCGGTTCTCAATTTTTAGGAGGGTTCTTGAGCCAACAATTGGGACTGCAAACTGGTTTTCAATCACGCTGCAGTACTCGTCTCCGCCGACATAAACTGAGAAAGCCCTATTCGGAATCTGCAAACACTCCAGGTCCACAAGCTCATCAACATATTTAACAATGTCTGAATACCTGTCGAGAATGATTATTACACTTTTCCAGTCACCGTTCTTCTTAATGTCCTTTGGGTCGTTTACAACTCGGATGTCCCGCCTAACAAGGCTTGGCAAATCCTCAACAGGCTCGTCTGGCTTCCCAACCATGGGGTTTTGGAGGTAAATGCGGGCTCTTCCAGGCGTCGTGTAAATTATGCTCCTTAAGCCGTAGTTGCGTTGCCCCTGCCAAGCATCCAAAGCCGAGTGGGAACCCAAATTAAGCCCTATGGGTTCTTTGTATTTTTTGGCTATTTCCTTCATTTCCTCTCTTTTAATGACCATTGGAACACCGTGGCTAAATTCCAGAAAGCCAGTTTTAAACCTTTTCAACACGACCATTAAAAACTTTCACGGCCTTTTCCAATAGAAGATTCTTCCGTACACGGTTATAAATGGTTAGTGCCTTTTCCTCTTATTGGGGAAAGGGGAAGGGAGAGAAAACCTTTGGCTGAATCCTACGGCTGGCTTTTCATCGATTTCATTCCGCTTCTTTATGAGAAGAGGAGGGTTGCCAGACAGCTCCAAGTGGAGACTTGGCTGGACTTGACCCAGCTCTTGAACGAGTTGAAACTTGAACTTGTTGATGATAGAAAAAGCGGGCGAAACGCAGGCACTAATGCAAAGCCTAAGATTGACTATGTTGCCTAGAGATTGCAAACAGACAGTAGTGCCTCAAAGTTTTGGCGGCTTCCATCAGCCTTATAACGCCTTAAAGCCTCAACAACCGCCTCCTTATCCTTTTCACCAAGTTTTTGGGCTATTTTTTGGGCTACAGTTCCACTTATGAAGAGGAACTGTGCAATAGACGTCACATTTGAGGGTTTGCGGTTCTGGCTTGCAGTTTCAAAGTCCACTATAACGGGCTTGCCATGGCTATCCACAATTACGTGTTTTGAGGCGTGACTTAATTCGCCGTGGTCCAAACCGGCACGGTCAAGACGCCAACACTGCTCTAGAATGTCCCTCAAAACCATTTTTAGACGTGTTTTGCCCCGGCATTTTTCCAGCCATTCTGGAAGCAAAATGCCCTCAACAAACTGCATGACAAGAAAGTTCTTACTAACGCCCAAAAACTGTGGTCCAACACCAACAGAATTAGCCACCTTCAACATTTCAGCCTCATGCAGCATCATGGCACGGTCGGCGTCCACCCTCCGAATTTTTAGGGCAACAGCCTCGCCACTTTCCCTGAAAGCCTTCACAACTATGCCAACGCATCCTTTGCCCAAAACTTTCAAATTGGCAACTTGTTTTTCTCCGCAAAATTCCAGCGCTGTAACGCCCAATTTTTCCAGCTCTTTTAGGCGTTTTTCCACTTCAGCTTTGCTGGGTTCTGGATAGCATAGTATTGAGGCGAATGACTCTTCGCGGAGACCACCAAGAGAAATCTTTAGGCTTTCAGTTCCCATTTCCACACTAGACATGGATAAGGCTCGCATTTAAAAGAACATGCTAAAAAGAGGAAAAGCTGTGTTTATTCTTCTTCGCAAAATTCTTCTGGTCCAGGCGGTGTTGGCGGCAAGCCTTTTCTTTCGCGTATCTGCCTTATGACCTCTGCTTGCATTGATTCTGGCACTGGTGCCCATCGGCTGAACTGGGTTGCCCAAAAGGCTCTCCCCTGAGTTGAAGAGCGGAGCTCGTCGGCTATTCCAAAGGATTCCGCCACTGGCAACTCAGCCTTAACAATAACCATGTCCTCCTCGTTAACCATGTCAAGGATTTTTCCTCGGCGCTTCTGCAAAAGTGTAATGACTGGGCTGACGAAGTCGTTGGGAACCTTACATTCAAAGCTTAGGATTGGCTCTAAAAGTTTTGGCTCGCTTAGGAGGAAGGCGCCCCAAATTGGACGCCAAGTCATTGGCAGAATCTGAGCTGGCCCCCGGTGGACTGGGTCCTCATGGATGAGGATATCTTCAAGGTTTACTTTAAGCCCGTACATGGGTTCCTTTGCCAAAACACCCGTGGTAACAGCATCCCTAAAGCCCGACTTAACATGGTCTAGGACTTCTTCAACATACTGCCTACCCTTAATCCTGTTAACCAGCACGTTTGTGCCTTCTATGGCGATCACGTTTCTTGCGTCTTCGGTTGGCCAGTCGAACTCCTTCATTAGGATTTTCTGGCGTTCATCACGGCTTTGCATTTCATTAATCTTGCCAGTCTTAATGGCCTCAATAACTTCTGGCTGGAGCCTTTCAACCGTCACCCAAAGCCTATTATGTTTGTTGGGGCTCTTGCCCATGACTGGCGGACCCTTATAGTCGCGGCTTATGGTTTCACGGTAAATCACAATGGGCTTGCTCATCCTAACCTTCAAGCCAGCCTCCTGCATACGGTAAGCCGTAACCTCCAAGTGAAGTTCGCCCATTCCGCTGAGCAAGTATTGCCCGCTTTCCTTGTCTATTTTAAAGTGGAGGTTCGGGTCCTCAAGCGTCAGCTTATGAATAACCTTGTCGAAAAGAGGCAAGTCCTTAACGTCCTCAGGTTCAACGGCCACGGTGACAACAGGATCTGAAACATACTTTAGGGCTTCAAAGGGTGCTGTTTCAACGCCTTCTTCCGCTATTGTTTCGCCAACGTGGATGGATGGCAAACCAGAGAGTGCCGCAATGTTCCCAGCTGGAATCCTCTCCACTATGACTCTGTCTGTTGCCATGCTCATGTAAACCTGCTGTATGCTCCCCTTCTGGCGGCTTGTCACAAGGCGGACGGTTTTGCCTTTCTCCACAGTGCCGCTAAAAACTCTTCCAATGGCGACAACACCGCTGTGAGGGTCAACCTCAATAAAGGTTATACACATCAAAAGCGGCCCATTTGGGTCAACCTTAGCCATAGCCTTGCCAACAGGGCTGTTTGGGTCTCCTGGCCAGATTTGGCTTTGTCTGTATGGCTGGGCCTCCAATGGACTTGGGAGGTGCTCGCAGAACATGTCCAGCACCGGTTCGTATACGGGTATGCGTTTGCTTAGGGCCTCAACCTTTCGCCCAATTTCTTCTGGCTCACCAGTGTAAGCATCAATAATATCCCTGAAAGTTATGCCCTTGGCCTTCATGTGGGGTAGGTTTAAGCCCCACTTGTGGAGTGCAGAACCAAAGGCAACACGTCCATCCTCAACTTTAACCTGCCAGTCCTTCTTATGCTCTGGTGGCGCGTATTTCTCAATTATGGTGTTTATCCTCGTTATTATTCTTGCAAATTTCTTCTGAATCTCTTCTGGGGTTAGCTTCAACTCTCGGATTAGACGGTCAACCTTATTAATGAACAGTATTGGTTTAACTCTTTCGCGGAGGGCTTGCATTAAAACGGTTTCCGTTTGGGTCATGGGACCTTCAACAGCGTCAACAACCACCAAGGCGCCGTCAACAGCCCTTAGGCTTCTCGTCACGTTTCCACTGAAGTCTATGTGTCCAGGCGTGTCGATCAAGTTTATGAGGTAATCCACACCCTTGTAGGTGTGGACTAGGCTTATGTTGGAAGCAAAAACCGTCATCTGCCTCTTCTGTTCAAGTTCCCAAGAATCTAAGAAAAGCTTCTGCCCAGCCACCTGCTCGCTAATAATACCGGCAGCCGCCAAAAGGCTGTCTGAAAGTGTCGTCTTACCGTGGTCTACGTGGGCTATTATGCTTGTGTTTCTTATCCTCTCGGTTTGACTCATCAGTTTAACTATTTCCTCTATCTGCCTATAACGACCCATGGCTATGCATACCCCACACTAACCAAAAGCTTGAAAACTGAAAGTTGTTTGCACAGTTTCATAGCAAACATTGTTATTCGCTTGCCGCGTTAGGCTACATGCAAATGAAAAATGAACCATATTAACTTTTTGCACGCAACCCATAAAACTTTTAAGGTTATGGAAACCTTGTCTCTTGACTTATAAAATTGGAAAAGCCAGCGTCTGGTGATTCTATAATTGCCAAAGTTTAGGCAGACCGTGGAAATTCTAAGGCTTATGCATAGGAAGGAGGATATCCGCAACATCGGCATAATAGCCCACATAGACCATGGAAAAACAACCATGACGGACTCGCTTTTGGCTGAGGCCGGCTTGCTTTCGCCAAAAATAGCCGGAGAAGCCAGAGCATTGGACTATTTGGAAGAGGAACAAAAACGCGGAATAACCATCAAGACGGCTAACATTTCGCTTTTGCACGAGATTAAGGGACATCCATACGTCATAAACCTAATTGACACACCTGGGCATGTGGACTTTACAGGTAAGGTTACAAGGGCTTTGAGGGCTATAGACGGTGCAGTGGTGGTTGTTGACGCTGTCGAGGAGGTTATGGTTCAAACAGAAACAGTGACCCGTCAAGCCCTAGAGGAAAGGGTTCGACCAGTCCTATTCATTAACAAGGTTGACCGTTTGATAAAGGAGTTGAGGCTTACTCCAAGCGAGATCCATGACAATTTTTTGAGAATTATCAGAGACTTCAACAATTTGATAGAGCTTTACGGCGAGCCAGAATTCAAAGACAAGTGGAAGGTTGACCCGCAGAAGGAAACTGTGGCTTTTGGTTCCGCCCTGCACCGATGGGGCTTCACCCTAAAAATTGCCCAAGAAAGAGGCGTAAAATTCAGCGATATAATGGAGGCTTACATGAGGGGAGAACACCAAAAACTTGCGGATTTGATTCCACTCCACAACGCCATCCTAGACATGGTTGTGAAAAACATTCCAAACCCGATTGAAGCCCAAAAGTATAGGTTGCCAAGAATATGGAAGGGAGACTTAAACTCCGAAATTGGACAAGCCATGCTAAACTGCGATGACAACGGTCCAACGGTAATGTGCATAACAATGGCTCAGATGGACCCCCATGCTGGTCTTGTGGCCACTGGAAGGCTGTTTTCAGGCTCTGTTAAGGAGGGTGACCATGTCTATTTGGTTGGGGCTCGCAAAGACTACCGTGTACAGCAAGTTTCCATGTACATGGGTGCCTTCAGAGAAGTTGTGGACAAAATAACAGCTGGAAACATTGCAGCCCTTTTAGGTTTGGATTTGGCACGGGCTGGGGAAACCCTCGTGGACTTTGCCCACAAAGACGTCATGGTTCCCTTTGAACGCATAAAATATGTTTCAGAACCGGTCATAACAATTGCTATTGAGCCGAAGTATCCGAGAGACTTGCCGCGTCTAGTGGACGCCATGAATAGGCTTTCCATTGAAGATCCAAACCTTATAACCACTATTAACAAGGAGACTGGCGAATACCTGCTTAGCGGAATGGGCGAACTCCACTTGGAAATTGCTGTCAAATTCTTAAGGGATTATGGTGGCGGATTGGAGATTATAACTTCAACGCCAATAGTTGTTTATAGGGAAAGTGTTGCTGGAAAAGGCGCAGTGGCCATGGCTAAAAGCCCCAACAAGCACAACAGGTTCTGGGTTCAGGTTGAACCCTTAGACGAGAAGGCCATAAACTTGATAGAGGCTGGCGAAATCGCCGAAGAAGTGGGGATAAAGCAAATCGGCAACATACTCTTCAAGGAGGCTGGATGGCCCGCTGAAGAGGCTCGGAATGTTTGGGCCATAGACGAGCACCGCAACATATTCATAGACGCCACAAAGGGCGTCCAGTACCTCAGAGAAGCAAGGGAAATGATTATTGCCGGTTTTAGATGGGCTTGCAGGGCTGGACCACTATGCGAGGAGTCCATTCGCGGAGTTAAAGTCAAGCTTATGGATGTCCAACTTCATGAGGACCCGGTTCACCGGGGACCAGCCCAGATAATGCCAGCCATTCGCCGTGCAATTTTAGGCTCTTTTCTGACGGCTAAGCCGGTGCTTCTCGAACCCGTCTACAAAATTGGGGTTTCCGTTCCAGTCCGGTGGGTTGGTGAGTGCACAAGCATAATAACGCGGAAGCGGGGGAAAATTTTGGCTTCTGAACAGAAGGGTATCCTAACAACGATTACGGGTTATATTCCAGTTGCTGAGACTTTCGGCTTGTCGGCTGAGATGCGTTCAGCCACCTCTGGACATGCCTTCTGGCAGTGCACCTTCAGCCACTGGGAAAGGGTTCCGGAAAACATAGCTCCAGAAGTTATTAGACGAATACGCGAAAGGAAGGGGCTGCCACCGGAAAAGCCTACTCCGGAAATGTTTATAGACGAGGAATAAGGGGTGTCGTAATGTCATTGAAAATTGTTTTGAAGCCATCCCAGCTCTTCAACTTGGATTTGACGCTATGTTGTGGTCAAGCCTTCAGATGGGAGAAAGCTGGCGATTGGTGGTACGGCATAGTCGGAGACACGCCCTTAAAGATTAGACAGATCCGCAACATACTCGAATTTGAGAACGTCGACTCAAGCTTTGTAAAGGCTTATTTTGGATTAGGCGACGACTTGCCAAAAATTCTATTGCAAATCACAAAAGACAACCATATTGAGAAGGCTGTTAAAACCCTTAAGGGCTTAAGGATTTTACGCCAAGATCCTTGGGAGTGCCTCATATCCTACATATGCGCCACTTACAAGAATATTCCAGCCATAAAGAGGATGCTCCAAAACCTTTCAAGAAACTTCGGAGAAAAAACAGTGTTGGACTGCTACGCCCTTTACACTTTTCCAACAGCGGAAAAATTGGCTAGAGCAAGCCTAAGGCAGTTGACTAAGTGTGGTTTGGGCTACAGAGCCAAATATGTGGCTGAGGTTGCCAAAAAAGTTGCCGGTGGCGAGCTTGAAATTGAAGATTTAAAAAGGAGGAGCTATGAGGAAGCCAGAGAAAGGCTGCTGACTTTAAAGGGCGTAGGCTTAAAAGTGGCAGATTGTGTGGCACTTTTTGCTCTAGAAAAGTTTGAGGCTTTTCCGGTGGATGTGTGGATGAAACGTGTGATGGTGAGGCATTACACAAACTATTTTGAAAAGGAGTTTATCAGAAAAATTTCGCTTAAAAAATCGTTGGGCAAAGCGGATTATGAGAGGCTTAGCCTTTTTGGGCGGAGGTATTTTGGCGTTTATGCTGGCTATGCCCAAGAATACCTATTCCACTTTGAAAGAATGAAGGCTGGGCGGAGCACGGCTAGATTAGGTTTTTCTCCTTAAGAAATTCCGCCGCACAGTTTCCTTGAGTTACAGCCATAGAAATGGCTTCTGAAATGAACCTCTGGACAGCCGTGTAGTTGTGAAGTCTCACCTGTTCTGCAGCTTTTTGGAGTTTTGAGGCTATATTCCTAAAGCCCTCAACCTGAGAGGCATTAGCAGCAATATTAACCTCAACTATTAGGGCGTTGAGATAGGCCACCGAAATTTTTTCCGCACCGACGGTTTCCACTTCGTCCCTCGTTTCGCCAAGAAGTTCTAAGAGGCTTGTTTTAATCTTCTCCGCATAATTGAAGATAGTTACAGCCCTTTTAACATCCTCCAAAGTTTTCATCTCTTTGTTTCTGAAGAGGCTCTGGCACGCCAATTCTCCAACCTTTTTCGGACTTCTTCCTCAAGCTTTTCCCTAGAGAGTAGGCGTCCAACAACTATGACCTCGTCGCCCAAAACCACGCTTGGGACGCTCATTATTTGGTGGGCAAGCCCCTCAGCCAAGCCCTCTTGGGTGTTCATGTTAACCTCGCGGTATGGCAAGCCAAATTTTTTGGCGACTTCGATGGCTATTTGCTTTGCCGATGGGCAGCTTGAGCATGTCGGCATTGTGAAAACTTTTAGTTCCGGAGCCTTAAAGCCTTCCATGGTTCTAAATTAGCGGCGCAGCATCCTTAAAATTGTTTTGATGCTGGACGCCTTAAACACTGTAAAATTTAACCATATTGGCGATGTGGGAGCGCACTTCCGCTTTTAGGCTGGATGACTGGGTTTTGAAGGCTTTCGTGACGCGCCCCCATGAGCGGGCTTGAAGACACCTCGCGACGAGCTTAGCTTCCAAGTTCACATCCAAGTCCATTCTAGCTTCTCCAGAACACATAAAATGATGCCTTAAAAGCTGTTTAACGGCGTCGCATGCCCCTTCATAGGCGAGGTTTCCATCAGCATACTGAAACAAACGCCCTTTCTGGGACTGGGATAGGTTTAGGGCTTCCCTGCTAGTCCATTTTTGCTTTTTAAGAAGCCTCGCAGCAACTTTGGGTTCAAGGTTAAAATAGGTATCTGGCAAAGCCTCCAAAAGCCTAAGCTTAAACTCCCTATGAATTTCTCTAACGGCATTTTCCACCTGCTCATTTAACGGTTTGACGACTATGACGCTGAACTCTCCTGAAGCCACATTCCTCATCGGACTTATGTGCACTGGCACGAACCCATTTTTAAGCCAGAAATCCACAAGCTCGGGGTTTGCCCCAAAACTAGCTCCAACCCATTCAAAACCTTCTTGGGAAGCTTCATCGCAAAGCCTTGTTAGGGCTAAGCTCCCCAAGCCTCTGCGCATAAGCTCTGGATGGGTTGCAATCCTAACAACCCTCAAACCCCTAAGCTTCGAAAAATCCCTAAAGTGCGGGTTGTACTTCACAATGCATGATGGGATAAGATGCCCTGATGGAGGCTTGCCGGTTAAGACCTGCTCCACAAGATCATCGCTCAATCTCCCCTCTTCATCAACCTGCAAAGCCACGAGAACCTTGCCAGAAGGCGAAAAAACCGCTCTAGCCGAATGGTGGGGTGCATCCCCAAGAATTAGCAAGTCGTCTGGTCTATTTCTATAGTGGGCGAGGACGTATATGCCTACAAACTGGCGGAGGCGCTCCTCGTCCTCCTCAAACCACAAGTCCAAGTTTGGCTCTGTGTAAATGCATTCCTCAAGGCTTATTTTCTCGCCTTCCAGTTCTGCTGGCTCAGCATTTAGAAGTAGCGTTTCATAAAGCCACTTTTCAACAGGGTCTTCTGGGGCATACCTTATTGGTTCTTTAAGCTCTATAATGTAGGGTTTTACGTCTTCAAGCTTCTCTATGGTTTTTAGGAATCTTAGAGAGAAGCCTCTGCCAGCACCTTCATAGCCATGCACTGTTGAGGCGAAAATAGCCCTTGGAAATTTTTCAGCTATTTGGAATAGGAGCGAAACGTGGATTCCGCCGGCCTCGTCAACTAAGACCGCGTTGGCGTTTTCTCCCAAAGTCTTGTATGGCGGAATAAACTCCAAGACTCCCCGTTTGCATGTCAGCCGGTAGATTAAGTCATTTATGTATTCGCGTCTAACCCGCTCGCCTATTGATGAAAGCCCCCTTTCAGCCATCTCAAAAACTGTTTGGGTTTCCTCGCAAGCAGGAGCCGTAACAATTATCCTCTCAAAACCTAGGGACATGAGGGCAGCGGCTCCAAACCCCAGTAGGGCGGATTTCCCTCTACCACGGTTGGATGTCAAAACCATTATCCCCCTCTTCTTGCTGACGAGCAGTTCAAAAGCCCTTATGGCTTCCATCTGCTCACGTGTTAACACTTGTTCAAGAATTGGCTGGGGGATTTTGCTTCTCCTCGGCGGGATTGGCTTTTCTCTAACAATTTTTGGCGGGTTTAGGAGGTTTCCCTTAACAATTTTCCAGTTTTCAATAATCCAGACGCTGGGGTCTTCGAGAATCTTCCTCACAAAAAGTCTTTCAAACCTGTTTTTCAAGTCTTGCATAGTGTAGGGTGGAGAAGCCAACCTATAATGGATGCTTGTGCACCATGGTTTTTCAACCTTCAAGTCGAGATTGTAAAGCACCGCCAATCCCCCACCTCGAACAGTTTCTATTAGGCGTCCCAAATCGTTTGGTCTAGCCCCAACACTCATGTCTAGGATTAGGATGTCGTTGGTTGTCCCCATAATCCTATGTGTATCCTCAAAAGTGTAGCGCCTAACATTAGCCACTGGATAGGCCATTCCCTCAAGCTTCTCAACCAACTCCTTGAAGGCTTTTGTTTCTCCCCTTTCGCTGTCTCCACCGCCATGCACAAAAACAACCCTTTCCTCGCTGCCGCCCCTAAGCACATAATGCCTCAAAATGACATAAGCCAAAACATCCGAGGAGTTCTCACCACAAACAACAATGAGCCTCCTATGAAAAGCCCTAAGGGCCTCCTTCATCATATCTGTTAGGGCCCGCTCAACCCTAAACCTATCCTCAGCACCCATCCCTAACCCCACACACCTCTCCAGAGCTTTGTAAGGCTCATAAATTTGGAAAAGCGTCGGCAACAAATATTCCAGCTGCAAATTCCTAAAAAGGATTCCCGTGCAAAATCACCCTTTAACCGTAAAACTTTCATAATGGCGCAACAAATTCTATCAACCGTAGGGGCCCGTAGCTCAGCTAGGTTAGAGCGACAGGCTCATAACCTGTTGGTCGCCGGTTCAAATCCGGCCGGGCCCACCTCCACCATCGTGAAATTTAGTTTTCAGTTTTTTGACTAGGGTGGCTGTTCTTTTCCCAAGTTCACGGCAGTATTCAAGCTCCTCCTTGTCTGGTTTTTCCACAGCTGCCGCGCCGTAATGCTTGTCGTCTGCTCTTCCTTGAACTATCATTCCATGGATAAGCATGGCCTTTAATATGGACAATAGGGTTGTTTCTGCGCCTGTGGCTGTCCCGCCTGAACTCGTGAAGGCTGCGCCAACTTTGCCCTCAAGCTTGCCGTGGATTTTCACAGACTCGTCTATCAAAGCTTTAAGCCTAGCGGACATCTGCCCATAATATGTTGGAGAACCCATT
>JBMFMB010000006.1:0-64407 GCA_049970895.1 Bathyarchaeia archaeon | reverse complement strand
CATGCTGTTTGGCGGAAAACTTCTGTAACGTCAAAGAACTCTTCTTTTAGGGTTTCTGGGGTGGCTCCGGCTTTTTCGAGTTCTTCGCTTATCTTCATTAGGTTTAGTTGTCTTTGCACTTCGTATTCGACGACCAGCGGGATGAGTTCGAGTTCTTGGACGCCTTTTATCTCTGTTAGGGCTCCGCCGCTTATGGAGACGTTTAAGTCTTGACGTATTGTGCCCAATCCCCGTTTTACGCGTTTTGTGGCTCGGAGGATTTTCCCTATGGCTAGGGCTACTTCTCCTGCTTCCTTTGGCGTGTTTATGACTGGTGCTGTTGCTATTTCAATTAGTGGTATGCCCAACCGGTCTAAGCGGTAACGTATTGTTGTGCCTTCCTCGCCTGTTTTTCTGGCTGCGTCCTCTTCTAGGCTTATGTGTTGTATTGGGACTGTTTTTTCGCCAACTTTTATTTGTCCGTTTAGGGCTATGATGCATGTGCGTTGAAAACCAGTCGTGTTGGAGCCGTCTATAACGGTTTTGCGCATTACGTGGATTTCGTCTACGGGGTTTGCGTTCATCATTAAAGCTACTGTTAGGGCTATTTCTACGGCTTTCATGTTCAGCGGGTGTGGTGGCTCCTCATCCATCTCCACTAGGCAGGCTGTATACCTGTCCGCCTCATATAGGATTTTTACGCCCTTTTGGAATTCGAAGTAGGCTGCTGGGTCTATTTGACCGAGTTCGCTTTGGGTTGGCCTCAAACGCCTTAGAAAAGTGATTTCTGGTTCTTCTATGAAGAGTTCCGGCTTGCAGTGGCAGAATAGTTTTATCTGCGTTTCGAGTTGCTGGTGGACTTCCAATCCCACTTTTAAGCCTATCCGTGTGTAGTCTATTCCGCCGTTTGTCATTGTTTGGCTTCCTCCTCGTATGTTGTGCGTTGGGAAAATTCGCCAGCAATGTTCGTTTTCAATAGTTTTTTTGCTTCTTCTGGGTTGTTGGTTTGCCCGAAAATCCACATGAGTTTGACGGTGGCTGTTTCCGCCAGCATATCCTCTAATGGAATTACGCCTAATGCCAGCAGGTCCCTTCCAGTGTCGTAGACGTTCATGTTTACTCGTCCCCATATGCACTGGGAAGCCATAGCCACCAATACGCCCTTGTCCACTGCTCGCTTTATTGGTTGGAAGAGGCTGCTTGCCACATGCCCTAAACCTGTGCCTTCCAAGACTATGGCTTTGTAGCCGTTATCCACAAACCAGTCTATTACTGCTGGGTTTATGCCCGGATAAAACTTGACTAGGGCGACTTTTTCGCTGAAGTTTGCCTTAACCACAAGCTTGCGGGACGGATAGCGCCTTTGGTAGTCGTCTGTAAGCATGATTATGCGGTTTTCCACTATTCTGGCTAGTGGTTGAGCGTTTACTGTTTTGAAGGCGTCGCGGCGGCTTGTGTGGCACTTGCGCACTTTTGTGCCTCGGTGAAGCACTATGGACGTGTCAGATATGGTTTCATGCATGGCTACGGCAACTTCTGCGAAAGGCGCCTTTGCAGCGGCTAAAACAGCCCCTATCAAGTTTGTGGCTGCATCTGAGCTGGGACGGTCTGCTGAACGCTGCGAGCCGACAAAAATTACTGGGACTGGGAGATTTTGTAGTGCGAAGCTTAGGGCTGCAGCAGAATAACCCATAGTGTCCGTTCCGTGAGCTATAACTACGCCGTCCACGCCCTCCTCGATTTTTTTAGCCACAGTTTTTGCCATCTCCGTCCAGTGAGTTGGCGTTATGTTCTCACTGTAGAGGCTAAACAATATTTGGGCGTCTATGCGAGCAATGTCCGCCAATTCTGGAACCACACTGTACAAGTCGCTGGCAGACAAAGCGGGACGAACAGCCCCCGTCCTATAATCAACACGACTAGCAATGGTGCCGCCAGTACTAATAATGGAGACCTTTGGCAACTGCGGATTTTGCTCCGGCAAAGGTGGAGCAACAAAAGCTGGCTTTTCGCCTTTTCCAACCTTCTCCACTTTGGCGTCTGGGGTTAGGCGAACACCAATATTGTAGCCACTATGCAACTTAATAACAATGTGTTTGTCATCACCATACTCAGAACGAGGAATAAGAATACCCTCAAAAACTTGACCACCCTTAGTAATACGAACCAAATCACCAATTTCCGCGTTAATGCTTTGGAGAGTTTTAAGAGCTAGCCCCCTATACCCTGAAAGCACTCGGTTTTGGCTCATATATTCAATTCTCCAATCTTTTTGACATGTACGGTCCTTCGTATGTGTATCTAAACCGTTTATAATATTGTTTTGTGCCCAACGCACTTATAACAAGTATCTTTCGGAAACCGTATTCTTCTCGGGTTATGCGTTCCGCCTCAGAAAGCAAAACACCCCCGTAGCCCTTGTGTTGCCAAGCCTTTGGCATGTGTTTGCCAACTGGCACGACTGGTCCATAAACGTGGAGTTCGCGGATTATGCTACATGGCTCCGCCCTTATCTCTAGTCTGTGCGCCTTCTCGGATGGAATACGCAAGCGTAAATAGCCTATCAAAACATCGTTTTCATTATCTTCGGCTGAAATGAATATTTCCTCGCCCTCAGAAGCCTCATAACGAGTGGTTAAAATCCTAACTTTTTCCAGGTCTGGCTTTATGCCGTCTGCCAAAAGCCTATGCCCAACCTCTCGGCATCTTATGCATCTGCACCTTAAACCCTGCTCCCTCAACTTCTGTTGCACAAGCTGTCTAAGATTACTCATTTTAACGCCAGCCACTATCAATGGTGCTGGAATGTCGCGTTGAACCCGCATTATCCGAACCCAAGGCGGAACCATCTTCTTAACTTCCACAATAAGCCTAGCAGCCTCCTCAGTCGTGTAGGGCTTATAATCGCCCCGCAAATACCACTCATAGGCTTTTGTGCCCTTCAAAACAAGGCAAGGGTAAATCTTAATCATGTCTGGCTTATAAGCTGGATTAGAGAAAATCTCATGGAAAACAGCCAAATCCTTCTCCATGCTGGAGCCGGGTAAGCCGGGCATCATATGATAAACAATTTTTAATCCAGCATCCTTCAGTATCCGCGTAGCCTCAATCACGTCTTGAACCGTGTGCCTTCTACCAACAAGACGATAAATCTCATCATCTGGATTTTGAACGCCTAACTCAACGCGAGTAACACCCATATCTAGCATCATGTCCACATGCCTTTCCTTAGCCCAGTCTGAGCGGGTCTCAACGGTGATGCCAACATTCCTTATGCGGCTTGTTTCCGCCAACCTCTTAGCTTCCTCAAGATTTTTGGAATCCACACCGCACATGGCGTCTAGGCAACGCTTAACAAACCATCTTTGATACTCTTCTGGGGTGGCTGGAAAAGTCCCACCCATAATAATGAGCTCAACCTTATCCACCCTATGCCCAATAGCCCCCAACTGTTCAATGCGGCTCCTAACCTGCAAATATGGGTCAAAGGCGTTCTGCAAACCCCTCATGGCGGCAGGCTCAAAACCAGTATAGCTCTGTGGCACACCAAAAGGCGGACCGCCAGGACAGTAGGCGCAGGGCTCAGGCTGAGGACACGGATAAGGCTGGGTCATAACAGCCACAACAGTCACACCAGAAATAGTTCTAGTGGCTTTCCTCCTCAAAACACCAAGAAGCTTAGCCCTCTCCTCAGGCGTTTTCAAAGCCGCAATTATTTCGGGGTTTGAAGGAATCCTTCCAAGGCGATACTTGGCGGCAACACGCATTTTAACGCGGTTTACATCCTCTGGGCTAGGCGAAGGAATAAGCATCAAAGCCTCTACAATTTCCCTAATAGCCCCTTCAGACATCAGCCAAATTCAACCAAATACACTCTAACATAGACTTGTAAATAAACATAAACACTCTAAAACTGCAAACGCTTGAAAAGAGAACTGTGAACGTTTCTCCCATACTTGCAAGCTTTCTGGCACTCCAAACACATTAAGTGGGCGTTCTCAGTGAAGGAAGGCTCATAAAGCCTGAACCCCTCATCAGCCTCAGCCCCACCCCTATTTAAGAGACGCAAACCCACAAGACATTTGCTGACATCAATTTTGTAGGGAGACAAAGCCATGGTAGGACAAGCCTTAACGCATTCTTCGCAGCCAACACAAAGGTCCCTTTTGAAAGGCTCGTCAGCCAAAAGCTTAGCATCCGTCAAAATAGCGGCAAAGCGAATCCAAGGACCAAAAACAGGATTAATTATTAAAGTATTTTTGCCATAACATCCAAAACCAGCAAGTTGAGCCAAACGCTTATAAGACAAGCCCTCAGCCGAAGCTGTTTTGAAACCCCTCCCCTCAAGATAACTCCTAACCGTTTGCACCACCACATTTAAGGGGAAATACCCCGGATAAACCCAGTCTTGACCCTTCCTAATGGCGAGTTCAAGCATGTCATCCCAAACATGATAGCCAAAAACAACTATGGAATTGGCTTCGGGCAAAACCTCCAAAGCCCTCTTTGAATACTCCTGAACCTTCCAAGTCACCAAAACCCTTGGCTGAGAATCATAAACCTCTGCAGGGACAACCCCAACAAGGCTTGCACCAGACTTTAGGGCAAACTGCTTAACCTCCCAAGTAATTCTCTCCTGAAAGCTTTCATCTTGAACCATGCCAGTCAGCCACTAAACCAGTTTTTGCGGTATGAATAAACCTTTCAAAATTTAAAGGTAGGGATTAAAGGCTTTCCCTTTCATAAACAACCCTTCCGCCAACAATGGTCATCTCAACCCTAACATCCTTAATCCTATCCGGCGGGACTCTAAATATGTCTTCAGAAAGCACTGTAAGGTCTGCCCACTTTCCAGGCTCAATTGTGCCAGCCACCTTCTCGCTGAAGGAGGCATAATCAGCATTCAAAGTATAGGCTTTAAGGGCATCCTCAACAGTTAGGCTTTCCTCGACGAAGCTTTTCCTCGCCACAGCAGCCCAAACCCCAAGAATTGGACTTATAGGCTCAACGGGACAATCCGAGCCAGAAGCCACCACCACACCCGACTTAAACAACGTTTTGAAGGGGTAAACCCATCTTGCTCTTTCACTGCCAACACGGTCCACAACCCAAAAATCGGAAACAATGAAATGAGGCTGAACAGAAGCTATTAAGCCCAACCTTTTCATACGCCGAATAAGCCCTGGATTAAGCACTGAACAGTGCTCGATTCTGTGCCTATGGTCCTTTCGCGGAAACCTTTTCAAGGCTTTGGAAAAAGCCTTCAAGACCGATTCTATTGCTTTGTCGCCTATGGCGTGGACAGCCAACTGCCAACCAGCCCTATGAGCCTTCAAAACAAGCTTGTTGAGCTTGCGTTGAGAGTAAATCAGCATGCCACTTGTTTCAGGCTTGTCCGCATAGGGCTGTTTTAAGGCTGCCGTTCGCGTCCCAAGAGAGCCATCAGCCAAAATCTTGACAAATCCTAGGCGAACCATGTCATTTCCAAAGCCAGTAACCAAGCCAAGCCCAACAAGTTCGTCTAAAAGCTTGACTGGAATCCCCAAATAAACGCGTAGTGGCAGTTTCCCCTCATTGTTAAGCTTCTGAATTATGCGAATCTCATCTGCAGAGTCAACAATCCAGTGCACACCAGTCAAGCCATTCTCAACAGCCTTAAGGCAAGCCTGCACGCAAGCCTCCTCAAGCTTCGCCAAGCCTGGCTTTGGAATAACCCGCCAAACAAGGTTTAGGGCATTCTCCCTCAAAACCCCATTAGGCTCGCCACTGGCAACATCCTTATCTATTGCCCCACCCTTCACAACAGTTTTCCCGTCTATCCCAGCCAACTCCAAGGCTTTAGAGTTCACAACACCAATATGCCCACAAACCCTAATGAGGAAGATGGGCTTATCCCGCACAGCCTCATCCAAATCCCAACGAGTGGGAAACCGCCTCTCACTGAAGCGTTCATGATCCCACCTTCCGCCTAGAATCCAACTCTTCTCCGGATGCTGCTCCGCATACTCGCGGATTTTCCCTTTCATCTCCTCTATGGAGCCGACGTTCCGTAAGTCTAGCGTCTGCAAGTGCTGCCCAAAACCAGTCATGTGAACGTGGCAATCAACAAAACCTGGAACAACAGTTTTGCCGCCCACGTCCAAAACCTTTGTTTCGCTGCCAATGTATTTGCGGATTTCAGCCTCGGAGCCAACAGCCACTATCCTGCCATCACGGATGGCTATGGCTTTAGCCCTAGGCTGCCCGGCATTTAAGGTAACAACATTGGCATTTAGAATAGCAACATCTACACACCGCATAACCTAAAACTATGCCAAAAGCAAATAAAAGGTTTAAATGTTTAAAAGGCTAAACCCAGTTCTGCCCAGGCTTCCTCTGAAGCATAATCCGCTTCTCATAATTACGCCTATTCCTAAACCTAGGCGCAGGCCTCCTCTTATCCAAAGGCTGAACCTTAGGCGTCTGAGAACGAACTTTTCCAGCTTTTGAAAGCGAACCATGCGTCGGCATTTAGGCAAATTCCTCCGAAAACCATAATCGGAACAGTAACTCTTAAACCTTTTCATGAAAAGCCTCTAATAGCGAGCAGGGGTTGCCGAGCCTGGTCAAAGGCGCAGGCTTCAGGAGCCTGTCCCGTAGGGGTTCGTGGGTTCAAATCCCACCCCCTGCACTACAACAAAAACTGGGTGACTTAAACGTTCAAGGGAAAGGTTGAAGGGCTATTGATAAAATTTAAATCTTGCCGTTTGTTTTCACGAACAATGAAAGTATTGTTATAGCCCGAGAAAAGCTTGATTGAAGAAGGTGTTTATAACGCGATTGTTAAAGCTTAATATCGCGGTTATGGTGGGGACGAGTGTATGATTGTTGAGTTAGGGGTTGCTTTCGTTTTGATTCTTGCTGCATCGTGCATAATTTATTTGCTTGGGCGATTGTTTTCAGCTAAATCTATGCGTAATGGGGATGGCAAATCCGCTTATGCTTGTGGTGAGAAAGCCGACTTCCGTGGACTCAAAATCAACATCTCCTATTATAGGTATCTCATATACTTTGTAATTTTGGATTCATCGGTGCTTTTGGCGGCATTTGCGTCGATGGCGCTTCGCTTATCAAACGTCTTATTTTTAATACTCTACTTACTGATTGTTTTTATATCTGGCTTGCTGCTTTTAGAGGGAGGCGACCATTAACGGGCGGTGCGAGCCTTTTAAAGTGGGCTAGGCGGAAATCGCCATGGGTTCTCCATTTCAATTCTGGAGCATGCAACGCATGCGACATTGAAGTTGTTGCGCTTTTAACGCCTAGGTATGATGTTGAACGTTTTGGAATAATGCTTGAACCTTCTCCGAGGCACGCTGATGTTCTATTAGCCACAGGCGTTGTCACTCGCCAATGCGCAGATAGACTGAGGCGCATTTACGAGCAGATGCCTGAACCCAAATTTGTTGTTGCCATAGGCGCCTGTGCCTGTTCAGGCGGGGTTTTTGAAGGAAACTACAACGTAGTTGGCGGCGTCGACAAAGTCATTCCAGTTGATGTCTACATCCCAGGATGCCCACCGAAACCAGAGGCGATAATTGACGGCATTGTAAAATTGCTTAACTTGATTAGGGAGGCAGAGCATGTCGAAAAACACTGATAAGATTTTGGAGGCTTTAAATGGTGCACTTGGGGATAGGATACTTCAAACCAGAACCCTTCGCCCCGAAAAGGTATGTGTTCAAGTCAAAATTGGCGCCCACAGAGATGCCTTAAAACTCTTGCTGAAACAGGATGAAAACGCAGGGATTTCCGCAATCACGGGTGTTGACCTTGGCAAAACAATCGAATTAATGTATCATGTTCGCATGCGCAACACAATAATTACTATAGGCGTTGACTTGCCAAAGGAAAATGCGAAAATTGAAAGCATAACAGACCTAATTCCAGGAGCAAACTTCCATGAAAGAGAAGTCTCCGACCTCTTTGGCGTAACCTTTGAGGGACACCCAAACCCGAAGAGGCTTATTCTCCCGGAGGATTGGCCGGAAAACGTTTTCCCACTTAGAAAAGATTTTGTAGCGCCAGATTTTCAAAGCAAAACCGAGAATTCTGAAGCTTTAAAGGATAATGAGCAAGTTTTCGGCGATGAGAGGCTGGTGAATATTGTGTTAGGGCCTCAGCATCCAGCCTTGATAGAGCCTGAAAAGTTCACCTTAAAAGTTGAGGGAGAAATTGTTAAGGAAGTTAAGCCCAGAATCGGCTATGTCCATAGGGGGATCGAGAAGGCCGCTGAAAATCGCACCTATTTGCAGGATATATATTTGGTTGAGAGGATTTGTGGCATTTGTAATGCTTGTCATGCTAATTGTTTTTGTCAGACGGTTGAAGCCATAATGGGGGTGGATGTGCCACCTAGAGCCCGATATTTGCGCACAATAATTTTGGAGTTGAATAGGATTCACAGCCACATGCTTCTTTTGGGTCATGCTGGATTTGAGATTGGATATGAAACATTGTTCCATTACATGTGGCGGGATAGAGAACGTGTATTGGATATTATTGAGGAGCTTACTGGCAACAGAATTATTGCATCCTTCATAACCATAGGTGGTGTCAGAAGAGACTTGAAAGAAGATGTGGTTCCAAGGATTAAGGTAGAACTTGAAGCTTTAAGGGAAAGGATGAACTTTTATAGGCAGGTCTTTGAAAATGATTCAACATTAAAAATGCGGACAAAGAATGTTGGTGTTTTGAGCAGGCAGGATGCGTTAAAATTGTGTGTTGTTGGTCCTGTGGCGAGGGGTTCAGGTGTGGATATGGATGTTAGAAGAGATGAGCCATATGCAGCCTATGGTGAAATACCCTTTGAAGTAGTTACTTATGATGATGGCGATTCTTGGGCTAGGCTTATGGTTCGTTTAGACGAAATTGTTGAAAGCATTAACATAATACACTATGCCCTAGAACATCTGCCAAGCGGACCTTACAGGGTTAGAGTCCCCAGAATTGTGCCAGCAGGCGAGGCTATTGGACGTGTTGAGGCGCCGAGGGGTGAACTATTTTATTATGTGAAGAGTAATGGGACAGCCTATCCGGAACGTGTTAAAGTAAGGACCCCAACTTTTGCCAATATTTTAGCGTTTGTTAAGATTGCTGAAGGCGGCAACATAGCAGATGTGCCAGCAAGCTTTGTAAGCCTTGACCCGTGCTTCTCATGCACAGACCGTTAGGAGGATTAAGGATGAATTTGGATTTGGAGTTTCTGTTTCGTGTGCTGATTTTTCCAGGTTTCACCTTCATCGTCCTTTTCACGCTTTTTTGCGATTGGGTTGAGAGGAAAATTGAGGCTCGAATGCAGAATAGGATGGGACCCACATATACTGGTCCAGCTGGTATTCTTCAACCGTTTGCCGACTTTATCAAACTTTTGACTAAGGAGGACATTGTTCCGCTCACTGTAAGAGATTTCATTTTTAGGTTCGCCCCAATTCTATCCTTCTCAATTTTTGCCTTCTCATTTGCATTTTTGCCAATTGACGGAGCTAATACTATTTTCAATTCAAATTTTGAAGGTGACCTTGTTCTCGTTCTGACGTTGGTTTCAATTGCCAACTTCTTTCTCTTTCTTTCCGGATGGTCTTCAACAAACCCCTATAGTGCAACTGGTGCTGCACGGGTTTTGACACAGTTTTTGGGCTATGACATCCCATTATTCATTCTTGCTTTGGCTCCAGCCTTTTTGGCTAGAAGCCTCAGCATATCAACGATAGCGGCTAGTCAGTCCATCCCGTTTGCGCTTGTGGTTCCATGGGTTTTTGTTTTGTTTATAATCACGCTTCAGGCAGAGTTGGAGAAGGACCCCTTTGACATTCCGCATGCTGAAACTGAGATAGTTGGTGGCTATGAAACCGAGTATACAGGTAGGAGGTTAGCTTTTCTTAAGCTATCTAAGGATGTGCAAATAGTTCTTGGAGCAGCTATCACTGTTGAGCTTTTTCTAGGCGGACCTTACGGTCCCATTTTTTACAGTCCATCCTTCGTGTGGTATACTTTATGGTTTGTGCTTAAACTTCTCTTTGTTGTTGTGCTTACTGAGTATTTGACATGCGTTTTTGCGAGGCTGCGGATTGACCAGGTCTTGGTTGTTAACTGGAGGTTGCTTCTGCCTTTATCTCTGCTTTCTCTCGCTGCGACTGTTGGTGTTGGCTTTTTGTTTTATCCGTTGGGGTGAAGTGGAGTGGCTAGGTTATCGCCAATTTTGAAGGAAGTGCTTGTCCACCTTTTTAAGAAGCCTGCAACTCGCAAATATCCGGAAGAGAGGCCTCGTGTTCCAGAAGGTTTTCGCGGTAGACAAGTGTTTGACATAAGTCTTTGCATTAGTTGTGGCTTATGCGCTAGGGACTGCCCAGCAAAGGCTATTGAGATGGTTGAGGTTAATGGTAAGTTGAGACCGCTTTTTCATTTGGACCGTTGCATATTCTGTTACCAGTGTGCTGAGAGCTGCCCTAGAAATGCAATTAAAAGTTCTGAAATTTTTGAGCTGGCAGCAATAAATAAATCCGATTTGGTTGTTAAACCTAAAACAAACCATATGAGCGCTGGGGGAAGCCCATAACATATGATTGTTGAGCTGATTGCTGTTGGATTGGTTGTTTCGGCTTGTTTGGCAATTTACCTTGATGAGGCAGTATACTCCATAGCCTCTTTGGCTTCTATGCTTGTTTTGATGGCTGTTTTGTATGCTTTAAACGGTGCAGTTTTTGTGGCTGTTTTTCAGTTGGCCGTAGGTGCTGGAACCTTGGCTGTTCTCTTCTTGGCTGGTGAAATGCTGAGTGAGAAGCCAGAAAAGGAAAAGCCTTTAAAGAAAATTTTTCTTGTTGCCTTGCTCGCGGTTGTTCTGTCTCTTCCTTCGATTTTCTTTTCCGTTGCAGTTATGCCAGCCAATATTTTTTCTGGTTTATCGTTTGCGGATGCGCTTTGGAATTTGAGGGTTATAGACGTGGTACTGCAGGGTTTGGTCATAATGACTGTTGCTTTGGGTATTGCCATAGTTCTCCATGAGCGAAAGGAGGGTGAAAGCTGATGGACTACATTATTTTGTCGGTTGTTTTGCTTGCTGTTGGTATTTACGGCTTACTAGCCAAGCGTCACCTCGTGAAGGTATTAATTTCCATCGAAATTATTGCTGTGGCAGCGTCAATGAATTTTGTTTTGTTTGCGTCATCAGCGAATAGAGCTTTGGGTGAAGCGTTTCTGGTGCTTGCTTTTTCCACTGACGCTTGTGTAACTGCCATTGTTTTGGCTTTGCTTGTTATAGCTACTAAGAAGTATGGGACATGCGACATTAGAAAACTGGCAGAAATGGAACGAAGCGCTGATGAGGAGCCGGCAAGCGTTGAGGCTGAGGCGTGAAAGTTTTCTCGAATTGGCAAAGTACTGGTTGTTGCCCATAATTTTAGGTCTTGTAATTGGTTTATCCATATTCCTCCTAGTTAACATTTACAAAATGCTAAATTCCGCGTCACTTCTTATTGTAAACTGGAATCCTCTGCTTCTTCTAGCGTCCACAACCATCGCGCTTCTCGGTGGATATCTAACAATAAGGCTTTTGGCGGAAAGTAAAGAGTGCGGCTGCGGAACGGAACTCGTAATAGAGAGATACCATTTTAAAAGCGGCTTTGTCAGCTTGAGAGATACCATAGGCAAAACTTTGGCTTCTGCAATAACAATAGGTTTTGGCGGAAGCGCTGGTTTGGAAGGTCCAAGCCTTTTACTAGGCGGAGGAATCTCTTCATTCATCACAAGAAGGCTAAGGTTAAGTCAAAAAGACGTTAAAACACTATTTTTATGCGGAGCAGCAGCGGGATTTTCAGCAATCTTTAAGGCTCCATTAACGGGGATACTGTTCGCGCTTGAAATACCCTACAAAAGAGACGTTGAAACTGAGGTTTTTGTTCCAGCTTCTATAGCCTCTATCACCGCCTATTTTACATCCGCCATAACCCTCGGAACAGAAACAATTTTTCCAACCCCAACATTTCTAATGCCGACACTTCCCATTCTTGTGCATGCGATTTTTCTAGGAATCTTGGCGGCACTGGTTGCTTTGGCTTTCATGGAAACCTTTGAAAGGACAAAAGCCATAAGCAAAAGGCTTCTTGGCGAATTTCCAATGTGGGTCACGACCACAATTGCCGGATTACTTCTTGGAGTTATGGGCTTGCTTTACCCGGAGGCTTTAGGGCTAGGTTATGATTTCATCCACAAAATCACCATAACCAAATTAGGAGAATTTGGTTTGGCAACCCTAACAGCACTTTTAATTTTAAAAATGATAGCCACAAGCATAACGTTGAATTTTGGAGGAAGCGGCGGCCTTTTCATTCCATCGCTATACATTGGTGGAACACTTGGGCTTATTTATGCGCAGATTTTGAACCTTGAGCCTCCTGTTCTATGTGTTATGTTGGCTATGGCTGCGGTGCTAGCTGCAACAAGTAAAAGCCTTTTGACAAGCATAACCTTGGTTGCTGAAACTATGGGTCCAAGCTTTATCATTCCCACGGTTGTTTCGGCTGCTGTGAGCTATTTCCTAACGGGAACTAGATCCCTCTATTGGAGTCAGCTTTTAAACAAACTAAGTAGGCAAGGCTTCACTTAAGGTTGAATGTTCAGGGTTAAATTTAAGGAGTTGAGTTCTAACCACAAAACCAAGGATGCCACCGTAACCTCAAGAATTGACACAATTGAGCCAACTTTTAAATAATCCCTAAGCCTTATTGTGGCGCCTTTTCTACGCATTGTTTCAAGCCACATTAGAATCGCCAGAGATCCTAGAGGGAAAAAGTGTGGGCCAAGGTTGTTTCCAATGATGTTTGAGAATACTAAGCTTGTAAGATTCTGCGCGTTTAGGCTGGCATTGTTTGCTGCTTGTTTTATCGATAAAAGACCGAGAATTGTCATTGGCCAGTTATTCATTAGACTCGCGCCTATCGTGACAATCATGCTCGGTGCGAGCACAGAAAGAATTTGCGGCAATGCTAGGGTCTTTATGAAGAGGTATGCAAAGAATTCCACGGCGCCAGTATGCCTTAATCCTTGGACGACTAGGAATATGCTTATCATAAAGAGCAATATGTCCCAGTTAACATCCTTGGCTATGTCTTTTACACCTTTACGCTTCTCTTTCAACATTGAAGGCTTGTTTAAAGTTGCCATGTAAACCCCTAATAGGAACAGTGCTCCGGAACATATAACAATTGAAACTGGAATTCTGTTCAAGGAAGCTAAAACGTAGCCGGCATCGATTATAATTAATGTTGCTATGCTTACCTTCAAAAGTGAAGGCGTTATAAGCTGCCCTCCAGCATTTAAGGCTTCCACAAGCTCCATTGAATAAGATTTTGGAATCTTTTTTCTAAAAAAGGCGTAAACTAGGAGGAGACTGCTAATTATGGTGGCTGCGGCTACTGGTCCCATAAATATTAGATGGTCGATGAAGCTGTATTTGAAAAAGTCGGCGCTCACAATGTTTATTGGATTGCTTGTGATAAGCGGCATTGCCGCGGTGTCAGCAATTAGCCCAGCAGAGAAAAGGTAGGCTAGTCTTTCTTTAGCATCTATTTTTAACTGACTTATGATTTCGAGAACTATTGGCGTCAGTATAAGCACGGCACTGTCATTTGCAAAAAGTATACTTACAAAGGCAGTAAGCAAGGAAACGTAAAAGTAAAGTTTTAAGCCGCTTCCACCTGCCAATTTAACAACTTTTATGGCTGCCCATTTGAAAAATCCCATAGCATCTAATGTCACCGATAAGGTTACAATTCCAATAAAGGCTAAAGCTGCATCCCAAATGTCAGCAAAAGCCGCAGCTGCGTCGCTCAACGTTATTGTGCCAAGCAGAAGCGAAGCCATAGCACCTATTCCAGCAGCCAAGCCTAGGCTTATACCACGAGGACGTTTAATCATCAAGTAAAGTGTGACTATGAAAATCGCTAACGCAGTCACTGAATGGTATTCCATGGTTATCAGCGATGCAGACTTTATGCTCGCAATAAAACCGTTTCGCTGATAATTCCACGATTTTATGGTGAAATGCTTAAACGTCGCATTATGCCAGACAAAATTTAAATTGTTGACTTATATCTCAAAAAGCTGGTTTAAAAGGTTAGGAAGGCGCAAAACACGAGGGGTAAACAAGCGAAATCAAATGCTATGTTTCAAGTGAGGCGATGAATTTGCTTCCATACGCGCCTTGGCTTGTTTGGGTATTTCCAATTGTTTCCAGTCTGCTGGTTCCATTAGTTGCGCGTTTCAGCAAGAAGGCTAGGGATTACTTCGCTGTAGCCGTATGTTTGATAGCCCTAACGTTTGCTTTTTCCATGGTTCCAGATGTTTACTTCAACGCTTCAGAAGGCTTCAGTTTAACGGTGCCTTGGATTCCTTCTTTCGGCATTAGCGTAGGCGTTTACTTTGACCCATTAAGCGTTTTGCTAGCATGTTTAGTCATCTTCTTTGGTCTCATAATAATCGTTTATTCTTTGGGTTATATGGCTGGCGAGGAAGGCTTAACTCGATACTACTTTTTCATGCTCCTTTTCGTAGGTTCGATGACTGGCTTGGTTATGTCGGACAATTTTCTTCAATTTTTCATTTTCTGGGAGATGGTTGGACTCTGTTCCTATTCGCTCGTTTCCTTCTGGTATAAACGTCCAGAAACGGTTCGCTCAGCCGTTAAAGTTTTCCTTATGACACGTGTAGGCGATGCTTGTCTATTGGGTGGAATAGGCATACTTTACGCCAACTTAGGCTCGTTTTCCTTCCACCACATTATAGCTAACATGGGAAATGTGCCAATGCCATATTTAACAGCCTCAGCCTTTCTAATGCTGGCAGGAGCCATCGCAAAATCGGCACAACTTCCGCTTCACACATGGCTTTACAGTGCCATGGAAGCACCAACATCAGTAAGCGCACTTCTGCACTCTGCAACGATGGTTAAGGCAGGCGTTTACTTGATTGCCAGATTAATGCTCTTGTTTGGCTCTTTAACGGCTTCTATTCCGATGTTGTTGCCGTCCATCCTCTGGACCGGCACAATAACCGCTTTTATTGGTGCCACTTTGGCTTTATCCACAACAGACATTAAAGGTGTAGCTGCCTACTCAACAATAAGCCAAATAGGCTTTATGTTCGCCGCACTAGGCACAGCTCCCACCGCCCCATCGGCTGGCTGGTTTGCAAGCCTACTCCACCTAGTAAGCCACGCATTCTTTCAAGGTCTTGACTTCCTATTGATAGGCGGAATAATTCACGTAACAAAAACAAGAGATATGCGATTAATGGGCGGATTAAGAAAAGCAATGCCAATAACCTTTGCCTTCAACCTCATTGTATTATTAGCTCGCGCCGGAATACCGCCCCTCATAAGCTTTTTCAGCAAAGAACTAATCTTCCAAAGCGTCCTAACGTCTGGAAACTTTTACGCCGCGTTAATGCTTTATATTTCCACAGCTTTTACTTTTGCCTACACCCTACGAGTCATTACACTGGTATATTTACGCGAGAAATCCGACTACTTGAAGCAAATTCATGTGCATGAAGCCCCAAAAATAATGCTTTTCTCATCCGGAGCCCTTGCAATTGTTTGCCTAATCTTATCATTACTCGGAAACACAATTTCTCAGTTCGTGCGTGTCGATGTGGAAATAGGCTTTAGCGAAATATTAAATCTGTCAACTTTGATTTTTCTCTTCACCCTCTTAGTTGGAGGATTCCCTGTATACTTCACCTATTATGGCAGACTTTCGTTGCCGAAACAAATAAGGCGATTACGCATTTCTCTAAACAAAATTTTGGAGAATGGATACTTCTTTGACGTCCTATATGAAAAAACAATTCCGCGTGGAGTCTTGTTGCTTTCATCTGGTCTTAGACGTCTGGAATTAGCCTTCCTTGAAAGGTTGCCCAACTCCGTTGCCAATGGTATTATACGATTTTCTTGTGCACTTTATGAGCGGGTCGAAAACGCTTTCTTTAGCCGTCTACCATATTTTTTTGCGAATGGAGTTATACGCGTGGCTCATGGAACTCAAAAATATTTGGACGTTCTTGTGGATGAACTATTATACGTGGTAACAAACAAAACTTTGGCTTCGGCATCCAGAATCAAAAAAGTCGGGTCTGGCTCAATAGAACATTATGTGGCGGCAGCAATAATCGGGTTTTTAACAATACTTATACTGTTAATAATTACAATGCTAAGATGAAGGGGCGAAGTGAATGCAGAACACACTTCTATTAACAATAATATTGCCCGCAGCAGCTGCTCCATTCGTTTACTTTTTGGGCAAAAAATCTTCCAGATATCCAGCCTTTATTATAGCACTAATCTGCGTGATCAACATCGCACTTCTTTCAATAATCGTGCCAACAATCCTTAACGGAGCAAACCACAAGTATGTTGAATCTTACTATTGGATTCCAGTTCTCCACGCATCCTTCACACTTTTCGCTGATGGAATAAGCCTCTCAATGGCAATCATAACTCTAATACTGATTTTGGCAGCCGCACTCTTTTCCATAAATTACATGCAAGAGAAGAAAGGACTAGCTGGATACTACACTCTTTTAACATTACTTTCAATAGGGCTCGTCGGCGTCTTCATAACATCAAACCTAATGCTCTTCTATTTCTGCTGGGAACTAATGCTTTTGCCATCATACTTCATAATAGGCGGATGGGGCTACAGAGAGCCCTACAGGGCAGCCTTCAAATTCTTCATATTCACACACGCGGGCGCAATCTTCGTCTTACTGGGTATAGGCGCAATATTCATGGTTACAGGCGACTTAGACATGTTCCAAACACAAAACGCATTAAAGGCGGCGAACCCAGAACTTGTCAAATGGATTCTGCTCTCGCTCACGGTAGGCTTTGCCGTCAAAATGGCCGCTGTTCCAGTCCACATGTGGTTGCCAGATGCGCATTCTGAGGCTCCGGCTCCCATGTCCGCATTATTAAGTGGTGTAATAATCAGCGCTGGTGCCTACGCGATACTACGTGTATCCTTAGGGACGGTTTTTCCAGCTGTCATGGCAACAAGTTTCGGAAGCATGTTTCTGCATGGATTAACTATTTTTGGAATAATATCCGCCTTTTTCGGCTCCCTCATTGCTTTGGTGGAGACGGATATAAAACGGATAATTGCCTATTCCAGCATAGCCCACATGGGCTACGTTCTTTTTGGGCTCTCACTTTTCCCATTCCAAGAACCAGTGACGGGAACGGTTTTACACCTTGTAAATCATGCTGTGAGTAAAGGCTTATTCTTCTTGTCTGCAGGCGCGGTTATGAAGCAACTTGAAATTCGCGATATTAGGGAGATGGGCGGGTTAGCGGGGCAAATGCCCATAACAGCTACATCATCAACAGTGGCAGCCCTCAGCATCGCGGGAGTACCACCATTCGCTTGTTTCATGAGCGAATTCCTAATATTTGTTGGAGCATTTCAAGCGATCAACATTGACAACTTCTATCTAATCCCAACAGCACTAATGTTAGTAGCCACGGTTTTATCACTAGCCTACGCATTAAGGTTCTTAAGCCACGTCTTTTTAGGCTCAACAAAACATGAAAAGGCAACAGACCCCTTATCCTTCATGAAGACAGCCATGATTATTCTAGCCGTGCTCACCGTTGCCCTTGGAGTATGGCCCACATTTTTCACACAACTAATATCAAGTGCAAGCCTTGTTTAGCGAGGAACGCGTGATGATAGAGCTTCTGGATGCCTCTTTACCAATAATTGCGTTCGTTTTATTTTCTCTTTTAACAATACCGGTCGTTAAAATTATCAACAAAGTGAAAGGCGGGAAAAATATTCTCTTAAAACTCTTTTGGTTTCTAATAATTTTCATTGTTACCGGCGTGGCTGTGGCAAACTTGGCGTTGAAATATTTTGCCGAGCCATCGCCTAGACCCTTCCTAAATTTATCATTAACTGGAGATGCCTCAGCCATTTTCTCAAGCATGTTTTTGGTGGATGCAGTATCAGTTTATATGGCGATAATATTCACTGGTGTCAGCGCAGTCACCATCCTTTACAGCCTGTTTTTCATAGACTCTGACAAGGAACTTTCAGAACGCTATTACGCTGTTACTTTAATGATTATTGGCTGTGTTACTGGAACCGTTCTGGCCGGCGACTTTTTAACACTATTTATTTTCTGGGAGGCAACGGCAGCCGGCTCAAGCTTCTTGATGCTATACCAAAAAACTGCAAGGTCTCTGCATGCCACAATAAAGTATCTGGTTATGATAATAATGGCTTCGGCCTTCATAATCTATGGACTCTCAGTGATTTACGCTATTACTGGCACACTTAATTTCTGGGAGGTGAAACACGCCCTCGCAGCTCTTGCTGATAAGCGTCTGCTTGAAATAGTATTCGTTTTCATTGCGGCTGGTTACTCCATCGAGGCTGCAGTTGTGCCATTCCATATGTGGCTCCCAGACGCATACACAGCAGCTCCAGCTTCTTCTTCGGCGTTCTTATCGGCACTCGTTGATCAGGCAAGTTACTATGTGCTGTTAAGGGTGCTAATTTATATTTTAACGCCTCCAACAGTTTTGCCATGGAATTTTATGTTTGCAGTTCTCTCCGCATTAACCATGATTGTTGGCAATCTACTTGCGCTAACGGAAAGGGATGTTAAACGTTTAATTGCATATGTTTGCATTGCGGACGTGGGCTACAATCTTGTGGCAATAACAAGCGTGACACCTCTTGGAATAATGGGAAACCTATACTTCTTTCTTGCTGGCGGAATTACAACAGCCCTCGCATTCATGATCATCGGAGTTTTCAACAGCATGGGAATTAAAAACATGGAAGATTTTTCCGGAGTTGGCAGAAGAATGCCGCTTACAAGCCTAGCCCTAGTTCTAGCAGCATTTTCATTCGCAGGAGTTCCGGCTTTCGCCGGTTTTATAGCAAAATACTTGGTTTTCACATCTGCCATAGAGGCGAATATGGGTTGGTTAGCCATTGTAGGCGTACTAACCAGCGTTATCCAAGCTGCATATCTGTTAAGGCTGATAAACTACATGTATGCAAAAAAGCCAAAAGAGGAAGGCAAGATCAAAGAACCAAAAAAGTTACTTATTCCAATCTTCATCCTTGCCGCTACAATAGTTGTTTTGGGCGTTTACCCAAACATAGTTTTAAACCTTATAGAACCAGTTATACAGCAATTCCAGCTGATGCCCTAAACCTAAATGCATATTTAAGCATGTTTTTCCCAATTATAGTTAGGATTAAGCCATGCAGCCAAGCAATAAACTAATAGCCTTTAACGATTTGGAGCGCATGATAATACAGCCCGGTTTTTGCACGGTGTGCGGTGCATGTGAAGCCGCATGCCCCATCCACGCAATAAAAGTAGAGCATGAAAAGCCGCAAAGACTTTACGACTGCTCCGAACATATCGATACATGCCCAATTTGCTATGACATATGCCCCCACACCGACGCACTTACCTATGAAGCATTAAGGTTCGTTGCCGATGCACCAAGAAGAAGAGAAAACTTGGGTTACTATAGGGAAATTCTGCTCGCACAAGCTGCCAATCCATGCATAAGAGCCGCAACAAAAAGCGGAGGAGTTGTCAATGCGCTTCTTAATTATGCCATTAACGAAAAAATTATTGATTGCGCCATAACTTCTGAAGCGTCGCCAATAACATCCCTGAAGGTTAAGTCTTCCATAAGTCTTGTGCCAGATGACATGCTCTCCGCTGTAGACTCTAAAATTGTGCCTTCGGCCGTTGCCCAAGCATACGGACGCGCTGTTTTTGAACATGGCAAGACCCATATTGCCTTCGTGGGCATACCATGCCATGTTCTTGGACTTAGGAAACTTGAAGCATGGCAGCACAAAATCATGGAAAGCCTTGAAATAGTTATTGGACTTTTCTGCCTTTGGGGCTTCTCATTAAGCACGCTGTTGGAGTATCTCTTAGATGAGTATTATATCGCTGCTAATGAAATTCAAAGCATCGATTTGTCCGCAGACTCGTACATTGTAAACATGGAAAATCGGCAGATCAGCATCTCCATTTCTAAAGTTAAGCCTCATATCCTAAACCGCTGCAAAACATGTGTAGACTTCACCTCAGAATATGCCGACTTAAGCCTTGGTGGAGCAAGCCCGTTAAAAGAGTGGTCAATTGTAATTATCAGGACCAGAAAAGGTGAGGAATTTTTTAAAAGGGCTTTAGCCAGCTGTGTCATAATAACCAAGAATATTGAAGAGGAGCCTCAAGCATTAGTGCACCTACTTCAATTGTCAGCGTACAAAAGAAACAGTGCATTGCAGGAAATGAAAACTATGAGGGAAAAAGGCATGCAAATCCCAGCGGCGGAACTCTTCGTCAAGCCCAAACTAAGCGAAATCAGCCTACTAAGAAGAGTTAAAGTGGAAGAAGTTATGACAAGAGACGTGATGACGTTGCCTTCGACTTTATCTGTTAACCAATTTCTTGAAAAAATAGTCACATACCACCATGTAGGCTTTCCAGTTACAGACGAATCGGGCAACGTCATCGGAATAGTAACACTCCAAGATGCAATGAAAATTGTAGAAGAAAAGCGAAACAAGGTTTCCATCGGTGAAATCTGCACTAAAAAACTGATCACAATTTACCCTGACAACTCCATCGCTGAAGCCCTTGCAAAAATGAATAAACACAACATTGGCAGAATTTTAGTATTTGACAAAACAAACAAAAATAAATTAATAGGGATATTGACAAGAAGCGACATAATACATCTGATTGGGAAAACCTTGTATTAATGCACTTTTCATCTCTACAGAGGTGAAAATAAAACTTTGCGGAGGTTTGGATAAAACCTAGATATCACTTGAAAGTTTAGTAACGTTGAACGGAAATCTTAGCAAAAACTAAAAGGTAAATTAAAAATATGATTTTGTGCGCTATAGGGAGGTTTATTATGAGCAAGGATGTTGTTTACGCTTTAAGGGAAAGTTTAGTAAATGTTGGTAGACAATTATATAATTATGGCCTTGTGGTTGGAACTGAAGGGAATGTTAGCGCGCGAATTACTGGAACAGATAGGGTTTTGATAAAACCTTCGGGTGTTTCTATGGGTTTCTTGGAGGCTGAAGATTTTATTGTTGTAGATTTAGATGGAAATAAGGTTGAGGGTGCTAAAGAGCCTTCAATAGAGACACCTTTACATACTGCAATTTACCGTGTCAGAAATGATGTCAACGGGATTGTTCACACGCATGCCCCATTTGCCACAGCTTTCGGGATAGCTGGGGTTGAGATAATTCCGTTGCAGGTGGAAATGTTTCTTTATATTCCCAATGGAGTGCCTATAGTGCCCTTTGAGTTGCCAGGGTCTAAAGCGTTAGCTGAGGCTGTTCAAAGGCTGATTAGGAACTTTAACGCTGTCATTTTGGAGAATCATGGTATTATCACTGTTGGCTCAACGGTTGAGGAAGCATCTCTCTTAAATAGGATGGTGGAGGAATGTGCAAAAGTTCAGTTTGTTGCCACAATGCTTGGCGGAAAGGATGCTGTGAGCTGGGAAGCCCTAAAGCGAAAGCTCCAGTCCAAGTTTGGAAGCACAGATTTGGAGGCTCTTAAGAGCAAGTTTAAGGTTTTCAGAATCTAACCCTTGGCTTTCGCTGTTTCTTTAAGCAGTAGGCAAAGCACCAAAGCGATTATGTCTAATATGAATATGGATATAACTGAAAGATAGTAGGGATTTGACGGGTAGAGGCTTTCTGTCGCAGATTTAACAGCGTCCATGAAGAAGATTAAAATTACTGAGCCAGCCTGGGAGAATAGCCAAAGAAAGCTTGATGCACTTCCAGCTAAAGCTGAACCGACAATTTCAGCTGACATTTCTAGGCCTATTGGCAGGGCTGACATGAGGAAGAAGCCCAAAATAAAGCCCATAACGGCCAAAATTAGGAAATCACCAGTTTCAGCAAAAAAGTAAAGTATGACTGCGGCAACCGCCAAGTCTATAATTATGAAGGGTTTCCTCCGTGCTGTTTTGTCGGAAATTCCAGGAATGGCTAGAGAACCGAATATTCCTCCAATGATGATTATTCCGCCGATTAGCCCGGCGTCTGTGGCGCCTAATCCCCGTGTGTTTAAGATTGTTTCTAGCCATGTGAGTAGTGCCGTGAAAAGTCCAACCCCAATGAAGAATAGGGCTTCAAGGATTATGAAATCCTTTTTCCCAAAGAACCCCTTAATGTCCTTGAATGCGATGGAAGCCTTAACCTCTTCTGCTGTTGCCTCATGACTGGTAGATTTTGGTTTTTCCCTAGCCAATATGATGAAGAGAGCTGCACTTATCACGGATACTGCCGCATAGATTACAAGCATGTTGGTCAATAATGCGATGTTTGGCTTTGGCACAAGAAAAGGTGTGAGCATCATAGCCACTATCATTCCAATGTATTGGCCCATTATGCCTATTCCTGTGGCTAATGCACGCTCTTCAAAGGGGAACCATAACGTTACGAGTTTTGATACAGCGTTAAAAACAAATGGTTGACCCAGCGCGGCGCAGGATTGGAATATGAGAAGTATTGTGAAGTTTTCTCCTGAAAAGATTCGCAGAACAGCGAAAACAGCCATTATTAGGGCTCCTATCGAAACCCCAAACTTGAAGCCCTTCTTATCTATGAGCATTCCAGCTGGAATGGATACGGGAATGAAGAGCAATGGCCAAACCATTGATAAGAGTCCAACGTCAGACTCTGTTACTCTGAATATGGATGTCATTATAGGCGTTGTTATTGGGGCAAAGTTTAGCCAAAGGATTTGGGAAACAACAGCCACAAGCATATACGTGAACAGGACAACCCAACGGTAAGAATGTACTTCTGCTTTTCCCATGTTTCCTCTGTTTTACGAATTTTAATTGATATGTTTTGCTGTTTGTCTATGTTCCACAAATGCTAAATAATCTTAAGACTAACATTAATTTCTGAAAGGTTGGTGTATGACATGAAAGTTACAGTTTTGGGTGGAGCTGGAACCATTGGAAGCATGGCCACCAGAATTCTAGCATCAAGCGGAATGTTTTCAGAAGTTGTCATAGGAGATGTCGCCTTTGAAAGGGCGAAGAAGTTTGCATCAGAAATAGGCGTTAAAGGCGTTTCAGCGGTAAAAATTGACGTTACAGATTCAAGCCGGCTTCAAAAGACGATTAAGGGTTCTGATGTCATATTAAGCTGCGTTGGCCCATTCTACAAGTACGCCCCAATAGTTTTGAAAGCATGCATCGCGGCTGGGGTAAACCATGTGGATATATGTGATGATGTTGACGCCACTGAGGCGCTTTTAAAAATGGATGGTGAAGCCAAAAAGGCTGGGATTTCAGCCCTTATAGGAATGGGCAGCTCTCCAGGCGTTGCAAATGTTCTTGTTAGATTTTGTGCTGACATGCTTCTGGACGAGGTTGAAGCCATAGACATTTATCATGCTCACGGAGGGGAGGAAACCGAAGGGCCAGCGGTTGTTAAGCATAGGATACACTCCATGATAATACCAGTTCCGATGTTTCTTGATGGAGAATTTAAGACTGTTAAGGTTTTGGAGGAAAGCGGCAAAGCCTTAGAAGAGGATGTTGAGTTTGCAGACGTCGGAACATATAGGGTTTACGCCTATCCTCATCCAGAGACGATAACTCTTCCAAGGTATATTAAGGGTGTTCGCCGCGTAACAAACCTCGGCTTGGTTTTGCCCCCAGCATATGCCGAGCTTATTAAGGGTATTGTGCGCCTCGGAATGACAAGCGAGGAGCCAATAGAAGTTGACGGGAAGAAGATTGCGCCAATAGATTTTGCAGTGGCTTTCGCTTTGCATCAGAGGCCTAAACTCTTGAAGGAAGCCGGGATAACTGAGCCCATGGGTTGTCTAAAAATAGTTGTTAAAGGCAAGAAGAAAGGTCAGCCAAGCACATATGTGTTTTCTATGGCTTCGAGGGGCATGGGAATGCGGGAAGGGACAGGTGTGCCAGCCGCCTTGGGAACCATGCTTATGGCTATGGGGAAGATAAAGCTGAAGGGCGTTTTTCCACCAGAAGCCGCCGTGGACCCGATTGAGTTGTTTACGCTTGCAAAGGAGAAGATAAGAATAGGCGGAACTGTGGGCTTGCCCATCCGTGTCGAGCACATCGATAAAGATGGCAAAGTTCACAGATTAAGCCTAGAATCGCTGGTTAAAGGACCTTGAAAGGCAAATATATACTCGCCCACGACACTGGGACAACAAGCAATAAGGCTGTGCTGGTGCGGTTAGATGGCGAAATAGTTGGACATGCCTCTGCAGAATATCCAGTATACTTTCCAAAAAGCGGATATGCAGAACAAAAACCGTTAGACTGGTGGAACGCCGTCACAAAAACCACAAAGGCACTTCTGGAAAAGACGAATGTTAAGCCTTCCGACATTGCTGCCATCATATTTGCAACTCAAATGTCTGGAACGCTTCCAGTGGACAAAGACGGCGAGCCGCTAATGCCGTGCATGATATGGCTTGACACAAGAGCGAAAGGGCAAGCTGAAAAAATGAGCCGCGGAATAATAAAAATAGCCGGATATGGGCTGCTCACCCTAATAAGGTTTCTAAGCGTAACTGGCGGGATTTACGGGCATGTTGGGAAAGATCCGATATGCAAAATCTTATGGATTAAAGAGGAGCAGCCGAAAATTTACGCTGAAACCTACAAGTTCCTCGACTGCAAAGACTACCTCGTCTACAAGTGCACTGGAAACTTCGTAATAAGCAGAGACTACGCCAACATATGGTGGATGATGGACACAAGAATGGGAAGATTCAACTGGTCAGAGGCAATCCTCAAAAAGTATGGGATAGACAGAGCCAAACTTCCAGAAATAATGAAGGCAACAGACATAGCTGGCAAACTCACGGCGGAAGCAGCCGCAGAGACAGGACTGCTGGAAGGCACACCAGTGGTCGTTGGAGCCGGGGACGTGGCTTCAGCAGCTGTAGGCTCAGGTGCAGTAAAAGAGGGGAAAATCCACGCCTATGTTGGAACAAGCGGTTGGCTTGGCTGCCACCTCTCGGAAAGGAAGAAGGACTTGTTCCATTACATTGGCTGCATTTGCAGTGCAAACCCAGAAATGTACCTTTGCGTGGCGGAACAAGAAACAGCCGGGGCATGCTTAGACTGGCTGAAAAACACAATGTTTAAGGAAAGCAGAGAAGATGTCTATGAACTTTTTGGTGAAATGGCAGCGAGAATCAACCCTGGCGCGGACGGCTTAATATTTACGCCATGGCTCTTCGGCGAAAGGGCCCCGCTGGACGACCCAACTGTAAGAGGAGGATTCCACAACCTCAGCCTAGAACACACACGAGAGCACATGGTTCGGGCTGTTTTTGAAGGCGTAGCCCTAAACATGAAGTGGGCATTGTTCTATATGGAAAAGCTTGCCGGAAAAGCTGAAAGCATAAACATCATAGGCGGCGGCGCAATATCCAACGTTTGGTGCCAAATATTTGCAGATGTCCTAAACAAGAGAATAAACAGGGTCAGCGACCCGAAAGAGGCTGGCGCAAAAGGAGCCGCAATAATAGCTATGATTGCTCTGGGCTATGTCAAAAGCTTTGAGGATGCGGAAAAGCTGGTGAAAATAGACGCTGTTTATAAGCCGAACATGCAGAACGCTGCCATTTATGAGAAAGTCTTCAAAGAGTTTAAGGGTATCTACAAGAATAATAGGCAAATGTATCGGAGGCTAAACTTAAGAGCTGAATAAAAGCACACATACACATATTTACCACTGCAAACAATTCATCTATCAGAATTTAAATTGGTGAAGTTTCATGTCAGAAGAAATTGAAGCCCTTCCATTAGCTTTGCCAGAGGGGATAGACTCGGAAAAATATGTTATAGCCACATACTACGCGGCTGTTCCAAGAGACTGGCCCGTGGACAAGATTGCCATGGCTGTGGCTGTTGAGCAGAGCACTGGAACGTGGATTCGTGTTCCAGGCGAAACCGTTGAGCTGCGGAAAAGGCACATAGCCAAAGTGATCGCCATAAACGAGGTTCCAGACTTTGAGTATGAGATCCCAGCCGACGTGAAATTGAGGCGTTATATTGTTCAGATAGCCTACCCCTACGAAAATTTCATGAACGAAATTTCAATGCTTCTTACAACGGTTATCGGAAACATTTCCATGGCTGGAAGGCTAAAATTAGTGGATTTAACCTTTCCAAAAAGCTATCTTGAAATGTTTAAAGGCCCCAAATTCGGGGTTCAAGGCTTAAGGGAATACTTGAAAATAAAGGCAAGACCAATACTTAACAACATGATTAAGCCGTGCACTGGCTACCCGCCAGATGTGGGCGCAAAACTCGCCTATGAAGCTTTAGTGGGTGGCGCAGACTTTGTTAAAGATGATGAACTTTTGGCTAATGCACCCTTCAACACTGTCGAAGACAGAATCGTTAAGTATATGGAGGTTGTTGACAAGGCCACCCAAGAAACTGGGGAAAAGAAAATGTATACGATAAATGTGACTGCGGACGCGCCCAAAATCTTCGAGTTTGCAGAGAAAGTCATAGAGCTTGGGGCAAACGCCATAATGGTCAACCACCTAGTGGCTGGAATAGGCGTTTTAAAAGCCTTGGCGGAAGATCCAAGCATAAAGGTTCCAATTTTAGGCCACATGGACTTCGCTGGAGCCATCTACGAGGATCCAGAGTCGGGTATGTCATCCCACTTGACCTTGGCGAAGCTTCCGAGGCTTGCGGGTGCGGACATACTGGTTTATCCGGCACCCTATGGAAAGCAACCCTTCTTCCTAAGGGAGAAGTACCTGAAAGCTGGCAGAACCATGCTATTCCCAATGCACAACATTAAGCCCACGTTGCCTATGCCATCAGGTGGAATAACGCAGCTTCATGTCCCACAACTAATAAGCGATTTGGGCACAGACATAGCCATAGGAGCTGGCGGGGCAATCCACGCCCATCCCATGGGACCTAGGGCTGGAGCTAAAGCCTTCAGACAAGCCATAGAAGCCGTAATGAATAAGATTCCGCTGGAGCAATACGCCGAGCAGCATCCCGAACTGAAAGCAGCCATAGAAGCATGGAAGGCTGGGCCGGTCTCGCTTCTCCTCGAATAAGCCTTTTAGATGTTGCATTGTGCCAAACCGACGCTGTATAGGCATTCGTCGCATGTTGGTGCATTTGCATAACAGTCAACTTCATTAGCCTTTGTGTAAAAGCATCCTGAGTCGAATATGGCAGTCTTCACACCAAGGAAAGTTTGTAGCTATGTCTAGCCTAACCTCTCTAAAGTTGGCGTGGGCTTCCTCTGCCAAACATCTTTAATCCTTCTTTTATTGCATCTCCAAAATTACTTCATGAACGTCTTTTTGTGGGCGTTAACATAGACTGGATGGGAGTACATGAATTCTTGGCATGGAAGACTGCCCCATCTTACAACCAAAGTCTTTTTTCCATGTAGGGGCACTTCCTTTCCTTGGCATCGGAGTACAAGTTTGGCGGCCTCAAATCGATTTGGTATTCATAGGCAATCTTTACGCTTTCATGGAAAACCTCTTATAAACTGGTTAATGCCTCAAGCTTATCTGTTGAACTTAAGAGCAATGGCAGATTAATCCAATAACCTTTTCAGCTTCGGTCCAAAAGCTTCGATAAGCTCTGTTGAGGCTGTCTCCATTTTCATGCTGTAGGCTTTGCCGAAAAGCTCTATGGCGGATTCGCGTATAAAGCGTCATGCCTTAAAGAAGGCTTTAATATTTTAATGGTTGTTTTGCTCAAAGTTAGATACATGGTTTTGCAAAAATTTTAGGCGTGTATAACACAACATGGGACGCTAGAATATAATCAACATCATTCTCAGCTGCAAACTTGACGAGTTCTGGAAGATCTGAAAAGTTGTCTTTCATGATGACTGTTTCCAAACCTAGCGTGGAATCTTTTTTAGCTTCATCCTTGCTTTTCGCCGACGTTTCAATGTTGTTGGCTATCAAGTTGAAGTCAGAGCCTTCTCTTAAACGGTTCAGTTTGTCTTGGCTAACAGTATCTATAGAAAAGGATACGGAATCCACGCCTATTTCCTTCACAATTTTGCTGGCAATTTCCGGATTTATCAGCGAGCCGTTTGTGCTTATGAGGATTTCTCCACTGTCTGGAAGGCGTTTTCTGGCTATTCGGAGCTTTTCAAGAATTTTGGGTGGATGAAGGACTCACCAAAACCGTAGAGCATAAGCCTCTTCAAAAATAGGAAACACTCCTCTGCGATTTTTGTATAAGGCTATGTCCATGTTTAGGGGTTTTGCGTTCCAAACACGCCTAATGCATATTTGACAGTTAAAGTTGCACCTGTTTGTAACTTCTATCTGCAGTGCCTCTGGGAACTTATCACTTATATGAATGCTTTCCTAAAGAATTTAGCCCCCGGCTAAGGGTGGAAATATGGCTATTACATCGTTGTCTTTTAGGGTTATCTCTCCTTCTAAGTCTTTGATGTTTCGCCCATTCACCATAATAATCATGTCGTCTCTAACTTTTCCTCGCTTTTTATCGTAAACATCGTCAACAAATTCTGGTCCTAAAATTTTAGACGCATTCTCAATCATGTTTTGAAGGGTTCCATTACAGGTGACAGCAAGTTCTCTAGTTTTGTATTTGCCTCGCAGGGTTGCGAAAAGAATTATTTTTACGGATACCAAAGCCAAGCGCTTCCGGCAAAATAAAGGGAGAATAAAGGGGGATTTTTGCTTTTCTAAATTTCTATTTCAAGCTCAGCCAACTTCTCCCTTGTTGGTACGCCGTTAACCCAGCCGCGAAGCTTGTAATACTCATCCTTCATTTTTTCAAGTTCTGTTACTTGGCCTTTTGCTGGACCTTCTGGCATGGGCTCTTCTAGCAAGCGTCTTGGCAGTGCGTCGTCTTTTCCATCGAATCCGTACTTGTTGATTATAACCCTTTCTAGGTTATAGATGCGCTCTCCAATTTTTAGGATTTCATCCTCTGTTAATTCCCAGCCAGTGACAGCCGACAAAAGCTCTGCATAATCCTTTGCGCCTAGGGCGAATGTTGTGAATAAGCAGTTTACGGTTGAGTTAACCACGCATGTGAAGTCTTGGAATATTTTAACCCATTTCGCTTTTCCTTCAGCCTTCAACGGGTCAATTTTCTCCGGTATTCCCAAGACTTCAGGCGAAACGGTGTATCCTGTTACATGGCAGCCTCCTCTGTTGGCTGTTGCATAGTTCAAGCCTATGCCTTTAATGGCTCTAGGATCGTAGGCTGGCATTTCTAGGCCCTTAACGCTCATAGAGAGTTCTGGATGCCCGTAAATTTCGCAGAGCTTCTTCGAACCTAAAGCCAAATATTTTCCAAATCCGGTCTTATAGGCTGTTCGCCAAACCGCTTCCACAAGCGCTGCAGCGTTGCCAAAGCGCAAGTCTAAGCCTTGCAAATCTTCTTGTGGAATGTATCCCCTCTCATTGAGTTCCATAGCTGCTGCTATTGTTGAGCCCATGCTTATCGGGTCCAGTCCAAGTTCATCGCAGTAGTGGTTGGCCTTAACAACTGCGTCTAAGTCTTTTACGGCTGTGCTGCTTCCCAAAGCCCAAACTGACTCGTATTCGGGACCTTCTGACGCTAAAACTTGGAATGGCCCAGATTTGACGCTGGTGACTCTTCCACATCCAATTGGGCAGCCCCAGCATGCCCTTCGGCTTGTCAGATATGTTTCTGCAAGAGTTTCTCCACTTATTTTCTCCGCGTCCGGATTCACGCCTGTCTGCCAGTTCTTGTAAGGCAACCCGCCAGCAGTGTTAATTATGTTTATGAGGATGGCTGTGCCATATGTTGGCAGTCCAACACCCGTAACAGCATTATTCTTCATCGCGTCTAGGCATCTTCTTGAAACTTCAGCAAATTTTTTAGGTTCGGCAACCGGAACCTTTTCCTCTCCGGAAACAACAATCGCCTTAAGCCTTTTCGAGCCCATAACAGCTCCTAAGCCTGTTCTACCCGCAGCCCTATGCTCGTCATTGACTATGCATGCCATGTACGCCAAATTTTCCCCAGCAGGCCCGATGCAGGCTACGCTTGTGTTTTTGCCGCCAACCCTATCCCTCAATATTCTGCAAGTGTCGAAAACGTTTTTGCTCCATAGGCTACTTGCATCCCTTAACTCGGCTTCGCCATTCACAATGGCCAAGTACACCGGAGTCTCTGAGTCTCCTTCAATTATAACAGCGTCAAACCCTGAAAACTTTAGGAAGGGCCCGAACTCCCCACCAGAATTTGCGCTTCCAATAGAGCCGGTCAGAGGCGATTTCAAAGCCATCACATGGTATCTGCCAGACGACGGAAAGCCCGGAACACCAGTCCCCGGGCCTGTTGCAAATATTAGGACGTTTTCTGGATCCAATGCGTCAATGTCTTTTGGCGAAATCCCTGCCTTTTCATACTCCTTTAAATACTTGTATAGTAGGTATGTGGCGTAACCTTTACCGCCTAAGTATTTTCTTGCAACCTCTTTAGAAGTTGGCTCAACCTTCAAGCTTTTAGTGGTCATGTTCACTCTCAGAATTTTCCCCATATAACCCCCTGACATTTAACCACCGGCTTTAAAATTCTGTGGCAAACAGATTTAATACTTGCCTATTTTCAAGGATTTTGGTATTTTAAGAAAATATTACGCTCACAATTTCTAACAGGCTGTCTTTCGCTTCTTCCATTTTAGATATTTCTTCTTCTTTGGTTTTCCTTTTGAAAATTTCACAATTGTGAGTTAGCGCAAATCCTTTTGGAGTTAAATAAATGTCGGCACAGCATAAGATGGAAGTTTATCCTACAATACAATAAATTGATTTATATATTCGGCTGTGACCTTGGCTCTCATATTTCCTTTTCAACACTATAAAGGATTTGACCCTCTCACTGTCAGGGCGCTCCACTACATATCTCCCTTGCTCGGATAGGGTTCCAGTTAAAGGACTTGTCATGAATATTAACTTGTTTTCTGGATTCAATGGGTCAATTCCCTCTTTAACTTCTTTAAAATAAATATAATAATGTTGCCGATTCATTCCCACCGAGAAACATCTTAAGAGTATTCTGGTCTGGAAATTCCTCGGTTATCTTGTTTGTTGATAGATTAATTCTGCGAATTTTTCCATGTATCCAAACATTCTTGAGCATCGTAATGGTAAGCTTGAATCAGCAAAAATTTATAAGTTCTTTGCCCTAATCAATTTCATCATGCCAACGAAAATACTTGTTCTTGGTGGAGCAGGCCACATTGGTTCGGTAATAGTTTCTGAACTGCAACACCTTGACCCAACAGCGGAAATAACCATAGGCGACAAAAACATTGGGAAGGCTAAGGAAACAGCGGAAATAATCGGTGGCAACATTGATACTCTTCATGTTGATGCTGCATCAGAAGATTCTTTAGTAAAAGCCATAAAAGGCTTTGATGTAGCTGTCAGCGCACTCGGCCCCTTCCACAGATTTGGTGTTCCCGTTTTGAAAGCTGCATTAAGGGCTGGCGTTAAATTTGTTGATATAAATGATGATTATGACGCCACAGAGGAAGCCTTGAAACTTCATGAAGAAGCGCAAAAGAGAAAGATTACAGCCATCATTGGGTTGGGAGCAACGCCAGGAATAACAAACCTACTAGCTTGGTATGGAGCGCAAAAGCTCGACGAAGTTTTCGAAATTAGAACCTATTGGATTTGGACAGCCATAGACCCCACAATGGGGCCAGCCATCGTGGACCACTATTTTCACGCGATAACAGGCATGATTCCAACCTATAAAAATGGAGAATGGATGATGATTAAAGCTCTTTCAGAGCCGGAGCATTTTGAGTTTCCAGAACCAATAGGCGTTTGGGAAGTTGCCCATGCAGGTCATCCGGAACCCATTACGATTCCAAGATATATTAAAGTAAAGAATGTATGCAACAAGGGAGGAGTCTGGCCCTCAGATCTAAACGATGTAGCAAAAGTTTTCTCTTCACTTGGGTTAACAAGCCTCAAAGAAATCAAAGTAGGAGATCACACGTTTAAGGCAAGAGAAATCGCAGTTGCCATAACGTTGGCGCTATCTGAAATAACGCCGCCTGAAGAAACAGAAAAGTCAATCGGACCTCTTTACGAGCGCTTAGGTGATTATGCATTAGGAGGCGTAGGCTTAGCAACAGTTGTTAAAGGCGTCAAGGAGAGAAAGGAACACATTATCAAATATCGCATAGCATGCAAAGACGCAGCCAAAGCAACAGCCTTACCAGCGGCTCTTGCCGCCCTAGAACTTGCAAAAGCAAAAGATGTTAAGGCAGGGGTTTATCCGCCAGAAGCAAACATTATTAGCGTCGAAAAACTCATAGACAGCATCAAAAAGGAGATCAAAATAGAATTGGCTGAAACAGAAACCAGGACCCTATAAATGGACATAGCGCATAAATGGTACATTGCGTGGATTAGATCTGGGGTAATTTTTAATCAGGATTATTTTAAAACATCCTTACAGTTGGCGTATGACTGAAAATAGAATGAACATGTTTTCTAAAATCGATCAGATAGGGGTTGTCATCGAGGACTTAGAAAAAGCCGCAAGGTTATGTGAAAATTTTGAAGCAAGAGTTGCTGCCGCCTATAGAGTTCGAAAAGGATGATGTGAAACTGAAAATCGTGTTTTCCAATTGGGTGAGGTCAGCTAGAATTAATTCATGAAGGGGGAAACATACAAAATTTCTAAAAGAAAATGGTGAGGGCCTCCATCATCTTGGTTTTGTTAAGAATTTTAAGAAAGGGTTGGCCTGTTTAGAGAAAGCGGTCTTTGCGCCAGAGGCTGTATAGACGCTCAGATGTTTATCAGTGAATATATGAAAAGAAGTCTACAGCGCCTATTGAAATGGGCTGAATGCACCGTATCGAATCTACGGGTTATGTAAACTTCACGATTTGAATTGAAGACGAAAATTATAAGGTAGAGACTCGTTAATATTATGGGGTCTTTATGGCTCGTTTAACTGGCGGTGAGGTTCTGAAACGTTGCCTAGTGCAAGAGGGCGTCCGATATGTGTTTGGCGTTCCGGGAGATCAGCTTTATCCACTTTTGGATGCCATCTATAAGGATGAACGTATCGAATTTATAACTATGCGTAACGAGGCTGCGGCTGCCCATGCTGCTGATGCCTGGGCACGGACAACTGGACAACCCGGAGTCTGCATAGGAACAGTCGGCCCAGGAGCTGCAAACCTTATCGGGGGCGTTTATCCAGCCTTTGCAGACAGCATACCAATCATTGTGATTACGGCCCAAAACCAGTCTTGGCGTTCATACCCAGACCCGGGCTCTCAACAAGCGCTAGATCAGCTTTCGCTTTTTAAGGCTGTTACAAAATGGAACGCCGTAGTATCCCATTGGAGGCGCATACCCGAACTTACGCAATGGGCTTTTAGGATGGCTATGTCTGAGAAGCCGGGTCCAGTGCACCTCGACCTCCCTTCAGACGTTCTCTTCCAAACAGGAGAAGAAGCGGATTTAGAAATTTTGCCTCCAAAAAGTTATAGGGCTATGGAAAAACCCGTCGGAAGCCAAGCCCTCATAGAGCAAGCCGCAAAAATGCTTGCGGAAGCAAAAACACCTCTAATCCACGCTGGCGGCGGGGTTCTTAGATCTGGAGCCTCAATGGAGCTTATAGAGTTGGCTGAATACCTGCAAGCCCCAGTCACCACATCAATGAGTGGGAGAGGAGCCGTACCTGAAGACCATCCTTTATGCCTTATCCCAGCAGCTCCTGGCAATGGAGCCATAGTGGCTCAGGCTGAGGCTGACGTGGTTCTCGTTGTTGGCTGCAGGCTTGGCGCCCTGGACATGTGGGGGAAACCGCCAGCGTGGGGTGAACCACCAAAGCAGAAGATTATCCAGATAGACATTTCAGGCAACATGATTGGTTTGAACAGACCTGTTGATTTGGGGATTGTGGGCGATGCAAAACCAACCCTTAAGGCCTTGCTGGAGGCCGTTAAAAGGCATACGCCTCCTAGAAAAGAGAATCCCTTCCTTCAGGATTATAAGCGACTGGAAAAGATGTGGCTTGAAAACTTTGAGGAAATGTCACGGCTGGATACTGTGCCAATTCATCCATTGCGTGTTGTGAGGGAAGTTAGGGAGTTCTTTCCAAGAAATGCCATAACAGTTGTTGATGGAGGAAATACCGCTGTTTGGTGCTTCTACCTAAATAGGGCTTATGAACCGAACACTTACATCAGTTGTGTGAGTGGCGATTCTGGACACTTGGGCGCCGGAATCCCATACGCTATTGCTGCGAAACTTGCCTATCCAGATAGGCAGGTTTATTGCATAACTGGTGATGGAGCCTTCGGCTTAAACATTCAGGAGCTTGAAACTGCAAGCCGTCTCCAACTGCCAGTAGTGTTTGTGGTTTTAAATGATTGTGCTTGGGGAATGATTAGGGCTGGGCAAACAATGTTCTATTCGAAGAGGTATATTGGGGTTGATTTTTCAGACATAAGGTATGACGAGATTGCACGGGGAATGAACTGTTACGGCGAGAGGGTTGTTGAGCCATCCCAGATAAGACCAGCACTGCAGAGGGCTGTTGATTCCGGAAAACCAGCGGTTCTAGACATTAGAATTGATAGGGAAGTTATACCCCCAGACTTTGCTGTTCTGGCTTCCATATGGCTTGAGGGATGCGAGCTTCCAGAAGAAGAAAAGGAAACAATGAAAGAAATAACGGAAATCGTACAACGCTAAACATCACTAAACCTTCCATTTTTTAACACGCCACGAATAAAGAAAAAGGGAAAGAGGTGCCTATCTAGAAGTCCACTGTTTTCCCTTCATATGCGTAGACAAACAGCCTTCTGTAATCTTCTGCTGTTGGGACTCTTGGGCTTGCTATTGTGCCAGTGGAACCCAAAGCTCTTTCCACAAGATTATCAAGCTCGCTTTGGAAATCGCTCCAGTTTATTCCCAACTCCCTTATTGAAGTTGGCTCATCAACATCCTTCAAAAGCCTCTTTAAGGCTTGGACAAACTTTTCCAAGGCTTCCTTGCCTGTTTCCGCCTTTATTCCAACAGCATCGGCAAGGGCTCCAAACCTTTCCATCGCCTCTTTCGCCATATACTCAACTGCAAATGTTAAGACCGCGGCCACGCTTCTGCCGTGGGAAATTTTGAATAAGGCGCCCAAAGCGTGGCCCATGGCATGGGCAACACATATTTGGGAGTTGCTGAAGGCAAGTCCCGCTATGGTGGCTGCATAATGCATATTCTCCTTTGCTTCCTTGTCTTGGCTGTTGCTGTAAGACCTTGGAAGATGCTTGAAAATGGCTCGCACGGCGTTTATGGCCAGAAAGTCTGAAAAATAGTTTCGCCACTGTGAGATATAAGCCTCTAACGCATTTACAAGTGCATCAACTCCGGTGTCAGCCACAAGCCTCTTTGGCATGGTTAAGGGAAACTGGGGGTCAAGGATAACAATGTCGGCAACAAGCTCTTTTGAGGCGAGCTCCATCTTCCTCCTCTCCTTCGTGTCGGTGATGACTATTGCCCATGTGGCCTCAGACCCCGTCCCACTTGTGGTTGGAATCGCTATAAGCTTCGCCTTCTTCCTTAAGCCAAGCTTCTGTAATGGGCTTATCTCGTCAATTTGAATGTCTGACCTTTCGTATAGCGCCCACGAAGCCTTAGCCGCGTCAATGCAACTTCCACCGCCTAACCCAACAATCCAGTCCGGTTCAAAAAGTTCCGCATGTTTTGCACATTTTGTTATTGTTTCCTTTGAAGGCTCGGGCTCCACTTCATCGAAGATTTCTATGCTTAATCCTGCATCTATAAGGTGGTTTGCAACTTTTTCGACGAAGCCCAAATCGCGGATTACCTTGTCTGTTACTATTAACGCTTTTCTGCCTTCGATCTCCCTCAAATATTCGAGTGCGCCCTCACCGAAAACTATGGATTTGGGGGATGTAAACTCCCACATTAAGATCAGAGCCTCTAAATAAACTCTGTTGGGACTTTGCTGGCTGTTTTCACAAGCTCCGAAGCAGCCTTAGTGTACCGCATAATTTTGGCCATGTTCCCCTTCAGCTTGAACTTCCGCATGAGCAAACTTTGGATGGGGTCTAGCTGTCCCATTATAAGCTTCTTCCAGTTCGAGTATGGCCCTTCATAGACAAACTCAGCAGTTTTAGCCTCCCTGCTGGGCAACATGTAGGCTTCGCGGCACTTCCCATGCCAAAGATCCACGTAAAAAACCATCTCCTTTTCCAAGCCCTCGTCTGGGGTTACTATGAAGAGGAAATCGCCTTCCCAGTCCTTGGCAGCTTCAGCATAAGCCTCATTCTTGTTAAGCTCTTCTTTGTAGGCTTTAATCCACTCCTCGCTTGGAAACTTAAACCTCTCCATACAAACCACAAATACATTTCCAGAAAAACAACTATAAGAATTTTAGCAATTTTTAATTCGTTGAATTGGATATTGTGTCATCATGTTAACCAAAGCTTATTAAAGGACGCGTGAATGATAGATTTTGGTAGTAAAAAATTGAAAAACTTTTATTATGTGTTCTAATGTTTGCTTTTAGGCTTAAACTAGTTGATGCTCATCCTGGCGACATTCGGGTTCCATACGATTACTCAACGATACAGGCGGCCATAAACGTGGCGAATCCCGGAGACGTTATTCATGTTGTGGCGGTTCCTACTCGCATATTGTTGTGAACAAGGCCGTATTTCTTGTTGGGGAGGGAGAAGCAATTATCGAAGGAGACGGTGTCGTCGACGCAGTTGTTAATATTACTGCAAATCCATGTAACTATTTTGAAGTGCAATTTGGCCCAATACCGACCAAGAGATTTCAGTCATAAGCAACTCTTCAATATCTGCTTTCCAAATAAATTTCAATATACCCGGAGACGCGGGAGTAGGTTCTGCAGAGTTGACATACCAAACATTATCGTCAGCGGCTTGTAGCAAAACAACTACAAAGTCTTAGTAAACAATCAGGAGCCCCTTTACATGCGGAACTGGACATCGGGAGCCACGTACATATACTTTCAATACCAGCACTCAACCAAAGAAGTAACAATAGTCCTAGAACTATCCCCAAGCTTGATGCTGCAGCATTAATAACGATAACAACACTTATTGTAGCAAAAACAAAAAAGAAGCATAACGAACACTAAATTATCACCCATTTTCCTATTTTTCCTTAGTCTCCTTTTATCGGAGCCTCACTCTCGACAACATTTCAGTTATCCTTGAGACTGATACGGAAAGGGAAACTGACAATATCTACACAAAATTATTGTCAGAAAAATTAAGTAGAGTTAAGGTTGTCACCCTTGATATTTCCACGGAGAACTCAACCCTCATCCCAGAATAACATTAAATTTTCAATGGGGCACTTAATTTTCTGCGAAAATAGAAGGCTGAAAACCCTATGATTTCGTTAAAAGTGGTGGTCGGGCGGGCAGGATTTGAACCTGCGACACTCCGGTTTCTGCACCCAAATGTACGCTTGGTAGGCTGGGTGACGCCCACCAGAACGGCAAATGCCGCCTATGGTGGACGCCTACAGCATCTCCGCCTGCTAGTCGCCGCTAGCAGGCTCGGAAGCTCTACCAAGCTGAGCTACCGCCCGCAAATAAATTCTAGTGGAATAAAACTGATTTATATGTTTCGTGGTTTAGCCATACCACTTAGACTTTTTACAAACCCTAAGCCAGAGGGCGCCCCAAATTATGGCGAAAGCCAGCGTGGTCCAGAAGATAAACAGCAACATTTTAACTGCTTCTGAAACCATCTCCTCAAACATCCCCTAAACCTCTCCAACAAAATGTTCGATTAAGAGCTTAAAAGCCAAGTTTCCATGCATGAAATAAACTCCCAAACAATCATATTTTGAAAGGGGATATATACCAACAACAACAGTAAGCCATTTATAAAAATTCAAAGTAAAAATAACCCAGCCAGAAGGGAGAAAGGGAGAAGGCCTCCATCATCCCTCCCAAAATTTTACCCGCCTAAAAACGCATATAAAAAACAATGTTACCTGGGCTAAACGCGTCACGCGTTCACACATTTTTTGTAGCAATAAAAGAGGTGTTGAGGATAAAGCGCAAATTGGCTGTTATAGTTGTTGAGTTAGTGGATGAGACAGTTGAGGAGAGAAACGACGTTATTAAACAACAGCTTGTTGAGTGGTTTCAAGAAGATGCTGTTTCAATTCCTTGGGTGAAAGAGCTTAAAAGCATAGTTATCCAAGAAGGACAATAAGGAAAACAGCGATAAGGATAAACTGTTTAACCCCTCCCTATCTGGCTTTTTAGGTTTAGAAAGATTTATGGATTAGGATGAAGCATTTTGAATTTGGGCCGGTAGTCTAGCTGGCTAACAATGATAAAGCGAGAATGTTGAGGCCTAGGGACGTCGCCCTCACGCGGCGAAGGTCACCGGTTCAAATCCGGTCCGGCCCACTTCCAATGAGGCTTTGTTAAACTTTTATAGTTGCTTTGGTCAATTATGGTTGGAAGTTTATGTTAGGTGTGTTCTATGGGGCTGTTTGGCACTTCTGGCTTAAGGGGTTTGGTTAGTGCAGATTTAACCCCCAGCCTGGCTGTTAGGGTTGGGATGGCTTTGGGCACTTTCATCGGAGCTGGTGAGGTTCTTTTAGCTAGGGACACGAGGAATTCTGGTTTAATGTTTGAGGACGCTTTGGTTTCTGGTTTAATGGCTTGTGGAATAGACGCCTATTGCTTGGGTGTTCTGCCCACACCAGTTCTAGCTTATTTGACGAGGCAACTGTGGGCTGATGCTGGTTTGATGGTTACCGCTTCCCATAACCCACCCCAATACAATGGGATAAAAATCTTCGACGGGGATGGTATGGCGTATGACGAAAAGCGGCTGGAGAAGCTTGAAAAAATTATTGACTGTGGGGATTTTGGGCTTGTGGATTGGCGGAACCTCGGCAGAGTCGAATATAGCGATAAAAGCCAATTATACATGGATATGGTGTTGAAAAGTGTAAGGCTTGGCGAGAAGTGGCGGGTTGTGGTTGACCCTGGCTGTGGAGCCACAAGCCATATTGCAGAAAAAATTTTCCAAAATCTGGGATGTGAGGTTAAAGCCGTAAACAGCCAACCCGACGGCTTCTTCCCATCCAGAAGCCCAGAACCGAATGCCGAGTCCTTAAAGCCATTATCAAAAATTGTTAGAGGGCTTGGGGCTGATGTTGGAATAGCCTATGATGGGGACGGCGATAGAGCTGCCTTCATAGATGAGAAGGGCGTCATCGTGGATTTTGACAGAGTTTTGGCGGCATATGCAGCTTATGTTTTAAAGAAGGGTGGCGGCGGTACTGTTGTTACAAATGTTGAGGCTTCCATGTGTCTTGAGAAAATGGTTGAGCCTTTGGGCGGGAAAGTTGTCAGAACCAGGGTTGGGGATGTTTATGTTGCTGAGGCTGTTAAAAAGTTTAGGGCTGTTTTTGGCGGCGAGCCGTGCGGTGCATGGATACACCCAAAACACCACTATTGTCCAGACGGAATTCTTTCCTCGGCGCTCTTATTGAGGGCGTTAGAGGATGAGGGCAAGAGCCTTTCAGAGTTTGTTGCTGATGTTCCATCATACCCAATTATTAGAAAGAACATTCATTGTAAGAATGAGGTAAAGCATGCGGTTATTAAAAGGACTGAAGAATTGCTGCAAAGGGTTTTTCCGGATTATAGACAGATTTCAACCGCTGATGGCGTCCGCTTGTCCCTTGAGGATGGTTGGGTTTTGGTTAGAGCTTCTGGCACAGAGCCTTTGATAAGGCTGACTGTGGAAGGTGAATCTTTAAAGACTGCTGAAGCAATAATGGATAGGGCTTTAGCCGCTGTTAAAAGGGCTTTGGGGGATTTGGGAAAGTGAAGGCTGTTGTTTTAGCTGCTGGCGAAGGCGTAAGGCTTCAGCCCATCACTTTGACCCGTCCCAAACACTTAATCAGTGTTGGCGGAAAGCCCATCCTTGAGCATTGTTTAACTGCCATTAAGGCTTGTGGAATAAGCGAAATCGTGATAGTTGTGCATTATATGGCTGATGTCATCCGCAAATATTTCGGTTCTGGAGAAAAACTGGGGCTAAAAATTGAATACGCCTATCAGAGGGGGGTTCTTGGAACTGGGAACGCTGCTGGCATTGCCGAACCATATGTTGATGGGGACTTTCTGCTGGTCTATGGCGACTTACTATTCACAGCAGAAGCCCTCAGAAGAGTTCTGGAAACCCACAACCGTAAGAAGCCCTCTGCAACGCTTTCCGTGGTGCCCGTTGAGCGTCCAGAGGATTATGGCATAGTTGAGCTTAAAGATGATGGAGAAGTGAAGCGCATAATTGAAAAGCCCCGCAGAGAGGAGGCGCCAACAAACTTGGCTAATGCTGGGCTTTACGTTTTTTCCACCGAAATTTTTGAAAAAGTTAAGAGGATATCGGTTTCTTCAAGGGGCGAATGGGAAATAACAGATGCCATCCAACTCCTCCTCAAGGAGGAGAAACCGGTTTTTGCCATAGAAATTCCGAAGGATGAGTGGTTTGACATAGGTAGACCTTGGGATTTGCTTGAGGCTAATCGTTGGGCGCTCACGAGGATGGAGCACAATGTTCTTGGAAACGTTGAGGAAGGCGCCTACATAATTGGCCCGGTAACCGTTGCTGAAAGTGCACGCATACGTTCTGGAGCTTACATTGAAGGTCCAGCCTATATAGGTGAGCATAGCGATGTGGGGCCCAACTGTTACATAAGACCATGCACAAGTATTGGCAAAAACGTGCGGATAGGAAATGCTTGTGAGATAAAGAACAGCATAATTATGGATGGAGTGCACATTGGACACTTGTCCTATGTTGGAGATAGCATAATTGGTGAAAAATGCAACTTGGGCGCTGGAACAATAACAGCCAACTATCGGCTTGACGCTGGAACAATAAAAATGATGGTTAAGGATAGACTTGTGGACACTGGAAGAACAAAGCTGGGCGCAGTTCTCGGGGACGATGTTAAAACAGGGATAGGTGCACTCTTAATGCCCGGCGTAAAGGTTGGAAACAACTGTTGGATTGGCCCAAACGTCATAGTTAAACGTGACTTGCCGTCGAACACTGCTGTATTCCTAAAGCAAAGCCTAGAAGAAAAGAGAATGGGCTGATTTAAGCGGTTTAGCCGATCATTATGGCGGTTCCGCAGTATTCGCACTGTACAGACGTCTGCCCCTTGTAAATTTCCTTCGTGTATGGTGCCCCACAGTTTGGGCAACGGATAACCCTTATTGTCGGCGCCTCTTTAGGAGTTATTCCCCTTATCATTGCTATGTCCCTATCCGCTTCGCCACCTATAATGTATTGGAAGAACCTTGTTATCACGTCGGCCTCCCAATCCTTAACGTCGAAGGGTGTTTCCTCCAATCCGCGTTCTGGCTTAAATCGAATGTAAACGCCTGTCCACGCTATTAGCCCAACCCTCCCTTTTGAGATTTCTTGAAGTGCCCCTATGGGCTGTTCTATTAGCACTGTGCGTTCCGTCTTCTTTTTGGTGGCTATGAAAAGCCTCTTTTCGAGAACAACTTCCTTCTTCCCCTCGAAGATGAACCTCTGATTTGTGAAGTATAATGTTCCATCGCATTTTTCCTTAGTCATAATTTTCCCTTCAATGGCTAGTACTGGGCTTTCCCCGGGCCTTAGTGGAAAACACGCTAGGGAGAAGAGTTCCATGGTTTTTTCAGCTATTTTTAGGTCTCTGTCTATGGCGTCTATGCTTCCCAAAAACTCGCCGAGGGAAGCGTTAATCTTGGCTGTTTCAGCAGCAACACGTGCCCTCAAAGTTGAGGCTTCGGCTGAGAGACGCCCCACCGAAGCCCAGCCGAAAACCGTTCCGCCGAAACTTGCACCAGTCTTTAGCCTCTGAACCTCAGCCTGGAGCGCGCGAATCTGACCCGTTAATGGTTGGATGTTGCTGTAAAAGTTCTGCTTTATTGTTTGGGAAACCTCCATCCACTTTTTGGTAAAAAGCTCAATGCTTTTTTCAAGATGCCCCATGGCAGCGTAGCTGCGCCCACGAACGGTTATAAGCCTACTTGGAAGAGAAGCCGTGGCTCCGTCGATGCGGGCAAATTTACTTTCCACATCGCTTATTGCTGCCAAGGCACTTGAGAGGTCGGATTCTATGGAACTAAGCCTCGAGTATAGGGCTTCCCTTTCCCTGTCAACCTCCCCCATTTCGCTCGCCAAAACTATTTTGCCGTTTACCTAAATAATGCTTGTGTGCGGGGTTAAACTCTAAAATATGTGTTCTTATAACGTGTACGTAGAGGAGGATAAGCATTGTCAGTGGCTCAGAGGAGGTTCTTCACCGAAGTTTCAGCCTTAATAGACAAAACTGTAATTGTTACCACAACGGCTGGCAAAACATACAATGGAACATTGATAGGGATTAATCCTGACAATTTAAGCCTGTGCCTAGCAGATGCGAAAGACGAGGAGGGAAAAAAGCTCCATAGGGTTTTCTTAAACGGTAATGTTGTCGCTCAAATTTTAAGTGTTGAAAAGCCCTTCGACTTGAAGGCTTTGGCTGAACGTCTAGAAAGGGTTTTCCCAACCATGGTTAAGCTTTATGAGGATAAGGGTTTCATCTGGGTTATGGACAAGGTTAAAGTAACCGAAAAAGGCGTTGTTGAAGGCTCTGGTCCGGCTGCTGAAAGAGTGCAGAAGGTCTATGAACAGTTTATCAGCGAAACCAGGGGTTAGACAAACCAGCGGAACTGCTCTTCCCTTTTCTTTTCTTCCTTAACGGTTTTAACCCAACCGAAGGATTCCAAAATCTTCGTTGTCTTTTCCGCCGCAGCATCAAGCCTCGACAGATCAACTTTTAAGTTCAGATACTTGTTTAGGGCTAAAAGCGCATAGCGAGCAGCATTTGCGTCTGGATAAGTGCCCAAAGTCTCCACCAAGAGCGAAAAGCCCTTAAAGCCTCTAAGGCTTCCAAGCCCTATAAGTATTCCAGCTACTCCAAAAATGTTACCAACCATAATTTTTGCACCCAAGTTTAAAGCCTCCTTCAAGGCTTCTGGGTCTGAGGCTGCACAGTAGATTTCTGGAGTTTCCTTAACCTCCTCTTGTTTGAATCCTCCGATGGTTATGAGAAAGCGGCATCCAAGCTCCTCGGCGATGTCGAGAACTTTTCCACAAAGCTCATACTGCCCAAAAGTTGTTAGGGCTTGGGTGTTGCCATACCAAATAATCAAGTCTCGGCCTTCTCCCTTACTCTTATAATAGTATAGCTCGTTTATTGGGGAGCGGGTGCCACCAGCCTCTGTTGTTACCGCCAAGTCTTGAAAGGATGCCGAAAAAATTCTTGCAAAGCGTTTCGCCTCCAGTTCGTGGATTAAGTGTAATGCCACTATGTTGGCTACAAAGCCTATCCCGGGCAATCCCTCGATTAGTATTGGGTTTTCAAGTTTCGGCTTCTCTTCCATCTGAACTGTTAAAGCCATTTGTGTGTTCCTCTTTGGCATTATAGAAACGCGTGTTAAATATAAGTTTGCGGCTCTACATTTTATAAGCATGTTTAACCGATTTTGTTTAGACTCATAATGAGCTTCGAGGTAAGGGAAAGAGACTTACTTGCAAGAATTGGGAGACTGCGGACCAAAAGCGGCACGGTGGAGACTCCCCTCCTTTTCCCAGTTATAAACCCGGCTATGCAGCCAATCCCGCCGAGGCGAATCCGCGAGGAGTTTGGCTTCGGAGCCCTAATAACTAATGCCTACATACTAAAAAAGCGCTTCCAAAACCAGCCAGCCGAAAAGGGCTTACACAACTTTCTAGGCTTTAAAGGCGTGATAATGACTGATTCTGGCGCCTATCAAATCCTGGTTTATGGAGACGTGGAAATAACCCCAGAAGAAATTGTGGATTACCAAGAGCGGATAGACACGGACATAGCCACAATACTTGATTGGCCGACGGGATGGAGGGTTTCGAGGAAACATGCAGAGCAAACCGTAAATGAGACGCTGAAAAGGGCTGCAGAGCTGTTCAAGGTTAAAAGGCGAGATGATATTCTCTGGGTTGGACCTATTCAAGGTGGACGCTACCTGGATTTAGTGGCAAAGTCAGCCTCTGAGATGGCTAAGCTTCCATTTGATATACACGCTTTGGGAAGCCCAACAGAGGTTATGGAAAACTACCGCTTCGACGTTTTGGTGGACATGATTTTAACGGCTAAGATAAACCTGCCCATTGAGCGGCCCTTCCACCTTTTCGGCGCTGGGCACCCCTTCATGTTCTCCTTGGCTGTCGCTTTGGGATGCGACTTTTTCGATTCTGCAGCCTACGCCATATACGCCAAAGAAAACCGCTACATGACGGAAACCGGAACCGTTAGGCTTGAAGAGCTTGAATTCTTCCCATGTGCATGCCCAAAATGTTCAGGCAAAAATCCAAAGGAGGTGGCGGAACTACCTCCTAAAGATAGGCAGGCTTTCATTGCGGAACACAACCTCTACGCTTGCTCCGCTGAAATCAAGCGGATAAAGCAGGCAATAAAGGAGGGAAGGCTTTGGGAGCATTTGGAGTTTAGGGCTCATGGGCACCCAGCACTATTACAAGCGTTGAAAAAGCTGAAAAAATATGAGGAGTTTATTGAGAAGCACAGCCCAACCGTAAAGCGCAGCGGACTCTTCTATTTTGATTCTGTTGGTTTAGTCCGCCCGGAGGTTGTGCGCCACAGAATTAGGTTGTCCAAGAGATATGCTCCTCCAAAGGAGGCTGAAATTCTCATATTAATGCCACAAGCCAGAGCCAAGCCCTACCACAAATCTGAGGAGTATAAAAAGCTGGTGAAAACGCTTCGGGAATTTCCGGAAGAGCATCTGCGGAAGCTTCACGTTTGTTTTTATGAGGCACCTTTTGGGGTAATTCCATTAGAGCTTGATGAGGTTTATCCACTTTCACAGCATGAGACAGCCCTGCCACTTGACAAGGAAACCATAGCGTATGTAGCTTCCCAAGTGGCGGACTACGTAGGCAGAAGCGATTACAAAGGGGTCTTGCTTCTCCACAATGTTGAGGACTGGGACGAGGATGTCCTTAAAGCGTGCAAAAAGGGTTGTGCGGCTAAGGGCATAGCCTTTAAATCCTTCAATATGGATGGGAAATGGGTTAAATCTCTTCAAAACTTTTTAAAGAAGAACGCGTTTTGGCTAGGCGGTCAGTCTTGATTCGCGCAGACTTGCATATCCACACGATGTTTTCGCCTGATTCTTCAATCCATCCAAAAATCATAGTGGAGCAGCTTTTCGCTCACCCCTACATAAAGGCGGCTGCAATAACAGACCACAACACCGTCAGAGGATACTACAAAGTTTTGGAGTTAGCCAAAGCCTACCCAGATATACTAATCATTCCAGGCGTTGAAATCAGCTCTTATGGTGGCGACCTAATCCTCTTGGGGATAGCCGAAATACCGCCTCAACCATGGACAGTCGGGGGCGTCATAGACTTTGCACATGAGAGAGGCGGTTTGGTGGTTGCAGCCCACCCCTACAGAGCTTATGGTTTAGGCGATTCAGCCAAAAACTACAAAATTGACGCTGTTGAAATCTTGAATGGTGGATGCTCCCGCCAGCTTAACATGTTAGCCGAGGAACTGGCAAGGGCCATGGCTTTGCCCGGTGTGGCTGGAAGCGATGCCCATAGGGCGGAGGAGCTTTGGACAGTTTATACTGAAATTCAAGCTTCAACCGATTTGGATGAGATTTTGAGGGCTATTAAGCGTAGACTTGTTAGAGTCGCCTATGCCGAAAAGTCAATACATTTTTAAAATAGCTGTGCCAATTTTAAGTGCGTTAATGGTTGAAAAGCATGAGTTCCCTTCAAATAAGGTTTCTTGGCGCAACCCACGAGGTTGGTAGAGCAGCCATATCCGTAAAGACTGAAAAAACGCAGGTTTTGCTAGACTACGGTGTAATGTTAAACCATGAGCCTGGCTTCCCAATGCATGTCCCTCCAAAAGAGGTGGACGCGATAATTTTGGGGCATAGCCACCTTGACCATTCCGGCGCCATTCCCATATTCTTCATTCAGGGGAAAAAAACCGTTTACGCGAATAAGCTTACGGCGGAGCTCAGCCAACTGCTGATTTCAGACTTCATACACCTCTCAAGCTATTATCTTCCATATGAGTATCTTGAGCTCCGAACAATGATGAGGCATATTAAGCACTTAGACTTCGGCGTTAAAGAAACCGTTGGAGATATAACCTTTGAACTCCGCAACGCTGGGCACATTCCAGGAAGCGCCCAAGTCCTAATAGAGGCTGAGGGAAGGCGACTCCTATACACGGGCGACTTCAACCTGATAAACACAAGGCTTCTGGAAGGGGCGAAAATGGATTACGGCGACTTGGACGCCGTCATAATTGAGAGCACATACGCAGACGAAGACCATCCAGAGCGTTCAGAACTTGAAAAACGCTTCGTTGAGGAAGTGACAGAGATTGTTGAGCGAGGGGGAACCGTTCTTATACCAGCCTTCAGCATTGGAAGATCCCAAGAAATCGCGTGCATTTTAGCCGCTTACCATTTTGAGCATCCGGTTTATCTTGACGGGATGGCGAGGGAAGCCAGCAGAATGATGATGAACCACATGCAATTCTTAAGGGACCCAAAACTTTTCATGGACGCCATCCACTCAGTCAACTGGGTTGAAGGCTGGCGGGACCGCAGAAAAGCAGCAAAAATTCCATGCGTAATAATTTCGCCCGCCGGCATGCTAAAGGGCGGTCCAGCCGCATTTTACATATCAAAAGTTGGTAAAAAGGCGAACAACGCCGTTTTCCTTGTTAGTTATCAGATTCCTGGCACACCTGGAAGGGAGCTCCTAGAGAAGGGCGTATGCGTCATTGATGGAAAACCGCGGAAGGTTAAGGCAACAGTTAAGCACTTTGACTTCTCATCACATTGTGGCGCAAAAGAGCTTAGAGAGGCGGTAAAAAGGATTAATGGTAAAGCAAAGTTTTATGTGATTCACGGTGCCGAGGGGAACTGCGAACTTCTGGCAAAGTGGATAGAGAAAGAAGCCGGACTAGAGGCTGTGGCGCCAAAACCCGGAGACACCTTTAAGGTTTAATAAGCCATGAAAATAGGAATTTTACGCATAGGTCAAGTTGACTTAGGTTTTCTTAAAAGAATCTGCGAAAACCTAAACATGGCTTTCCCAAAGACGCAGTGCCACATAACTCCTGAAACTTTGGCTTTGCCACATGAAGCTTTTGACGAAGCGAGGGGACAGTACCGTTCAGACATGATTTTGGGCAGGGTGGCAAGTTATGCGGAAAAAGCCAAAAACTTAAACCGTGTTTTAGGCGTTGTTGACGCTGACATTTATGTTTCGGGATTAAACTTTGTTTTTGGAGAGGCTGAATGCCCGGGAAAAGCCGCCCTAATATCCCTTTGGAGGCTAAGACCAGAATTTTATGGTGCTTCTCCAAATTTTGAGCTTTTCATTGAGAGAGGCACAAAGGAGGCTGTGCACGAGCTTGGACACACTTTTGGCTTGGCGCACTGCAAAAACCCCTATTGCGTCATGTATTTTTCCAACTCCATTTTTGAAACCGACAGAAAGAAAGGCGTGTTTTGTAATGTGTGCTATTCAAGCCTTCAGAGGTTTCTGCAAACTGATAATCCAAACACTGTTTGCTCCTTTTAAAATTGGAGGGATTTACCAACGGGCTCGGCGAGTTTTTAGAGGGGAGAAAGGAGAGAAGGGAGTTCCAAAAATAGGAACCACCGAACCCGTTTTTGGCTCCCGCTCCCTTCTTTCAATGGAAAAGGGAAAGAAGAGAAGCACTAATATAAAAGCTTTTCTATTTCAACTAGGACATGGCGACTTAAGGCTTACCCCCTTAAATGGTTGTAGTAAGTGAATGTTTTACAGGATAGGTTCCAGCATTTAGCGGCCCTTTTCCATTTTAGGTGTGTGTTGTGTTTTAGGTTGACTGTTATCTTGTTGAGGAATGTCTTTATGCGTTGTTTTGAAGAATAAGGAGGCTATTCTATTAGGCTTCTCAGTCCGGGTTTAATGGTGATAGGCCAGCACAAGCGTTTTAAGGGCATCCTTAAGCCATGAGCATTATTCACGATGAATTCTGGTTTTCCCTCACAGTATTTTAAAATACCTTTGAAGAAGGATTCGGAAGTTAGGAAGTTCCTTGTTGGATAAACCCTCATGGATATTAGCTCGATCCCATCAACGTCTAAGGCTAGTAAACCCAATATTGTTCGCCGTTAACGTTTACGCATGTCTCATCAACAGCTATGAAACGTCTAGGCTTCTTTTTAGAGGCTATGTTAAGCTTCTCCCTAAGCTTAACAACCCACCTCCAAACAGCAGTCTTAGAAACAATGCAATACTCGGATAAAACCCTAGCCACCCTCCTAAAACTTGAAAACTGAAAATACATGGCCAACCAAACCCCTCAACACTAAACATAAAAACCTACATTTTAAGTTGCCCGTCCTTAACTAGCAGATTTTACAGCCCTAACAGTCCTTTCTAGGAGAAGTTGGGCTGCCTCTTGTGTTGACCAGCCGCCAAGACCGCAGTCTGGTCCCGTGAAGGTCATTCTTTCCTCAAACTTTCCCTTTGCCTTTTCAAACCTTTTCCTGATGGTTTCTTTGTCTTCGACAAGTTGCCAGGTTTCTGGTTTTGTTATACCCCTCTCGTAGAGCTCGGCGATGATGGAGTCTATGTCTGTTCGGGATATTCCCACACGAATGTACTTGTCCATTCTTTCAAGCATGCTTTTTGAAATACATTCAAGATTACGCGGGGAAGCTGCATACTCTATGGACACCACGTTGAGATTCTTAACCTCTAAAATGTCCATGATTCTGGTTGGAGAGTGCGTATGAATATGCTTTTGTACGTCTCCTTCAAAATTTAAGGCCTTTTCTAAAACTTCCACTATTGTGTCTTTATCTGCCGATATTTCGTGAAAGCCAAAGCTTGGCTCGTCTAGGGAAACAACCTCTGTCTTAATGTATTTTGAGTTTAGGATGGAGTTTTTGGCGAACCTCCTCACGGTTTCCGCAAACATGAATAACACGTCCTTATATAATGTTGTTCCAACTTCCCTTAAGTAAAGCTCTAATGGGCCTGTGACACAAACGCGGAGGGCAATTTTCCTTCCCAAGCTTTCATAGATTCTTTTCGCCTCTTCATGGATAACGTGCACTTCTGGTATGATGGCCTCTTTCTCATCAATAATGTATGTGCCCCTTTCCATTGCCTTTTGGATTGGTTCGGCAAACTGCTTGTAAATATCATAGTGTTGTGGGTAATTAGCAACATCCAGACCAGTCTTAAGCTTTTTAAGAAATGAATCCACCACAACTTCATAGAAGTTTTTAAGTAGGAAAATGTCCTCCTTCAAGTTTTTTCCATCGGCAATTTTTTCCCTTGCCAGCCTGTAGGCTTCATCAAACCTTTTTCTTTCTACAGATTGGGGCAGGGGGAAACTTCCTATATCGTCAATTAATACTTCCATAGGAGGAGTTTATTGCAGCTTTCAGCAATAAAAGTTAATCTTAAAACCTAAACCCGAAGAGCAACGGATATAAGCATGTTCCTTTCTGTGAAGATTGACTGGTGAAAGAAATGCCGAGTGTATGGAAACTCCGTTTATCCATGATTGGTACATTAGCTCTAATAATAGGCTTGTCCACGCTAGTGTTTGCGCTAATCCTAAGCCTAATCGGCGTTGTGGACATACTGTTTTTGGGAGTTTTAGTTGTGGCTTTTAATGTTGGACAGTGGCTCATCTCACCATACATCATTGACGCTCTTTACAGTACACGCGAGATACCAGAAGACGAAAACCCAAGACTACACAAGATAGTTGAGGATTTAAGCAGAAAAAGTGGCTTGAAAAAGCCTAGGCTTATGCTTGCCCAAATCCCAATACCAAACGCCTTCGCCTACGGCTCGCCTATCGCTGGAAACCGTGTAGCCGTAACCAGCGGGCTTCTAAAAACCCTCAATGAGGGGGAGGTTGAAGCCGTCATAGGACATGAGCTGGGCCACTTAAAGCACAAGGACGTGCAAATAATGATGTTTGTTTCGCTACTGCCAGCACTGTTTTACTACATTGGCTATTCGCTGATAATCTCATCAATGTACCGAAGACAAAGGGAGGAGGGTGGAGGAACAGCCGCGCTAGGCTTTGGTTTCATGGCATTCTCATGGATTCTAAACATGTTCATACTCTACTTAAGCCGCCTCCGCGAGTATTATGCTGACAGGCACAGCGCCCAAATAGTTGAGAATGGGGCGCAAAAACTCTCGGTTGGCTTAGCCAAAATAGTTCATGCAACAAGAAACATGGGGAGACTAAGGAAGCAGACACAGCATCTAAACGCCTTCAAAGCCCTATTCATAACAGACCCAGACCGTGCAGAAACAGACTCTATGGTGTTGTCAGCGGCAGCCTCCAGCGACCAAAAACTGGTCCAAGAGCTCCTTTCAACAAAGGTGACAACGCTGGACAGAATAATCGAAATTTTCTCAACTCATCCAAACATAGTGAAACGCCTAAAAGCCCTTCAAGAACTAAGCTAATTTCTCCAACCATTCACTGGTAAACCTTTAGCGGCTTTCCAAGGATTTTGCTGTTCAACTCTCTTATTCCCAAGCCGTGCCATTTTGGGAATGTGCGCATTGAATTTTTGACCTTTGTTCCACCTCTCGTGACTAGTTTGTCTTTAAGCAATAAATCTGAGTCTAGGTCAGCATATTGTATGTTTTTCACCGCTGCAGCTAGGTGGGCTCCGGCGGCTATGCCTATCTCTGATTCTCCCATGCAGCCTATCATGCATGGTATTCCAGCGGCTTCTGCTATGGCTGCTATTTTCACTGCTTTGTGGATGCCCCCGCTTTTCATCAATTTTATGTTTATAAGGTCTACGGCTTCAGCCCTTATCAGGCGGAGGGCGTCTTCTGGCGAGTGGACACTTTCATCCGCCATTATTGGTATTGGCGAGTTTCGCTTAACCTCAATTAAGCCTTTCAAGTCTTCCGCAGGGACTGGTTGCTCCGCAAACTGAATGTTAAACTTTTCAATCTTGTTTAGGACCTCTATGGCTTGTTTCGGCGTCCAGCCCTGGTTTGCATCAATCCTTATCTCTATTTTTTCGCCAACAGCCTCGCGGATGAGCCTAATCCGCTCGATGTCTTCTTCCGGGTTTACACCAACCTTGACCTTTAGGGCTTTAAATCCCTTCTTTACGGCTTTGACGGCGTCTTTTGCCATTTCCTTTGATGACTTTATGCTTAAAGTGATGTCGGTTAGGACTTCTGTTCGGTATCCGCCCAGCACGCGATAGAGCTCCTTTCGAACAGTTTTGCCGAAAATGTCGTGGAGGGCTATGTCTATGGCTGCCTTCGCAGAAGGGTTTCCAGCCACAATGGAGTCCATAAGCTCAACGTCTTGCTCAATTCTTAGTGGGCACATGCCAATAAGCTTTGGCGCAATCCTATCCAAGGCTTTTATAACAGTTTCTGCCGTTTCGCCGGTAACCCGCTCAGAAGGCGAAGCCTCTCCCCAGCCATGAACACCATAATCCGTAACTATTTTTACGACAACATTGTGGCTTTCGGTGCTTGCACCCGGCGCAATCCTAAACGGTTCACGGTAAGCCAAAGTGACGGGATAAACCTCTATTTTTCGGATTCCCAAAGTTGCCGATCACCGGCTGATTGGTTGTGGTGCTTTCTTATGAAAAGTTTTACTGGAGTTCCTCAGCTGTTTTTCGCCATGTTTTCCCTTTTTCTTGAACCTTAGTTTTGCTGTTAGGATTTTCTCTGTGGCAAAAAGCCTTGAGGCTGCATACATCACCACCATTGTGAAGGCTGAAACGTAGATTATGCCAAACACTGCAGTCCAGTAGTCGCCCATTATGATGGCTTTAGAAGCTATTATTGGGTGGCTGAAGGGAATAGTGTAAAAAATTATTCTTACAGCCAATGGCAAAGTGTTGATGTCCAAGTACATTAGGGCGAAGGATGGGAGGAATACGATTGGATAAATGTAGCCGACGAGGGATTGGGCGCTTCTAACATCTTCGGCGAAAGCCGACATTATTACAGCCAAAGCCAAGGCTGAGAGTATTGTCACAAAGAGGGAGATGCCCAAAAGCAGATAGCCATAAAAGGAGGGCGCAAGCTCCAAGGCAGCTAAATCCAAGTTTATGTTGGCTGGGACCCCCGACATTATAGAACCCAATACATAGCTGTAGCCAATCATGTAAGCTGCGGCGCCTACAGCGGCAACAATTATTGAGCCGGAAAGCTTCCCCCAAAGTATTGAAAGGCGATCCATTGGCAGTGTTAACAAGGTCTCAAGGGTTTTCTCCTCCTTTTCCATAGCCACAGAAGTGGCTGCTATCTGCACCGAATAAGTGAGCAAAATCATTATTGTTACTGGTAATGCGATTGACTGGTACATGAGAAGACCAGAAAGCATGGCTGGGTCAACGCCGCGCTTAACCTTACCCTTTATAATTGTTGACTTTTCAACTGCCACAACATTTGGGGCAATCCGCCTATTAAATTGTTCAATCCAAGCATCGATAACTGATGATCCCATGCTTTCGAAGGCGCCTATTGTTGAAAGCACTCCATAAAAGTTCAACTTAATGCTCACATGTTGTCCGCCGAGATACTTGTTAATAGTATCATTAAAGCCTCTGGGAATTTCGAGAATTTGCGCAACATTGTATTTTGAAAGCAGCCCTGTTATGTTTTCATCACTTAAAACAATATTCCTTTCAATGAAAACGCTCATTCCCGCCATCTGAAGCGTCTCTGTAAAATTGTTAGCCCAATATCCACCATCATTATCCACTACGATAAGAGCGGCTTTTGCAGCTTTTTCTTGCGCGGATTTCATTGCGTAGTTTATGACGAAGCCTAAAAATGGAAACATCACCAGTGGAACGATGATCATTCCCAAAAGTATTTTCGGGTCCCTTACGAGCTCTTTGAGTTCCTTTAGTAGGAAGTTGCCGAACCCCTTAAGCAAGCTTAACCACCTTAGCGAAGACCTCTTCCAAGTTTGTGCTTCCAAACTTCTCCTTAAGTTCTTGGGGCTCTCCTTCGGCGACTATTTTGCCCTTATTTATTAGGGCGACTCTATCGCATAGATACTCAACCTCAAGCATGTTGTGGCTTGAAAGAAGAACAGTCACGCCATACTTTTTAACATAGCCTTTTATTATTTCCCTAACATAGTACGAGTGGAGCACGTCTAAACCGCTTGTAGGCTCATCGAGAATGGCTAATTTTGGCTTAGGCATAAGGGCTCTGGCAACGAGGAGGCGGCGCTTCATCCCCTTACTATAGGTTTTAGTTTTGTCTTTAAGCCTCTCCCCAAGCCCTGATATTTCCGCAGCCTCCATGACCATCCTGCGTGCCTCAGCCCTGTCCTTCGTATGGAACTTAGCCATAAATTCGAGATATTCCCAGCCTGAAAGATAACGGTAGGCGCCAGCCTCCTCCGGGAGGTAAGAGATTATTTGGCGAACATCAGCCGCATCCCGCACTACGTCAAGTTCAAAAACCTTAACATTGCCAGAAGTTGGCAGGAGCAATGTTGAAACTATTCGCAAAGCTGTTGTCTTACCAGCACCATTTGGACCGATGAGCCCAAAAACCTCGCCTGGCTTAACGCTGAAACTTAGTCCATCTAAAGCGTGGATATTGCCAAAAACTTTGGTAACGTTATGCGCTTCAACAGCCAACATCACCGAAACCTCGCAGAAAACGTTTACAAATACCCTTAAAATAGTTGCTGTTTAGCCGACGCCTACAATTTCCAGTCTATTTTGTGATTCTTGAAGAGGATTCCAGCAATTATGCCAGCCAAGAGGACAATGAAGGATAAAGGCTGATAAAAGAAATAATATGTTATGAATTCGGCAATATTAAATTGGAATTTGAGCTTTTTTGAGGCGATGTAAAAAATTATTGAAAAGGCGATGAATCCCAAAAAGAAGTTTGTTGACGCTGTAAACAATATGGAGGTTATGGAAGGAGGAAGCATGGGCACGCTTGTAAGGTTTAATTGGGACGCTAAAGCTCTTGGGATGAGGTTGAATAGCTGGGCATTTGGGAAAAGGGAGCAAATGTAGTTGAAAAGCATGAGGGTGACTGTTGGGAAAAGCATGAGGGCGCATGGAAAAGCTATGTATGGATACCTCGCAATGTACTTGGCAACCCTTCCTCCGTGAGTTTTAATCCAAATCCCCGTTCCAATACCCCACCTCTTCCTCTGAGCCAGCCAGCTTCTCCACTTTGAAGGAGCCCTTGTATAAACTTCAACTTTATCAGTAAACTTGAATCGCTTATTTAGAAAGAAGGCTTTGGCAGCCAAGTCCAAGTCTTCTGAAATCACCTTGGCGAATCCACCCGCTTCCTCGAAGGTTTCCCTTTTAATGGCAAAGGCTGTGCCGCCAACAGCAAAACATTTCCGCACAAGCTTTGAGCATAAGAGGCTTGAAAAGTTTGAGCCTACAAACTCGTAGTTCACCATTCTTGATATGAAAGAATCCTTAACAATCTTCTTCTTTATGTCAAGAATATCCGTATCCTCCATCTCCGAGACGATTGTTCCCAAAAAATCCTTACATTCGCCAATCTTAACATCCGCGTCCAGAAAGACAAGAATTTCCCCACTGGAAGCCTTAACAGCATCGTTTAAAGCCTCAACCTTCCCCCTCCTTTGACTGCTTAAAATAAAATGCACCCTATCCCGAAAACGTTCAACAACTTTGTACGTCTCAGCCGTAGGCTCATCTATAGTAACAAAAATTTCCCTATTTCTGTAGGGGTCATTGATCAAGTCCTCAAGAAGTTCCTCCAGCAAATCAGAATCCCTATAAACAGGTATGAAAACACTAATTCTCCTACCATCAGAATCAGATGCACCGCTTTCGTGCACATCATCCATACTGCAAGTCTCCGATCCTAAATTAATGGTTTGGCTTTTTTGCTTTACGCATAATTACGTTTTCCACAATATTCCGAAAGGGAAATAAGCAAACTGTTATTGTAATATGAGAGGTTTCAAAGCATCGAATTAGTTTTTAAATAGTCATCAAAATAGTGGTGGGGTAGCTGGGATTTGAACCCAGGATCGCCAGCGCCCCAGGCTGGTATCCTAGACCAAGCTAGACGACTACCCCACAGGAATAGTTGAGTACCCCAATTTATTTTCTTTTCCTGAAGAGTTTATAGCCTTCCATTTCGCAAATGTATTCGAAGCCAGCCTCAATAAGTTTCTTTGCTTCCTCTAGAGTTTTTGCAGCTTTGCATACGTATTCGTCGTCGCTTATATTTTTGACGAGTTGGGTGTAGATTAACGTGTTTTTTATGTTTTTGTGTCCAAGCAGTTGCATTACGTGAAGGATGTCTTTGGTTTTATAGTATTCCATTGTAGCTTTCCAATGCCGAAATGTATGAAAGGTTATTTGCAACAACCTTGGGTTTCCAAGCTTATGAGCCACCCTTTTCCTTTGTTTGTTAAAGCTTTTTCTAAGGTAGAACTTATTTTTGTATGTGAAGACTTTCATGGATTTTTTGGGAAGGTTGGCAAGCATTGAGGCGCGCGCGCTTTTCGCAAGCACAAATATGACTAGAAAGCCATTTGTGTTCAACTTCTTGAGAGGGAAAAGGAAATAAATGTTGAGGGATAAACAGCAAAAGAAAGCCGCTAATCATCATTGAGAAAGGTGGAATTGTGTTGGAGGCTTCTATTAAACAGCTTGACGCCTTTTTTAATCCTAGGTCTGTGGCTGTTGTTGGCGCCACTAAAAAGATAAACAAGGCTGGACACGTCATATTCAAAAATTTTGTTGAAAACAAGAGAAGAGGAATTTTTAAGGGGGAAATTTATCCCGTAAACCCTCATGAAGACTACATTTTAGGCTTCCAATGCCATCCAAAATTGACGAAAATTCTGGGGGAGCTTGAACTCGCCGTAATAGTTGTCCCAGCAGAAATAGTCCCAGAAATCATGGAGGACGCCGCAGCAAAGAAGGTTAAGGCTGTCGTCATAATTAGTTCAGGTTTTGGGGAAATCGGAAACCACGAATTGGAAAAGAGGGTTGTTGAAATCGCCAAAAAGGCTGGGATAAGGGTTCTTGGACCAAACTGCCTTGGAGTTTATGACTCCAAGACGGGCGTTGACATGCTCTTCCTGCCAGAAACAAAGGTTTTGACAACCGGCGAAGAGGTTGTTGCAACTCCCAGGCCCATGAGGGGGAACATAGCCGTAGTAACCCAAAGCGGAGCCTTCGGAGTGGCAGCTTTAGACTATTTGGCTGGAAGGCAGATAGGCGTAAGTAAATTTGTAAGTTTTGGAAACAAAAGCGATGTGGACGAAGCCGAAATACTCCACTACTTATACCATGATGACGAAACCAAAGTGATACTGTTATATGTTGAAGACATCAAGAATGGGAGAGCCTTCATAGAGGCGGCCTCAAAAGTTACAAGAAAAAAGCCTGTAATCGCCCTCAAAGCCGGAAAAACAGAAGCCGGAGCAAGAGCAGCAGCATCCCACACAGGCGCCATGGCTGGCTCAGACCAAATTTATAACGCCGCCTTTGCCCAAACCGGAATCCTAAGGGTTAGGGACATGGAAGAATTTTTCGACGCGGCAAAAGCCTTGGTAATGCAACCGCCAGCCGCTGGAAAAAATGTGGCAATAATAACCGATGCTGGTGGTCCCGGAATTTTGGCGGCTGACGAATGCGAAACACAAGGGCTAGTGGTTAAGCGTTTCTCAGAGAAAACCCTCCAGAAGTTTGAAAAGCTTAAGCGGGAGGGAAAACTGCCAAAGTTTGCAACAAACCTTAACCCCGTGGACGTGACTGGCTCTGCTACATCAGAAATGTTTGAGTTAGCCGCAGACATAGCTTTCCAAGACCCGGAAATTCACGGAATATTGCTCCTTGGACTGCACCACACGCCAGCACTGCAAGAAGACTACATAGACAGAGTGGCGAAAGTTGCCAGCAAATATGAAAAGCCCATAGTTGCATGCGACATTGGAGAAACCGAAATGGCACTGCACATACGCTCAAGATTCGAGAAGCTTGGAATCCCAGCATACTCCTCCCCAGAGGATGCAGCTAGAGCCATGAGCGCCCTCGCAAAATATGGACTATACTTGAAGAAGAAGGGCTATCTTAAAGAATATCTACGAAACTTCTTCAAAGAAAAACGCAAACAAGCTTAACGAGCCCTATTCAAGAACTATCCTAACTTCCACCTCGTCCCCGTCTTTAAGCTTCAACATTCCCCTCAAATTTGAAGACGCGACAACTTCCAAAACATCCATCGGATAATTTTCGACACACGGCAAAACAACAGCGCACGCCACGTTTTGCCTCCCAATACATGCTTTAAAACACTTCCCACCACAGTATCCGGGTTCCGGCGAAATCTTCAAGGCTTTTGAATTTTCCAAAAGCTTCCTAACCTCCACGGACTCTCCAGCCAATCTCACATTAAGCGTCCCTGGATGAGGCTCAAAGCCAAGCTTTTCCCTCATCTGCCTTCTAACCCAAGGGAGCGCAGTGAAATATGTGCCTTTTCCAGAGCCGGAGAAGATTTTACCCTTCACGTGAACTATTTTTGTTAGCTCCTTGTTTTCTCTGGTCGAGGACATTTTGCTCCAGCTTTTGGACTTTATGTTTTTCTCTGCTCTTTCAGCCAGTTTGCAACCTTCCGGAACATGGGGTTCGACGACATATCTATAACTGGAACAATTATTTTCTCCCTAGTCTCGATTAGCGGCTGGTATTTTGGCATAAGTGCGTACCCAACAAAAGTCCAGTAAACCCTCTTATTTTCGACAAGTGCCTTCGCAGCGGTTTCCGTTGTTGCTGGAAGGGGGAAGTATAGGAATACGACGCCTTCAGCCCAGTATAAGCCAGCCGTTTTTCCGCCAGCTATTATGGATGCGAACCTTGCAATGTCTTCCGGTGATGCGAAGAAGTTGCGTTCCATAATGACTATTTCTTTGAAGGGTTCAAATTTGACGTCTACTTCAGCCTCAGCCATAACATTTCGCCTTTTTGATAGTTTTGTTGAAGGTTCCCTTTTAATCTTGCCATAAACCAGAAAGGTTATAGAGAGCAAAAGCTAAAACCCATTCAACGCAAAACACGAAAGGGAGAGCAAAGCTTGACTGAAATCCGCGTAGCATTGGTTGGCGTTGGCAATTCGGCATCAGCCCTAATCCAAGGAGTAGAATACTACAAGAATGCAAAGGAAGGCGAAACAGTCCCGGGACTAATGCACGTGAATTTCGGCGGATACCATGTTAGAGACATAAAGTTCGTTGCAGCCTTTGATGTGAATAAAAACAAAATTGGAAAGGACTTGGCTGAAGCCATCTTCACAGAGCCAAACTGCTGCGCCAAATTCGCAAACGTGCCACCATTAGGCGTGAAAGTCTCACCTGGACCAGTTCTAGACGGAGTTGCAAAACACATGAGAGAACCCTTCAGCGTGTATAGCGAAAAAGAGGTTAAGCCAGCAGACGTTGCAAGTGTCCTAAAAGAGGCTGATGCAGAAATCCTCATCAACTACTTGCCTGTTGGAAGCCACAACGCTACACGCTTTTACGCCCAAGCCGCTTTAGACGCTGGATGCGCCTTCATAAACTGCATACCAGAGTTTATAGCTTCAGATCCAGCATGGAGCCGCAAATTTGAGGAGCGAGGACTACCAGTGGCCGGCGACGACATTAAAAGCCAGCTTGGCGCAACCATACTCCACAGAAACCTTGTCCAATTATGCGTAGACAGAGGTGTAATTGTAGACGAAACGTACCAGCTGAACTTAGGCGGAGACACAGACTTCCTAAACATGACAGTTGAAGAACGCCTAAAAACAAAACGCATAAGCAAAACAGAAGCCGTTAAAAGCCTAGTGCCCTACGATGTGCCAACCCGCATAGGACCATCAGACTACGTGCCATTCCTAGGGAACAAAAAGATATGCTACATATGGCTTAAGGGGAGAAAATTCGGAGACAGACCCCTAACAATAACCGTCAAACTTGAAGTGGAAGACTCGCCAAACAGCGCAGGAGTAGTAATAGACGTAATAAGGGCTGTAAAACTGGCATTAGATAGAAAAATAGCCGGACCATTAATAAGCATATCATCCTACGCCTTCAAACACCCGCCAGTGCAGGTCCCAGACCCCACAGCGAAAGAATGGGTGGAAGAATACATTAAGGGCAAAAGAGAACGCTGAATGCTGAAAGGTTTTAGCCAAGCTTATCCAAAAGGGAAAGGACATTACAAACGGCTGAAATCCACCTTAAGTAGGCGTTTAAGGCTGCCCGCAAAGCCACAGTATCCCTAGCCTCAACAACCAAAACCAGAAAGGCATCTTCAATTTTTAAATCCGCCTTAGAACGGGTTGTTGCTGGTTTGGCTGCCTCCGGCATAAGCGCCCCATAAACTATTTCCAAAACCCTCCTTGAAGGAAGTTTTAAGCGGACAAAAGCTTTAGCCTTCATGAACCGCCAAGTCCCATATTAAATGGGATATCCTCATCCTTGGACCTGCTTCCACATTTTCCGGAAGAAGCCTAAAAGTTGCTACAATTTCTCCAGCCGGATTGGTGGCGATTTGCATTATGGCACCATAGCCCCTATACTCGTCTTCGCTGGAAACTATTGGAATGTCAAAGAAATCTGAAAAGGCTTTTTCAAGCCTACTAACCTCTTGGGATGGCTTCGGCGAAGCTGCAATAGCAACAGACTTTATCCTTCTCCCTCTCGGCATTGTTTGAAGTTCTCTGCGAAGTTTCACACCCCTTAAGTATATTATTGGCGGTGTTGGCTGCAGTTTTCCATCCACGTGGTAAAGCTCTATTTTTCCGGGTCCACCCTTCCACCGGTCAACAATAACAACCTTTTCCGCGCTAAGCTCAAGGGCTTTCGCTGCTACGCCTTCAAGGCTTAGTTTTCCACGGTTTATCCTTAAAATGTTTGGAATTGTATGCGACAAATCTTTGCAGAAGGTTCTTATGCCCTTTGTTGGTCTCCGCGAAGTTGTTAGAAGTATCAAGATTTCATCCTATTCTTCTTCAGTTGCTGCTGAAGCCTCAACCTCTTCAACCGGAGCACCCTTAGCAACACGTTTAGCTACAATGCCAAGCTTTGTTGATGGAGTGTAGGCTCCGCCAGTAAATGTGTAGCCACATTTTCTGCACTTCCAGACGCCCACGCTCACCCGCTTTACTCTTGGAAGTCCACATTGAGGACACTTGTGATTCTTCTTCATCTCTGTAACTATCTTTATGTAGCGCTTTCTAACGGTGGCTCCGTATCTGGCTCCTAATCCTCTTGTTGGGCCAACCTTCTTTGTTCTCTTCCCCATCCCCTTTTCACCACCCTAGCTTCTTCCTAACTTCTGCAGCTTTTTCTTTGGCGATCTGGACAGCCTCAAAAACCTGTTTAGGCGTGAAGTAACCGCTTCCACCCTTCTGGACCGCGCATATGTTGCCGTCATCATCTACCGTTATGGTCAATCTCGCATCCATTATCTGCTCCTCTTCAAGCCAAGGATCCACAACAAGCCTATCATTTATCTTTGCAAAAGTAACCGACACCGGATGCCTCCTAACCGGAAGCGAAACATATCCAGGCTTAATTTTTATTTCGCCTTCCTCAATTTCGTAGTTAAACATTTTTGTGTTAAGCAGTGCAGCCATAGCAGCCAACGACGATGCATCAATTAGGTTTCCATCATGGTTAAGCACGTAAATATCCACAAAAATAACGAAGACCTTTTTACCCGGTGTTATGCAGAGCTTTTCCAAGTCTATAGCTTTTGACTCCCTTATTCCCCTGTCGACAACCCTTGCCAACTCTATTGAATTTTCATCTGGTGGTCCTGGCTCAAAAGTTGGCGACGCTAAAGGCACAAGTTCAGCATTTACCGTTAAGACCCCTTCATTAGGCGTGTCTGGAAAGGGCTCCCCAGTTTCAATTTTAACCCCAACCATAACCTCTGTTTTTCCAAGGAGAACCCTTGCGGAACCCTCGGCCTTTTCAATTATTCCCTGCTCCACTTTTATCTCTCTATAGTCGGTTAGGCCTCTTCCGTCAAGCCTCTTTCCCTTAGCGATTAATTGGGCAATTTGCTTCTGTTTTACGCGGACAATTATTGTTGACATTACTCTTCAACCTCCTTAACGCTTACATATTTTGCTTTTAAGGCTTCCTTCTGCATAGCGTAAATTTTCTTGCACCCCTCGATGGCGAGGTTAACAGCCTTCTCAAACTCCTCAAGCGTTAAAATTCCATCCATCTGAAGAAGCGTTATAACGCCAAGATTCGGCATGTAAGCCACCGGCACATCTGCTGAGCCAACCTTATCCTCAACATCCATCAAATCTAAGACTATGGTGTCCTCAACCTTTCCAGCTGAGCATGCAACCACCAGGTCGCGCATGGGTATTCCAGCATCCGCCAACGCCAATGAGGCGGCTGTTATGCTTGTGCATCTTGTGCTTCCATCAGCCTGCAAAACTTCAACAAAAACGTCCGTGGCTGTTCGCGGGTAATATTCAACGAAAATGGCCGGCTCAATAGCCTCCCTAATAACCTTCGACAATTCTATTTCTCTTCTGGACGGGGCTGGTGATTTGCGTTCTTGAACGGAGAATGGTGCCATGTGATAGCGGCATCTTAAAACCATCCTGTCTGGTAAAGCCAAGTGTTTGGGATGCAGCTCTTTGGGACCGTAAACTGCGGCCAAAATTTTGTTTTTCCCTTGTTCAATGTAGGCTGAACCATCAGCGTTTGATAAAACACCAACCTCAATCTTTATTGGCCTAAGCTCGTCTGGCCTTCTTCCATCAAGCCTTAAACCCTTCTTATCGATTAGTTTTTCAGGTTTTTGACTCATTTTAACTACCTCCTCTCTTCTCCTTTTCCTTCTTAATCATCTGGGATATGCGGTCCGTTAACCCAGTTGTATGGGATTCCTCCTCAATCTTGTGGATCGCCATCATCGCCAACTCCTCATCTTCAAGGCTTTTCCCAGTGATTAGTATTATTCCATTATGCCCCAATATTATGTGGCATCCGGTCTCCTGTTTTATCATGGATATCATTGAACCCTTCTTCCCGATAACGCGGGGAATTTTTGTAGGCGTTATCTTCACAATTTGCCCACGGGTGATTTTTCCAAGCCCGGGTTCATCCACGCTTAACTGCGGGTTGTGGGTTCTGTCATAGGAGACTATTTTCGCAACAACAAGGTCTCCAACATCCAGTACCTCGGTTAAATCGTTTTTCTGCGGTTTGAATGGCCTATTAAGAACGTCTGAAGCCCTCAATATGGCCAGGTATGGAGCATTTATATCGACGACCCATCCGCTGAATCCGACCTCAACCACTGTTCCTATAACCGTATCGCCCACCCTTGGAATGTAGAAGGCCCTTAACGCGACAACACTTACCTTCTTATCCTCATACTCCACAAGCCCAACTCTCGCGGCGTAGATTCGGTTATCCACTTTATACGTGTTTTCACCAGCTATGTAGTCGCCCTCAGCAAGCAGGTCGCCAGGAGTCACAATCTGTCTCCTTTCAAAAAATGTCGGCATAAACACACATCCAACAATTTAACCATAAATTAGGATATTACTTTCGCCTCAGCGTTTCCCTTAGTCACTTCTCCAATCTTCTCTAAGAATGGCCCGTAAAGGCCGGCGGGCATTTCAAGGACTCCATGCCATGAACCGTCGGCTCGCCATTCTTCACGCTTTATCGTTCCGAAGGCCTTTAGAGTTCCATAGGCCCTTGCCGCGTATTCGGCTGGTATGTGTACGCTGACGGAGACTTGTTCCATTTTTAGGGGCAGAATCTGCCTTAACAGTTTTATTACCTCTCTTGCCTGTTCCTCTGTGGGCTTAAAGGGGTCTATTGAATAGTGGATTTGCTCCATGGCTTGCTCAACCCTCAGCGGTGGATGTGGAAGATTCGTCCTCGGGTCTACACACTGTTTTGATATGAAGGCTATTATCTGCCTCCGCTTTTCTTCAATCATTTTTCTCCGCTGTTCGGTTGTAAGCTGCAATGTTCCCTTCTTTATGATTATGTCCGCCACCTTTAGGGGATCTGTTGTCCCGAAGGCTTTGCGTATGGCTTCTTCAGAAACTTTTGTTCCTTTGCTTGCATCTGAAAATATTGTTTCTGCGACTAGGACGTCGGTTATTGAGGATATTTTGCCAAGGCGGTAGTCAAGCGCCTTATCTGGCTTAACGAGAACCTCAAAATGCTCGTTATCCTTCGTGATGCGTGCAACTGTGTATTTTTCACTCATCCCCTCTTCACTTGCCTGAAACAAACTTCTTCACATAAGCCTCAACTTTCTCGTCGCTGAGCATCTCCATCTTCTTTGTCGCCGACGGTATAACAGCAATCTTTATCCTTGGTGGAAGTTGCCTAGCCTCAAGAGCCTTAACCAAACACTTCACTGCAAGCTTTATGGCGTCTTCAAGGCTCATGTCCTCGCGGTACTCCTCCTTCAAAATGTTCATCACTGTTTCTCTTCCAGCACCAACAGCAGTAGCCTTATGCCCCTTATACGTCCCGCTAGGATGCGTTATGAAAAGGCGATTTCCAGTTTTATCGACTCCTCCGAATATGAGTGAAACGCCGAAGGGCCTGACGCCGGCGTGCTGTGTGTAAAGCTGCTGTATGTCGCATATGCGCTTGGTCACAACCTCAACGTCTATGGGCTCATCATAAGTTAGCCTATTACTCTGAGCATAAATCCTCGCTTGGTCTATCAAAACCCTCGCGTCGGAGCTTAAGCCAACTATTGCTGCGCCAATATGCTCATCAATCTTGAAAATCTTCCACGAAGAACCAGTTTCCTCAAGGGGCTCAACAGTTTCCTCAGCCCCTAAAACAACACCTTCAGAACACTTTATCCCCAAAATTGTCGCTCCACGATTAACAAGTTCCATGGCATACTCAACTTGGAAAAGCCTGCCATCCGGTGAGAAAACGGTTATGGCACGATCATATGCTCCCGGGGCCGCAAACACCGACATCAACTCAACCTCACATTTTACGCTAACTAAACACTTGCAGAACACTCATATAACAACTTAACTAAAAACCTTTTCTTTATCCACACACCATAGATGGCTGCAAACCTCAATTTTACATTTAGCTCCTTGTGAAAAGAA
>JBMFMB010000005.1:0-67567 GCA_049970895.1 Bathyarchaeia archaeon | reverse complement strand
AACGGCTGATGGCCAAAACCTCCTGAACTTCACTGAGGATTCGCTTAACTTTATATGCAAGAAGATTGGCGCCACAGGAATCCCGAAAGGATCAGCGATTGGCGAGGACTTGGCGCAGCCGGCCTTGCACTCCCTCCTTAGGAGGGTTGAAAGGCACAACCACGGAATCCGCTTATAAAGTCCAGCTCAGTCAACTCAGCATTAAGAGGGGAGAAGGCCCAGAAAATCCAAAAACTAGCATACTTTTTATCCATCTTCCACGCCTCCTAGTTTTGTGTGGTGTTCGTGAAGGCTGACATTCTGATTTCTGGATGCACCATTTTGCCCGTGAGAAGAGGCAGCAGCTTCGACATTATTGAGGATGGCGCCATAGCCATAAAGGATGGGGAAATAGCCTTTGTTGGGAAACGTGTGGCTGCCGTTGGCGTATCTGCGGATAAAAAGATAGACGCAAAGGGTAAGGCTGCACTGCCTGGGCTGATTAACTGCCACACCCATGTGGCTATGACCCTTTTTAGGAGTTTAGCCGAAGACAAGCCCTTAGACGTTTGGCTGCGGGAAACCATTTGGCCTTTGGAGGCAAAGCTGACGCGGGATGATGTTTTTGCTGGGGCGCTTTTGGGCTGTTTGGAAATGCTGAAGAGTGGGACAACGTGTTTTGCAGACATGTACTTCCACGAGGATATGGTTGCAAGGGCTGTTTCTGAGAGCGGTTTAAGGGCTGTTTTGGCTGAGGGCATAATTGAGGCTGGGGATAGGACGCGTGGCGAGGAAATGCTAAATGCAAGTGTCAGATTTGCCAAGTCTTTTAATGGATATGCTAATGGAAGGGTGAAAACAATGCTTGGACCCCATGCGGCCTACAGTTGCAGTCCAGAACTTCTGGCAAAGGTTAAGGAGCAAACTCAAAAACTCGGAGTTGGCATCCACATCCATTTGGCGGAATCAGAAGAATTATTCAAAGATTATGCGAAAAAGTATGGCTGCAGCGAAGTGGAATTTTTAGACAAGCTTGAATTTTTCGGTGGGCACGTTCTCGCAGCCCACTGCATCAGCCTATCAGAAAGCGACAGGCATGTTTTGGCAAAGCATGGCGTAAATGCTGTTTATGTGCCTGTTGCAAACATGAAGCTTGGGCTTGGCGCTGCAAGGGTTAAAGAACTCCTTGGATTAGGCGTTAACACAGCATTAGGCACGGATGGGCCAGCGAGTAACAACACCCTTGACATGTTTGAGACCATGAAGTTTGGGGCTTTACTCCAGAAGTTTGTTTATCGGAAGCCCGAGGTGCTGTCTGCCCGTGAGGTCTTGGAGATGGCGACTATAAATGGGGCTAGGGCTTTGGGACTAGAAAAAGGCATCGGCTCTTTAGAGGTTGGGAAGAGGGCGGACATAATCCTAATCGACCTTTCAAAACCTCATCTGAAACCTTTGCACAATGTTTATGCAGGCATATTGTATTCTGCCAAGGGAAGCGACGTTGACACGGTAATAGTCGATGGCAAAATCTTAATGGAGAATAGGGTTGTCAAAACTTTGGATGAGCATGCCGTCATTGAGATGGCTGAAAGGCGGGCTTTCGAGTTGTTGTCACGTAATCTTTAAGTAACTGCCATTCAACCGTGTATATTTCACGCAAGGAATAGGGAATGGCACCGATAATCCGCATGGTGAATCTCACAAAAAAGTTTGGGGATTTCACTGCAGTTGACCATCTAAACCTTGAGGTTGAAGAGGGCGAAATTCTAGGCCTTCTAGGTCCAAACGGCGCCGGGAAAACAACAACCATTCTTATGCTTGCAACTGTTATAAGACCCACTGAAGGAACAGCCTACGTTGGAGGTTATGATGTTAGGAAAAACCCGGACAGGGTTCGCGAGCTTTTAGGGGTTGCCTTCCAAGAGCCTAAAATGTTGTGGGTTAGCACCCCATGGGATGTGGTTAACTGGCATGCAAAAGTCTGTGGACTGCCAACACAGGAGCGGAAGCGGAGGGTCCGCGAGGTTTTAGAAGCCTTAGATATGTGGGATTACCGCCACAGAAGTGTCCATGCACTTTCTGGCGGTATGCGAAAAAGGGTTGAAATAGCCAAAGTGCTGATCCAGAGGCCAAAAATAGCCATAGTGGACGAGCCAACAGCCCAAATCGATGTCGTTGGGAAACATAAGATTTGGAGGATGCTTAGGGAGCTTTGCGATGAGGGAACCACCATTATTCTTGCAACCAATGAGCTTTATGAGGCTGACGTTCTTTCGGACCGCGTGGGCATAATGCATAGGGGCAAACTGCTAGTTTGCGACACGCCCCAGAAACTTAAGGACAGCATTGTAGGCGGAGACATAGTTGAAATCCAGTTTGAAGCTGAACCTTCCCCGAAAATTGTGGAGGAACTCGGCCAATTTAAAGAAGTTGTAAAAATCATCAAGACAAGGGCTTCCACACTACGCCTATACTTAAACAGGGTTGAGGAAGTTGTGCCCAAAATCATGAGCACTTTGATGAGGGAGGGAGCCGCCGTCTCCTCCATTCGCATGAGTGAACCCAGCCTAGACGACGTTTTCGCCCATTATACGGGTTTGACGCTGGAAGAGGCGCAGAAGGGAGGGGGAGGCTAAACGCGGAAGCTCCTCTATGTTGTTGAGAGGGATGTTCGCCTATTCTTCCAATACAAAGTCATGGTTATTATGAGGGCTATATGGTTTGTTTCCCAAATAGCCTTTTTTGGGCTTATAGCCTCCCGCATGGTCGCTGTTGAAGACTACTTCCGCTACTATGTTGGCGGCTTATCGGTTATGACGCTTTACTCCGCAGCCATATTCATAGGCTTCGACATATATGAGGAGGCGGAACACGGAGTCTTTGAATACCTCCTTAGCCTACCCGTTACAAGAAGGGAGCTTGTCCTTGGACGCTCTATTGGCGGGGGACTTCGCGCCTTCATATATGTGGGTCCATTAATGTGCATATCGCTTTATGTCATCGGCATAGCAAATCCCACCAATTTCTTGTTGGCCTTGTTTTCGCTTTTCCTCTTTGCCTTCGGTATTTCTGGGATGAGCATAACATTGGCTGTCGTCATCAAATCCAGCGACCGCTTCGACATCCTCATGGGAGTTCTAGACGCTTTAATAGTGCGTTTAAGCACGGCTATGTACCCGTTAAGCTTCGTTAGGGAGGCAAACCCAATTTACGGATGGGTCGCCAATTTTAATCCCGTCACTTATGCTGCTGACCTCTTCCGCTGGGGCACTGGAATTGAGTCATTCTTATCCTTTGAAAATCCGCTACTGCCGCTTCTTGGAATAGTCCTCTTCTTCGCTTTTTTCATGTTTGTAGGCATAGTGCTCTATGACAAATCCATAGAGGGAGGCGGGTGGCAGTAAATGAGGCACATCGTCCACATTTTGGAAAACGATTTTAGAAATTTCTTCCGCTACAAGTGGTGGCTTGTAGGCCTAATAAGCATGAACCTAGCCGACTTGTTTATCATGGCCATAGTTTACAATCGCATGCTTAAACCAGAAGTCGTCCAACAGATAAAAAGCTACTTCAACTTCTTCGCACCTGGGCTGACAGTCACAGGCTTGTTTGCCTCAGCCTTCATGATTGGGCGGGAGGTGAACATGGAAAGGCGGAGGGAGGTCCACCAGTACATGCTTAGCTTGCCAATGACGAGGTTTGAGCTTGCCTTTGGACGGGTTCTTTCTGGGGGCTTGCGGGGCATGGTTTACATGTCCCCCTTGTTGGCAACATGCTTCGCCTTTGTGGGTCCCCCAACACCAACGCAGTTCCTCATAATTTTAATTGTGCTGTTTTTCCTTGCCATGGGAATTTCCGGTTTAAGCATAGCCATAGCGGTTTCCACAACAAGCATTGACAAGTTTGTAACAGCGAGAGGCCTAATCTACTATTTGCTGTTCTTCTGCAGCAGCGTCTTTTACCCTTTCTCCCTAATTGAGCAGCTTGGAAGAGAGGGCAAGTTTCCAATGCTTCTTGTAAATTTTGCAAGAGTCAACCCGTTAAGCAACGCCTCAGACCTTATCCGCTCCTTCCTCTTGGGAACACCGCCCTTCACACTTGAAATGGTTATCAGCGTCTTGGTTTTCTCAGCGGTTTTCACGTTTTTCGCAGCATTTGCCTACATCAAGCTGATAGAACGCGCCTAGCCTAAAGTTAAACTTATGTGCATGATCGCCCAATTTGTATCTTTCCATCAAGCCTTTAAATCTGAAGGTTAAATGGATGTCTAGTGTGAAGACTCTCTTCGAGCCAAAAACAGTTTTACTGTTAGGCTCCAGCAGAATCAAGGAAAAAGTGGGGTTGACATCACCATGGCTTTTCGAAAACGTCATTTACAACGTGCAGAAGTTCTTCAATGGAAAAACCATCATCTACGACGTTGACGGGAAAGCCGGCTCAGACAACCTTGAAAAATTATTAGAAGTTCCAGAACTAGCTGTTGTAATGTTGCCACCAAAACAGTCAATAACCTATGTTGAGAAGTGTGCCTCTTTAGGGGTAAAGGTCTTCATAATTATAACGGGCGGGTATAAGGACGAACAGCGCCAGCAACTATTGAAGGTGAAAGACCAACATGGCGTAAGGATTCTTGGACCAAACACTGTTATGGGCGTTATAAACACGGCTAATGGACTCAACACAACTTTTGAAAGGGATCTCATGCCAAGAAAGGGAAACATAGCCATAATATCCCAAAGCGGCGGGGTTGGCGCATGCCTCCTCGACTGGGCTTGCCGCTACAAAATTGGCATAAGCAAGTTCGCCTTCATGGGAGACAAAATAGACGTGGACGACATCGACTTGCTGCATTATCTCGCCAAAGACGAAGAGACAAGGGTCATATGCCTATACATGGAAGGCATCAAAAACGGCAGAAAATTCATAGAAGAAGCAAGAAAAATAATTGCCGAAAAGCCAATCCTAGCCTTAAAAGGCGGAATAACCCAAGAATCAGCCCAAAGAGCCAAGTCCCACACGGCATCAATGGCTGGCTCAGACGAAATTTTCAATGCCGCCTTCAAAAAAGCCGGAATAATAAGGGTTAAAGACCCAGAAGAGCTTATGAACGCAGCCATAGCCCTTTCAAAGCAGCCCCCCATGTTCGGCGACAACATAGCCATAGTAAGCAATGTCGGCGGACCAGCCATACTGGCAGCCGACGCCGTTGCAAGAAACAACCTAAAACTCGCAAGGTTATCAGATGAGACAAAGAGGAAAATTGAAAGCCTTTATCCAGGGATGGATGCAACAAACCCCATCGACATGATAGCCGACGCAAGAGCAGACAGATATGAGAAAGTGCTAAATCTAGTCTTGGCAGACGAGAATGTTGAAGGAGTTTTAGTCATAAACATGCTTAAGTCATGCTTCTTTGAACCAGAAGATGCCAAAATCATCCCAAAAGTCGCCGCCAAATACCCCAACAAGCCAGTTGTGGACGTCACAGCCGGAGGAGAAGACTTCGAACTTATTTATGAGGCTATTGGCGAAAGCAACATACCAGTATATAATCTTCCAGAAAAAGGTGTTAAAGCCCTAAAAATCCTAAGAGCTTATGGAAAAATTCTTGAAAAACTTGGCAAACCACGGAAAAACTAGAGAGGCTAGTCAATTTAACAGTTTTCCAGCTTTTAAATTTGACTTAGCTCGCAGCTAAAAATCTAGAGGGGGCTACAATTTTGCAGTTTTCGGCTATAAACAAAATTGACGTTGGCAAGGTAAAAATAGGTCTGAATAATAGCATTTTATTGGTTTAGAGGCTGTATGCAGAGAACCGGTGTTGCAAGGCTCCCGCTCCATTATGGTAAGGCTCCGAAATGGTTAGTTGTTAGAATGCGGAAACTAGCCAGAGAAATAGTATCCATTATTGTTGATGAGTATGGGGCTGGTGAGTTTCTTAAACGCCTATCAGACCCTTTCTGGTTTCAAGCTTTGGGATGTGTTTTGGGCTATGATTGGCATTCTTCAGGCGTTACAACAGTGGTTACTGGAGTTTTGAAGCATGCTGTAATCCCAGAAGAGCATGGCATTGCAGTCTGCGGTGGAAAGGGGAAAATTTCGAGGCAGACACCTCTTGAGATTGGGGTGGTAGGCGAAAAGTTCGGCTTCTCAGACAGCAAAATAGAGAGCTTGCAGTACGCCAGCAAAATGAGTGCTAAGGTGGATAATACGGCTATTCAGGCTGGTTATCAGCTTTACCATCACGCCTTCTTCATCGATGAGAATGGTAAGTGGGCGGTTATACAGCAGGGGATGTGCCCCCAAGACCGAACGGCAAGGCGCTACCATTGGCTTTCTGAAAACGTCAAGAACTTTGTTGTTGAACCCCACAACGCTATTGTGGGTGATGCAAAACATGAAATAGCCCTAGACATGACGGCGAAAGAAAGCGAGGGCTGCAGAAAAGCCTCAGTGGACTTAGCGTGCGAACCGCCAAAAAAGCTTATGCGACTAATAATGTCCATCCGTCCAGCCTATCAGAAGTCGCTGGAAGAGTGGCTTCCGAAAACAGCCCAAACAGGCTGGGCAGACTACCCGATAGATGTCCTATCCATGCCAGCCAACATAAACTGGAAAGCCCTACAACAAGTCTACGAGTTCAAACCAAGAAACTACGAGGAACTTCTAGGCTTTAGGGGCGTAGGTGCAGCCACAGTTCGCGGACTAGCCCTAATAGCCGAACTAATTTACGGAGAAAAGCCAAGCTGGAAAGACCCAGTGAAATATTCTTTCGCTTATGGTGGAAAAGATGGTGTCCCCTATCCTGTGGACAGAAAAGCCATGGACAAGTCCATACAAATCCTCAGAAGGGCTGTTGAGGATGCAAAACTCGGCGATAGAGAGAAGTTGAACGCGTTGAATAGGCTTAGGGTTTTCGTCCCGCCAACACGCAGTTAGCTTTTTCACGCTGATGCATGATGTAAATCAAGCCTAATTCATGTTTGGCATAGGGCTCGCAACCCTTCATAGTCTGCTGCTATAGATTGGTTCGAAAAGATAGTGGCTGCAGCCGCAAGCCTAGCCTCCAGTCTAAATCTCCATAAAGTTGTTGTTGGAACGGTTTTTGTCGCCTCAGTGACATCAGCCCCAGAGCTTTTCAGCTCACTTGTAGCGCAATTTTCAGCTCTTCGCAGGAAATATCCATAGGCAAAGTTATAGGCGGCAACATAATAACCATAACCATAGTCCTCGGAATAGTCGCACTAATAAGGACTTTCACAGTAACATTACAAGAGATTTTAACAACCGTTCCATTCATGATCCTCGTAACACTTGTTTTGTCTGTCATGAATAGGCGAAGCCATAAAATAACAAGGGCTTGGAGCATCCTCATGCTAGTTATAGCCTCAGAGCCTTCATCCTAGAAACATTCAACCACGTAGCCTAACCATTAAAGAAGAAATATTCTGCAAACTTTTGGTTTATTCTACTCTTCAACTGTTATTGCTTGTGTTGGGCATGATGTTACACATGCCATGCAGGCTATGCAGTCGCTTTCCCTTACGGGAACAGACTTCTGGGCGTCATGGTATTCTGGCAACTTCTTTAGCTCAAAAACGTTTACTGGGCAGATTTCAACACAGACGCCGTCGCCATTACATTTGCTCCAGTCAACCTTAACTTTTGGCATACACATCAACCTTAACCACAAATTTTGAAGCCTTCTCGCATTTAATTCTTTCCACAGAAGTGAAAAGGCTGCCGCCGCCTTCAACAAAAGCCAAAGGATGTAAGTCCTCAGCTTCTCATGGCGCTAAACTAGAAAAGTCAGCATATATCTGTGAACAACAGTAGGATGAAAAACCTATCTTGTAACCGTTTTTTTCGGCATATCTTATGGCTTCTTCGGATGGAAAAGCAATGGCGTCAACACCAGCTTTTATGGCTAAAATGTCTGTTTCTGCTCTGTGCTTGCCCTTTGGTCTCATGCAGCCTAGCGCAACTGGAGTTTTGGGGAACATAACCCTTGCGGTGGCTAGCACTCTGGCTATTTCCATTGGCTCTGATGGTTTTACATGCTCCATTGTTGTGCCGTATATGGGCATAAAGGCGATTATGACTAGAGCTGATGGCTTGTACTTTGAAATCATTTGCAAGGCGTGAAACTCCCCTTTCAATCGTCCATAATAAAGACCGACAATAACATGGGGGACAAAACGCAAATCAGACTGGCTTAATGCCTCTAATGCCTTTTCATAGTCCCTAACTGTCACGTTGAGATTGTAAATTTCCCGAATTGTCTCGTTGTCTCCGATAATGTCGATTAATGCAGCGTCAACGCCAGCCTCCCTAAGCCCTAAAGCCTTCTCGAGGTTTACAATTCCAACATGCGCAAAAACTGTCAAATCAAAATCAGCCTTAACCCGCCTAATGGCTTCCGTAAACCTTTCCAGTGGAACCGAACCATCTGGGAGGCAGCCACCACTAATTAGGCAGCCAACAGCCCCCTCCCTCTTAAGCTTTGCACACAATTTGTAAAGCTCCTCTGGCGTTCTAACTGGACGCATGGTTTCGAGAACTTTCCCGCCACAGTGTTTACAGTTTAATGTGCAACTCTTTCCGGTTACGGAGATTGTTGAAAAATCTTTGGCTGATGAGCAGAAATAAGCCGTCTTATAATATGCGAAGCTCGGAGCGTAAAAATGAATGCACCTTCCAGACAGTGGTTGAAAAGTTTTGCTTTCCAAAAGTTTTGAAAGCTCTTCGCGGCTCATTTGCCAAATAGTTTCCGGAGTGTATTGTGCCATTTTCCTCTACTAATAAAGCCTAACCTAAGGGTTTAATAACTTTCGCTAGGCGGCTATCAGCTTAACCCTTTGCTTCTTTTTCGCCTTCATTGTTTTGGATGGTCGTTGTCGGCGCTGTTTCCATTGTGTTAACCGTCTTAATTGCCTTTGCAATTTTCTCCAGATACCTCTGGAAGCTTAGGGTTCTAAAAACAGATAAGCCCCTCTCAGTTATGGCGTAAAGCTTCTTTTTGGCGGTTATTTTCTCAGCAACAAGCCCGTTCCTCATTAAGGATTCCAAATACTGCCCCAAAACAGTGCAGTCCATGTTTGTTTTGTAGGCTATGCTATCAACTGTTAATGGTCTTTTCGCCAAGGCTGCCAATATAGCCTCATAATTCTCAAGCTTAGACCTTCGCAAACTCTTCACGCTCAAATCATGGTTTGACAACGATAAAGATAATAATGCTTATGAATTCAGAATCAATAGCAGAAAGCACCACAAGCCTTGCGCAAGCGTGGAAATCTTGGCAGATGTAAAAATTCCGAAGAAGGTCCGCGTCTCCATAGGCTCAGCCATAGTTTTAGAATTGATTAATGGAAGGCTGGATGCCAAACCAACAACAGCCTACCTCATGACTTATAGGCGCGGAAAATGCTTCGCAAACTGCGGATTCTGCCCCCAAGCAAGGGAAAGCCGCGGCAGAACCGATATGCTCTCTAGGGTTTCATGGCCACCCTTCACCACAAAACAAGTGCTCGATAGCATAAAGGCGACAGCGAGAGAGGGTGGGATAAGGCGTGTCTGCATACAAGCCCTAAACTATCCAGGAGTTCACGCTCACATCCAAGCACTTGCAAAGGAAATTTCCAAACGCGTGAGCATCCCAATATCAGTTTCATGTCAGCCCATAAATCCAGAAAACATAATGCTTTTAGCCGAGGCTGGAGTCGAAAGGATAGGCATACCATTAGACGCGGCAACCCCGGAAATCTTCGACAAGGTTAAGGGGGGTTCGGCTAGAGGCCCATACAACATGGAAAGGCAGATCGCTCTCCTTGAAGAGGCCGTAAAGGTTTTTGGAAGGGGAATGGTCACAACTCACCTAATTGTTGGTTTAGGCGAATCTGAAAGGGAAATGGTGGAAATGATTCAAAAGTGCGTTGATATGGGCGTTTTGCCGGCACTTTTCGCCTTCACACCAGTCGATGGAACAGCCCTAGAAAACCTAAGGCAGCCACCAATACAAAAGTATAGGCGAATACAAGTGGCTAGACACCTTATTTTTCATGGAATTGTAAGGGCTCAAGCCATGAGTTTCGACGAAAATGAATGCATAACCGATTTCGGCGTGGATAGGCAAACACTGAAGCAAGTTGTTGGTTCTGGCGAGCCTTTTAGGACTTCTGGATGCCCAGGCTGCAACCGCCCATACTATAACGAAAAGCCTAGCGGTCCAATCTACAACTATCCAAGACCCCTAAGCAAAGAGGAAATAGCGAAGATTTTTGAGGAGTTAGCCCTAAATTAGGGCTCTTTTGCCTCAAGCAAAGGCTGCTGTGGGATTTTCGGTTTTTGCCTCGTAACCTGCTCAACTATCCGCCAGAAATCCTCCTCAGTTAAACCTCTTCGAAGCTCCTTCATCAGCTTCTTAATCTGATAGAAGGTCATCTGGGTTCCACCCTTGTCTAGGCTTTCCTGCAAACTCCTTATCCGCCTAACTATCTCGTCAATCTGCCATGGCATAGCCTTTATCCCAGCCATTTCCAACCGCTTTTCCACAAGGCGTCTTCCACCACTTCTTCCAATATAGAACTGTGTTTCCCTTTCAATCATTTCAGGCGGGAAAGGCTCAAAAAGCAGGGGGTGGGCAAGCATCCCCTCCACGTGCTCATCAACCTCGTAGGAAAAGGCGTTTTCACCAACTATTGGCTTATGGAACTGAATTGGCAGGGCGAAGCTTTTTTCGGCTTGTTGAGCAAGTCTATAAAGCTTCTTCATGTCAACGCCTGTATCAATGTCGTACAAGAGTTCTAGGGCGGCGACAACCTCCTCTAGGGGGGCTACTCCAGCCCTTTCGCCAAAACCTACAAGGCATGTGTGCACGTAGGCTACGCCCTCCTCAACGGCTGCCAAAGTGTTTGCCGTGGCTAAGCCAAAATCGTTATGGCAATGAATGGAAAGCGTAACATCCTTCCCCAAAGCTTGTTGGAGGCCATCCCTAACATGGGAGACAAGATAACGTGTAGATAACGGCCTCAAAAAGCCAACGGTGTCAGCGATTACAAGCCTATCAGCACCAGCCTTCACCGCGGCCTCAAAAATTTGGAGAATATCCTGCAGAGGCGTCCTTGAAGCGTCCTCCAAAACAAAGTCAACGGTTACACCATGCCTTTTAGCGTATTCTATGCACTCCACAGTATTCTTTAGAACTTGTTCCTTTGACATTTTGAGTCTGTACTGGAGGTTGAGCCCGTTAAAAGGCGTAAAAATGACGACTTCCCTGACGCCACAGTCCAGGCATGCGTCTACGTCGCTCTTATTTACGCGTGCGGAGGCAGCTATGCTGGCTTGCTGAAAGCCTTCGTTGGCTATCCTTCTAACAGTGCTTTTCTCCTCCTCTGAAAGTGCTGGAAAACCAACAGTTATTATGGAAACTCCAGCCTCATCCAGAAGTTTTGCCAGCTTAACCTTCTCCACATAAGTTAAGAAGACTGTTGGGGTTTCAACCCCCTCCCTTAGGGTTTCATCCCAAATATAAACTCTGTCTGGAAGCCTAGGCGGAAGATTTTTCCTCAAACGGTTGTAATTTGCTATTAACCCTTGAGCCTCAAGCTTCTTAAAGATTGTTTTCCGCATAAACACCACATTCCAACAAGCAAACGGAACAGCCCTAAACGCATCATGTTATTTCGCAAGCACTTATATAAGAATTCAGCATTTAGGGCGTTTTTAAGGCTGAAGTTTGAAAATTTAAATGGAAAACTTTAGCAATAGTATTTGAGGTGTCCTTATTGGTCGAGACTCCAGTGGAGGATAAACGGATAACTCTGAAAGAGGCTGCAAAGCTCATCCCGGATGGGGCTCACCTCTTCTGGGGAGGCTTCGGCTTTCAAAGACCCCCAATGGCTTTCGCCCACGAACTTGTGAGGCAGAAAAAGCGAAATCTAACAATTTACACTTGCGGCTCGGAAATGGACATTGACATACTAGCAGGAGCATATGTGACTTCCCGCTTCGAACTGGCTTTCTTCGCTATAGAAGGCATAGGATTGGCTCCGAACATCCAGCGGAGAATCCGCGAAGGCGCTGTCCAAATTGAGGACTATACAAATTTGGCTATGGCACTGCGCTTTCTCGGCGGTGCCTTAGGCGTTCCATTCATGCCCTTAAAAAGTATGCTTGGAACAGACTTGCTGACGAAAACAAAGTTCAAGCCTAAAAAAGCCGAGGTTATAACATGCCCATTTACTGGCGAGAAGGTTGTGCTTGTGCCTTCTGTCCGCCCAGACTTCAGCATAGTGCATGTTTCAAGGGTGGACCGAGAAGGCAACGCCCAAATAGACGGCATTAAAGGCGAAGATGTGGAGGGCGCTAGGGCTGGCAAAAAAGTAATAGTCCTAGCTGAAGAAATTGTGGACACAGAGTTTATTCGCTCCCAACCAGATCAGACAGCGATTCCAAACATTTACGTGGATTATGTTGTGGAATGCCCTTGGGGAGCCTATCCAATGATGGTTTACAACTACTACGACTATGACATGGAGCATATACGCATGTACTACCAGCAATGCAAAACAGAGGAGGGATGGCAAAAATACTGCGAAGAATACATTATGAGCGTTGAGGACCACATGGATTTCCTCAAGAAAATTGGCATGGAGCGCCTCCTAAAGCTTAGGGCTAAAAAGCCTTTCCCATACTAAGACGGGGGTGAGAAGCCTTATGGAAAAGAAAAATTATGCAAAACTCGGAGAGTTTACAACCCTTGAGCTTATGGCCGTCTGCGGTGCAAGAGCCATAAAAAACGGCGAAGTGGTCTTCGTTGGAACAGGCTTGCCGATGATTGCTGCAATGCTTGCAAAAAGAACACATGCGCCGAAAGCAAAAATAGTTTACGAGGCTGGCTTCATAGACTCAAACGCCATAGACATAGCCCTATCAATAGCCGACTCCAGACTTGGTTATAGGGCCTCAGCAGCCATAGGCCTAATCGAAACCCTCGGACTGCTTCTGCAAGGCGGGCATGTGGACGTCGGCTTTGTCGGCGCAGCCCAAATAGACGAGTATGGAAACATAAACACCACATATATAGGCGACTTTGAACACCCGACAGTGCGGCTTCCTGGAAGCGGAGGCGGAAACGACATAGTCTCATCGGCAAAACGCATAGTCATAATAATGACCCATGAAAAACGGAAGATGGTGAAGAAACTCGACTACTTAACAAGCCCAGGCCACTTAGATGGCCCGGGAGCAAGGGAAAAGGCTGGTTTGCTTGGTGGTGGGCCTTCCCTTGTGGTTACAAACCTTTGCCAGATGGACTTTGATCCGGAAACAAAGCGGATTAGGCTTGCGACTATTCATCCGGGCGTGAGTTTGCAAGATATTAGGGAAAATACAGGCTTCGACTTGATTATACCGGAGCATGTGCCAACGACTGAGCCGCCAACCTATGAAGAATTGGCCATTTTAAGGGCCATAGACCCCCACGGAATTTACATACCAAGATCAGCCCAAACTAGATAGGCATAAGCTCTTCCTTTCCAATTTATTTCGCATTTTCTTTAGGAAAGCATTTTATAGCAACTTCTAGGAAATGTGAGACTGGTTGTGGTGTCATGGATTTTGAATTAACACCAGAACAGAAAATGATAGTTGAAACAGCCACTGAAATTGCCCGAGATTACGGTCCAGAATATTGGCGGGAAAAAGACCGTGAACATGAGTTTCCAGAAGACTTTTGGAAAAGCCTCGTGGACGCCGGTTTTCCCGGAATAGTTATTCCAGAAAAGTATGGCGGAAGCGGAATGGGCATGTTCGAAATGCTCCTAGCCATGGAGACACTAGTTTCAGAAGGCTGCGGACTTGCTGGAGAATGGTTCCTATGCCTTTCAGCCGTTTTTGGTGGCTTGTCCATAGTGAAACATGGCAATGAAGCCCAAAAAGAGAAGTATCTGCCAAAAATCGCGAAGGGGATGGAGTTCTGCCTAGCCCTAACAGAGCCAGACGCTGGAACAAACACACTAAACATCAAAACAATGGCTGTTAAGCAAGAAGGCGAATACGTAATCAATGGTCAGAAAATCTTCATTTCGGGGGCGGACAGAGCCAAGGGAATGCTTCTCGTCACCAGAACAACGCCCGCTGATAAAGCCCCAAAGAGAACCTTTGGCTTGACCTTGTTCCTTGTGGATTTGCCGAATCCAGCAATAGAAATAATCCCGATCGAGAAGCATGGCATAAACTACTCAAAAACCTTTGAAGTTTACATAAGCGACTTAAGGGTTCCCCAAGAAAATGTTTTAGGCGAGCCAGAGAAAGGCTGGTACCTGCTCTTGGATACACTTAACCCAGAGCGCATGTCTTTTTCGGCAGCGGCATGTGGCTTAGGATTATTGGCCATCAAAAAGGCTGTTGAATACGCAAAGGAAAGGAGGGTTTTCGAAGCTCCGATTGGGTCGCATCAAGCCATACAGTTTCCACTCGCTGGAGCCAAAGCAAAAATCGAGGCTGCGAGACTTTTAAACTATAAGGCTGCATGGCTTTACGACCGCGGAGAAGAATGCGGAGCAGAGGCCAACATGGCTAAAGTGGCGGCTGTTGAGGCTGGAATAGAGGCTGTTTACCATGCGATGCAGACTTTCGGCGGATATGGCTATGCTGTGGAATATGATGTTGAAAGGTGGTGGAGGGAGATAAACCTCATAAGACTGGCTCCGGTCACGCATCAAATGGCCTTAGCCTTCATAGGACAACATGTCTTAGGACTGCCCAAATCCTATTAGGGAAGGCTTCTAACGCGGTGAAAGATGCAAGTGGGCTTAACAAAAAGTCATGCCCTATTAATTCTGGCATGTTTCTGTTTTAGTTTCATCCTAGTTTTCTCAACACTTCTTAGGAATTCTGGAGTTTCAAGCCTACAGCAAGTTTTCTCCCGCATAACGCTGGCGCTCCCACTAATTTTTGTGCTGATTAGGGGTAGGTTTAAACTAAAGAGGGACGATTTGCAATACTTTGCCTTAGCCGGCTTGGTTTTTTCATGCTTCTTGTTTTCAGCCTTATCATCAATTGTGTTTGGCTGTCCAATAGCAGTCACAGTAGCTTTAATCTACACGCAACCCTTCTTTACAGCAGCTTTAGCCGCTGTTTCTGGAAAAGAGAGGATGACTCCAAGAAAGATTACGGCCATGGCGATGGGAGTCATCGGGGTCTTTCTTGTAAGTGGGGTGGTCACCGAGCCACTTCCAAACCTCAACATTGGCGGCTTAGGCTTTGCCCTACTCGGCGGCTTCCTTTACTCCCTTTACCTTTACATAAAAAGGATGAGGAAAGCAGATTACACACCCCTTCAAGGACTGTTTAACACATTTTTGTTTGCGGCGCCATCTGCACTGCTTTTAGGGATTATCCTAAGCCTTTTCACGAGAAACGTAGGCTTAATTGGGTTCACATTACCAAACTCTTATCAATTAGCCCTATTATTCTTATTTGCCTCATTCAGCACGGCGGTCCCCTACGGACTGCTAAACTATGTAAAGTCAAGCGAAGTGCCGTCAACAACCGAGGGAACAATTTTGCTCCTAGACCCATTACTGCATAATCTCTGGGCAGTGCTCATCTTCCAGCAGTACATATCCTTAATTCGCTATCTTGGCGTTGGATTAATACTCTTAAGCGCAGCCACAATACTTAAAACCAAAAACAACTGACTTGGCAAATATGGTTCTTTAGCCAAAAACACTATAAAAGCTTCTCAACAAATCTTAGGTTCTGTTAAGGTTGGGGGAGAAAAGCCTTGGAAGTAAAGACCATAGCGGTTTTAGGCGCTGGTTTAATGGGTCACGGCATTGCGCAAGTGGCTGCCCAAGTTGGCAGATACGAGGTTTACCTAAGGGATATTGAGCAAAGGTTTGTGGATAACGGCATGAACATGATCCGCAGCAGCCTCCAAAAGTTCCTCAGCAAGGGACAGATAACCGAGGCGGAGTTGAATGAAACCTTGGCGCGGATACATCCTACGACGGATTTGCGGGAGGCGGTTTCAAAGGCTGACTTAATTATTGAGGCTATCCCAGAAAACATTGAACTTAAGAAGGCAGCCTTCCGTGAGGTGGATGCCCTTGCACCAACCCACGCCATAATCGCTTCTAACACGTCGTCTATAAGCATAACAGAGCTTGGCTCAGCCACAAAACGTCCAGAAAAGGTTTGCGGGATGCATTTTTTCAACCCTCCGCAGCTGATGAAGCTTGTGGAAGTTATAAGGGGTGCCAAAACTTCGGATGAGACTGTGCAGACGGTTTTGGATGTAGCCCACAAAATGCAGAAAGAAACAGTCCTAGTCAAGAAGGATTGTCCAGGCTTCATTGTCAACCGCATACTGATACCAGCCCTAAATGAAGCGGTAGCCCTCTACTGGGAAGGCGTAGCAGACAGAGACGACATAGACAAAGCCATAAGGCTTGGCTTAAATTGGCCTATGGGGCCCCTCATGCTTCTAGACTATATTGGGGCAGATACAACCCTGGCCATAGCGGAAGTACTGGAGAGGGAGCTTGACCCAAAGTTCCATCCACATCATGGATTAAAGCAGATGGTTAGAGCCAACTTGTTGGGGAGAAAAACCGGGAAGGGCTTCTACGACTGGACACAAAAATAGTCTAGGAGGAACTGCGCAGTTGGAGTTTAAGTACATCATATACGAGAAAAGCGAGGGCATAGCCACAATAACCATAAACAGGCCGGAAGCCCTAAACGCCTTCAACGCCGAAGTTGTCAACGAAATCCTTCAAGCCCTCGAGGATGTGAAGACTGATGAAAATGTGCGTGTTGTCGTTTTGACTGGTGCTGGCGAGAAGGCTTTTTCCGCTGGGGCGGACATCAAAGCTATGAGGGGGATGAACGCCCTAAAAGCGCGGGAGCTCTCTCAGATGGGTGGGAGGCTTTGCTCAGCGTTTGAAAATCTTGAGAAGCCAGTTATAGCGGCTATAAATGGCTACGCCCTTGGCGGAGGCTTAGAAGTTGCAATGGCATGCGACATTCGCATCGCCTCGGAAAACGCACGGATGGGGCAAACGGAAATAAACATTGGCTTAATTCCTGGTTGGGGTGGAACCCAAAGGTTGACACGCCTAATTGGTGCGACAAAGGCTAAGGAGCTTATCTTCACTGGGAAAATGATCGATGCAAAAACGGCTGAGCAGTTTGGGCTTGTGAACATGGTTGTTCCACAAGACAAGTTTAGGGAGACTGTTCGCCAATTCGCCTTAGAACTCGCCCAGAAAGCGCCTGTAGCCCTTAAAGTGGCCAAAGCACTGATAAATAAGGGTGCAGAGATAAGTCTTGACGCCGCAATAGCCCTAGAACGGGAAGGCTTCGGCGTTGTAGCCTCAACAGAAGACCTTCAGGAAGGCGTCTCGGCGTTCATTGAAAAGAGAAAACCATTGTTTAAAGGCAAGTAACGCGCTTTATTACGTCATCCTCCCTTTTTATCCTCTCTAATTTTTCATGATTGTAATGGTTTTTGTTCACAAAAAGTTATATCTGAAAGCAAATGGGTAAAGGGTTTCTCTAACTGTTGGAGAAGGCGTTAATGCCAGACCCCTACATATTGTTGAAGGATGAGCCTGGAAAGCGTGTGCTCTTGCTTGGTAACGAGGCTATCGCCCGCGGAATATTAGAATCTGGCATAGGGGTTGTTACCACCTATCCGGGCACACCAGCCTCCGAAATTGGCGACACAATTTCCGACATAGCCCAAGAAGCTGGCGTTTACATGGAATATTCCGTCAACGAGATCGTTGCCGTTGAGGTGGCTGGGGGGGCTGCAGCTTGTGGGGTTAGGGCTCTTTCAGCCATGAAGCATGTAGGCTTGAATGTGGCTGCAGACGCGTTGATGACTTTGGCTTATACCGGTGTCAGAGGCGGACTTGTTGTTGTTGCTGCTGACGACCCGGAGTGTTACAGTTCGCAGAACGAGCAGGACAGCCGACTTTATGCTTTGCTTTCAAACTTGCCATGCCTTGAACCCTCAAACCCGCAGGAGGCAAAGGAAATGGTGGCTTATGCTGTTGAAATTTCAGAGAAGCTTGAGCTCCCGGTTATACTTCGGACAACCACAAGGGTGAGCCACACCAGAGCACCAGTCACTTTTGGAAAGCTCTCAAAGCCCCGCTTGAAGGGCGAATTTATTCGAGATGTTAAGCGTTTTGTTATGGTTCCAGCCAACGCAAGACCTAGACACGATGTCCTCTTAGAGCAAATGGAAAAGACTAAGGAAATAACGGAAAACTCTCCATACAACACGATCAAGCCCAAAGGCGAAGACAAAGAGTATGGCATAATCTCTTCAAGTGCGGCGTATAACTACGCTGTTGAAGCCGCCGAACTTTTGGGCTTAAACATTGACGTCTTAAAGCTTGGAATGACCCACCCGTTGCCCGAAAAATTGATTGGAAAATTTTTGAAAGAGCACAGCAAAGCCATTGTTGTTGAGGAGCTTGAACCCTACCTTGAGCTTCATGTTAGGGCAATTGCAAAGGATTATGCCCCATTAACAGAGGTTTATGGCAAACGTTATTTTCCAAGGTCTGGCGAACTTTCCACAAGCCTAGTCTTGAAGGGGTTAGCCGCAATAACTGGCAGAGAAATGTCCATAGACTTTGAAGGTTTGAATAGGCGATACGGTGAAGCCTCCGAAGGGATTCCGCCTAGACCGCCAATTTTGTGTGCAGGATGCCCCCATAGGGCTTCTTTCTACGTCATTAAGAAGGTTGCTGGCGAAAGGGCGATTTACCCAACTGACATTGGCTGCTACGCTCTAGGAATAGCCCCACCCCTAAAAGTTGGCGACATCCTCGTATGCATGGGTGCTGGAATAGGAACAGCTCAAGGCATAACCAAAGCAACCGGGACAGACACAATTGCAATAATTGGAGACTCAACCTTCTTCCACGCTGGAGTGCCGAGACTTTTAAACGCGGTTTACAATAAGCACAAGATTGTTGTCGCTGTTTTAGACAACCTCACAACGGCGATGACTGGTCATCAGCCGCATCCGGGAACAGGCATGACTGGTATGCAGACGCCAACAGAGCCCATAGCTATTGAAAAGGTTGCAGAGGGTTGCGGAGTAAAATTCGTTAGGGTTGTTGACCCCTTCAATGTTGGAGAAGCCGAAAAAGCTTTAAAAGAGGCGTTAAGGTTTCCAGAGACTTCACTTATTGTTTTTAGGGCGCCATGTGCCTTATTGCTTGTGAGGGAGAAGAGGCGGAAAGGCTTAGAAATTGTGCCATTCCAAGTGAATGAGAAGTGTACAAACTGCATGGCGTGCATCAAATTGTTGGGCTGTCCAGCAATAATCCTCAAGGAGGATAAGACTGTAGCTATAAACGAGAACCTCTGTGTTGGCTGTGGCTTATGCGCTTATGTTTGCCCATACAAAGCCATAGAACCATTAAAACGAGCATAAAGGTGGCGGGCGGTATGAAAAAGGATTTTAACATTGTTTTGGCTGGCGTTGGCGGTCAAGGCATACTTCTAGCAGCTGAAGTTCTCGGAACCGCTGCAGTGAAAGACGGCTTAAACGTCCGTGTGGGCGAAATCCATGGAATGGCTCAGCGGGGCGGCGCAGTTTTATGCACCGTTAGAATTGGTGAAAACGTTTTCTCCCCCATGATTTTAGAGGGACAGGCGGACATCCTCTTAGGATTTGAGCCTCTAGAAACTTTGAGAAATGTGAAGTATGCCTCTGAAAAAACCCTCATAATTATGGGAGATGAAAGAATCCCACCACCAGGACTCACATTGAAGGGTGAAAGTTATCCAAGAATCGAGGAAATACTCGAAAGGTTGAAGCTCTTTTCCAAAAACATCATAACCATCGACGCGTCAAGACTTGCTAAAGAGGCTGGAAGCACAGTAATGCAGAACGCCGTTCTTCTTGGAGCTTTAACCGCTGGGAAGCTGCCAATAAAAAAGGAAAGCCTAATAGAAGCTTTGAAGGAGCTTGTTCCCGCAAAATACGTGGAAATGAATGTTAAGGCTTTTGAGCTTGGCTATAATTATGTTAAAAGCTTGGAAAAGTCTAAAACTTGCGTTAAGCCATACTAGCCTTGTTCTTCACTTCCGGTTTTCACATTTTCTTTTATGGCTTTCAGTATATTCTTGAAAATTTTCATGTCTGAGACGTTCACCACAGGGATTTGGAGGCTCTTGTCCACTTCGTAAATTCTCTCATATTTTGGGAATTCCGCGTAGCAGATTTGGCTTATTGGGAACTCGCGATTTTTCAACTCGTGCTCGAAGGACTTCTCGTAAACTTCTAGGCATAGCAGATAGCCATCTATCCAGTAAAGCCTATTCGCACCGTAGGTGGTGGCGCACCATGCAATGTCGCCCACGCTGCGCTTGTCTAAACCCAATACTGTTACCTTTTTTGTTGGGGCAATTTCAACGTTCAAGAGCTTTTCACCCCCTGAACGGAGTGTTTAATACTTCTTTTACTCTGCTGCTTATTTTTGGTCCAAGACCGTAAACTGTTTTTGACCATTCGTCAACATTTAAGAAGGCATTTAACGGTGTCTGATAGGATTTAAGGATTGCTATGGCTTTCTCCCTCCCAATATTGGGCAAACTCGCCACAAAAAAGATTTGGGCATCCTCCAGGGTTTCACATTTCTTAACTGGAGCACCATTGGCACCCTTTTCTCCACTATTTGCTCTTGGCGGGCGGCAATGTATAGGAAGTCAACGGTTTCCTTGTGGGATGTGGTGTTAACAACGGCTATGCCATTTTTCGCCAAGTTGAACAAAGCGCCCCAAACGGCTTCTGGTTTTATCCTACTGAACTTGTAGATTATTGGCATGTAACCTTCAAGAAGGATTAACGCCTTGGGATAAGCCTCCTTAAGCTTGAAGAGCTGCTCAAATAAGTATCGATGCGTAAGCGTGTAGACAAAGTCTTGAACCCTTTTACGCTCAACAGCACAAACGTCAGACAGGATGTAGTCGCCTCTTTCCAAAGGCTTAATTCTTACGTTTACGCCTCTTTCCCTAAGCCCCTTAACGACTTTTTTGGCGCTGCTTGCCTCGCGACTATCCACTATAATTGTTGGCTTCTGCTCTTCGCCCTTCTTCTCCTTCAAATATGGAAGGAGCGTTTCAGCCCCAGACATAACCTCAACTCTAATGCTATCCTAAAACTTTGACGTTATTTTCCCTTGCGGTGAATGTCTCCCTGAAATTTAGATTTCGCCAAAACAGTACAGATAATAGCTAGATTATTGTTAATGTTTCAATGTCCCTTGGATAATAGGTGAGGAGTTCGCAGCCATCTTTCGTCACTAATACTGTGTCTGAATGGCGGAACCCTGCAAATCCCGTTTCATATATTCCGGGCTCACAGCTTACAACCATCCCAGCTCTTAATTTTTCCCTGTTGCCAACATCCAGCCATGGGGGCTCATGGCCCTCCAATCCCAAGCCATGTCCTGTATGGTGCCTCATAAGATGCATTAAATTAGCTTTTTTAAACACGCCCATTGAGGCCTTGTCTACTTCGCTACATTCAACACCTTCCCTTATTTTTTGGATGGCTGCCTCTTGGGCTTTTAACATAACCTCAAAGCAGCGCCTCTGCTTAGCCGAGGGTTTGCCAACAATCATTGTGCGCTCAAGTTCGCAGCTATAGCCGCCTATCTCAACGCCCGCCTCGGCTATTATAACATCTCCACTTTTAATTCTCCGTCTCGTTCCAATGGCATGGGGGATGGCGCTCATCTCACCAATCTGTCCTCTAAAACCCGCAAATATTGGGAAAATGCCCCTTAAAGGTTCAAATTCTTCACCCAGAGCCCTTTTCATTATGCTGGATGCATCCCACGAGGCGGCTAGGGCTACCTCCACGTCCCAAGAGCCCTCAGTGGTGTATTCTTGCAACAGAGAAACCGCCAAATTCGCCCATTTTGCACTTTCCCTTATCATAGAGATTTCAGCTGACGACTTGATGAGCCGCATTTTCGGCACAAGATCAGCCATGTTCACAAATTTTGCTTCTGGCAGTTTCCTTGTTATTGGCGGACCTTTGTATCCGTACATGCTTGTGGCTCCGGCTTTATTGTCTATGCCGATGCGCTTCTTCGCCAGTCCCATTTCTTTTAGAAATTCTGCGAAATGTTCTATTGGATGCTTTTCGCCAGGATAGTCAAAGTAGGTCCTGACAGTATCTATTAGCCGCGTTTTTAATGGAACATGGTTTTCCTCCAGCTTTGGACCCATGAAAGTTATTTTTCCGTCCAATGGAATGACCAATGCCGCGGGTCTTTCCGTTGATATGAAGGAATATCCAGTTAGGTAGAATATGCTTGTGGTGTTGGTCAAGTATAAGGCGTCAAGATTTCTTCTCTGCAAAACTTTTCTAACCCTTTCTATACGGGTTTTGTACTCAGCTTCACTTATGGAAAATCTCATGGATGTTCTCCCCATTTTGAAAGACTATTATTTTTGCTTATGTGATTAAAATGTTTCCGAAAACAGCTGTTCATCAGCTAAGGCTTAGCGACTTTTCCATAGCAAAAACATAGTTGAAGAAACTTGTCTGGGCTTAGCCCAATTTCAACGCATTTCATTATGTTGTTCTTATGCCACGGTGTAGCTGTAGCCGTCCTCATGATTTCTGCTCGAAATGTTTTAACGTTAAGCTCTTTTCCAATCCCTCTTATCTTCTCTAGTAGGATAGCTGCTGAGTCGGCTGGTGTTTTTAACAATTTGAAATGGCTTCTCTTTCAGATGTCATCGGGCTTCTTTTCTCCCATCTCAGTTGGCGGTGCTAAGGCTTTTCTTGCGAAGGTTATGTAGCCTGTATGAGCCGTCATTAAAGTTTGGGGTCTTGTTTTACCCCTTTCTATCTGCATCCCCCTTAACAAGCATTCAACGGTTTCTACGTCAATAAAGCCATTTTCTTTTAGGGCTTCAACAGTTTTTACAACTTGGTCTATTGTTGGGCTGAAGGAGACTATGGTTCCACAGGGCTTTAATGCCTTATATGCATGTGGTGCAACAAGCCATGGTGTTGCCATATCTAATATGACGGCGTCTATGTCAGTTTCGTCTATTCCAGCCGTAATATCTTTGTTTTTAAGCGTCACGTAATCCATCAAACCCGCACGTTTAATGTTTTTCTCAGCCGTTTCAAGAAATTCTCTTCGAACTTCATAGCTATAGACGCGGCCGTTTGGCTTAACATAGTGGGCTATGGCTGTTGTTAGTGCACCTGTCCCTGTTCCTGCTTCTACAACGCGGCTTCCGGGGCCTATTCCGCTGAACATTATGGTTAGGGCTATGTCTTTTGGGTAAGTGATTTGGGTTCGCCTAACAGCCTTCATTACGTAGTCGCGGAGCAACGGTTTTAGGGCTATAAATTGGACGCCTAAACTGCTTAAAACAGCCGAACCATACTCTTTTCCGATGAGGTCGTCGAATTTTATGAAGCCTTTATGGGTGTGGAAGGTTTTTCCAGCTTCAACTTTGACGAGGTAGGTTTTCCTCTGCCTTAAATATAGCAGTACGTGGTCTCCATCCATTATTTTTTGGCTTGACAAGGTTTTCACGCCTAGGGCGTGTATTTGAAGGGATGCTTCGCGCGTTCTTTGTTCTCCATAAGCTCTTCTATTGTTGGTCTTCCCTCTACGGCTTTGCGGATGGCGTGGCGCATAGCCTTATAATTGTTTATGTAAACCCGTTGCCTATCAACGGCGGATGGATGCACAAAAACATTTGCAATAATGATTAGATCCTCCACAGCTTCCTTCGGTATTGTGCCATCAGCAACGCTGTCCAAAACAGCCTTAGCAACAGCCGTTTGAGCCGGCCCATAGACGAGGCTTGCCTGCCGCATACTTGTTATCGTAACCGTTGGAACAATTAGCGTTATGGGCTTAACGGTTAAGTTTGGTTCTAATATGGCCAATAAAGGCTCATGTCCAGGAGTTGGAGCCGCCTTAGCCTTGGCAAAGGCTACACCTACAGGACCATCTTTTCTGCCTATGATTAGGTCTATGTGGGCTACTTCTGCTCCTGTTCCGGCTAATGCTTCGCCCACTCTAAGATTAAAGTCCTTTATGATTTCTGGAGTTATGTCGATAGCCATGAAACGTTGCTCAAGGGGTTTCTCTCCAATTTCGAAGGTTACTGGTTTTGGCTCTATTTTTCCAATTTTTTCAAGGTCTAAGCGGAGTTCCTCCCTAGCCTCGTAGGTTAGTTCGCCGCCAACGCTTAGGGGCTGCCTTACTGGGCCAACTTTTATCCTCATCATGTTTAGGGCGGCTTTAGCTCCAACCGGTCCACTTCCGGCTATTATCCGGGCTATTTTCTGAACCTTATATTGGAGTTCTCTGGCTTTTTGCAACTCGCCATTTTTCACATGATTGTATATTTGAACCCAAATGTCTGGTATGACGTTGGCGCTTGCAAGGATGGCGCCTGAACAACCCGCAGCCAATGCCGCCACAACCACTTCATCATGGCCACACAAAACGTTAATCTTGTCCCTAACCTTTTCCAGCACTGCAAGTATGTAGCTGAGTTGTCCGCTGCTATCTTTTAGGCCTACAATGTTTGGGATTTGAGCCAAGTCCTCAACCATCTGCCATGTGAGCTGCACACCCGTGCACTGTGGAATATTGTAGAGTATTATTGGCATGTCGGCTTTGCTTGCTATAGTGTCAAAGTGCTCATATATCCCACGGTCTGCAGGCTTCAAATAAAATGGCGTAACAACGAGGGCAGCATCCGCGCCAACATCCTTCGCATACTTTGTCATTTCCAGGGCTTGATCTGTTCCACTCGCTCCTGTTCCGGCAATCACTGGGACTCTCCCATTAACCTCGTCCACAACGGCCTTAATGACCTGTTTTCGCTCCTCAACGGTCATGTTTACAAACTCGCCTGTTGTGCCGCATGGGACAACGCCGTGGACGCCCAATTCTATGCAGCGATTTACCAGGAAACGCAGCTTTTCAATGTCGACGGCTTTTCCGTCGTCTGTAAAGGGCGTGACAAGTGCTGGTAAAATTCCTTCTGGTTTGAACATGTTTTTCCTTCCTTGAATTACCATAAATGTTAAACAATTTAAGCTTTGAATATGTAGTTATGCGAATTTGCTGGAGGAAACCGTTTGAAGGCGATAAGAGAGAAAATGCTGATAAATGAGGAAAACCTGAAAGAGGTTAATGCTTTCCTTTTGAGGGAGGATAACCCCCTCATTAATGGAATCCTTAAAATTATTGACGAGAATGGTGGAGTTGAGGAAATAAACCGTAAAGCCAGAGAAAATGGCAAGCTTGAAAACTTAATGAAACGCCTTGAAGAGAAAAAGTCTCCCTTCTTGAAAGACCTAGAGTGGCTGATAAAGCAGCGGGATAAAGGGGCCTTCATAAGCATACCAGAATACCGCAGAAAAATCCTTGGGAAAAAGGCGGATTCCATGCGTTTTGACGAGTCCTTTGCTGTAACCCTTGAAATTAGTGCTTGCAACTTTTTCCCATGGCTTATTGAAGAGGCTAAGAAGGCTATTAGGCAGCAAGACTTAATGCCAGCCCGCTACATCCGCGTCCGCTCAATGAAGGAGCAAGTTGAAGACGGCGACATTTTGGCTTTTGCCGCCGCAATGCAAATTATTGGGGCTTCTTATGTGCAGACACTGGACACAAAAGGCACCATGCTGGGATCGGATGGCAAGCCAATAAACGTTCATCTTGGTGGTCCAGAAACTATAACGGGGTATTTCGGTGGTGTTGGTGTTCCAAACGAGTATGCCCTAAAATGGGTTGAAGAGTACTTGCACTATTACACAGAATATGGCGTAAGGCAAGTTTTAAACACAAACATTGGAACCGTTCTGCTGGGGTTTTTACTGCATAAGCTTGGAATAGACATGGAATTTAAAATCTCGGTTTTCCTCGGAATAGACAACCCCTACTCAATTCTGTGGATTCTTACGATGGCGAAACTTTTCAGCAGAGATGACGGCACAACACCCCTAATTGGATTTAACCTTTCCAATTCTGTGGACAACAGCACCATTGAGCTTTCAGCCTACATCCGCAAGACTTTTGACTTCGAAGATGTTGTACGTATAGAGCACCACATAACAGAAGCCTACAAAAGCATTGTGAGGCAACCATACGACCGCCTAAACGAACTTTTGGAAGTAGCAGACCATGTGAAAAACATAAGCGCCAAACACGAGGGTGCACCACCAGAAGTTGAGAAAACCCGCGAGCACCCATCAGACATACTTGACTACTTCATGCCAAAGAAGGAAATAATGGAAAAGGGGCTCATGCCAAAACTTTTAGCCAACTACCTGGACAAGCATGATGCAGTAAACAGAACAGCCAAAGCCTTAACAGAAAAAGGCTTAACATTTATAGCAGCCCAAAACTTACACAAAAAATGAAGAGGATATTGAAGAGTTACCAATAACTTTTGGGTTTTCGAAATAGAAGGTAAGCGGTCGTGGCGAGAAAAATGACTGTTGTTACACCGAGAATAGCAACTGTTGCCCTTGTGTTATCAAGTTCACTTTGCACTTTGCTAAGACTCTCACATTGATGCTTAAGCTGCCAATAGGTTTGATTAAGACTCAGCAAATCATCTGCTGTAAGGCTTTTTCCAAAGCATGCTTGAAAGGTCTGGTTAAGCTGATTGATGAAGCTGATTAGATTTGTAAGCTGCTCTTCAATCACTTTCATTCGAATGTTTTGTACGCGTGTCATGGTGAAGCCAAATTTATCATGAAACGGGTACGAATGTTTAAATCCGAGTTCATCTTTGACTGTGGCATTATAGGCTATGTCAATCTCTCCGTACGTTATGCCGTAAACATTTTCTGGTATAACTGTTTCATTTTGGTAGACATATTGTTTAGCTTTATCAAGTGTGAAGTTGCCAGTTACTTTGCTGTGTATTTTAATTTTTTCAGTTCCATTTATAAAACCATATATGGTTAGATTCATGGTTTTAATGTAAATCGTTGTAGCTTCAGATGTTAAACCTAAGCTAATGTTGATAAGGCCGGTGGGTTGCGCTTCTGAAGTTGCGTTAACCTGCACTTTTATGCCGGGAATTTTAATATCAAGGAATGTCTCTATGCCTGTTTTGTTTTGTGCTTTAACATTATGTATGTGGACCAATAGAAGGATTAAGCACGATAATAACACTTTCACCGCCTTTCGATTCATATCGCTCTCACCGTATTAATTCGCCTTAATCCTCGATAGGTTTATTTAACAATTTTAAATCGGTATTTTGCTATTTGCAGTTTTTTATCAGAATTTTTTTAAAAAATCGTGTTTATTTGTAACTATTTTATTGAACGGATGAAGCGTTGGTACATGTATATGAAGTAGATAAGGGCGAAGAATGTTAAGATTATTTCGAATGTTAGTATTGCTGGATTGTTTTCCACAGCCATGAAGTAGCCGTGTTGTAGTATGTCCATGAAGACTAGGATTTGGAGGAATATGGCTCCTCCTAAGCAGCTTAATCCTAAGCTGTGGATTAATATCAGTATTCGTCGTTGGATTTTTGGTGCGGCCCTCATGTTTTTATCGCAAGTATTAAGATTCCAGGCTAAACTTATAGGTTATGCACCCTAAAACACTACAAAACCTAATGATTAAACCTTTAAACCCAGAATATAGAGCATAGAGGGGTAACGCTACTTGTTAGTGAAGTGCAACCGAAAAATATACTTGGTTAAAGCGGATATTCCTTGCCCTTTTCAGCAAGCACAATTTGGCTTTTTGAGTTTTGCATGAATTTGGCGAAGAGTTCTGCATTTTCAGTATGCACTGGAAAAATTGTCTTTGCGCCAATTTCCTTTAGAACGGCCTTTAACTGTAGGGGCATTATGTGTCCCGAAACGTGGACGTGGTATTGGGGTAGTCCATAGTGCCTAAGCCAGTTCACAAGCTTTTCATAGTCTATTTCCATTTCCTCGTTGAAGGGTTCTGATGATGAGGATATGTAGCAGCTTCCGGACTGCGGTTTTATTTCCACCAACTGCTCTAAATCATAAAAGGACATAGTCAAGATTATTCTGCATTGTTGCTTCGAAACTTGTTCGCTGTCCACAACCTTGCTAGAGTAGCGTTCAAGAAGTTGCCTTTCCCAATTGCGCAGTCGCTCCTTGCCTTCTGTAGGCTTTTTCGATTTTCGAAAAATCAACATATTCTCATCCTCCAAGCGTGGAATATTCAGTCTTTTGTCGCTGCGGAGGGTGTCCATCAAATAGGCTTGTCTAAGTGAAACGGCAAGGCAACGTCCATTCTTCTTGGCAACTCGATAGAAGGAGTTAAGCCTATCAACATCTGTGGATGCGAACTCTGCAAACACAATGCCGTCCGTCTGCTCGACAATTTGGTTTAGCTTCCTTTCAACTTCAACTTCCGAGGAAACGGTGGCTCCAGTCATGTTGGTGGCTTCTGTGATGACAGCAACTGGTTCTGCTTCTTCGGCTTTTTCCACAAATTCTCGGGTCATTTCTGGCTTTGCCCCATGGACACGGAAATCCCCCGTATAGACAATAGCGCCGCTGGAGGTGTGGATTATGAATCCATATGCTCCTGGAACAGAATGGTCCACGTGTATTGGTTCAACTTTTAAGCCGCTGTCCACGTTGACGGTTTTGCCTGTTCTGAAATCCTTAAAGAGTATGCCATCCACGTTAAATTCTAAGTCTGTTTTGCGGATTTCCCCAAAGGCTTGTAGGATAATCCTTGTTGTTTCGCCGCAGTAAACTGGGATTTCCCTCTTGATGAAGGATAAGTAGGCCGAGTGGTCCATGTGCCCGTGGGAAATGAAGACCGCGTCAACATCTGGTGGCTTATCATCAAACTTGTAGATACCGTCGATTTTTGGTAGTACGCCGAGCTCTTGCAGGCTTTTTTCGCTTTTAGGCGAAAGCAGTGGCGGAGAATAATACTGCCTTTTTAGGGCAAAGGACATGCCGAAATCAAAGAAAACCTTTACGTCGCCATCTTTCAGCAGAATCTTGTTTCCACCTACCTCATTTACCCCGCCATAAAAAGTTAGGGTGGTTTTTTCTTTAACCATCCATCAATCCCAGCTCGTCTGCTTTTCTACAAATGTTTGATATTGCAAAAATTATGTGGGGGAAGGCAAAAACGCTGAAAACCTTTGTGTATTTTGTTTTTCCAGCTTCCTTCACGCTTTTTATGTCTCCTCCAGCATTCAAATAGCCTCTAATGAAAGCTTTGGTTATGATTTCGGCGGGACTTGTACCTACAAGCGGTGGAATGTAATGCCCAGCATAGTAGAGGAATTCGGCTATGTCCCATGCTTTATCGCCTCCTCTTGAAGACTGTTCAAGGTCTAGAAGGTAGATTTCGCCGTTTTTCCCAACTAAGATGTTTTCTGGTTTTGTGTCCCCTAATGCCATGTTTAGGGCGTGGACTCTGGCAAATGTCTCCCCAACCTTATGCAAAATTTTCACATATTTATCGCTAACCGCTTCCCCATTTTTCATGTTTGCAATTTTCTTAATTATTTTTTCAAGGCTCTCACCTTCAATGTATTCCATGAAAACAAGTCTTTCATCATGGTTTATAGCCAAAAGTTTTGGAACTGGGAAGCCTCTCCTATACAAAAATTGGTTTGCAGCACATTCCCTTTCAAGTCTCGTCTGCCCGAGGAGAGCAAAGGTTTTCGTTCCAAGGGTCCATATATTTATTGGAAGCCATTTCAGATTTGACCAGTCTTTAAAGGTTTTTACAACGGCTTTAAGCTCCTTTCCGTTTGCGTATGCCTTAACTAGGTAAACATCATTAAAAACGCCGCCCAAATCTTCGATGATAATGTCTGCGTTTTGATCTGCCGATAGAATTTTCCTTGTAAGCTCTTTAACACTGGTTTTCGTGGCTAGAGGTGCCAAGCCTTTGGCTGTTGGAACAAAAAGGAACCTTTTAGAACTTTCCAAATAATATGAGCCCTTTAATGTTTCTCGGTTAATGCTCCTTAGCCTTTGAAGTAAATCCTTATTCTGCGACAGAGCTGTGAAAATTTTGGGGAAGGCCCCAAAAAGGGACATGAATAAGGTTTTCTGTGCAGTTTTGAGAATGTTTGTGAAGCTGACTTTTCGACTCCTTAAGGAGTCGGCAAAATCCTTTGAGATTTTTATGTACCCATTTACGCGTGTAATCACCTTTTCCTTTTCCAAAGTTTCCAACGCCTGGAAAAAGCCTTCCATCATAATGCGCGAATTTTCTGTCTCAATGTCTTCATGTGGAAAGTTTGCCAGCATATAGCGAATTAGTGGAAAAAGCCTTACCCTGCTTTGTACCGCTTCATACAAGAAATATTCTGGTTTTATGTGGATTGCATAGCAGAGTTCTGGGAATTCTATAACAAGATTTTTCAAAATTTCACGTATTAGGCGCCTTTTCAGCTCAATCTCTTTGGCTTTTAAATATTCGGCGTTTGCCAGCGGCTTGTATGGGAAAAGAAGTTGAACAGCGAAGGCTTCGCCAAGAAAACCTCGCTCCACGTCCTTTTCAAAAATCCACCTGTCAACGGCGAAAACTATGACCGCTGTGTCGTGGAAGAATTTAATGTAGCTCATTATTTTAGGCTTGAAGCCATCAATTATAAGCAAGACTTCCAATGGCGCTTTTCCTTCAAGATTTCCAAGTGCTGAGCTGCCGCCGCATAGGCATACGCCCGTGATGGGACGGGAGTTAGCAATATGCCTACATAGGTTTAAAACATATTTTTCCATGTTTCCAGTTGGCTGTTTGCTTTTCCGAGTCAACATTCCACCATTAGTCCGCGAATTAGAATCGTGCTTCTGTGAAATATAATTTAGCTTAGCTTATAAATGTCAATTTTGCTGATAGCCGAAAACTGCAAAATTGGTAGCCCCTCAGTTTTAGAATTTCCAACAATTTTTGGATACAGGAAAAGCCAATAATAGCCTATCCCCTATAGAAAATGGCCTTTGGCAAAGCTTATTTTCTACCCCTCCCCCTCTAAATTATCACCGCAAGCTGGTCAAATTTAAAAGCTGGATAACTTTAAATTGACTAGCCCCTGCTAATTTACGCTTAATCTTTTTATTAGGCGTCCTTCTCTGTCTATTTCGCCCCTTCGAATCCTTGTTGTGGATATGGGTGCATGATTCTCTGATGGAACCATATCTATTACTATTACGTTTAAGGGTTCTAGTCCGCGTTTGGCTCTCTCCTCATTTATTTTTCTCGCTGTTGGTTCCGTTTCTTTGCTGACAATTAACGCTTCAAGGCATCCTCTCTGCAGTGTTACTCCGTAAGCGTCGTTTAACGGAATTATTTTTGCCCTCTCTGTTAATCCATATTCTTGCAGGAAGGCTTTCAGCTCTTTTAGGCGTTCTTCGTAGGATGCCACTATGTGGGGTTTTTTCATTTTCGCCACAAACTCGTCTGTGCATAAGCCTATCAAGACTTGTTCGCCAACCTCAAAAGCTTTCAGAAGCAGTGCTCTGTGTCCTTTGTGGAGTTCATCAAAGGTTCCGCCAACGGCTACAACCTTAAACTTTTTGGTTGTCAAGGCTTATTCCAGCAGCCTCGCTCCCCCAAGCTCAACACGCGAAACGAGAACCTTTTCTTCTGGGAGGATCCGCTTAAAAGCTTGAGCCACCCTTTCGGCGTTTTCGGATGTTGTTAGAGCGTGGACTGCTTCGCCAACCATGTTCTGAGCTGCGCCAATTGCCCCAGCCTCATCAGCAGCCCTAAAAAGCCTTCTAACCCTTTCGGTGGCAAAACCCGTTTTTTCGGCGAAATCGCGGCAGCAAGCCAAAAAATTCTCCAGCGAAGGTTCAGCCAAAATCTTTTCGAGAGTTTGCTTACCCCACTTGTTGATGGCTAAACGCTTTTCATGTGAGGATAAAACCTCCCTTGTCAGTGTTGGACCAAAAACGCCGGCTACAATCGCATAGTCTTCAGATATTGGGATGCTGTCTATTATGGCGTTTCCAGGGGCGCCAGGCTCAACCGTAACCACGCAGCCTCCACCAACCGTTAGCGGAGCCACAGTGCCCAGACCAGTCTTGCATTTTATTTCTGCTATATGGGCTATTCTGCCAAGCTGATTGACAGTTAGCTTTAAGCCCAAAGCCTTCGACAATGCAAGAGCCGCTGTTAAGGCTCCAGCAGCACTTGTGCCAAAGCCAGCCCCTATGGGAACATCAACCCAATGCCTAACCTCAACGTGGAAGTTTCCATCAGTCCTTTCAAGGAGCATCTCCACAACAGTCCATGTGGTTTCGGCTTCTGGAGCTATTCGCCCATTAATGTATATGCGTATGCTGTTTTTCTCGGTTTCTGAAACCGTGACTTCTGTCGTTACGCCCTTCTGGATTCCGAAGCCGCCTCCTCTTGCGCCAACCTTTTCAAGGTTTGTTATTGGTTTTCCATTCGGCAACGTGTCGCATATCTCAAAGAAGCTTGAAATCCCCGCTGGACTGAAGGCTCTTGCACTTTTCAATTTAATCGCTCTTTTCTGTCTGGGATAATAATGAGGGGAAGGCGTTGCGGCAAGCTTTAATAATAGGCGGACCGAGGAGGAGGACGAAAGGGATTTCTGTGGCAAAGGTCCAAACGAATATTAGGGGCATAAACTCTAGAGGAATTGGTGCTTTAAAGTAACCTTGCGGGGAGAAGAAGACTTGGCTGTAAGCCCAAACTACAAGGGCAATTATGACGCTGGCAACGCCTAACCCTATAATGGAGCCGACAGCATAACTTCTCCATTCGGGCCAAAACTTAATGACAGCTGTCATAATGGCTATGCTTGCAATAACCGTCACCGCGAAGACAATTATGCTGATGTAGGGGGACCAGCCAGTGTAAAGTTCAGATTCCGTTGGCAACAACACTGTCGGCAACAGTAAGCCAGCAACTATTGTTACGCCGCCAATACACATACTCGTGCTTATTTTCCTTCGGTCAAGGCTTGTGCGGGCAAAATAGCCGATCAGAAAGCCTCCAGCAAAGTTGGCTGTTACACCCGCTGATAGGCTTAGCAAGGCGTCTCCATGAAAGAGCATGTCCCGAATGAATATCCCTATGGCTGCGCCTGTTCCGCCAACCCAAGGACCGAAGAGAACCGAGAAAACCGCTGGTATAACAGCTGCCGGCCAGAAGGCAACCCCACCAAAGGTTATGCCTAAATCCGTTAGACGACCAATTAAGGCGTATAGGGCTGCACAAATCGCCGCCATAGCAACATTCAAAGTTTTCATTCCGCCACCGCTCCCCGTTTGGGTTAACACGGCCTTTCTAAATAAGAGTTTCCTATGAATTCTTTAAACATGTTTAAACTTGTTTTGGCGAATTTTTGTTGAACGGTTATGTGCAAATCTGCTCTACGCACAAATTATCATATTTAAACAAGGCTGAATTTCTGGCACGGCGCACAACCAAGCCTAAAGCCCCGTTTCCAGCCAAATTTTCGTGCTCCTTAAATATGGATGATGCCACTTCTAGATTGAAAATGTGACAGAAGGCTCAGGCATTATGAGCGAACCGAAGGCTTGGCGCCACATTTTCACGCTTTTAAAATTGGCGGAGTTGGGAGTCCACCGTAGAACAGCCAAAATCTCAACAGAATTCCTAGCCAGAAAGCTCGGCGTATCCCAGCAGTCGGCATCCCGCCACCTAATAGAACTCGAACATAAGGGATGGATTAAGAGGACAATAACGCCAGAAGGATGCCTAATAAAAATGACGGATTCTGGCTTAGCAGAGCTTAAGAGGCTATACTCAAGCCTACGCTTTTTAATGGAGGCTGCCTACCCGCCATCAGTAACCCTTGAAGGCGTAGTCTTCACTGGACTGGGCGAAGGAGCCTACTACGTGACAAGAGACCCCTACAGACGGCAGTTTATAGAAAAGCTGGGCTTCGACCCATATCCGGGGACGCTGAACCTAAAACTTGTGACGGATTATGATGTTAAAACGCGTTCGGAGCTTGAAGCTTACCCGGCAATAGAAATTGAGGGCTTCAAGAATGAGAATAGAACCTTCGGACCAGTAAAATGTTATCCGGCGATAATAGAAAATAAAGTTAAGGGTGCCCTTGTCTCAGCCCTCAGAAGCCACTATGACACATCAGTTATTGAGTTAATAGCTCCAATATGCTTGAGGAAGCACCTCTCGCTAAAAGATGGGCATAAGGTGAAAGTGGAAGTTTTAACCCTTCCCTAAAATTCCGCCTATTCTCCCCGCCTTCTATAATGCTCTATGATTTTCTGTTTAATCTTAGAAGAGCTGTTCAACTCATCCTCGCCGAACTTGCCAATCTTAACAACCTTAATTTTAAGCCCCTTCTCCCTGACATAGTCTCTGACGACTTTCTCCATCCCATCCTGGTCGTGGCCCACCGCTATAATGTCTGGCTTAATCTTCTCGATAACCTTTCCTATGCTAAAGTCCTCGTAGCCCAAAATAGCTTCATCCACAACTTTTAGAGATTCCACAAGTGCCCGCCGCTGGTTTTCCGGTATGACAGGTTTTGAGCCCTTACGCTTTTCAACAGTGCTGTCTCTGGCTACAATAACGATTAGCTCGGCGTTTTTCCCGCCAGCCTTTTTTGCCTCTTCCAAAAACCGCACATGTCCAAGATGTAGGAGGTCAAAGGTTCCGGAGGCCAAAACTACCTTACGCTTTTTTCTCCGCTTTTCGCTTCTTCCTTTTTCCTCGGCCATTCAAACTTCACCATTCCCAACATTTTTAAGGCGTCCAATAAGCCTTCGCAGTAAGCCACAGAAGCGAGGCTTACTTCAAGCTTTCCATGATCCCTATAATACTTTGCGTCTTGCAGATAGGCTTTTGCAAGCTCCAAAACCCGCCTAACATCGTCCAACGAAAAGCCAGCAAAATCCTCCACAACGGTTATTTCGCTGAAAACATGGTCTGCAGAGGCAATATATTTTGAAACAAGCTTGTCTATGGTCATTCCATCAGCTCCACAATGGTTGGTGGGGCGCCGGCAAGCACCATTAGGGCTTCAGCCTCCATGAAGTGAAGTTTTCCGGGGAATATGAGGCTGTAGGGTGGACCCCCAAAATCATAATTTAAAAGCTCATTGACAAGGCCAGCCTTTACAGTTGGATTTGGGTTTCCAGCTCTGGCTACTCCAACAACAAGCGTCCTGCCAGTCACAACGCCCATTTTCCGCTTTTCCTCAACCTTTAAAAGAGTTTCAAGGGCTTCCCTAACGCCTAAGAAACGGTTCTCTTCAACATTTATGTCCAATAGGCAAAGCGTGTGAAGTCCAAGCCCCTTGTTTTGGGCAATCACCATGTAGGGGGTTTCTGAAAAATTTTCTGGGAAAGGTATGGTTACGCTTTTGCCAAACTTGTAATTGTGCAAGCCAGACAGGCCTATGGCTGCGGAAATTATAGAGGCGCCGTGCACAACACGGGTTCTTATGCCGCGCCTCTCAGCCGCAATCCTTAAGGCTATATGCGTAGTTGCAATGAAAGGGTCTCCCGGAACAAGCAGAACAGCCTTACCACGCTCAGCAGCCCTCAAGACAACTTCGCCGTTTTCCTCTTCTAACTCCTTCCGCGAAACAACTCGCAAACCCTTGCCGGCCAAAGCCTCAAAACGCTCTAGGGAAAAGCCCGGCAAAAAGCTGGTGTAAAGCTCTATGAAAACGCATTCGGCATCCTTAACCTCCTCTAAGCCTTTAAGGCTTATGCCTCCCTCATCATGAAGGCCGACGCCAACAAACACAAGCTCGCCCAAGTTCAAACCCTCATTGCATAACACATGCAACAAGCAAACCTCTAAAGCTAAATTTATAAAAGCGTTATCAAATCCATATCACACAAGCAAAACATGGAAAGGGCCCGTAGCTCAGTAAGGTAGAGCGGCGGACCAACCGCTGCGCGGGATGGGTTGAGGCTCTTAACCCGTAGGTCCCGGGTTCAATTCCCGGCGGGCCCGCCAACAACAAAATAAATCTTTTCCATTCTCTCTTTTGCAAAAGTTATTTATGAAGCCACGTATCTCTCTATTTACCAAAGGGGTTAGAAAATGAGAAAGACTGGCTGCTTCGCTTTAGCTGTTCTTACAATATATTGTCGTTTGTCGCTTGACGTCTCTGTCCACATTTGCTGCGGAATCCTGTTCATTTAATGGTTGTTGAATGATATGGCATGGGTAAAGCAACATACTACCAAATACCGCCCGAAGACAATTCGATGAGTAATCCGGATTATAAGCTGCTTTCATTCCATTGGTATACTAAGCGGAGTATTGGATAAACCCGACGAATGGTTACGACTTTTCGGACGATGATGTTGTGAACAATATCACGGCAGCTGCGGACACTTGGGATCGCGAAACAGGCTTCCAAGTTTTCTCATACAAGGGGGACAACAAAAGAACCCTTGGATTACGCAACATCCTCGGACTAAGAAAGTGTACGACCCATAACATCTAAACACCACTTTCTCTCTATTGTTTCAGAAAGCATTCATAAACCGTATACGCCAAAAATGCAAAAGAGGCAATAGAATTAATAGAGGCCGGCTTTGAATATGTTACGGATATTGACGGCGTCAAGCTGTTTCGGAAACGTAAATAAGCCGGAGGGTACTGGTCCAGAATATGGGGTAGTCGTCTAGCCTGGATGCAAAGCAAAAATCCCAATAAAGGGAATTGAAAATTATGATAATAACAACGGATGCATGTTTGCCTGTGCCTTTATAGTTTATAGGTTTTGCCTTTTAGAAAACATGTTTTGCAGCGGAAGAAGTCGCGCGTACTATTACTATTGGTTTATGTGTTACTGTTTCTAGCATTTCCCAGCTTACTTTATTCAATTCGACGTTGAACTTTTCAGCCATTTCCCAAACCGTTCTGCCGGCTCCATAACCTCTGGCACGATTTGCTATCTCCGAAATTGTTAATGTCTCTTCTGCGGAAATGGGTTGTCCAGCTACTCCTATTGGTGTTGCTCTCTTTTTCAGTTTCAGCATCCGTCCGACAACGTAGGCTATGAAGCCGCCTAAACTTTTGATTCCCCTAATTGGTTTTGGTCTAGGTGTGAAGTGAAAATTTCTGAATGAGTATGTCTTATCTGTGTCGGCAATTATAACGCAGACTTTTATTCCAAACGCTTCAAAGATTTCTCTGTGTATTTCTTCAGCTATGTTTTGGGCGTTTTTTAGGGGCAAGCAAACATATGCGTATGGGAGGTTTGTTCCGTCTATTCCTCCCTCAGAGCCGAACATTAGGGCCTGAAACAAGCCAGCATGTTGAAGGGCGACTTGTTTGTGGCGGCTTCCTGCGTCCCATGGATAACTGCGAAGCTGCTGTATGAGTTTTCGCTTTAAATGGCAGACTGGACCTAGCATATAGCCCCATACAAGGGGCATCCATAGTTTGGCGATGATTTTCGCGTTTAGAGAAGGTTTCACCTTGCTTTCGTCGATGATGTTGCCCATGGCTGTTGCAATAGCCTTTTCAGATATAACCACAAAGTCTCCGTCAGAAACCTTCCCTTTAATGCTTTTAATTATCTGCCTTACGTAGTCTTCTCCGGGGCGCCAATACTTTGTTGTTATGGCATACGCCTTATACCTTGCCATCTTAACCGCTTTAGAGGCTTTTGAAACGCTTCTTAATCTCCTCAATATTGCATTCCGGAGGTTTCATCTTCCCCTCTGGGCAAAAGCCTAATTCCACGCATGTGGGTCCAGCGTTCTCAAAAAGTGTTGGCGCCACCTTCTTCACTTGTCGGAGCATTTCTGTTGCCACCTCGCGGAGCTCCCACTGAGAGCGAGCGCAACACCGCAGATTAAAGAAGTGGCGGAGTTCGCGGGCGTTCATTGTGACCACAATGTTTGTTTTTGCAGCGTTTGGAAGAATATAGCGTGCATCCTCCTTCGGAACACCCAAATCCAAAAGTTTCTTGTAAGTCGTGGAAATACTTTCTAAAGTTTCGTCAAACAATTTTTTGGCCTCTGGGTTTTGGGCTATGGTTGGCGGCGTCACATACTTTTTCAAGGTGTCGTATGTGACGTGGCGTTGGCTCTGCTGTGTGTAGGAGGCAATTCGGTGCCTCACCAACTGGTGGGTTAAAGCCCTTGACACGTCTTCTATGCTGAAGGTGAAGGATGCATGTTCAATAACCGACATATGCCCATAGCCAGTCACCCGCCTAATCGTCTGCCTAGCCCTCTCCAAATCCATACTTTCAAAAATTTCAGATGGACTGCCACTCCTTGTCGATGTGAGGGCTGCAGTCCCACAGAGAAGTTCAGGGTCCGCCGTATAACGGAGAAGCTTAACCTTCATTTAGGACGCACCTTTCAAGTTTAGACCACGAAGGTATTAAATCCGGGTTTGTGATAAAACGCTTTTGGAGACCATTATTGGCTAGGGCTAAAAAGCCAGTAGACTACATAAAAGAGCTGTGCTCAAGCAGAAAAGCAGAACAGCAAATGCTTGGAAAAGCTCTGCAAGCTCAATATGAGAAGTGGACCAAAACCCTAGCCCTAAAAGACTTCCTAGAATTTAATGAAATAATAATGGCGAACAAGGCTGAAATTGGAGTCGCCCAGTTTTTCGGGAAGTTCCGCGCCTACGCCTTCGAAGAATATGTTTACCGTCTTCTGAAGGATAGAATTGCCCTAAAGAAACCCTTTGAAGTGTTTTGGGGCGAAAAGTGTCTTGTCTGGCATGAAGGCGAGAAAAGCTACGCCATGGAATTTGACATTTCCATAGGGCTGAAAGTAAACGGGTTTATTGACCCGCTGGCTGTTTTTGACGCTAAGGTTGAGCTTGACTCTGCTAGGCTTAAGACGGCTGTTGCCTCCTTCGCTATTCTAAAACGTTGGAAGCCTGAAACCCGATGCATACTCGTTTACATAACGAGAGAGTTGGACTACTGCCTTTTGGAATTGGCTAAGGGCTGGGTTGATGGACTTTTCCAGTTCAGTCGAGAAAAGGATGAGGCTGAGGCTTTTCTAAGCTATGTTGCCAAATGTCTAGGCTAGAAAGGGCTAGATTTTTGCGTATATGCGGTCGCTGGTGAACCTTCCGCTTTCCATCTCCATCTCAATTTCGCGCAAAAGCAGTATCCTCTTAAACGTGGGCGGGTGTGTTGAAAACCAAGTGTTGATTTTCGCCCATGTGGACTTTGCCTCCTTCTCCATGGCTAGCTCCAGTTCCCGCTCGTCCAAAACACCATCCTTGTCGAGGTCGTATTCCTCCTTCTTCTCCATTATGGAGGAAATTTCCAGCTTAGCCATCGCCGGATCACCGATATAAAAGGTTCTGGCACCGGATGGCGGCTTAGGGGAAAGCGACAATCCGTAGGTTATTTTTGCCAAGGCACTTTGGAGACTTCTAGGCGATCCTGTCAGATAAGCGGAATAAGCATCAGCGTAATGCTCTCGAAGTCTGCTCAAACCCATGACGCACAAGAGCGAAACAATGTAGACTATGTAGGAGATTATTGCCACCGCGAAGAAGGCTGCCTTTATGCTGCCTTCCTCCTTCTTCCTTGAGGCTGGCGCCCACCTTCCAGCTTCCCATGTTGCCCGAGCAATCAGGTAGGCGAGTAGTGGCAGGGCTGAGAGCACTGTCATAACAATGAAGTCTTTGTGTTTTATGTGGCCTAGCTCGTGGCCTATTACGCCCCTAATCTCGTCTTTGTTAAGTTTCTTGAGGAGGCCTTCATGCACTGCTAGTGTGGCATCTTTGGCTGTTCTGCCGAAGACGAAGGCGTTTGGCGTTTCATCTGGCACTATGGCCAGCTTTGGCATTGGGAGCCCAGACTTTTCGGCTAATTCTTTCACCGTTTCTTCAAGCCATGGGTTTTCCCCCTTCTCCAGATAGCGGAGCCTAGTTGAGCTTGCCACCATTGCTGGGCCTATCAAATATTGGATGAATATGAACAGTGCTGTGCCTATTATGGCGTAGATGAGGCTGAACTGGAAGATTATCATTATTGCCGACAAGAAGAGTGCGAATATGAAGGCTACTAGGAATATGGATGTGCCCATTGCAAGCTTTAACTCAGCCAGCCTTCCCAAAGGCTCACCAGCATTCTTCCAGTCGAAAACGTAAGGGGCATCTCTGGTTAAAGCTTTATCCCCTATTTCACATACTTCTTTGGATTTTTCCTAAACTCTTCCTCGCAAATTTTAGAACAGAAGTAGACCGTGCGACCTTCATGCTCGATTTTACTGAAAGCCGTTTCAGGGTCTATCTTCATTTCACAAACCGGATCGGTTACGAAGATTTTCTTCACCATGGCTTTCACCTCCTCTGGCTCATACTTCCTTAAAGTTTGACTATTTAATGCGACTATAACTGTGCTTAGGGACATTATTAGTGCGCCAACTGCCGCTGGCAGCGTAACACCGAACCATGATAGGATTCCAGCCGCTACTGGAATTGTTATTATATTATAGCCTGCAGCCCACCATAGGTTTTGAGCCATCTTCGCATATGTTTTCCGAGAGATGTCTATGACTTTTACGACGTCTCTTGGGTCGTTTTTAACGAGGATTATGTCTGCGCTTTCTATGGCTACGTCTGTTCCTGCGCCTATGGCTATGCCAACATCCGCCGTGACAAGGGCTGGTGCATCGTTTATGCCGTCTCCAACCATGGCGACGCGGTAGCCCTCCTCCCTAAGCTGCCTTATTTTTTCAGCCTTTTTGTCTGGGAGAACTCTTGCGAAATACTTGTCTATGGCTAGCTCTTTTGCAACCCAGCTGGCAACTTCCTCAGAATCCCCAGTAAGCATGTAAACTTTCAAGCTGTTCTCCTTCAATTTTCTAACCGCCTCGCGGCTTTCTTCTCTGATGCTGTCCGCCAAAGCAAAAGCGCCAGCAAGCTTTCCATCCACAACCGTGAAGACGACAGTTTTGCCCTGCTCCTGCAGCTCCCTTATTTTTGAGTCTTCAACAGCTATTCCTAACTCTTCTAGCAAGTTTATGCTTCCAACATAAACTTCTTTTCTTCCAACTTTTCCATAGGCGCCTTTTCCGGGCAAGGCCTTGAAATCCTTTGCTTGTGGGGCTTTGATGCCTTTGCTTTCGGCGTACTCCACTATGGCTTTTGCTATTACGTGTTCGGAGTTTAGCTCCACGCTTGCAGTTAGCCTCAAAAGCTCCTTTTCGGGTATGAAGGCGACGATGTCGCTGACGCCGAATTTTCCAACAGTCAAAGTGCCAGTCTTGTCAAAGACAACGGCGTTGACATCCTTAACCATTTCGAAGGCTCTTCTATCCCTAATAAGGATTCCGTTTTTCGCTGTTATGGATGTGGAAAGTGCCACAACCAGTGGTATGGCTAAACCCAATGCGTGGGGACAAGCGATTACGAGGACTGTTACGGCTCTTTCTAGGGCGAAATCCAAACTAGCCATAAAAGACCATGCTGTGAAAGTTATTACGCCAACGGTTAAAGCTACATAAAAAAGTAGTGCAGCAGCTCTGTTCGCTAAATCCTGCGTTCGCGAGCGACTTTCTTGGGCCTGCCTAACCAGTTTAATAACCTGCGCCAAGTAGGTTTCTTCGCCTGTCCGCTCTATCTGCACTTTTAGGATGCCATCGCCGTTTATTGAGCCTCCAACAACATTGTCTCCCACCTTTTTGCCTATAGGTCTCGATTCGCCGGTCAGTAAAGCCTCATTAACGTATGATTCACCTTCAATGACGATGCCGTCTGAAGGGATTTTCTCGCCCGGTCTTACGAGGACAATGTCACCTTTATTTAATTGTGAGACTGATGTATCTATAATTTCGCTGTTTTTTATTAGGTGGGCTGTTGTCGGCATTATGCGGACAAGCTCTTCTAAGGCCATGGAAGCCCCCATGACGCTTTTTGCCTCTATCCAGTGTCCCAAAAGCATTACATCAATTAGGGTTGCAAGCTCCCAGAAGAAGTCCTTGCCACTTATAAGCTGGAAGACTGTTCCAAGCGAGTACAACATAGCCACAGACATAGCCATGCCAATAAGCGTCATCATCCCAGGCTGTCTGCCCTTAACCTCTTCGGCTAAGCCCTTTAGGAAGGGCCACCCGCCGTAGAGATAGACGATTATGGATAGGAGGGCCAGCGCCTCTTTCTGGAAGGGAATCCTTATCCATTCCAAGCCGAGCCACATCTGAATCATTTCTGAAAGGAACAGAATTGGCACTGTCAGTATTAGCGAAATCCAGAATCGCCTCTTAAACTCCTCCACGTGGTGAACGTGATGATGGCTATGGGCGCTATGCGTGTTCAAGCATTTCTCCCCCCTTAAAATTTCAGCCCTTCAGCCTCTCCAAAATTATTGCTGGGCAAATCTTCTTTACGCCTTCGATAGGCCCAATTTTTTCTGATATAAGCCTTGTCAGTTCTCGTCCATCCTTAGTCCATATTTCGGTCATTATCATATGGTCGCCTGTGGATGTGGCCACACAACGGATTTCCTTGAACTCGCAGAGTTTTTGAGCAACCTCCAAAAGTTTTGGCGGGTCCACGTCTATGCCAACTATTGCGACAGTGTTTAATCCTATCTTGGCTGGGTCTATTTCCACCGTGAACCTCTTTATCACGCCGTTTTCCTTCAGAGCTTGAACCCGTTTTCTTATCGTTGATTCACTTAGCCTCAATTTTTTGGCTATATCCATGAAAGCGATTCGCCCATCCTCCTCTAGAAGTTTTAGGATTTTGAGGTCAAGCTCGTCTATTTCCGCAATCTTTTTTACCATTTTCGCACCATTATGTACGTTTTTTGCCGATTTTTGTACGAAAAGCATATAAGCATTGAAGGATAAAAGGATTGTGGTGTTTAAAGTAGAGGAGGAATGAAATAAAATGGAAGAAAAAGTTGAGGAAAAACCATTACTGCGGCTCGGAGAAGTTGTCCCAGACTTTGGGGCTGTCACAACGCATGGCAAGATTAGGCTTTCAGACTTTAAAGGAAAATGGATTATACTGTTTTCACATCCAGCTGATTTCACGCCGGTATGCACAACAGAGTTTGTGGCTTTCGCCCAAATAAACCCGGAACTCGTTAAGCGGAACGTCCAGCTTATAGGATTAAGCATTGACAGCGTCTACTCCCACATTGCTTGGGTCAGAACCATAAAGGAAAAGTTTGGCATAACCATACCATTTCCAATTATCGCCGACTTGGACCTGAAAGTCGCCAACCTATTTGGCATGATACACCCCAAACAAAGCACAACATCCGCTGTCCGCTGCGTCTTCGTAATAGACCCAGAAATGAAACTGAGGGCAATGATATATTATCCGCTGAATGTTGGAAGAAACATGGACGAGATTTTGAGGCTAATTGACGCCTTACAAACAGCCGATAAATACAAGGTGGCTTTGCCAGCCAACTGGAGACCGGGCGAACCCGTAATAGTGCCGCCGCCTACAACGCAGGAAGAAGCCGAAAAACGCTTGCAAGAGGGCTACGAGTGTGTTGACTGGTTCCTCTGCAAGAAGAAGCTCCCATAAAACCCTTTTTGACAATGTTTTTAAGAGGTGAAATGTTTGGTGCAAAAACTTCACTCAACAGCCAAACTTGTTAAGGACTTGCGAATAGCCGTTGACAACGGAAGAGCCCACAGCGTCTGCCTAGATCTACCACCCGAACTTGGAACTGACATGGGGCCGACAGCCCTTGAGTTGGGCGTTATGAGCTATGCTGGATGTTTCGCAACAATTTTCGCTTTGATAGCTAAGAAAATGAGAGTTCCGCTCAAAGACTTGGAGGTTAAGCTTGAAGCCATAAAATCCGAAGAGGCTGGAACCGTAACAGAAGTAGCCTTCAACATCTCCGTAAAAACAGACGCCCCACAAGAAACAGTCCAGAAAATTTTCAAGTTAACAGTGGAAAACTGCCCGGTTGGGAAGCTCTTCGAAAGAGCCGGCGTAAAAGTAAGCTACAACATTAAAACAGAAAAATAGCGAGAGAGGTTGAGCTGTTTTGGAAAAGTGGGAATGTCTAATCTGCGGATACGTCTACTACCCAGAGGCAGGCGACCCAGAACACGGCATAAAACCAGGCACACCCTTCGAGGCTTTGCCAGAAAATTGGGTTTGTCCCGTTTGTGGTGCCCCTAAGGACCAGTTTGTGAAGAAAATTTAGGAATGGAGGTGTATGCACTATGGAGCAAGCTAGGCTTTATGTTTTGCCTCAGCTGCCTTACGGCTATGGGGATTTGCAGCCCTACATGTCTGAAGAACAATTGAGAATTCACCACAGCAAGCATCACCAAGCCTATGTTAATGGGGCTAACGCCATACTCCAACGGTTGGACAAGGCGCGAAAGGAAAACATCGACATAGATGTTAAGGCGACGCTTAAGGAACTTTCATGGAATGTTGCCGGACACTTGTTGCATTCGCTGTTTTGGGGCAACTTGGCACCACCAAGCAGAGGCGGCGGAAAACCCGGCGGAATCTTAGCCGACAAAATTGTTGAAGATTTTGGAAGTTTTGAGCGTTTCCAGAAGGAGTTTTCTCAAGCGGCAGTAAGCGTTGAGGGTTCTGGCTGGGCGGCTCTAACCCTTTGTAGGCAGACTGGACGCCTAATGCTGATGCAAGTGGAAAAGCATAATGTAAATATTTGCCCAATGTTCCGAATCCTCATGGTCTTGGATGTTTTCGAACACGCCTACTACATTGACTACAAAAATGACCGCGGCAAATTCGTTGAGGCTTTCTGGAAAATTGTAAACTGGAACGAAGTCAGCAGACGACTGGAAGAGGCGCTAAAATAGGGCTGGTTGATATGCCTAAAATCCTAATCCTCTATTACAGTAGGACTGGAAATACTGAGAAGATGGCTAAGGCTGTAGCCGAAGGAGCAAAAACAGTGCAAGGCACCGAGGTGGAGTTAACTTATCACGCAACACCAGAACAGCTTAAAGAGTTTGACGCCATAATTGTTGGCACACCCACCTATCACCATGACACAACAGTTGACATAAAAATGCTCTTTGAAGAAGCCGCCGTGAAAGGCATAAACTTGAAAGGCAAGGTTGGTGCCGCCTTTGGTTCTTACGGATGGAGTGGCGAAGCCCCAAGGCTTGTCCTTGAAATCTTGAAGAACAAGTTTGAGATGGAAGTGACAGAACCGCCACTGCTAATAAGGTACACGCCGGACGAGGCTGGCTTGGAAAAGTGCAGAGAATTCGGGCGGAGGATTGCTGAAAGGCTTGTCAAGACTTAGCATAGACGTTAAAATAGTCCGTTCAACACAATACAATATGAAAGGGGAAACTGAAATATGTCCACGAAAAATGAGCTTTTAAACTTCATAAAGAGGCAAATTGAAGTTGAAAATGAGATTGTTGACTCGCTTAACGAGGCCTTAAAGTGCATTAAAAACCCGTCGGTTAAAGGCGTTTTAAGGGGAATTTCGCTAGATTCATTAAAGCATGCGGAAATGTATAACGCTGCCCAAAAACTTTTAACCACAACCCAGCAAGCACTCGCGCAGGAACACCTTGACAAGCAAAGAAGCCTCGTGGAGAGGCATATACGCATAGAAGCCGAACTCATAAAGAAGATAAGCGACATGCTGCCATCGGTTGAAGATGAGAAGGTTAAGCTTCTCCTAACAGCCATCCTAGCCGACGAGAAGAGGCACCACGAACTCCTAAAGGAAGTTTTGGAAATCATTGTGAGGGGCGAAACAATAACAGAGGAAGACTGGTGGGACATCCTCTGGAAAAATGTTCCATTCCACGGGGCGCCGGGCGGATAGCATTAAAATTGCACATCATCCTCCCATATTTTTCTTAGCGCTTCGTGATTTTCGGCAAGACTTTTAAACAGATGGGAATAAACTGAAAAGGGAGGTGAAAAGTTTGGCTTCTAAAAAATTGTTGGAAATGCTGAACGACGCCATCGCGAGGGAGATGCAAGTCTCCATACAATACATGTGGCAACACGTCCAATGGAGCGGCGTAAAAGGCTTCGCTGTTCAAGAAGAACTTAAAAAAGTGGCTATCACAGAAATGAAGCATGCAGAAACCATCGCTGAAAGGCTGTTCTATCTTGGAGGGACTCCAACCACAAAGCCTACGGAAATTTTTGTAGGCAAAACGCTTAAGGAAATGATTGAACGCGACATAAAAGACGAGGAGAACGCCATAAACCTCTACAAAGAGATTATAGCTCAAGCCCACAAAGAAAATGACATAACAACAGCCCACCTATTCGAAGAAATTCTAGAAGACGAGGAGGAACACCACGACCTCTTCACAACACTAGCAGAAGGACTATAAACAGCCACACAACCAGCATTTTTCTCACATAATCCCCCAACTTACATTTTCATCCAATTTTCTGTATGTTTCTCATAGTGGACCATTCCAGAAACTAGATGGGGAAATGGAGTTTAGAAACGCGCATTTTCGCTTCATTAACAAAAGTTTAATGCACATCAAATCATATCATGTGGCTAAACGCAAAACCAAGACGGAGGTGAAAAAAGGCGTGTTATCCCAAATCCCGATTAAAATTGACAAGGTTGAAAAGAAGCTTCTAGACTGCGAAATATTAAGAGCCGCCATAATCGCCGAATTAGACGCCGTAAACCTCTACGAACAGCTAGCCGCAGCAATAACAAATGAAAATATTAGAAAAGTGCTATTGGAAATAGCCAGAGAAGAAAAAACCCATGTAGGCGAGTTCCAAACACTGCTACTTAGGGAAGACAAGGAGCAGGTTAAAGAGCTGGAAAAGGGCGAAAAAGAGGTTAAAGAAATAACAGAATAGACGCCTACAGCAATCCTTTTATTTTTCGGCACATGCCATGCTAAACATTAAGTGGTTAAAATGTCGTGGCGACATCTAATCGGAATCCTCATGTGGTTGCTTCTGATTAACGCCAGACCAGACTGGCAGTGGGGGATACGTGAAGGCTTAACCCTACTATCCGCCCTCGCCTTATTCATAATAGAACTGCTTGTATTGGCGGTTGTGCTCTACCTTGCCGGATTAATCGTTGTAGGTAGAAGACGCGCGTTGCTTTCAGATGCTTTCATAATAGCCTTGCTTGGGACAGTGTTATCAACGCTGTTTGTTATCTTTCTGCCATTTTGGGTAACAATCCTCCTCACAGTCATAACATGGCTGATACTGATAAAGCGTTTATTTGAAACAGGCTGGCTTGGCGCAATCGCTGTGGGCATACTAGCAATAATAATCTATCTGGCGGTTCTCCTGTTTGTAGCCCTTGTCTTTGGAATCTTGGGATTAATAATCAACCGGCTTACTAGGCTACTGCTTTAGAATGCTGCACTGGGGCTTCAAAGGTTGCCTGAATCTAAAAAGCGGACGGCTTTTTGGGCTTAGCTTTCCTAACCTTTCTCCTCCTCTCATCCTTTGAAAACACGGTTTTCTTCACAATTCTTGCAAAAAACATTCTCCAAAACAGCCTCTTAGCCGTCGGGATGATTTTCCTACAGTGCTTGTCATCTCCATGATTCTACTAGGCATGTCCTTCTACGTAAGCCTCGTTATTTCTGGCTTTTTTAAGAGGGAGAAGTATTCGCATATAGTTTTGGAGCACCCGCAAACCTTCGCCATAGCCTTCACAGTAATCATTGTTTTCTTAGGCATATTAAGAGGCTGCACCCTAATATATGGGAAGGTCAGCTTAGACGTGTTGCCAGCAATAGTGGTCGTGAGTATGCCAGTAGGAATCGTTGAAGGTTGTGGTATCTACTTGACGCTGAAGAAAACTTTGAGTAGAACCCTTAAAACAAGAGACCTGATCTACATTTATGGCGTATTCTTCATAGCAGCCATATTAGAAGTTGCCTTCATAAACCTCCTAATGATGTTTATAAGCTAAACTTTAAAAGAAAATAGGCCCAATCTTAGCTTGAGGTGCCTTCAACCTTTTTCAGTTTCGCCCTCAAATCCCTTATCAACTTCTTAAGTTTGGGGCTTAACATTACTGGGTATTTGGCTGCCCCTCTAAGCCGCTTATACTTTTCTGGAAGCATTGAAAGATTGTTTAAGGCTTTTTTCCTAATCTCTTCGAGGGATGGCAAATCATAAACTATTTTGCCCTTCTCCATAACCTTGACGAGGAGTGGTTCACCGCCAACATCTTCTCCTTCCAAGGCGATCACATCTTTAACAAAGTTTCCCCTTTCATCCCTAAATCTGAAAACCTGCTTTCTCCCGGGAAGGGTGGCTTTTCTTTCGCTTAGTTTCATTATTGGCTGGAATTCGCCCTTCTCGTCCATTTTTTCGCATAGTTTGTAGATTATGTCAACATAAGGTCTGTCCGCTGACGTTCCCATGCGGGTTCCAACGCCGAAGGCGTCTATTTTTGCGCCTTTGCTTAGCAACTCATCTATTCTGTATTCGTCGAGGTCTCCGCTTGCAAATATCTGCACATAGCTAAGCCCATTATCGTCAAGCATCATCCTAACTTTTCGGCTTATTTCCACAAGGTCTCCGCTGTCGATGCGCACTCCGCGGAGTCTAAACCCCGCTTTTTCGAGCTCTTTGGCGACTGTTATGGCGTTTTTAGCACCTTTAATGTTGTCAAAGGTGTCTATAAGCAGAGTTGACTTGTCCGGGAAGGTTTTTGTGAAAGCTCTAAAAGAGTCTATTTCGCTGCTGAAGAACATGACAAATGAGTGTGCCATAGTTCCAAAAACCGGTATGCCGTACAACATTCCAGCAAGAACATTTGATGTGCCGTTGCAGCCCGCAATGTAGCTTGCACGGGCAACCTTCATTCCAGCGTCTGTTCCATGCTCCCTCCTTAAGCCAAACTCGATTATAGGCCTTCCTTGGGCGGCGTAAACAACCCTTGAGGCTTTAGTGGCTATTGTGGTTTGAAGATTAACTGTGTTTAGGATGAAGGTTTCTATTAGCTGCGCCTCTATTATTGGGGCTGTAACCCTAATCAATGGTTCGTTGGGAAAAACCACAGTGCCCTCTGGAATAGCCCAAACATCCCCGCTGAACTTGAAATTCCTTAAGTATTCGAGGAAATCCTCCTTGAACCCTTGGCTTTTCAAGAATTTTATATGCTTTTCTGTGAAACGCATCCTTTCCAGAAACAGGAGGACTTGCTCTAATCCGGCAAATAGAAAGTAGGAACGGTTTGGTGGCAAACGCCTTATGAAAAGGTCGAAGGTGGCTGGTTCAAGCCTTTTATTGTCAAAGTAGCTTGCACACATGGTAAGCTCATACAAGTCTGTAAGCATGCTCATGTTCTCCTCGTCAACAAAGCCCATCAAGCCTGTCACAAGGCATCACCTATGCCTGAAACTACGCCCTTGTCTGTTTAACCCGGGAATGGGCAGGTTTTTGTTGGGCAACCTCCAGCATATTCTGAATCTGCCGAAATAAATCTCTTTTCAGCAGTTTTCACTTCCCCAATGTATAGGACTTGCTCAGGCTTGCTTCCATATCGGAAGACTGTTACGCCCTTGCACTTCAGTTTCCATGCAAGCTCAAACACTTCCCTAACTTCATCAACCGTCGCTTCATAGGGCATGTTAACGGTTTTTGAAACAGCATTATCCGTGTACTTCTGGAAAGCCGCCTGCATCCTCACATGCCACTCAGGCTCAATGTCTAAGGCTGTCACGAAAACCTTTTTGACGTCTCCTGGAACCTTATCTATCTTTTGAACAGAACCAGTCTTCGCTATCTCCTCGAGGAGGCTAGCATCATAAAAGCCTCTCTCCTTCGCCACCATCTCAAACAACGGGTTTGTTTCAAAAAGCCTTGTGCCATCCAGGACGTTTCTTATGAAGGATATGGCGAAAAGCGGCTCTATGCCAGAAGAGCATCCGGCAATTATGCTTATGCTTCCCGTTGGGGCTATGGTTGTAACTGTGGCGTTTCTCATAGCCCTATACTTGTCCTTCCAAACGCTCTTTTCAAAATTTGGAAATGAACCCCTTTTTTCGGCAATCTCCTCAGACTTCTTGTGGGCTTCCTCATCGATGAATTTCATCAGCTTTTCCGCCAGCTCTAGGGCTTGTTCAGAATTGTAGGGTATGCCAAGCTTGATGAGCATGTCTGCAAAGCCCATAACGCCTAGACCTATCTTCCTATTAGCCTTCGTGACCTTCTCTATTTCCCTCAACGGATACTTGTTGGCATCTATAACATTGTCAAGGAAGTGGACAGCGTTCCTAACGGTTTCCCTAAGCTTCTCCCAGTTAATTCTTCCATTCTCAACCATGCGTGAAAGATTTATCGATCCCAAATTGCATGATTCATAGGGCAATAGGGGCTGTTCACCACATGGGTTTGTGGACTCTATTCTCCCAACCTCTGGGGTGGGATTATGCCTATTAATCTCATCTATAAACACGACGCCAGGGTCCCCGCTTGCCCATGCAGACCTTGCAATTAGGTCCCATACTTCCCTAGCCTTAAGCTTGCCAGTCCTCTCCTTATTTCTCGGATTTATCAACCAGTATTCGCTATCCATCTCTAAGGTTTTCATGAACTCGTCGGTTATGGCAACTGATATGTTGAAGTTTGATAGGAAGCCCGGCTGCTGTTTAGCGGTTATAAACTCCAAGATGTCCGGATGATCCACCCGTAGAATCCCCATCATGGCACCCCGCCTTTTCCCACCAGCCTTGATGACCTCTGTGGCGATGTCAAAAACCCGCATGAAGCTTACTGGCCCGGAAGCCACTCCTTTGGTGGACATGACTATGTCGCCCTTAGGCCTAAGCCTCGAGAAGTCAAAGCCAACACCGCCGCCGCTTTTCTCGATTAAGGCCATGTTCTTAACAGCTGTGAAGATGCTGTCAAGGGAATCTTCAACTGGCAGAACAAAGCACGCAGATAGCTGACCTAGTTTCGTTCCAGCATTGAAAAGCGTCGGCGAATTCGGGAGAAACTCAAGCCTTGCCATCATCTTGTAGAAGATTTCCACGCTCTCTTTCGGGTCTTCACCATATTTTCGGTCAACTCTCGCTACGGCTGTGGCAACCCTCCTAAACATTCCAGCTGGGTCTTCAATTATGTTTCCAGCTTCATCCCTTCGGAGGTAACGCTTCCTCAAAACCTCAAGCGCGTTAACTGTCAGCTTAGGCTCTTCGATACCAAGCTTTTCTCTGAGCTGCCTTATCTCCTCCTTCTTCCTCCTATAGGCTTGGTATTCTGAGGCAACCTCCTCAAAACCGCTTTTCTTCAAAACCTCTATTACAACGTCCTGGACATCCTCAACCGATGGAATTTTCTCTACAAATCTTTCTTCTAAGAGGCTGACAACATCCCTTGTCAATTTTTCAGCTTTTTCGCCGTCCTCAAGTTTGACGGCTACAAAAGCCTTATGTATGGCACTTTTGATTCTCTCAGGGTTGAAGTCGACTATACGGTCGTCTCTTTTCCTAATTTTTGTTATTGACATGACTTTTCAATAGAAATGGAACGAATAGAAATATAAAGCATGTTCTACTGTGTAGTCTAAAATAACTTAAATTAAACATGAAATAATTTTGCACGAAAGCTGCGTGACGCTACTGACAGAATATTGCGAATAGAGGATGGCGTAATAAAGATGGCGCTGACATCATCAGAAGTCATGGCAGAGGAAAGGGCAATATCTTACATAGACCAGATAAGGCCCGCATCGCAGAAATAGACCAACAACTAGCCCAGTTAGACAAAGATTTCAGGGCAGGCAGAATGGGCGGAGACAAGTACGTGACTAAGAGGCAGAGCCTAAAACAGGTTAGGGAGAGCCTCCGCGAAGAACTCACGGAATGGGCATCGTATCATAAGGCAAACTTCCCAGAGCGTATCTCTTCAGTGATTTTTATCCCTCTACTGCTAAGTTCAGCCATAATTCGCCCGTAAATTCTATCTTCCATGCCGAGCATTTCTGGAGGCACAACCCCTTTTAAGCGCACTTCTCCCTTTAAAATTAAGGATGCCACAATTGAGGCCGTGTATGCCGTGGTCCTGGCCATGGCAGTTACCCTGTTTTTCTCGTCGTAAAAATCCACCAGCTTATACGTGTAATGTGTTTCCTTTCTATCCTTCAAACCGACGACGTCAACTTTTAAAACCACAATATCTTTAACATTTGGTTTGACCAACACCTTCTCGAAAAGTTTTGCTGTGAGTTTTCTGGGCTGTACGCGATGTCCCTCAATGGAGATCTCTTCATTGCTGAAAAATCCCAAATCCCTAAGAAGCCTTACCTTTTCCGCATGCCCAGGATAGCGGAGCGTTTTCTCCCACATCTCATCAACACCCTTCACGGTATAAAGCAAGGTTCTAAGTCCATCAGTATAGAACGCCTCGAGTCTTCCAATTTTTGGGAATTCCACCTCTTCCAATCCTTCTAGGGCTTCAACTTCGACTATTTTGCCATCCTTAATTATTCGAGCTTTGCATGTGTATTCGTCGATTAGGCTTTCGGGAGACCATGTAATGGCATAGCCTAAAGGCGGTATTGGGGTTTCTGGAAGCCCACCAACCATTATGTGAACCTTAACAGTTTTGTCGAGTTCTGCAACTGCATGGCCCACAAGAATGTTGCTTATGCCTGGTGCCAATCCACAGCTTGGAACAATTGTGACGCCAGCCTCAACAGCCTTGTCGTGTAGCATCAAGGGGTTTTCAGGCATGTAAGAGACATCCACAAGATTCTTTCCAGCCTTAATACATGCTTCGATGAGGCTGAAACCAAACTTCGGTGGTAAAAAGCCCAAAGCCACATCAAAATCTTTCAAGGCGTTAATAAGCTCGTTCTTGTTTGAAGCGTCCAACTCAAACCATTTAATATTGTTTTTTCCAATTTTTCTTGCTGTTTCCTTAGCCCTTTCAGAATCTTTGTCGGCGACAAAAACTTCGATGTTGCTCACTCTTTTTGCTAAGTCTTCAGTCGCCGCCGAACCCATTCTTCCGCAGCCTATAACAAGTGCCCGCATAATTCGAAAAGGCTACGTGAAAACATTAAAGCTTTTCCAGATTAAAGGCTGTTCATTAGTTTGTACGTTTTATTTATTCGGAAATTTGAAAATTTTATATACAGCCGTTGCCATTGTAGTGTTGAGCGTCATGGCTGATATCTGTCCAATATGTGGGCTTCCCAAAGATTTGTGCGTCTGCGGCGAGATAGGCAAAGAACAGCAAAGAATTCGCATAAGGTTTGAAACAAGAAAGTTCGGCAGACCAACAACAATAGTTGAGGGCATAAATGACAAGGACACAGACTTAGGGAGCCTAGCCCAAAAACTGAAAGGCTTCTGCGCCTGTGGAGGAACAGCCAAAAACGGCCAAATAATCCTTCAGGGAGACCATCGTGAAAAAGTTCGTCAATATCTAATAAAGCTTGGATATCCAGCGGAAAACATAGAAGTTCAATAGTGCCCTATCATAAGGTGTAAGCCCATGGGAATCCTAAAAAACATGCGCGAGGTACTTAAGACTCTGAAACATCGTGGGTCGTCAAAAATATACTGCCCAAAATGCGGGAGTCCGAGAATTCACTTGTCAAGCAGCCTTGACTACTGGTTGACGCCCAAAAAGTATGTCTGTGAAGACTGCGGGTATGTCGGTCCAATAGTTATGGAAATTGAAAAGGAAGAAAATGAAAGTTAAAATTGGGGCTAGTCTGGCAGTTCTAGGTTCAGCTGCCTCTTCAGCGTCTTGTAACGGTTTCTAACCGTAACTTCAGTTACTCCAGCTGCCTCAGCAATGTCTTTCTGAGTTTTCTTCTCGTTATTTTGCAAGCATGCGATGTATAGGGCTGCGGCAGCCAACCCCATCGGGTCTTTTCCAGCAGCTGCCCTCTTCATTTTTGCCTCGCGAAGAATTTGGATGGCTAGTCCTTGTGTTTTTCCAGAAATTCCGGTTTTCTCTGCGATTTTTGATATGTATGTTAGTGGGTCTGCTATGGGCATTTGCACGTCAAGTTCGCGAAGCAATAGCCTATAACATCTGGCGACATCCTTCTTGTCCACTAGGCTGGCTTCTGCTATTTCCCTCAAAGTTCTTGGGGTTCCGCTTCCACGGCAAGCTGCGTAAAGTGCGGCGGCAGCTATGGCTGCTATTGATCTTCCCCGCACTAAGCCTTTGTCTAGGGCTTTGCGGTATATGACTGCCGCCTTCTCCTTGATTGGCGGTGGAATATACACTTTGTCTGAGAGGCGGTCAAGTTCAGCCATTGCCTGTGCCAGGTTTCGGTCTATCGAGGAGTGCACCCTTGAGCGTATCTGCCATTTTCTTAGTCGCCACATTTGCAGTCTTGTTGAAAGTGGAAGTTTCCTCCCGAAGGCGTCGCGGTCAACTTGGCTTATGGCTGTTGATAATCCCTTATCGTGGACGGAGTAGGATGTTGGCACTCCGACACGGCTTCTTGAGGCTTTCTCCTCCTGTGTGAAGGCTCGCCATTCCGGTCCCTTATCCATCATTTGCTCGTGGAGAACCAGTCCGCATTCTCCACAGACAGTCTCTCCAGTGTCATAGTCATGGATAAGGTTTACACTACCACATTCTGGACACTTGTCGACTAGGCGTTGACGGGTTCCACCTTCTTTCCCACTCATTTTCTCACGCTTCGATTTTTGCGTAGAACCGTCCCCTTTTCATTTCCCCAATATAGGAGTAGAAGACGCCATCCGGCCCCGCGTGTTCTATCCAAAGGAAATGTTTTAATATATAAATTTTACGGTTTAAACTAAAATATCCCCTTAACAAATCTTGAATAAAGATGCACGCTACTAATTCAACGGAAGAGTCTGTGCAAAAATGATGAAGCTTCCAGAGAAAATGCGAAAAGCACTGGAGAAAATCGTAAAGGAAATGGCTGCCAACGAAAACATTTCTGCAATAGGCTTATTTGGAAGCTGGAGCCGAGGAGACGCCGAACCATCAAGCGATATTGACCTGCTAGTCATAAGCAACAATCCTCTGGAAGACGAATATGTGGAAAGGGTTTCCGTTGGCGACCTATTCATAGACTTAAACTTCGTTTCAAAACATCTGCTTCAGGGCCCAATTCACCCAAAGCTTGACCAAAAACTCTACGAGGTCCAAATCCTTTACGATAGAGACTGGACCTTGACAAATACAAAACTTTCAATGGCGAAGTTCTATAGCTTGCCAGAAAGGGTTGAAATGAGAACAGAAACCCACATAATAGAGTCAGATATATACCTAAGCCGTGCAACCTCAGCCCATGCAAAAGGCGACTACTTAAGTGCTCAAATTTTCGCCATGGTTGCCATGGAAAATATTCTTCGAGTGCCTTTAGAAATAGCCCTCCAACCATTTTCAAACAGCCGATTTTTGGAGAAAGTGGAAACCGCAACGAAAAAGCTTGGCATGCCAGGAATTTTTGCTGGCTATATGGAAACATCAAAACTAAAAGAGGTAAATGCGGCTGTGGCTGAAGAAAAACTCAAGCTTTTCAAAGCCGTTTGGGATGAAATGAACTTCGCAATAAAGCGAAAACCCCGAGTCCTAAAAAGCCTGCACTTCAAAATTAAGACTGGCATAAACTACTATTTCAATTCGGCATTCATGCAAGGCACAATTTTGAAGGCAAATTCAATGATAAGCTCTAAAAAGTTTGCTGAAACAGTGCACTACTTGACCAGCATATCCCTAAACATTGTTGAGAATTATGCTTGGCTGAAAGCCGCAACAGAAAAGCAGAAAATAGACTACACATGCCTAATGCGCTCAATAGAAAAACTCGAAAGGAACAATCCCAGAAACTGCCAAAACATCTTGAAGCTTCTAAGCCCAACCACCACCGCATGCGTGGATAAGGCAGAGGCAGCAGAAACTATTGAAAAAGTTAGGAGAAACATATTGAAAATAAGGCGGGAAAGAAAACATTTAATCAAAACACAGATATCAAAGAGTTAAATTAACATCTCATGCTGTGTGGAGCCCGGTGGTGTAGTGGACAAGCATAGCGGGCTTTGGACCCGCCGACGGGAGTTCGAATCTCCCCCGGGCTACCAAAATCAAAATTTTAGCCAAAACAAGCTGAAATTTGTGCACAATTAGTGCGGGGGGTGGGATTTGAACCCACGAACCCCTACGGGACAGCCGTTCCGCGAAACTTTTTGATAGGGTTTCTCCTCAGGGCTGCGCCTTTGGCCAGGCTTGGCAACCCCCGCGCCTGGCTACGCTTTATTCCTATTTTGTAGGTGAAATTAAACCTTCCTTTTAATATTTGTTCATTAGACTAGTCTGAAATCCTCTTTGACTGTTGTTAGCACTACGTGGGTGTTTGTTCTTTCCACGTAGGGCATTGCCAGCAAGCGTTTTGCAAATTTGCTGAGCTCCTCCCTGTTTTTAAATTTGGCAATTACTATGGCGTCTATTAGCCCGGTCACGTCGTAGACGCAGCAGACGTTTGGGAGCTTTGCGATTTCGCTTTCAACTTCTAGCAGTCTCCCCTTTGAGACCGTTATTTCGGTTACAACGGTTAGGGTGTAGCCAAGTCTCTCGTGGTCCAGTAGAGCTGAATAACCCTTTATTATGCCCTCTTCCTCCAGCCTTTTAACTCTTGACAAGGCTGTGCTTGTGGATATACCGCACTGCTTAGCCAACTGCCTTGAAGAGAGCCTCGCATCAAAGGTTAAAGCCCTCAAAATTTTCATGTCCACCTCGTTTAATTCTTCCCCCTTTTTGACGCGCTTTTCCTCCATTTTTTCCTTAAAGGGTGATGCTCGAACATTTGCACCATCCATTACATATACACTCCTAGGTTATGCTACACTTGTAAAATTGTTTTGTTCGCTATTTAACATTTGTCATCTTATTCTTTGAAAAACCTTTTATATGTATTATTAAAAACCTATTTAACCGTAAAAATATCTAGGAGCAGTGCAATGCGAAGTTCATCAAGGCGGATGTTCCAAAAACAAAACGTTGAGTTATGTTTCAGGCTTATGAAGAACGCAGAACATGTTCTGCTGCACTTCACAGATCTGCTTGGCTTTTTCAAGGGTAGAACCATTCCAGTTGAGGAGGTGGAAAATGCCATTGTTGAAGGCGTCGGCTTTGACGGCTCATCGCTGATAGGCGGGGTCGGCATAGAGGAAAGCGACATGATTATGAAGCCTGACATAGCCACCTTCACGGTCTGTCCATACTACTTCTATGAAAAGAGTGTTGTAAGCTTCATATGCGATCTATACACGCCTGAAGGCAAACGCTTTGAGGGCGACCCGAGATTTGTCTGCCAAAAAACTCTTGAAAAATTGAGGGCTGAGGGATATGAGCCAACAGCCGCCGCGGAACTGGAATTTTACTTGGTGCAGAAAATGGCTGATGGCAGCTTCCAGCCCGTTGAAAATCATCTCATAGATAAGCAACGATATTTTGACATAGCTCCGGGCAGGGATGTCACCGAATCCTTTAGGATGGAGCTAACCAACGCGCTTTTCACAATGGGCATAGAGGTTGAAAGGCATCATCATGAGGTTGGCGCAGCCCAAAATGAGATAACCTTCAAATACTCAGATCCTGTGGCGACTTCGGATAATATTATGCGTTATAAGTTTGCGGCTAAGGCTGTTGCTGATAGGAAATATGGTTGGATAGCCACTTTCATGCCTAAACCTTGGCTTGGAAAACCCGGAAGTGGCATGCATGTCCATCTTGGACTTTTTAACGCGAAGAATGGAAGGAACCTTTTCTATGACCAGGATGGCTACGCCCACATATCTCAGAAATGCCGCTACTTCATAGGCGGAATCCTTGAGCATGCAAGGGCTTTATGCGCTGTTGTGGCGCCAACAGTTAACAGTTACAAGAGGCTTGTGCCCGGCTACGAAGCCCCAGTCTACATTACATGGAGCCGGAAAAACCGTTCAGCCCTAATCCGAGTGCCAGAATATTTCCCAGGAAAGGAGAGAGAAGCCAGAATAGAGTTCCGCTGTCCAGACCCGCTTTGCAACCCTTATTTGGCGTATGCCGCAATCTTTGAAGCTGGTTTAGACGGTATTAAGAGGAAAATAGAGCCCGGTGACCCAGTTGACGTGAATGTTTATCATCTTAGCGAGGCAAAGCGAAGAGAGCTTGAAATTAAAGTTCTGCCCGGTTCGCTTAGAGAAGCCTTGGAAGAGTTGAGAAGCGACGAAGTTTGCATAAGAGCCTTGGGCAGGGAGAACGCCGAAAAATATTTGGAGCTTAAGATGCAGGAGTGGCGTGAATACGAGCCTCACATACCTAAAGATGATAAAAACGCGGTTACAGTTTGGGAGTTGCAAAAATACATTTACGCCTAATAAACTTTAAATTGCCGCTTTTCCATGTTCAAAGCTCATTTCAGAGTGGGTACACGTGAAATACGACACCATACTAGTATTGGATTTCGGTGGGCAATACTGCCACCTCATTGGAAGACGAATTAGAGAAAACGGCGTATACTCAGAAATAGTCCCCCACGACATAAAAATTGAGGAGATAAGGCTTCTAAGCGAGAAATTTAATGTTAAAGGACTAATCCTGTCCGGTGGTCCAGCAAGCGTCTTTGACGAGAATGCGCCAAAACCAGATGAGCGCATTTTTGATTTGGGGCTACCGGTCCTAGGATTATGCTATGGACATCAGCTTATCGCCCAGATTTTCGGCGGAAAAGTTGGGCCAGCCAAACGTAAAGAATTCGGCTCAGCCTATGTGATTATAGGCAAACCTGTTGGCGTTTTGAAGGATTTAAGCAGAAAAGAGCGTGTTTGGATGAGCCATAGCGACGCTGTTTTTTCAGCTCCGCCAGAATTTGATGTTCTGGCTTATACACAAAATTGTCCTGTTGCTGCCTTCAAACACAAAACTAAGCCGATTTATGGTTTGCAGTGGCACCCCGAAGTTGTGCACACAGTAAACGGCACAAAAATGCTTCGCAACTTCATTTTTGAAGTTTGTGGTTGTATTGCAAACTGGAAAATGGAAAACGTCATAGACAAAATGGTTGAGGAAGTTAAAAGGGAAGTTGGCAGTGGAAAAGCCATAATAGCCCTAAGCGGAGGCATAGACTCCAGCGTCGCCACAGCTATAGCAGCCAAAGCAATAGGCGAAAGGCTGACGGCAGTTTTTGTCAACCACGGATTCATGAGGGAGAACGAACCCGAATTCGTGAAAAACACGTTTCAAAAGCTTAAATTAAACTTGGTGATCGTAAATGCGCAAGAAAGATTTTTTGAAAAGCTTAATGGTGTAACAGACCCGGAAATGAAAAGGAAGATTATAGGTGAAGAGTTCATCCGAGTTTTTGAGGAAATTGCTAAAAAAGTTGGTGCAGAATACCTTATTCAAGGAACCATTTATCCAGATAGAATTGAGTCTGGGTTTAGAAGGTTTTCAGATAAAATTAAAACCCACCACAATGTCGCTGGGCTTCCCACAAAAATCAAGTTTAAGAAAATTGTTGAACCCTTAAGGGATTTGTACAAGGATGAGGTTCGCAGAGTTGCCAAAATAATCGGACTGCCAAAGGAAATAGTTTTTAGGCAGCCTTTTCCCGGTCCCGGACTGGCGGTAAGAGTTGTTGGCGAAGTGACCAGAGAAAAGGTTGAAATTGTTAGGAAGGCGGATAAAATTGTGAGGGAAGAGTTTGAGAAAAGCGGCTTAAAGGAGAGGTTGTGGCAGTATTTTGCAGTTCTGACAAACACTAAAGCCACTGGTGTTAAGGGCGACGCCCGCGCTTATGGCTATGTTGTGGCTGTTAGGGCTGTGGAAAGCCGCGAGGCGATGACGGCGAGTTTTGCAAGAATTCCCTACAAAGTTTTGGAGAGAATCTCCACAAGAATAACCAGTGAAATACCCGAGGTTGTTAGGGTGGTATACGACATTACCCATAAGCCACCAGCAACCATTGAATGGGAATAACGCCTTAAATTCTTGGCTTAGCCATCAAATCTTCAATTTTAGCCTTCTTCAGCAAATTAATGTGCTTAACGAGTTCGTTTACAACCGCTTCGAAGACTCTTTTACCCTTATCAGCCGAAGCCGTTTTTGACTTGCCGAAAACCCCTGAACTTGTGCGGTCCGCAGTGTCCAGTGGGAGAACTATGCCCTCAGTCTCTGCAACGTGTCCACGTACTTCTCCATCCACAGCCTTGTCCATATTAACCAGATGTGGGTGCAAAGCCAAATTCACAGAGGTCTCCTCGGCGCCAGCATGCCCCCTCTCCTCCTGCTTGAATATGTCTGGCAGGAGTTTGCCAGCAGCGGGCCACCATTGAAAAACTGATACGAAAATTCCCTTTTCTCGCAATTCCCTAGCCAGCTCGGTTAGGGCATTCAAATTTCCGCCGTGTCCATTAACAATGACTATTTTCTTTACGCCATAGTAGTTTAGGGATAGGCAAACATCCTTCACATAGGCTTTTAGGGTTTTGGGCGAAACGTGAACCGTGCCCCAGAACTGTCTGTGGTGGTGGCTCACACCGAAGGGGATTACCTGCAAACAAAGAACTCCAGCACGTTTGGCGGCTTCTTCGGCTATTGCCTTGGCTATAAGATGGTCTGTTCCAAGAGGGTTTTGTGGACCATGTTGCTCGTTTGAGCCTACTGGAACAATGGCTACATCATTCTTACCGAAATATTCCTTTGCCTCCAGCCAGCTCATCTCGTGGAGTAGGACTTTCATGTGCTTATCCTCCATTCCACGAAACTGTTTTATTTTGAAAGAATTTGAATATAAGCTTGCGCAAATGGTGAAACCTCTTTGAAAGCGCTGATTCTGGCTGGAGGATTCGCAACAAGGCTTAGACCCCTAAGCTGCACAAGACCAAAAATCTTGTTTCCAGTGCTGAACAAGCCGCTTTTAGAATGGACCCTCAAAAGCCTTTCAAAAAGTGGTATAAAAGAGGCAATATTGGCGGTTAACCATCAAACAGCCTTCCACATAAAAAATTCCAAATATTCTAAGGGCAAAGTGAAAATCGCCTACTCATACGACCCATCTAAAAAGCCTCTTGGAACCGGCGGTGCGATAAAGCATGCTGAAGAACTCCTAGAAGACGACAACTTTCTGGTGGTGAACGGCGACATCTTCACCAACATAAACTACACTGAAATAATTAAGAAGCATGAAAAGGAAAAAGGTGCCATTGCAACAATAGCCCTGTGTACTGTTAAGGACCCAAGCCGATATGGAGTTGCAGAAATCGAAAATAGCGGCAGAATAAGAAGGTTTATTGAGAAACCTCCGCCGGGAATGTCTCCGTCAAATCTCATAAACGCTGGAATATACGTTCTCAGCCATGAAATTTTCAAATACATTCCGAAGGGTGGAAAAGTTTCCCTTGAACGTGAAGTTTTTCCAAAACTTGTGGATGAAGGTAAGCTTTTTGGCTACGTGTTCGAAGGTTTGTGGTCGGACATCGGCAAGGCTGAAGATTATCTAGAGGTAAATAAAATTCTTCTGGACAGCTTCCGTGGGAAAAAAGTGAACGTGATAAAGAATTATGGGAAGATAAATGAGCCAGTAGTTTGCGATGAAAGTGTCACAATTGAGGAAGGCTCAACCATTGGACCATACGCAGTTCTCGGGAAAAATGTCAGCGTAGGAAAGAATGTTCACGTAGAAAACTCTATAATCTTTCCGGGCGTCTCCGTTTCTGATGGTTCTTTAATAAATGGAGCCATTATTGGTGAAAATGTCACCATCGGTCGGGGGGTCAAAATTAGGGGAAACTGCGTAATAGGCGACTACGCGGTTATAGGAGACAACGTCTCACTGGCTGAAGGAGTTTCCATATGCCCTGCCAAAGAGGTTTTCCACGACGTTTCAGAGTTGAAATGCATCATTTAATGAGGTAAGCGTATGCTCAGCCAAAGAAGATTGTTTGGAACAAATGGAATTCGTGGACTAGTTAATAGGGAGTTAACTCCAGAACTTGCAATTACTATTGGAAGCGCCATAGGCACATATTTTGGTGGCGGGGATTTGCTTGTTGGACATGACGCCAGAACAAGCAGTCCAATGCTTGCAAAAGCCGTGATGGCTGGATTGAATGCTGCTGGCTGCAATGTGCTTTTTGCTGGGATGGCGCCCACACCGGCACTACAATACGCGGTGAAAAGCCACAAAATTAGCGGCGGAGTCATTATAACGGCTTCCCACAACCCGCCGGAATATAACGGGATAAAAGTTGTATGGAATGATGGAATAGAAATTGCAAGAGAACAGGAAATAGAAATTGAAAAAATATTCTTCGACAACAAAATTCGCTTTGCAGAATGGGACAAGATAGGAGAAGTGCAAAGCCTCACCGGAATTATCGAGGAATATGTGGAAGCCATAAAAGGGCATGTTGACACAGCCAAAATAGCAAGCAAACACTACCACGTTGTGGTTGACGCTGCCAACAGTGTTGCCGCGCTCACTGTTCCAAAACTTTTCAGAGAGCTTGGATGCCGCGTCACAACTATAAACGCGAACATTGATGGAACATTTCCAGCAAGGCCTCCTGAACCGCGACCAGAAAATCTTGGCGATTTAGCCTTAACCGTTAGGGCTGTGGGCGCAGATTTGGGAGTAGCCTTTGACGGAGACGCCGACCGCTCCATATTCGTTGACGAGGGGGGAGAAATCCACTGGGGCGACAAAACTTTCGCCCTCGTCGAAAAATACTTCTTGCTGCGGAATCCGGGCGAAAAAATTGTTTCGCCCATAAGCTCCTCAACCTTAGTGAAGGATATTGCAGATGCTTATGGCGGAGAAATAGTCTGGACGAAAGTTGGAAGCGTCATAGTCTCCCATACAATGAAGAAAACGGGTGCAAAGCTGGGTGGGGAGGAAAACGGCGGAATCTTTTACGGACCACACCAACCAGTTAGAGACGGTGCAATGGCAACAGCCCTGATCTTGGGCATAATGGCTGAAACATGTGAAAGGCTGTCAAACCTCCTCGATGAACTGCCAAAATATTTTATTGAGAAGGGCAAGGTTGAATGCCCAGAACAGCTCAAAGCAAAAGTTTTAGAAAAACTCATCGAGCAGACAAAGGGACTAAACACAAGCACCATTGACGGAGTCAAAATCTGGTTTGAGGACAAAAGCTCCATTCTCGTTAGGCCGAGTGGAACTGAGCCGCTTTATAGGCTTTATGCGGAAGCAAAATCAAGGGATAAAGCCTTAAGGCTTATTCAAGATTACAGTTTAAAACTTAAAAGGATAATCGACAGCTTAAAAGGCTAAACTATAGAAGGTGTTTTCTGCAACTTGGAGAAACCCCAATGTTAACGACAAAGTCTCTGGAAACAGGAACTTTGGAACAGCGTGAAAAATTAGTGGTTGGAATAGTTGGATGCGGGCGTTTAGGTCTCCTTCATGCTTGCCTCTTTGCCGAGGCGGGCTTTAGAGTTATATGCGTTGACAGCGACCAAGCCGCTGTGGAGCGTGTAATAAAGGGCAAAGTTCAATTTCTAAAGCATGAAATAGAGCCGATTCTTCGAAAAAATTTGACAAGTGGAAGGCTAAAAGTTACTAGCGATTTAAAAGCTGCAACATCTCAAGGCAACATCATAGTGGTCACAACCTCCATCATCGTGGATGAAAAGGGTCGAGTAGACTATTCCCCTCTAGAAAAGGTCCTAAAAATGATAGGCTCAAGCCTCCGCAAAGAAACCCTAGTTATTATCACGAGTATTGTTGGAATAGGCATAATGGAGGGATTTATAAAAGAGGTTCTTGAAAGTTCCTCCGGGTTTAAAGCTGGTTCAGACTTCTACTTGGCTTATAGTCCAACATTATTTCCGGAGAGGCAGACGCTTAATGGCTTGGCGGGTTGTAGGCGGATTGTTGCGGCGTCGAATGAAGCTAGTTTAGAGGCTGCATTAAACGTCTTAAAAGCGGTGACCAACGCCGAAATCATTAGAATTAGGGATGTGAAGACGGCTGAAGCGGCCGTGCTTTTTGAGGCTGTTTTCCAAAATGTCAATTGTGCATTGAATAACGAGTTTGCCTTATTCTGCGAAAAGCTTGGCATCGACTACTCATCAGTTCGCTGCCTTCTAAGTTCTGATATAAACTTGCACATGCATGGGCAAACAGCATCAACAAGTGAGGCGGTCAGAATATTGTTGGAAGAGGCTGAAAACCTTAACGTTAAACTTCGCATTTCAGAAACTGCAATAGAGCTAAGCGAGGAATTTCTAAAACATGGGGTCGAGCTCATTCGGGATGCGCTTAAAAACTGTGGAAAACCATTAAGGAGGGCAAAAATTGCATTGCTTGGACTTTCACAAACACCTAACGCCGCAGATGTCCCCAAAGTTACTGCAAAGAAAATTGTCAGCATACTAGAGAATAAGGGTGCGAAATTGACGCTTTATGACCCTTACTGGTCAGGGAAAGCATTAACGGACTTTGAGCATACACCCATAAGAAAAAGTTTAGTAGAAGCAGTAGAAGGCGCAGATTGCATAGTAATACTCACGGGGCATGACCAGCTTAAAAGGCTAAATTTGAGGAGGCTTAAGCTTCTGGCAAAAATGCCAGCGGCAATAGTCGATCTTGAAGGAGTCTTGGACCCCGTGAAAGTTGAAGCTGAAGGTTTTATATATCGTGGTTTTGGAAGGGGAGTCTGGAAAAAATGAAAAAACTAGGGGTTGCTGTCATCGGAACGGGGTTCTGGGGAAGAAATCACGCAAGGGTTTTCGCTGAACTAGAGGAAACAGAGCTTCTGGCTGTTTGTGATATTAATGCTGAAAGGGCGAAGGCTGTCGCCAAAAAATATGGTGTTAAGCCCTACATTAGCACGGCGAAGATGCTGAAAAGAAAAGACATTGAAGCCGTCAGTGTTTGCACGTGGTCAACAAGCCTTGCAAAAGAGGCCTTAAAGGCATTAAAGGCTGGAAAGCATGTCTTGGTTGAGAAGCCTATGGCTGCAAACTCGAAACAGGCTGAAACTTTACTAAAAACCGCGGAAAAGGAGGGGCTACACCTTTCAGTCGGCTTTCTAATGCGTTTCATTCCAGGGCTACAGTACATTAAAGATGCTGCTGGAAGCCAAGAAATAGGCGAACTTGTCTGCGCCACAGCCAAGAGGGTTTCAGAATGGCCCGAAAGAATAGGAGATGTGGGAGTTGTAAAAGACTTGGCGATTCACGATATAGATGTGATGCGTTACCTGTTCGGTAGCGATCCGGTGGCGGTTTATGCGAAAACTGGTAATATGAGGCATAAAAAGTTCGAGGACTACGCCCACATAATGCTGACTTTCGAGTATGGGAAGAACGCCTTTATTGAGGCGAACTGGTTGACTCCATACAAGACGAGAGTGCTGGTGGTGACTGGAAGCAGAGCCATAGCAAAACTTGACTACATCACGCAAGAATTGACAATAGAAACGGCGGAGAAAACCGTTCAACCAAGAATCCAGTGGCAGGAGCCCTTAAAACTTGAGCTTCAGCACTTTGCAAGATGCGTATTGGGGAAAGAAAAGCCGTTTATAACGGGGTTGGATGGCTTAAAGGCTTTGAAAATTGCTGAGGCTGCACTTAAATCCTCCAAAACTGGTAGACTTGTTAAGCTTAAGTAAAGCCCCCTCTATCTCCTTTTTAGGTTGAATGGTTTTCCTTCGAGAAGAATTTTCTCGGGAATTTTCTCCTTCCATTTTTTAAGGAATGGCAGGTCCTCACTTTCTTTGCGGAGCTCGTCTGGGAGCATTTCTGGAATCTCGTCGCGGATTGGGTACCATCTGAGGCATTTTGGACAAACAATTAAGCCTTCAACAATCTCATCTTTTTCCTCGAAAACATAAAGCTCAAGCGGATAGTGCTTGTCGATGGGACATGCAAGTATTTCCATTAATTTCCTCTTGATTTTGCATACCTCCCTTAAGCAACATTTAACTTGTCAAACATATAAAACATTTAATCCTCTCGGGGTGATCTAGACCCACACCGGAGGCACGAAAACGCCTTAATATCTAGGACGATTTGGTACCAGTTTGGACCAGTTGTTCGGACAACTCTGCCAAAGGGAATTTCAAATTTCACCCCTAAACCCTCAAGCCTTTGTGCCACTTTCAATTTGGCTTTTTCAACGGCATTTTCCCCCTTACTAGCATGCTCAAAATCGTAGTAGTGTATCCAACCACCCCCTTCTTTTAGGGTTAGGAGGGCGTAAGGCAAATACTCCAAAGCCTTTTCCGGCAGTGGCATCAGCACCCTGTCAGCCACCTGGCGCAGCATTTTTTGAATTATTTCTTTTGCGTCTCCCTCTATTGGGATAACTCTGCCGAAGAATCTGTTTAGCTTAACATTCTCCCTCATAAATTGAACAGCTGTTGGGTTGATGTCTATTGAGTAAATTTTTGAGGCGTTCGAGTGTTTGGCAATCACTAGCGAGAAGCACCCCACCCCAGCGAACATGTTCACGATGGTTTCTCCGTTCCCAACAAGTTTGGCAATCCGCATTCTCTCATAAAAAAGTCTTGGGGAAAAATAGCACTTTTCCACGTCCACTGAAAAGAGGCATCCAGACTCTCTATGAATAGTTTTCGTCCTTTTCTCCCCGGCTACATGCTCCAATTCCCGAAGCCTATAATCTCCATGAACTGGGCTTGTCTGCGCCAAAACAGTCCTAACATTCCTATGAACCTTCATTATGGTTTCGGCGATTATATGACCGTACTTTCTGGATTTTTCAGTTAGGCGTATTACGGCTATATCTCCAATAATATCATAGGAGTTGTAGATTTTGGATATCTCCTCCGGCGGGAGAACTTCTGATAAGAGCGTTTTCAAACGCTTCCTCACTGCAAGCCCTCAAAATGATTAATTGTGTTGGAAATGCTTAAAAGCAAAAACCTCTCTGTAATGGAGCAGGATAGCCACCATGGAGAAAATAACAACGGGAATAATCTACGAGTGTTTGCGATGCGGAGCAAAGGTTTCCACAGAAGAGCTGGAACTTCGTGGCGGAGAAATAAAATGCACCGTATGCGGCTACAGAGTCTTGAAAAAGATTAGGCCTCCTGTTGTTAAGCGTGTCCAGGCAAGATAGCGCCAAATAGCCTATTAGTGAAGAACGGCAGTTTGAAAGTTTAGCTTGCCTAATTTAGAATAGTTCTCTTTCACCTATTTTGCGTAGAGCTCTTCCTCGAAGCTTTATTGCTGGTCCAACAACTTCTTCCGGTTGTTTTTCGGTTGTTTTTCTCTTAACGGTTTCTCCGCATATTCCTCGCGGTAGGAGTCTCCGTTTTGTGCAGAGGGCATACGAGCAATTGGCAACATTGCAAACGTCCTCAGTCCAGCGGCACCAAACCACGTTCCGGCGGTAAACCGCAGCATTTTTGCCACACTTGAAGAGTTCACATGTGGGAGAACACATTTTTACCTGCGCCAATGTAGATACAACCTTTCCAATCACTCTAAAATCCTTGTTCCACAGTTTTCTCTGGTATATGCTTCGCAATTTTTGATATAAAGTTTTTCCCACAAAACTCAATATTCAAACTCTAAGTTTTGCCCAGTTTAAGGCGCCTTCTCCTAACAATCTCTATCATCGCAATCAGCACCACTGTTGCAAAGATTAAAATAGCCATTGTAAACTGAACTGTGTCAACAAGTAAGCCCGC
>JBMFMB010000004.1:0-67939 GCA_049970895.1 Bathyarchaeia archaeon | reverse complement strand
CTGGTGGTCCGCTAATACCCCATCGCCATACTTTAGGGTATGCCGCTTACTCCTTCAATTTTTACAAAACGGCAGTAAATGCAGGAACGCACACAATAAAAATACAGTGGAAACTTAGCTACGGAGGAACAGGCTACGGTTATGCAGGATACAGAACCTTAATAGTATTAGCACTACCAGCATAATTCAAAAATCTCCTTCTTTTTCTGTTTCTGTTAATAATGTCTAACTGAACGTTGAAAATTTTTCTTTCGCCTAAAAGACAGAAAAAGAGGGGATTTGCGGGAGAAATCGCCATGAATTAAGCGTGTCAACTATTATGACAGCCGCCCTTTCCAACATAGCAGCCAACCCAACATGTATTTAGCACCACAAGAGTATTTAAAGGAGTCTGCTATTTCCCAGCTTCCAAGGTGTAAAATCCATCTGTAAATTTTTCCGAACCACACTCTTTTACTAGTACTGTGTCTTCTATCCGGATTCCGCCGAAACCTACAAGGTATATGCCCGGCTCAATTGTCACCACATTGCCAACTGCCAACCTATCCTTGCTCTGTTGTCCAAGGGTTGGTGGTTCATGCACTTCTAAGCCTACGCCGTGCCCTAGGCTGTGGACGAAGTAATCGCCGTACCCAGCTTCCTCAATGACTTTTCTCGCTGTTGTGTCTATGTCCTTTGCTTTTGCCTTGGATTTTATTGCTTGGACTGCCTTCTGCTGGGCTGTTTTCACTATTTCGTAGAGGCGCTTCTGTTTTTCTGATGGTTTTCCAGCCACCAGCGTTCTCGTCATATCTGAGCGGTAATAGCGGTAGGATGCGCCTATGTCCACAACAACAAGGTCTCCTTCACGAATTTCTCTATCCGTACAGCCTCCATGGGGATAAGCGGAACGCACACCAGAAGCCAATATTGTTTCGAAGGCTGTCCCCCAAGACCCCTTTTTCCGCATCGCGTATTCTATTTCAGCTGCCGCCTCATACTCGCGTATACCCGGCCTTATATATTCGTATGCTGCTCTCATTCCTTCGCATGTAAGCTCTCCGGCTTTGCGCATAAGTTCAATTTCTTCGGCGTCTTTCACCTTGCGGAGCTCCCAGACAAGCTTGGCTTGAGGTTTAAGTTTAGCCTTGCCCCGCAGAAATTTTACGAGACCGCGATAATTTTCAATTGTTAATGAGTCGAAAGCAAGCTTTTTTATGCCATAATCCTTTATTTGGGCGGCAACCTTCGCTGCCAAGTTTTCATCACGCTTAACAAACTCAATGCTGAAGCCTTTGCCTTCGGCTTTTGCCTGCTCATAGTTTACGCCATAAACATAAAGCGTATTCTCGCCGTTTCTTGGGAATAGGAGGCATGTGGCTCCGGGGAAGCCAGCAAAATAAAGCATGTTCGCCTCATTTGTTATTAGGAAGCCGTCAAAACCCTTCTTCTCAAAGGCTATCTTTTTTAGGGTTTCTACCCTTTTCAAGGTTTTCACCCTTTTTTGAAGAGAGTATGTGCTGCTTGTTCTGTTATAAAACGTTTTACGATCTTGATGCTTTGGAAATGAGAAACTTTAGCCGCCGCTAACGATAGACATTAAGATTACGTGGTCTCCATGCTTGAGTTTTGTTTCCACACCGCCGCTAAGCTGGTTTAGCAGGTAGCCATTAACCGTGATGATAAAGCTCTGCTTCACGTCTGAACCGCCCGGTTCATAGACGGCTTTGCGGAAGGGTTCACCATATTTTTCAGCAAGCATGGAAAGCAAATCTGCAAGCGAGGCGCCTTCAGAGACTTCTAGCTCTTCTTCTCTGCCGCTGCGAATTATCTCCTTAATGTGCCCGATGTATTCGACCTTAACCCTCAATTTCGTTAGCCCCGCTTCAAGGGATAAATGGTATGAAATTTCTTATATCTGTTTCTTAGAGGCTTTCCGAATAACCATTTATATGCTTTCCATTAATGTAATTTTGGTGCATCCGCATTGTTTGACATGAAGTTGCTGGAGAAAATTCAACGTGAAAAGGAGCGTTGGGAAAAGGAAACCGTGGCTAAAAGCCTTAAGAGACTTCCAGAGCGTGGCGAGTTTTTAACCAGTTCTGACATACATGTGAACCGCCTTTACACGCCAGCGGACATTGCCAATCTCGACTATCTTAGTGGTTTAGGTTTTCCTGGCGAGTATCCTTTTACTCGTGGTGTTTATCCCACTATGTACCGGGCGCGTTTTTGGACTATGAGGCAGTATGCCGGTTTTGGCACTGCTGAACAGACGAACCAGCGTTTCAAATATTTGCTAAGTCAGGGGCAGACCGGGTTGAGCGTGGCTTTTGACTTTCCAACGCAGGTGGGTTATGACTGTGACCATCCTATGGCAAGGGGTGAGGTGGGCAAGGCAGGCGTTAGCGTAAGCACTTTGAGGGATATGGAAATAGTTTTTGACGGAATCCCATTGGATAAGATCACAACTTCTATGACAATTAATGCGCCCGCGGCTGTTCTGCTCGCCATGTACATTGTTGTTGGAGAAAAGCAGGGCGTTCCGCAAAGCTTGCTTGATGGCACTGTTCAGAACGACATTTTGAAGGAGTATGTGGCGAGGGGCATGTATATTTTTCCTCCTAAACCCTCCATGCGCCTGGTAACAGACATTTTCGAGTATTGTGCCAAAAACGTGCCTAAATGGAACACCATAAGTATAAGCGGCTACCATATTCGGGAGGCAGGCGCAACGGCGGTCCAAGAAATAGCCTTCACCTTTGCCAATGCCATGGCCTATGTGCAGGCAGCCATAGACCGAGGATTAGACGTGGACAGGTTTGCTGGCAGGCTTTCCTTCTTCTTTGCGGCACACAACAACCTTTTCGAAGAGGTTGCCAAGTTTAGGGCTGCGAGACGCTTGTGGGCTAAAATTATGCGGGAGCATTTCGGAGCCAAAAACCCAGCCTCTTGGATGCTGCGCTTCCACACACAGACTTCTGGGGTTTCGCTTACAGCCCAGCAGCCCCTAAACAATATTATCCGCGTAACCATTCAGGCTTTAGCAGCGGTTTTGGGCGGAACCCAGTCATTGCATACGAACTCTTTTGATGAGGCTTATGCCCTGCCCAGTGAGCAAGCCGTCACCATAGCGCTTAGAACCCAGCAAATAATAGCCTACGAAAGCGGCGTTGCAGACACAATAGACCCTTTGGGCGGCTCTTATTATGTGGAGTACTTGACAAACCAGATTGAGGAGAAAGTCACCCAGTATTTGGAGCGGATAGACGAGATGGGCGGGGCAGTTGCAGCTATAGAAAAGGGGTTTATGCAGAGGGAAATAATGGAAAGTGCTTACCGCTATCAGAAGGAGGTGGAAAGCAAAAAGCGCATAGTTGTGGGCGTTAACGAGTTTGTAGGTGAGGAGAAAACGCCCATCAAAATTTTGCGAATAGACCCAGAAATCGAAAAGACGCTGGTTAAACGCCTAAACGAGGTGAAGAGGCAGAGAGACAAAGCAAAAGTCAAGGAAGCCCTAGAAAACTTGCGGAAGGCTGCCGAGAAGGAGGACGTAAACCTAATGCCCTTCATAATTCAGGCTGTTAAGGAGTACGCCACACTAGGCGAGATTTGCGACACCCTACGCCAAGTTTTCGGAGAATATAAGCCCCCATCCATATTCTAATAATGTTAGCCAATAACAAAAAGCGGGTCACCCTCGCTTACTGAGGCTCCTTCAGAAACAAGGATTTCGCGGACAGTTCCAGCCACAGGTGCCGTAATTTCATTCTCCATTTTCATGGCTTCCAAAATGCATAGGACTTGCCCAGCCTTAACCCGCTCACCCTTCACAACTTTTATGGAAATTATCTTTCCAGTCATTGGAGCCGTAACAGTTCCAGAAACCACTTGTTTGGGCTTCGCCGCCCTCAACACTGGTGCTGGAAGTGCCTGCTCTATTGCTGACGGAACAGCCAGTCTTGCCAACGTGGGCGTTTTCAACTCCACTTTGAAGGATGCCTCTTCAACCTTAACCGTGAAAGGCTTTGTTTTGCTAACCTCTTGAAAAAGCACAGCGTATGCTTTTTCGTCAACTCTTATTTGAAGTTCTTTTTCAGGCTGAATTTTGCCGTTTAGAACCTCTACATTAAAGGATCTGTCGCCAAGCTTGACGATAAAAGCCTTTTCACCAGTTTTTGAAACTCCGATTTTCAAAGGCTTTCCGTTTACAAAAATCTCGTATGTTGGCATTTCACCCACCATGCTCGGCTAGGCTTTGCCTTCCAGCCAAAACCCAAGGCGAAATTCCACGCTTAGCCCTTTGAAGGGTTAGGGCTTTCACCTCACGTAGGCTTGTTATGTAAGCGGCAACTGCTGCTGACACTGCTGCCACCTGCTCCAGTTCCGCCAGCCTTTCTGGCGGCACGCCCGTTTTGGCTTCCTCCTTTTTGGCTTTCCGTTTTTTGAAGAATTCTGGGGCAATAGCTGGGAACAAGACGTAGGTGAGCATGTCCTCCTCGCTTTCAATGTAGGGCTTAACATCCTCTGGAATTTTGTCTAAGGCTGGCTCAAGAAGGTCTGCTGGGCGGCATGTTATGGGCTCCTCGTCGCCAATAATAAGCCTCTTAACCTCCTCATCTATTGGGGCTGGAGGCTGCCCATAAAACCCTTTAACATAGTCCCTAACCTCTTTTGGCACTATGCTGTAACGTTTCCCAGACAAGACGTTAAGCACCGCTTGAATGCCAACCAGTTGGCTTGTAGGCGTAACCAGAGGTGGATAACCAAGCTCTTTTCGCACCCTTGGGACTTCTTCGAGGACCTCTCTAAGTCTATGAACGGCGTTCTGCTCCCTCAACTGCTCGATAAGGTTGGAGAACATCCCGCCAGGAATCTGGTGAACCATTATGGAAGGGTCAACCCTCTCGGCTTTGGGGTCTATAAGCCCCAATGGATCGTAATATTTCTCCCTAAGCTCCCTGAAGTATTCCGCAATTTCCTGCAAAAGCGTCATGTCAAACCCGGGATCGTACGGCGTCCCCTTTAAGGCTGCAACTATGGACTCTACTGGTGGCTGGGATGTGCCCCATGCCAGTGGCGAAAAAGCTGCGTCTATTATGTCTACTCCAGCTTCGCATGCCCGCAAATATGTCATCATAGCCATTCCACTGGTGCAGTGACAGTGGAGGTGCACCGGCAAGCCCACCTCCCTTTTTAAGGCTGTTATGAGTTCGTAGGCTGGTTGTGGCGCCAGCATTCCAGCCATGTCCTTAATGCATATGGAGTCGCATCCAAGCCAAGCCAGTTTTTTGGCAACATCTACGTAGTACTCTATTGTGTGGACTGGGCTTATGGTGTAGCATATCGTGCCCTGAGCGTGTCTCCCAACCTTCTTGACGGTTTTTATGGCTACTTCCATGTTGCGGACATCGTTTAGGGCGTCGAAAACACGGAAAATGTCTATACCGTTTTCAGCGGCTTTCTCAACAAATTTTATGACAACATCATCCGGATAATTCCGGTAGCCAACAACGTTCTGCCCTCGCAAGAGCATTTGCAGTGGCGTTCGCTTGATACGCCTTTTAAGTTGGCGGATTCTCTCCCATGGGTCTTCGGCTAAGTAGCGTATGCAAACGTCAAAGGTGGCGCCGCCCCAGACCTCCATGGAGAAAAAGCCCACATGGTCCATTTTCTCGGCTATGGGAAGCATCGATTCCGTGCGCATTCGAGTAGCCATCAAAGACTGGTGGGCGTCGCGAAACGTTGTATCAGTAATTCTAATGGGCTTCGCGTTCAAGACCTTTCACTTTGAGAGAGCGTTAGAAAGTGAAACTTGGAGAAGCACTTATTTATCTATAATGGAATGTTCGCGTGTTTTTTGGATGGTCTAGCCTCGCGTTTTGTCATGAGCATTTCAAGGGCGCTTACTAGTTTGGGGCGTGTTTCAGCTGGCTCTATAACATCGTCAATGTAGCCCTTCTGCGCCGCCACATAGGGGTTGGCAAACTTCCGCCTATAATCGCTGACAAGCTCCAAGCGTTTTTGCTCAGGATCTGGTGCTTCGGCAATTTCCTTCCTAAAAATTATGTTTATGGCTCCTTGCGGTCCCATGACGGCGATTTCGGCTGTTGGCCAGGCATAGTTTATGTCTCCTCCTGAATGTTTTGAGCCCATGACGTCGTAGGCTCCACCATAAGCTTTGCGGAGTATAACGGTTATTTTTGGAACTGTAGCTTCACAGTAGGCATAAAGCAGTTTTGAACCGTGGCGTATTATTCCACCGTGTTCCTGCTCTATGCCCGGCAAGAAGCCTGGCACGTCTACGAAAGTTATTATTGGTATGTTGAAGCAGTCACAGAAACGCACAAACCTCGCGGCTTTTGTTGAAGAGTTTATATCCAAGGCTCCAGCGTAGTAGGCTGGTTGGTTGGCTACTATTCCAACAGTGTGCCCATTCAACCTTGCAAAGCCTATGGCTATGTTTGGCGCCCATAGAGGTTGGACTTCAAAGAATTCGCCGTTGTCTACGACGCGGTGGATTATCTCCTTAACGTCGTAGGGTTTGTCTGGGTCGTCTGGCATTATGCGTGCTAATTCCTCGTCTGTTCGGTTTGGGTCATCCCCGGTCTCCACATACGGCGGGTCTTCAAGATAGTTGCTGGGTAAATAGCTCAAAAGCCTCTTAATTATTTGGATGCATTGCTCCTCGTCTTTGGCTATGAAATGGGCTACACCACTGGTTTGACTGTGAACCATTGCTCCACCAAGCTCTTCAAAGGTTACTTCTTGTCCCAGAACAGTTTTGACAACATCTGGTCCTGTGATGAACATGTAGCTTGTCTTGTCCACCATTATTATGAAGTCTGTTAGGGCTGGCGAGTATACGGCTCCGCCTGCACATGGTCCCATTATGGCGGATATTTGGGGTATAACGCCAGAAGCCATAACATTACGGAAGAATATGTCGCCATAACCAGCAAGGCTTGCAACACCCTCTTGGATTCGCGCCCCGCCAGAATCGTTTAAGCCTATGACCGGCGCGCCAGTTTTCATGGCTAAATCCATGAGTTTGCAGACTTTACGTGCGAACATTTCGCCTAATGAGCCGCCGAAAACCGTGAAGTCTTGCGAGAAAACGTAGACAAGTCTTCCATCTATTGTGCCATAGCCTGTTACAACGCCGTCGCCCAGGTATTTGCGTTCAGCCATGCCAAAATCAGTGCACTGATGGACGACAAACTGGTCAAGCTCGTTGAAGCTTCCTGGGTCTAAGAGGAGGTCTATGCGTTCTCTAGCTGTTAGCTTACCCTTCGCGTGTTGCTCTTCAATGCGTTTAAGCCCACCGCCAAGTTTGGCTTGCTCCCGCATTTCATGCAAACGCCTAATCTTCTCCTCAACAGTTGGCTCTCTAATCTCCACCATAAACCAACACCTTCCGGTTTGCTAGAATATGTAGGGGCAATCAGTATTTAGGATATATGCAGCCGCAGCCAGAAAATTATATCTCAACTTAACCTTTACTTCAGAACTGAAAAGGAGTACTCATGCCATGATGGAGCAAAATCCCGTTATTCAGACACTTTTAAGCCACAAGTCCATCCGCAAGTATAAGGCTGACATGCCACCAGAAAACGTTATACGCACAATTATTAGGGGTTGGACGGCAGGCGCCTTTCGCCTCTCAAGCCTACAGCATATTACTGTCGCGGGATAGGGAGCGCAACTAACAGACGAAATGGTTTCTGAAGCCATGAGTTATGGACGAGGGCTACCTAGCCCAAGACTATTATAAGCGGCTAAAAGCGAAAATCCCACTGAAAAATGGACGCCCAGACCCCTACACCTACGAGAATTACAGCTGGACAGAGCACATATGCAGAAAATGGGGACAATGGCATCCAGACCCAAAAGTGCTTCTGGAACAGCTGAAAAACGCGGATTCTACTTAACCGAAAAGGAAACTTTACACCTCAACTTTATGGATAAGTCTCCGGCAAAAATACGCCTTTCCGAGCCGTCTTTAAGCTTTAAAATCAGTGCTCCGTCATCGCCGACGCTGGAGGCTATGCCTTCAAATTTTTCGCCATCGCCGTAAACTTCCACTTCGCAGCCCAGAAAGTATGCTAAGTCTTTCCACTTTTCAAGAATTGGCTTGAAGCCTTCTTTTAGGAAGATTTGGTAGAGGTTGTCCATTTTCTCAAGTAAAGCCTTAAAAAGCTCTTCTAAGGCGATTTTTCTGCCCAAGGCTTTTTGGACGGATGTGGCTTTTTCCCAGAGTTCTTCTGGAAACTCTTTCTCCACGTCGAAGTTGGCGTTAACGCCTACACCAATTATTGCGTAATCCACTTTTTCGCCAACAGTCTTCATTTCGGAGAGTATGCCGCAAACCTTTCGACCATCAACTAGGACATCGTTTGGCCACTTGATTTCAGTCTTCAAGCCGTACATGTCGCGTATGGTTTCAGCAACGGCTAGGCAAGCCAAAAACACGAGCTTAACGGTTTCTTGCGGCTTAAGTTTTGGCCTAAAAATTATTGAGAACCATAAACCGCCCTTTGGTGAAATCCATTTTCTTCCGAGTCTTCCACGCCCAGCGGTTTGGGTTTCGGCTATGGCGACTGTGCCTTCTGGAGCGTCGAGTTCCGCCAGCTCCTTAGCCCAGTTGTTGGTTGAACCGACCTCATGGGCGAAGAAAATGTATTTTCCGATAAGCCTTGTTTTCAGTCCTTCTTGGAGTTTTTCCACTTTAATGTTTGTGGGCAAGGCTATTTCTCCGTATATAGTTTGAAGGCGCCCATATAGAAAGCCGCGTGTATGGTGGATGCTAGTATGAAGGAGATTGCGAAGCCCCATTTGGCGATTATTATTCCGCTTAGGGCTAGGCTTGCCGACTCGCCTATGTGAAGCCCCATCATGAGCAAGCCAATATCAGTTCCATAAGATTCCCTTTCACATACTTTTGATAAGATTCCCTCCTGTCCAACACTGTTCATTCCCTCAGCGAAGCCCACAGCAATCACGAAAGCAACGGTGAAAATCGGGGGAGAGAAGCCTAGAAAAATGAGGGGAACCGAATAGGCTATTCCGCTTATTAAGATGAGACTCTTAACATCATGGCATCTTGAGAAAATGTATGAGGAAAATCCCGCCATAAGAATCATGGCTCCAAAAATCAGTCCAACATCTTCTTTAGAAAAGCCGACGGTGCTTAGGAAGTAGGGTATGACGTATCCGGAGCGGAAGCCGAAAGCCAAGCCTAATGTGAAGAAGAGAAGGAGGAAAATTTTGAAGGTTCGCCCTTTCCTTCTAAAATCGAGAAAACGTAAGGCTTGCTGGACATTAAACTCGCCTTTTCTCTCATCAATCAGCGTAAAGGAGAGGAGGAAACTCAAAAATCCTAAAAGAGCGCAGAGAATCATTGTCCCCTCATATAGGATTAGGGCTGCCAGAAATCCAGCTATGAAGCTGCCCACGGCAAAGGCAACGTAAACAACTGTTCTTAGGTTTACAAGGAGCCTCCAGTTTCCACGGCTCCTTTCTAGGATATAAGCCCTGTTAACAGCCCATATGGCGCCTTCCTTTGTTCCCTCTGCAACTTTTCCGAAAAGGAACTCCATTGGTGTGTGGGCGAAATAGTATATGAGGCTTGAAACCGCGCCCAGAAAGCCGTTTGCCATGAAGAAGGGCTTCCTTCCAAAAAAGTCTGAGAGGGTGGCGAAGAACATTCTGCCCAGCTGCATTATTATGGGCATAGATGCAAAAACAAAGCCTATCAGCACTATGTCTATGCGCCTCTCCTTCATCATCAATGGTATTACAACGCCGAGAACACCGCTTACGAAAGAGTGGAAACACTGGATGAGGAGGACTGTTTTTACTGGACGCAGAAGGCTTCAGCCCCCAATCTGGATGATTATGATTTTCTCGCTTTACTCCATCACGAGTTCTAGTAGGACGCCCTTGGTGCTTTTTGGATGGACAAAGGCTATCTTCTTTCCCTCAGCGCCATCCCTCGGCTTTTCGTCAATAAGCATTACGCCCTTCTTCTTAAGCTCTTCCAAAGCATTTTCGATGTCGTCCACTTTGACGGCTATGTGGTGGATGCCCTCACCACGACTTTCAAGGAATTTGGCAACAGGACTATCACTGCCCAGAGGCTCTAAAAGCTCGATTTGGGTTTCGCCGCCTGTGGATAGGAAAGCCACCTTAACCTTCCGCTCTGTTAGGACGTGAACTCCTAAAAGCTTGAAGCCCAAAATGTCTCGGTAAACTCCAATAGCCCCATCCAAATTTTTAACCGCCACGCCGACATGGTCCACACCGATAAACATGTGATTATTTCAACTCCTTTCCCGATTGAGGTTTAAAAGCAATAGCCATTATTATAAAAAAGTTTCTAAGCTATGATTGCCAAAACATCGCCTTTATTCACAACAGCCCCTTCAGAGACAAGGATTTCCTTGACAACCCCGTCTTTTGGTGCTGCCACCTCATTTGCCATTTTCATGGCTTCCAAAACGCATACGCACTCTCCTTTTGAAACTCTTTGTCCAACGCTGATCTTTAATGCCACAATCCTTCCAGCTATTGGAGCCAAAACAGCATCCTTCCCGAATGCGAGGCTTACCGTTGGCTTTTTAGTAATAGCGGGAAGAACCTCAGCCTTCAAGGTTTCCGGCTTAAAAGTGGGCGTTGGATATTGAACCTCAAAGGTTTTAGCGCCAACTTTAACCCTCATTTTGTTTTCAGACAACCTAAAAAGCTCTGCTTGAACCTTCTCACCGTTTATTTCTAGGGAAAATTTTCCGCCGCCGGAATTGGCAAATTTAACCTCCAAAGTTTTCCCATCAACATCAACGATAAAAGAGGCGTTTTCCCTCTTCAAAACCTTGATGTTGTGTGCCTTCTTGTCCACTAAGACTTCATAGACTTTCAAAGGATTCGCCTCAGCCCAATAATTCTGCCAGCAGCCTTCCAAAGAGAAGCTTTCCCTTGTTCACGCTTTATGGTTAGTGCTCTGACTTTTGCTTCGCTTGTTTGGTTTGCCAGCACAGCGGTGAGTGCGGCTATCTCCTCCTCTGTTAGGGCTTTTTCTGGAAGAAGTTTCCAAATTCTTTCGCCAACGAAGTTTATGTGGATGTCTCCTCTTAAGAAGTCTTCATCCTCCATTATTCGCTTATGGAGGGGGATTGTGGTTTTAACCCCTTCTATTACGAATTCTTCTAGGGCGTTGCGCATCCTCCTTATGGCTTCTTGGCGGTTTAAACCCCAAACAGCAAGCTTTGCAATCAACGGGTCATAGAAAACCGATATAGTATAGCCAGCGTAAAGGTGTGTGTCAACCCTAACGCCTGGACCGCCTGGCAACCGCAGATTTGTCACGGTTCCAGGTGATGGTGCAAAGTTGTTATAGGGGTCTTCGGCGTTTATTCGACAGTTTATGGCATGTCCGCGGATTTTCACGTCCCTCTGGTTGAAGGCGAGTTTTTCGTCAGCGGCAATCCTTATCTGCTCTTTAACTATGTCTATGCCCGTCACCATTTCGGTGATTAAGTGCTCCACCTGAAGCCTAGTGTTCATTTCCAAAAAGTAATAGTTGCCACTTTGGTCGACGAGGAATTCGACGGTTCCGGCATTAACATAGTTAATGGTTTTTGCAATTTTTATGGCTGCTTTGCCCATTTCCCTCCGCAGTTCCGCCGTCATGAAGGGCGATGGTGTCTCCTCAATGAGTTTTTGGTATCGCCTCTGGATTGAGCATTCCCTTTCGCCCAAGTGGATTACTCGCCCTCCCTTGTCGGCTAGTATTTGGAATTCAATATGCCTCGCCCTTGGAAGAAACTTTTCAATGTAGATTTCACGGCTTCCAAAGGAGGATTCCGCCTCCAAGGCGGCGGTTTCCAAAATGTGGCGCATTTCATCTCCATCTTTGACTAGGCGCATGCCCTTCCCGCCACCCCCATAAACAGCCTTAACCAAAACTGGATAACCAACTTTTTCGGCTATTTTTATGGCTTCTTCTGGGCTTTTGGTTGGGTTTATGCTTCCGGGGATGACTGGCACTCCAGCTTCAGCCGCAGCCTTCCGAGCCTCAACCTTATTCCCCATTCTTTTTAGCACTTCGGCTGGGGGACCAATGAACTCCAAGCCGTTTTCAGCGCATGCCTCTGCAAAGGCTGGAATTTGGGATAGAAAACCATATCCCGGGTGGATGGCTTCGCAACCAGATTTTTTAGCTGTTTCTATTATTTTTTCTATGTTTAGGTAGCTTTGGCTTGGTTCCGCCGCGCCTATAAAATAGCATTCATCAGCATACTGGACATGAAGCGAGTCGGCATCCGCCTCAGAGTAGACAGCGACTGTTTTAACGCCAAGTTCCCTACATGCCCTAATCGCCCTTAAGGCGATTTCTCCCCTGTTGGCAATTAGAACTTTATTGAACATTTCTCGCCCTTTCACTATTTGCTCAGTAGCCTTATACAATTTATTGGCTTCGCTCTAAAATAAGTTTAACATGGTGGCTGTTTCGGAAAAATATAAACGTTAGAAGGCGAAACTAAGTTATTTCTTCAAAATGGCGGTACTGTTAATGGAGAAACACTCCCACGACATAGTTATTGTTGGCGCTGGCTTGGCTGGCTTAAGGGCTGCCGTTGCAGCTGCCGAATACAATAGCAAACTGGACATAGCGGTGATCTCGAAGCTTCACCCTTTGAGGTCGCATTCTGTCTGTGCACAGGGCGGAACAGCCGCCGTCATGAGGGAGAAGGATTCCTTTGATTTGCATGCTTTTGACACCGTTAAGGGTGCTGATTATCTTGCAGACCAAGATGTTGTGGAGTTCTTTGTTGAGCAAGCCCCCAGAGAGATTATCCTAATGGAGCATTGGGGTTGCCCGTGGAGCAGAACGCCAGACGGCAAAATAGACCAGCGTCCCTTCGGAGGGCACACCTTTCCGAGGGCTTGTTTTGCGGCTGATATGACGGGCTTTCATGAGATGCACACACTTTATGGTAAAGCCATAACCTACGAAAATGTGAAGTTCTACGACGAGTGGTTTGCCACATCGCTCATAGTTGAGGACGGCACAGTAGCGGGATTAACAGCCATAGAGCTTAAAACCGGCGAGATGCATGCTTTCAAAGCTAAGGCTGTTGTTATGGCTACTGGTGGACATGAACGCATATACGAGTTTACAACTTTCTCCCACACAACGACTGGCGATGGCATGGCTATGGCTTATCGGGCTGGCGCACCCCTAGAAGACATGGAGTTCGTCCAATTTCACCCAACAGGACTGGTGCCTTCAGGCGTTTTAATCACTGAAGGCGCAAGGGGTGAAGGCGGCTATTTGCTTAACGCCCTTGGGGAACGCTTCATGAAGCGTTACGCCCCAGAAAAGATGGAGTTAGCCCCTCGTGATGTGGTTTCGAGGGCGGAGCAAACTGAAATCCTTGAGGGAAGAGCCTTCACTGGTCCCCATGGACCATACATAGCGTTGGACCTTAGGCATTTAGGCGAAGAAAAAATTAACGAGAGACTGCCGCTAATAAGGGATGTCGCCATAAAACTTGCTGGGGTTGACCCGATTAAGGAGCCAATACCAATTCGTCCGGCAGCCCACTATTCCATGGGTGGAATAAAAGCCAACATTAGAACTGAAACGCCCATCAGAGGGTTATATGCTGCTGGCGAATGCTCCTGCTTGAGCCTTCACGGCGCCAATAGGCTTGGAACAAACTCAACGGCTGAATGCTTGGTTTTCGGGGCTGTCGCAGGGGAGGAAGCAGCAAGATACGCTATGTCCGCCAGTTTCCATGAATTTCCAGAGGAGAAGGCGTTAGCCGAGGAAAAGCGGGTTTTTGACGGTATCCTCGGAAGAGAGGGTGAAGAGAGGGTTCCACGGCTTAGAGACGAGATGAGGAGGCTTATGAACACTAAGGTTTGGATTTTCAGAACAGGCGAAGAATTGAAAAGCGCCTTAAAGGAGATTCGAACCCTTAAGGAGAGGTTTAAACACATAAAGGTTGAGGATAAGGGCAAAACCTTCAACACTGGATTTACGGCAGCCCTACAGCTCGACTTCATGCTAGACTTGGCTGAAGTCACCATAATCAGCGCATTAGCCAGAACAGAGTCGCGGGGCGCCCATTCAAGGCTTGACTATCCAAAACGCGACGATGAGAAGTGGCTTGTGCACACACTAGCATACCACACAGTGGACGGCCCAAGGCTTGAGTACATCCCCGTTACAGTTACGAAGTGGCAGCCCACTGTCAGAAAGTATTAGGGGAGGCTTGGCACATGAATAGTGAAGCTGTTAAAATAGTTGAATTCAGAATTCGCCGCTACGACCCAGACGCCAAAAGGAGTTACATTTCCACATTTAAGGTGCCGATACGCCGCGGAACAACAATCCTTGACGTGCTTAATTATATTAAGGAGAATTTTGATGAAACGCTAACTTTTAGGCATTCATGCCGGATGGGCATTTGTGGAAGCTGTGCAGTGAACATTAATGGAAAACCAATGCTGGCATGCTATACACAAGTTCTTGACATTAATGCGGATACAATAACCATCGAGCCCCTCTCGAACCTTCCAGTCATAAAGGATTTGGTGGTTGACATCCAACCCTTCTTCCAAAACCTTAGGAAAATTAGGACTGTGCTGATTAAGCCTCCTGAAGCCTTCAAAAAGCTCGAAGAGTTCATCCAGTCTCCAGAAGACCTCAAAAAATATTGGGACTTAACGCTCTGCACTAAATGTTCAATTTGCTACTCCGCTTGTCCAGCAGCCATAGACGAAAGGTTCCTTGGACCTTCGGCTTTGACGGCTAACTACCGTTTTATAGCCGATTCGAGGGATGAGGGCTTGGATGAGAGGCTTAAGCCCATGGCTGATAACGTTTGGCTCTGCACCTCATGCAACTCTTGTACGTTCTTCTGTCCAAAACTTGTGAACTGTTCGGATTCTGTGGTTGAGGACCGCAGCCTATTAGTTGAAATGGGAGCCATCCCAAGAACCGTTAAGGATGTTCTTGAAAGTGTCATGAAATACCATAACCCTATGGGAACCCACCAGAGTAGACGGATGGCTTGGGCTGAGGGCTTAAACGTTAAAACCTACCCAAACGTGACGGGGACTGATGTCCTCTTCTTCGTTTGCTGCTCAACAGCCTACGACGTTAGGAATAGGGATATAGCCAGAACAATGGCAACAATTTTTGATAGGCTCGGCGTTGACTACGCTACTTTAGGCGAGGAGGAATGGTGTTGCGGAGACCATATACTGCGCATGGGCGAGAAAGGCTTGTTTGAAATGCTTGCAGAACACAATGTGGCTGTCTTCAAAAAGTTTAACGCAAACCGAATTGTGACGGTTTCGCCTCACTGCTACAACACGTTCAAAAATGACAAGCCCTACAAAGATTTGGGGCTGAACGTTCAGCACTACACGCAGTTTTTGGCAGAAACTCTAGAAAACGGCAAACTCAAACCCACAAAGCCCTATAATAAGCGGGTTGCCTACCACGACCCATGCTTCCTTGGAAAGCGAAACCAAATTTACGAAGAGCCAAGACGCATACTCCAATCAATAAACGGGCTAGAGCTCATTGAAATGAAGCGCACAAGGGAAGCCAGCTTCTGCTGCGGTGGTGGGGCTGGAAGAGTTTGGACAGAAGAAGCCGAACCAGAGAAGAGGCCTTGCGTAAACCGCGTTAAAGAGGCCTTAGAGCTTGGAGTTGAAGTTATTGCCGTGGCTTGCCCCTTCTGCGTAACAACATTAGAGGACGCCACAAAAGTCCTTGAGGTTGAAGATAAAATATCTGTAAGGGACATATTGGAAATCTTAAAGGAAACACTATAAGCTCTTTAAATTCCTTCCTTTCTTCGTTCCCTTCCATCTTTCAAAATTTTCCTCAAATTTTAAGGAGATGTCTGACGATTGTGAACAGATACATTAATATATAAATCACATAGAGTTATCTAATTCTCGCTAAAAATGGCTGAGATATGGAGGAAAATTAGGTTGTATGGCTATGCTGGCAAAATTCTCCACGTAGACCTAACAACTGGTAAAACGTACACGGAGCCGCTGAACGAGGATTATGCCAAAAAATACATTGGCGGAATAGGCCTTGGGATGCGCTTGTGGTTTGACAATTCAAAGGCTGGAGTTGACCCCTTCAGCCCAGAAAACCCGCTGGTTTTGGCTACTGGCCCAACTTCTGGCACCGTTTGGCCCACTGGTGGAAACGGCCACGCTTTTGTGGCTAAGTCTCCCCAAAGTTATGGCATCGGCGAGTCTAAGTCTCATGGCAGTTTTGGCACAGAGCTGAAAAGGGCTGGTTACGACGCGGTTATCTTCCATGGCAAGGCTGAAAAGCCCGTCTACGTCTGGATTGACGACGATTCAGTTCAGATTTTGGATGCCTCCCATTTGTGGGGGAAGCCGCCAGCCGAAACAGAAGATATGATTAAGGAGGAGTTGGGCGACTACTACATTCGGGTTGCCGCCATCGGACCAGCTGGAGAAAAACTCGTGCGGATAGCATGCATAATTAACGAGAAAACTAGGGCTGCTGGAAGATGCGGCATGGGCGCTGTTATGGGTTCAAAGAATTTGAAGGCTATTGCTGTTCGCGGAACCCACGACGTGACGGTGGCGAGGCCAGACGAGTTCCTAGAATTTGTTAAGGAGTTCCATGAGAGGATGAAGGGGCCAGCCACAAAGAAGTATAGGACTTTGGGAACACCTGAAAACGTTTTAGTGCATAATGCTTTACACTGCATGCCAACACGGAACTATAATAATGCGCATTTTGAAGCCGCGGAAAAGGTTAGCGGTGAATATTTGAACGAGAGGTATGTGGCGAAAATCATCGGTTGCAGCTCATGTGCCATGAGATGCGAACACATCTGTGTCGTTAATGAGGGACCGTTTAAGGGTGCTATGGCGAGGGTTGAATATGAGCCTTTGTGGGCTATGGGACCTTACTGTGGGATTGACCGCCTAGACGCCGTTATTAAGGGTTGTGAGCTTTGCAACTATTATGGCATGGATTCTATCAGCGCTGGCGTGATTGTAGGCTTTGCCATGGACTGCTATGAAAACGGCATTTTAACACAGAAGGATATGGATGGCATTGAAGCCCGCTTCGGCAACCACGAAGCTCTTGTGAAGCTTTTGGAAAAGATGGGCAAACGCGAGGGCATCGGCGACATCCTAGCTGAAGGTGTGAAGTTTGCAGCTGAAAAAATTGGAAAGGGTGCCGAGAAGCTCGCCCAACACATTAAAGGCGTTGAGGTTACCGGCTACGACTTGCGCTCTCTTAAGACGGCAGCTTTGGGCTTCGCTGTCTCGTTCCGTGGCGCCGACCACAACAGGCATGGAGCCTACGCCTTCGACGTTAAAGGCAAGTTTAACAGATTAAAGTATGAGAAGGGCAGAGCGAAAGCGGTTAAAGACATCGAAGACGTTTATACCATTATTGATTCGCTGATTATCTGCAAGTTTTCAAGGGGCACCTACTACAAGGAGTTTGAGGATTTAGCCAAGCTTTACACGCTTGTAACTGGTTTTGAAACAACACCCGAGGAGATGCGCCTAAAAGGCGAGCGGATAAACAACCTTGCCAGAGTCATAAACGTCCGAGAGGGCTTAGGCAGAAAAGACGACCATCTGCCTTACAAGGTTATGCACATGCCAATCCCAGACGTAGGTCCATCCAAGGGCGCTTATGTCACCCAAGAAGAGCTTGATATGATGCTGGATGACTATTATGAGGTGAGGGGCTGGACTAGGGATGGCATACCCACACCAGAGAAGCTTAAGGCTTTGGGCATGGACGACCTAATCCCAATAGTGGAGGCTAAAATCCGAAAAGCCTAGAGGAGGCATGTGAATGGTTAAGATTCATGAGAGAAAATTTGTTTCAGCTGATCCAGACAAGTGTGTTGGCTGCCAAGTCTGCGAATACATTTGCGCTTGGACCAAGGAAAAAGTTTTCAACCCCCTAAAGTCTAGGATTAGGGTTGTTAGGCTAAACCCACTGGTGAACATTTCTATAACCTGTAGGCTTTGCGAGGACCCGCCTTGTGTGGCAGCCTGCCCAAGAGACGCTCTAACCCAGTCTGAGGAAAACGGCACAATAATCGTGGACGAGGACAAGTGCAACGGCTGCGGATGGTGCATAGAAGCATGCGATTATGGGGCAATTTCCCTTCACCCCGAGAAAAAGGTGGTTTTCGTCTGTGACCTATGCAAGGACAGGCCTGACGGACCCCAATGCGTTAAATGGTGTCCAGAAGAAGCCCTAGACCTTGTTACGGCTGACGTTCTAGCCCAGAAAGCCCGCATAACGGCTACAAAGAAGCTTTTCCAAGAAGCCCTGAAGGTGGCTCTCCCCACATAGAGCCTGCCACAATCCCCATTATTTTTGTTCCAAACACTTATTGTTCTGTATAATTTTTAAATATCTAACACCATGGAGACACACATTAGAGCGCGAAAAGTCCATTCTTTCATGATTAGAGAGGCTCCCATACTCGAAACCAATGGAAAATTATTTATCTATCATCATTAGAAAACCATGGTTATCGAGGATGTTTGGAGGAAAATAAATGGGTAAATGTCCAAAATGCGGAACCCAGGTTGCAACACCAAGAAAGAAGTGGACAATGGCTGGGCGTCCAGACAAATCCGGTAAAAGGATGCAGCTGGAAATAGGGCTATTTGACTGTCCAAAGTGTAAGAAACCCTTCCGGGAAGTCCTAAGCAAAAAGAAGGTTTAAACACTCGCTCCGAAAGCGAGGCTTACTGGCGACCCACTATGCCGAAGACGAAACAGAACATCTGCCCAGAATGCGGAACAGAGGTTAAAGACCCATATAAAACATGGGAGCTTATCGCCCCCTTCCCGGATAAAAAAATGAGGATAACCTTAACCATCTTCGGCATGTACGAATGTCCAAAGTGTGGAAAAAAGTTTAAGGGAATAGTAAGCAAGGCCAAACTAGGCGCCGAAGGCATAGAAATATAAAACGAAAAACGCTTTAAAACATTCCAAACTCCCCATTTTTATTTTTCAAAATTTTAAGCGTTAAGTTTTAAAACATGGAAAGCTTATTCAACAAGAACAGTCAAAACCATCAAAGAAGGATAAAATTTGACAACACAAACACTGAAAAGGCTTTGGAAAAACGAATATTTTCAAACGGCGATAACCATGGCCCTAATCCTCATAATAGTTTTCGGCTTCTACTATGGCGCAAAAGCAGCCCTAGGCACGGAATATCCAGCACTCGCAGTGGCGTCGGGAAGTATGCTTCCAACCCTAAACATAGGAGACCTTATAATAGTTCAAAAAGTTGACCCAGCAAAAATAAAAGCCGACAAACTAAAAGGAGACATCCTCGTTTTTAGAAGCCCGCAAAAACCAAGCGACCTTATTGTTCACAGAGCAGTTAATGTGCAGCCCGTAGGAAATTACTATATGATTACAACGGCTGGGGATGCATTTGACGGAAAAGATCAGTATTCTCCTTGGAATTCGTCTCTTTTAATTGGTAAGGTAGTAGCAAGAATTCCTGCCATCGGCAACCTACCATTATTCCTTCACTCGGAAAGCAACATGTACATCCTATTTCTGGCACTCATAATAATCCTAATAATACTAATGTTACCTTTCGGCTCCCAAGAAGGAAAGGAGCCTCAAAAGGAGGGGCAGCCAAAAAAGAAAAAGCTTTTCTCAAAAATCAGCCTAAACCTCTTATTTTACATCATCATAAACATACTCCTATTGGGGCTCATATTCTTTAGCTTGTGGGGCTCCCTACTCATTTGGCAGCCAGGAGCAACCCCACAACAAGCAACTATTAGAGGAATGCTCTCCGACATACAATTTCATGAAAGATTTGCAAGTGAAGTTTACTTATCCCAAGGCTTTTTAACCTACCAGATAAACTATAGGATTGATGATGGGATACGCCAAGGGGTTCCAACATTCTCATGGTTCCAACTCTTCCTCATAATACTGGTTGCATTCAACGCTTGGAAGCTCTACGGCGTTCTAAAAGCATACAGAAAGAAGAAGCCAACAATGGGGGAATGAATGTTTAAGGAAAACGCGAAAGCACAGAATAAGTGTGTTGAATGCGGCGCCGATTTAAAATTGTATGAAATGGACTATGAGAAGAATAGGCGTGTCTTGCAGTGTCCAAAGTGCGGCTTATTCCATTTTTATAGGAAGGATTTTTGGGGAAGATGGAAGCTTGTGAAGGTTGGGCGGGTTTCAGACCTTTGGCGGAACCATAAAGGCTAGTTAGACCATGCACTTTCCCTAGCATAGAACGCGCCGAAAAGTTGCCATGTAAATCGGTTCACTTTTCTTATAAATTGATTCGCTATCCCGATAAATTGGAAGTCTGATCTCCCCCAACTTTCCTAAGATTGGAGTGATCACGTCTACATTGAAGATGGACAAGCCTCTAATCCTATCCTTATTGCATGCCACGATAAAGGCTAAGGTTGCATATAATACTCCGCCAACCATGTCGATTACATAGTGCTCCCCAAGATAAACGGCGCTGAACCAAACCATGAATGGGAAGGTCAGAATTGGCAAAGCCTTTTTCTTCCAAGCTTTAATGGCGAAAAGTGCAATTATCCATGGTAAAGCTGAATGGAGGCTTGGGAAAGCCGCAAACTGGTTTACCCCAATATAGTCGTATATTGTCCTGTACATGGGGACGCCCAGCTTATTGTCCACTTGAAAAAGTATTCTGGTGGCTCCAACTCCATACCATGGAGGTGCAACTGGATAAAAGAGGAAGGTTAGAAGGGCGCTGTATGTACATATCATAAAGGCTAAGCTGTATTTTTGGTAATGCTCCGGATGGAGCCTCCATAATAGAAATGCAAAGATTGTCGGCGCAATCAAGTGAACGGAGTAAACTGCCGCTCCAATGTAGTCTAGAATGGGCATCCTATAATTCTGCTGAAGCACAAGCGGTGGAACAGCGTTAAAAATCCACATGTCGGCGGCTATTGGCTCTTGAACGTGTATGAATCTAGGCACACTGTCTATAAGCCTATTCAAGGACTCGTAGGACAGGAATGATATTATGAATGGCGAGAAGGCTCTTAAAAAACGGTTGCCATTCCCCTTGTAAGAGGCGTAAACAAACATGCATAGAAATAGAAGCTCGGGGCCTGGCAAAATTTTGTATGTCACGTAGAATGCTGTAAGGAAAATTGTGAAAATTGCTGGAGGTATGAACGTGTGGCTTACTCTAAATTCCTTTCCCAATCCTTCACCTTTTATTGCAAAGGATATGGACTTTACAGATTTAAAACCTTCTGAACTTCATGAAGCTTTTTAAATCTTTCGAAACCCAAGGCTTTATAAAGGGTATTTAAAGACTTCATATGGAGAAGTGGTGTTTCATGCCTAAAGTTAAAGCCATAATAAGCATAGAGAATGTTGTGGCTTCCGCAACTCTAAACCAGAAGGTGGACTTAAACGCTGTTGTTAAGGGCTATCCAGGAGTCGAATACCGGCCAGAACAGTTTCCGGGACTGGTTTTTAGGCTTAAGAGGCCGAAGACAGCCACTTTGATTTTCAACTCTGGGAAGATGGTTTGCACTGGTGCTAAATCTGAGAAGGAGGCTCGCAGGGCTGTCATGAAGGTTATTAAGGAGCTGAAGCGGGGGGGAATAATAATCATAAGCAGGCCTGAGCTAAAAATCCAGAACATTGTGGCTTCTGCAAGCCTAGGCGGCATGATAGACTTGGAGAAGGCAGCCTACACTCTTGGAAAAACCATGTATGAGCCTGAACAGTTTCCAGGCTTGATCTACCGTATGGATAATCCTAAGGTTGTTATACTACTTTTTGCAAGTGGCAAGCTTGTCTGCACAGGAGCCAAGAGAGAGCAAGACGTCTACGACGCTGTTCACAAGCTTCACGAGATATTGGAGGAGAAGGAACTGATATTCTACGAGTGAATTTGCCTAGAAACTTCCAAAGCTTCTTTCTATCCCTTTTTAACCTGCCTCAAAATAGTCTTTAATTGTTCCTCGTTTATGGCGCCCGTCTCACATAGCATTTCTGCCACCTCGCTGATTTTGAGTATGGCGTGAAGTCTGATGCCGCTTTTCTTTAGCTTTTCCCCTCCGCCTTCCTCTCTGTCTAGGAGAACAACGGCATCGTTTACTATTCCGCCTTCGGCTGTTATGGCTTTAGCCGCCCTTCTGAGCGACAATCCCGTTGTGATTAGGTCGTCTACGAGTAAAACGCGATCTCCGGGTGTGAGGATTCCTTCAACTCTTCTCTGTCTTCCGTGGAGGCGGACGCCCTTGCGTATGTATAGAAATGGCTTTTTAAGGTTGTAGGCTACCAGCGAGGCGAAGGGTATTCCCGCCACCGGTATTCCGGCAACCCTCTCAAAGTTTTCCAAGCCCACCTTATCCTTCACAAAGTTTGTGTAGAGGTTGCAGATTTTCTGGAAGGCGTCTGGAAAGCTTGGAACTATGCGCAAGTCTATGTAGTATGGGCTTATCTTTCCACTTGTGAGCTTGAAGGTCCCAAACTGGAGGGCTCCAATCTTGCTTAAGATTTTGCAAACATCAACCCTGGCTTCTTCGCCGCTTTTCAGCATTCGCCTACACCTTTTTAGAAACTTGGTAGATCCTTCCAACCTCTGGAATTAGGCACGTGACTTTTGGCATTTCCCTCTTCAAAATTTCGCCGAACTTCTTTAAGTCGGCTGAAGAGCCAGTATGATATGGAACAGCCACCTTAGGCTTTGTTAGTCTGGCTATTTCAACACCTGTTTCCGGCGAAGTTCCAGGCGCAATGCCCACAGTGCAGAAGACTAGGTCGAATTTTTCTTTTTCACCCATGCTTGCCATCTCCGGGAATGGGAGGCTGTCCGCCGTGTGGAAGACTTTTACGCCGTCTTCGCTTGTTATTATGAAGGATACTGGCGTGGCTGCTGGAGGATGGTTACACTTTTCGGCTTTAACGGAGACTTCGCCAACCTTAACCTCCACGCCCGGCTGGACCTCGTGAAGCTTTTCCGCTGGAATCATATTGCGGAGTCTTCTAGCCGAAGTGGGGTCTGCTATTACCATACATCCCGTCAGTTTGTGGACTTCTGAAACAAGCGACTGGTCTAGGTGGTCATAGTGCTCATGGCTTATGAGGATGGCGTCAACCTTTTGGAAGATTTTGGGCTTCACGTCAACAGGGTCTACTACAAGGGTTTTCGAGGGAGTTTTTATGGTCACTCCAGCGTAGCGGTTAAACCAGACAAACAGAATCTCATTTTTCCCGGGAGTTTTCTCAATTGCCATACGGGTTCCTCGCATTTTAATAGTTATCGCATTCACGTCTTAAAGAACTTATGCTACTTTCATTCTCCAAAAGCTTAAAACCCTCGCCAAGCAAACATTTCAGAAAAGTGACGGGAAAATGAACGCGGATGAGATGTTTGAAAAGTTTACGAAAGAGTTTCTAGAAAAGTTCTTGGAGAAGAACCCCGACTTCGCTACATACTTGGGGCTTCATGAACCATACGATTACATGCTGCCAAAGGGCTCCACTGAAAGGCTTTTGGAAAACCTTAAAATGATCGAGGAGGTGCTTGCCCGTTTAAGGGAAACCGTTAACCCGGCAGAGCTAAGCTACAACCACAAAATAGATTGGGAGGTTTTAGAGAAGGCTTATGAACGTTGGAAATTCGACTTCTATGAGAGACGCGTGCATGAGTTAAACCCAGACGTTTCAGAGGATTTGGGCGGACTAATATTCATAATGTTTACAAGGGATTACGCCCCGTTAGAAAAGCGGGTTGATGCAATAGCCGCAAGAATAGAGCAGATGCCCAGATACCTTGAAGAGTTTCGATCAAGATTCGAGAAATCACAGCCAGTGCGGTTGTGGACGCAGCTAGCCATAGAGAAAACCCAAAACTTGATGGGCTTGTTCATGTTCATACTTGAGGTGGTGAAGGGAAAAGTTCCAGAAAAAACCTACGAGAGACTTCAAAAGGCTGTGGAAAACTTTTACCTAGCATTTAAGTTGCACATGGAGTGGCTTCAAAGCCTCCTGAACAAGACCCGCGAGGAGTGGGCTATTGGAAGGGAAAAGTTTGAGAGGCTTCTTCAGCTCCGCGAACTCGGAATGACTTCTGATGAAATCCTTCAGCTTGGCATAAAATATCTTAACGAGTTGAAAGCTGAAAGGGAGCGCATAGCACAACAAATAGCCTCCGGAAAGTCCGTCGAAGAAGTCCTCAAAATGGTTGAGAGTAAGGCTCCAAAAACCTTCGAGGAAGCTTTGGAATACACTAGAAAAGCGATGGAGGAGGCGAGGCGTTTCGTCCAAGAAAAGGGTATTGCAACAGTCTACCCAGAAGATGTGCTGCTTGTTGAGGAGACACCAGCCTTCATGGCGCCAATTATACCCTTCGCAGCCCTAATAATGCCCGCGAAATTCGACAAGCCGCAAATAGGAATTTATGTGGTGACTAGGCCTAGGGATCCTTCAAACCTTGGAAAGCACCTAAATTATCCTTCGATTAGGAATACTGCTGTTCATGAGGCTTTTCCGGGACACTTCCTTCAAGGGGCTGTTTCGAATCGTGGAAGTGTTATTAGGCTTTTGGCTGAAGGCTCTGAAACCGTTGAGGGTTGGGCTCACTATTGTGAGGAGCTTATGTGGGAGAAGGGCTTCATAAAAGACTTGGAGACACGTCTTATACAGATTAATGATATAATATGGCGGGCTGTTCGCGTAATTGTTGATGTTAAGCTTTCTAGGAGTGAGATAAGCTTTGAAGAGGCCGTGGACATGCTTGTTGGGGAGGCCGGCATGTCTAGGGAGGCTGCCGTGGCAGAGGTTAGCCGCTACACTCAGACGCCGGGGTATCCGCTGTCTTATCTGCTTGGGAAGCATTTAATCCTAAAATTGAAAGAAGAGGTTAAACAAATGATGGGTGAAAAGTTTGACGAGAAGTTTTTCCACGACACTATAACGGCGAATGGCTACTTGCCCATATCCATGCTCCGCAAAATCTTCGACATGAAAATACGTGAGCCCCAAGGTTTATCCTAACTTTTCTCCCCATTTTTAGGCTCTTGGACAAGGAAAACCGCTATTAAGAGTGCTGGGATGATTATTGCCAAAGCTGTGCAAAAGGGAAGCTGAAGGAAGATGCTTACATATAGGTAGTTGCCCAGCAGCATGCCCAAGCCTGAAAGAATGTAGCTGACGAAGTTTCTGAAGCCCACAACTTTTCCTATGTTTTCGGGGTTGACGAGGTCTGTAGAGAGGGCCATGGAGGATGACATTATAAGCAGCTGGCCTATGGCGAATAGGGCCATTGAAAGCATTAGCATTGGCAGGTTTCCCCACATGAAGATTAATGTTGCAGTGCCAAAAATGATTAAGCCCATGATCAACGGGGATTTTTCTCCCAAACTTGTCCACCATTTTGCCTATGGGCAGCGAGGCAATTATCATTGTTAAAGCAATGGTATGTAGACCAGCCACCATTGGTTTTCAGCTACGCCTAGAACGTCCCTTGCGTAAATGGCGTTTACCACATTTATGAGTGAAACTCCAAACTTCATCATTAGAAAGCCAGCAATGACCGGTCCCGGTGTGTTGAAGGCGCCGTAGATTAGCTGTATTATTGATGAACCCATTCCCCTTCGTTCTGGAGGCAGCGAGTCTTGAACCATTGCGAAGAGGGCTGGCTGGTATATTAGGCATAGGCTTTGAATTATTGTCCCTATCAGTATAAAGTGCCATGTTGGGGCTGGGCAAAAAAGAGGTTTGACAAAGCCATTAGAAAGGTCATGGTTGTTATGATCCAACGTCTACCATACTTGTCAGCCAAATAACCTCCTGGGAAAGCCACAATGGCCATTCCAATCCAGTTGGCCAACCTATAATGCCTAGGGCTAGGCCTGTTCCTCCCAAGCGTTGCACATAGTATTGGAAGTTTGGGGCTGGCATTTCTGTGGCTAGGTCCATTATCATCCAGCTTATCACTAGGACTTTGTAGTTGCCGCTTATGAAGGAGAACTCCCGCCTAAGGATTTTACGAAGCCCCATATCTGCCGTTCCACTTGCTTTCCGAAACAATCACTCTTCAAAATATAAGGTTTGGCTGTCTCATGTAAATACTTAATAATGGTATTTGCCGTGTTTAATAACCATAAGTGATGGCTAATGGTTGACGTTTGGCTTCCCTATGGAAAAACCGAGGTTTGCCTCCGCGTTCCAGCCCGAAACCTTTTGGGTTTCATAGAACCAAAAGAGAAGTCTGGTGTTCCAGATGCACGGGCGGAGGTTGAAAGAGCCTTAAGGGAGCCTATTGGCTCAAAAAAGCTAAGTGAGATTGCTAAGCCGGAGCATAGGGTGGCTATTGTTGTTGATGATGCCACGAGACCCGCTCCTAGCCATGTTATTGTGCCTCCAATTCTTGACGAGTTGAATAGTGCTGGCGTCAAAGACGAGAACATCACAATTATTTTTGGTTGTGGGACGCATAGGGCTGTTACGGATGAGGAGGCTTTTAGGCTTTTAGGAGAAGGTGTCCTAAAACGTGTTAAAGCCGTAAGCCACGACTGCAAAGCCAAAGACCTTGTTTATTTGGGCACCACGCCTAAGTATGGCACGAAGGTTTATTTGAACCGCGTTTTCGCGGAGGCTGACTTGAAAATTTTGACGGGTGATGTTTGCTTCCATTATTATGCTGGTTATGGTGGTGGGAGAAAAAGCGTGTTGCCAGGGGTTGCTGGCGAAGAAACTATTAAGGCTAATCATGCCATGCTTCTGTATCCAAACGCGAGAACCGGCGTTTTGGATGGAAATCCAATTCACGAGGACATGGTGGAAGCCGCTAGGATGGCAAAAGTGGATTTCATCGTAAACGTTGTGCTTAACAGTAAAGGCGAAATTGTGAGGGCTTTGGCGGGCGACATGGAGCAAGCCTTCCACGAGGGCGTGAAGCTTGTGGATGAGATGTACCGCATACCAGTAGATCGAAGAGCCGACATAGTCGTTGTAAGCCCCGGTGGGCATCCAGCTGACGTGAACCTCTTCCAAGCCTATAAGGGCATTGACAGCGCTTTACAAGTTGTTAAGCGGGACGGCGTAATAATTCTCGCGGCTGAATGCCCTGAAGGGCATGGAAACCAGGTCTTCTACGATTGGATGGTTAAGTTTAAGGACTTGAAAGCCGTGGAGAGGGAGATTAGGCGCAACTTTGTTTTGGGTGGGCATAAAGCCTACTATTTAATGAAGGCTTTGCAGAAAGCCCAAATAATCCTAGTTTCAGCCATGCCAGACTACTACGCGGTGAACGTTTTTAGGCTTAGGACAGCCCGCACAGTCAATGAAGCCCTCAACGAAGCCTTCAAAATTGTCGGTGAAAACGCTAAGGTTTGGGTTATGCCCTACGGAAACTTCACGCTTCCAGAGGTTAAGGCGAGCGAGTAAAAGGGGCTAAGGTTTTGGAAAAACTTTAAAGTGGGGATGCAAACCTAACCATAAAGGCTTCGCCATAATCGCGTTAAAACACTGTGGGAGTAGGAGCAGCTTGCAGCAAACATACATCTTGCGGAAGTTTACGCCAAAAGACCTTGAACGTGTCATGTATATTAACCGCGTCTGCCTACCGGAAAATTACGGTGACTACTTCTTCATGAACCTTTATAATCGTTTTCCAGAAACCTTCATAGTGGCTGAAGGAAATGGCGAAATTGTTGGTTATGTCATGTGCCGCATTGAGTTGGGCTTATCAAACTTCGGCTTCGGCGGCTTAATAAAGAAGGGACACATAGTCTCCATAGCTGTTATGCCAGAACATAGGCGAAGGGGCATTGGTGAAGCCTTAGTGACAAAAGCCTTGGAGGGGATGCGCCTATACAATGCAAAACAAGCCTTCCTAGAAGTTAGGGTTTCAAACGTGCCAGCTATAAGCCTATATAAGAAACTTGGCTTCAGGGTTACGAGGACAATTCATGGCTATTACTCGGACGGGGAAGACGCCTACGTAATGAGCAGAGAGCTGTAGAGAATTAAAAAATGGTGGAAAGTTTAGGGCTGTAAGCCCAGTTTCTCATAAATCCTTTTCCTGTTTTCCTCGACAGTTTTTGCCACTTCCAGGAATAGGTTGTTTCCATGCGAGTCTATAGCCACCGTTAATGGTCCAAAGTCTTCAACCTCAAAAATCCATAAGGCTTCCGGCGTGCCAAGGTCAAGCCACTCCACACCCCTAACATTCTTTATGGCTTTAGCCGCCAATATCGCCGCCCCGCCAGTGAAGGCTCCGTAGACAGCTCCGTATTTCGCCATGGCGTCCGTTGTCCTCTTTCCCATTCCACCCTTTCCAATCACGACTCTGACCTTGAAGTTTTTGATAAACTCATCTTCAAAAATATCCATCCTAGTGCTTGTTGTTGGACCAGCAGCTACAGCTACCCACTTATCGCCCTCTCTGCTCACCACTGGTCCGCAGTGGAAAACCGCCAACCCTTCAAGGTTCACTGGCAGTGGCTTGCCTTGTTTGAAATACTCTAGGGCTCGCCTATGGGCTTGGTCTCTGGCTGTCACAATGGTTCCAGTTATGTAAATGGTGTCATTAACCTTCAGTTTGCGGATTTCCGCTTCTGAAATAGGTGTTTTAAAGTGGTATACAGCCATACCATTTTCACCTCACACCAAACCCTTATGGGTTAAATATTCAACCGTCCCGTCTACGTGAATTCTTGCAGTTGCTCTCCGAGCAGCCCAACAGTTGAAGGCAACAGCCGCCGGGAAAGAGGCAGGATGCCTAAAAGCATACTCGATGTGCACGCCCAAAACCGTTGTTTTTCCGCCCAGCCCCATCGGACCAATTCCAGTCATGTTCGCCGCCTCATAAAGCTCTTTTTCAAGCTTCGCTATTTCTGGGTTTGGGTTAGGCTGATCCAGAGGTCTCAAAAGAGCCTTTTTCGCGAGTTTCATGGCTATGTCTGCCCCTCCACCCATGGCAACGCCCAGAATTGTCGGTGGGCATGGTTGGCCTCCAGCTTTTATAACGGATTCTATGACAAATTTCTTTAGTCCGTTTATGCCCTCGCCGGGCACAAGCATCCCAGTTACGCAAGCATTTTCTGAACCGCCACCCTTCGTTATAACCGTCAATTCGAGGCTGTCGCCGGGGACTACTTCCCAGTTTATGTATGGTATAAACCGTCCCGTGTTGTCTCCACTGTTCTTTTGAGTGAAGGGATCAACAGCATTAGGCCTTAACGGGATTTCCTTTGTAGCCCTCCTTGTCGCCTTAGCCAAGGCTTCCTCAACCTTGTCAAGGTTTTTAACTTCCGCCCCAGCCTGGGCATAGAAAATTATTGTGCCCGTGTCTTGGCATATTGGCGCCTTATATTTCTCTGCAAGCTCTATGTTTTCGAGGATAGCCTTCAACTGGGTTTTAGCGGCTTCGCTTGTTTCTTCCGCATAAGCCTTTTTCAAGGCTTTTTTCACGTCTTCTGGAAGGTATATGACCGCCTGCTTCAGAAGGTTAAAAGCCACATCTTCAACAACTTTGGCTATCTCCAAGCATTCCACCCTCAAACACTATGTTTTTGGCGAAAACTTCTCTTTTATGGCATTTTATAAAAGAGTTTCCAAAGTTTTAGACTTTCCAAACGTGAAGTCTTCACTTTAACTCATCTCTCCACGTGTTGGAAGGCATAGTCTCTCGTTTGCTTTAAATACCGCCGCAAATAACAGTCAAACGGGATACTTATGTCAGAGGAAGAAGGCGAAGGCACGGGCGCGGAAAAGCCACGCTACGAAACCCTTGAAGACCTTCCAGGCATTGGTCCATCAACAGCCCAGAAGTTGAGGGAGCTGGGCTTCCACACTGTTGAGTCTCTTGCTATGGCAACAGTTCGCGAGCTTGAGCCAGCCGGGATAAGCGAGAAAAAGGCTTTAGCAATAATAAGTGCCGCCCGCTCATCCATTGGCATAGCCTTCATCAGAGCCGACGAGCTCTTGAGGATGCGGCAGAATGTTTTGAGGCTAACCACTGGAAGCAAAGCCCTAGACAAGCTTTTAGACGGCGGCTTGGAAACCCAAACAATAACAGAGTTTTATGGCGAATATGGGAGTGGGAAAAGCCAAATCTGCCATCAACTATGCGTGAATGTGCAGCTTCCACCGGAGCGGGGTGGGCTTAATGGCGCAGCATTGTATATAGACACTGAAAACACCTTTAGGACTGAGCGCATTGTGCAGATGGCTAGGCACTTGGGGCTTGACCCCCAAAATGTTGTTAAAAACATTATTTATGCGGAAGCCTACACATCAGACCATCAAATGTTCCTTCTGGAAAACGCGGACGAAGTGATAAAGGAAAACAATGTTAAACTCATTATTGTTGACTCTTTAACGGCTCATTTTAGAAGCGAATATCTGGGACGGGAGATGCTGGCTGTGAGGCAGCAGAAGCTAAACAAGCACATGCACAAACTCATAAGGTTGGCAAGAGCCTTTAATGCTGTGGCTGTTGTGACAAATCAGGTTATGGCTAAGCCGGACATGTTCTTTGGAGACGCCATCCACCCAGTTGGCGGGCACATTGTTGGGCATACAAGCCACACTCGCATATACCTTAGAAAGGCTTCCCATGGTCCGATACGCATAGCCCGTCTGGTTTCAAGTCCATATCTGCCAGAGGGGGAGGAAATCTTTAAAATTACAGAAAATGGTATAGAGGACATTTCCGAAGAGGAAAAGGCAAAATCCAGTGGTCGCTGAAATGCCCATACCCCAAGCCCTAGTCACAAGGTTTTTCCAGCTAATCCTAAACAAACAGTTTGCGGAGGCGGAACGCGAACTTGAAAGGCTCAAACAGAAAATGCAAAAAACAGAATGGAATAGGGGCTATTTCAGAGCCCTATATGGGATGCTTCTTGTGAGACGCTCCAACAACAGCGATTCTTACGCCTTCTTTTCAAAGTTGGACGTATCCGACAAGGAGGCTCTGCAAAACTTTAGAAGAGAATTCCTGAACCATGTGAAGAATAGGCTTCATGGCGACTTTGATAGGGGCTTCTTCGCAGCATGGGCAGACTTCACCCGTGTGGCAGGCAAACTCAACATTGTCAACGCCATTGAAAATATTGAAAATAGAAACGCTTCTCAAGAAAGGATGGAAGCAGGAAAACTTCTTGAAGACAAAAATCAAGCAACAATGGAGGATTTCATAGATTAAAATTCGTTCTAAATGGCTCTTAAGAACCATAGGGCTATGGTGTAGAAGAGCACCCAGAAAACAAGCCATGATAGGAAGTATATGCCCATCCCAGTTGTGAAGATTTTTTGAGGCTTCTCCACCTTAAGAATAAACTTCGGTTTAATCATGTAGTAAGATAGAATGTAAACAATTAATGCAAAGGCTATACCATTAAACAGAGTGGTGAGGTTTAAATCTGTGCCAATCAATCCTACAGCTTGCTCGTATCCGACGCAGATGAAGGCTGCCACTATGCCGAGGACAAACCTTAGCCAGTATAGCACTTCTAAAGGTTTCATTTAACCCACTTTTGTAGTTCTAACACGCACATCACATTTAAATTTGACTATTCAAGGAATTGTGTAGAGCTTCCTAGCCGGTTGTGTTGTACGGGTAAATCGATAATCTTATAAGAGAGACTATCGCCTTACATAAAAGGCTCGTGAAACCATGCACCGGAACCCTATGTGGACCATGTATTCCATTAAACATGGTACTAGCATAGGGTATCTCCGGTGAGGGATGCGTTTTCCGTCTGTTTGTTGCGTTTCTCTTCTTCCGGAGGGTTGTGGCGAATATGACTGAAATGTTGACACTGGGCATCTCAAACTTGCTGAGGAGGTTGTGGGAGGTTGGTTAGGAGTTGTTGATAGTGCACATATCAGACCTTCACTGTGGTCCAAAGTTTAAGGAGGAAGTGCTTCTAGAGGCTATTGACGAGATAAACGAGCTTAACCCAGAAGTTGTTGTTGTAACTGGAGACTTGACGGAGGAAGGCTTAATAGAGGAGTTTAGAGAAGCCAAAAGGTATTTGGCGTTAATAAAATGCAAACACTTGATCGTTGGAAGCGGAAACCACGACGCTAGAACAACAGGCTATTTGCTTCTTCCAAAGTTTTTTGGAAGCCCATCGTCAGTAACAAGGGTTGACAATGTAGCCATCATCATGCTGAATTCTTCCAGACCAGACAGGGATGACGGCGAAATAGGCTATAACCAAGGCTTATGGATGAAAAGCCAACTTGAAAACTGCAGGGATAGTTTCAAAATTGTGGCTCTCCACCACCATTTAATTCCCGTCCCAGACACGGGCATGGAACGCAACATAGTTTCCGATGCCGGAGACTTCCTATGGACATTGACAAAGTATGATGTTAACCTAGTCTTGTGTGGGCACCGCCACCGCCCATGGTTGTGGACTCTTGGAAAACTATTGATACTCCACGCTGGCACAGTTTCAACCAACAGATTTAGAGGCTTCTACCAGAACACCTACAACATCGTCGAAATCGAAAATAACACGGTTATGGCGAAACTGAAAGTTGTCGGGGGGCAAGAGTGCCCATTTGAAAGGTTACCCATTGAAGCCCCAAGCCCAGTAATTTAGTAAAAGAGAGCTTCGGGGGTGACTTTCCAATTTATAAGGCATAAGCTTCATATTCTCATGTTAAAGCGGTGGCTCCGCACATTGCGTAAAGAAGAGTTCAGCAGCTTCGATGTTGCCGCAGTTGTCCGCGAGCTGAGGGACATGGTTCTAAACTCGAGAGTTGGCAACATTTATCAGCTGAATGATAAAACATTGCTTTTCAAGCTGAGACGTGGTGAAACAGCCTATAACCTCGTTTTAGAGGCTGGAAAACGCTTGAACTTGACATCTTATGCTTTGGAGAAACCCCTTGTTCCACCAGCTTTTTGCATGGCTTTGAGAAAATTCCTAAGAAACAGCCAGCTAACAAATATTGAGCAATACGAGTTTGAAAGGGTTATCCTCTTCGATTTCAGCGGTAAACTTGGCAATTTTAGGCTTGTTTTGGAGGTTTTCGGCGAAGGAAACATAATCCTAGTGGACGTGGAAAACAAAATTTTGCAAGCATTACATTTTAGGCGAATGCGGGACAGAAACATATTGAGGGGTGAAACTTTCCGTTTTGCTCCCCCAAGTGGGCAGAATCCAACAAAAATCAGTGTGCAAGCCCTTTATGATGGGCTGAAAGGCTTTGGCGACGTTGAAATTGTGAGGGCTCTTGCCCGCTACTTAGGGATTGGCGGAGTTTACGCCGAAGAAGTCTTGCTTAGGCTTGGAATAGAGAAGACAACAAAGTGCGGTGGCTTAACTCCGTCGCAGGCTGAAGCCATCCACAAATGTTTGAATGAAATGCTTTCCCAAGTTTTTGAGGGGAAACTTGAACCATGCATAGTTCTAGTTGATGATGACAGTTTTGTGGATGTTACACCTTTAAGGCTTAAACGCTATGAGAGGTTAAAGCACCAGCCATTCGAAAGCTTTAATGAAGCCCTGGACGAGTTTTACACAAAAATTGAGGTTTTGAAGAAGGCTACTGCTGAAAAGAAGGCTTTAGAACAGCTTACGCGGGAGGCGGAGCGTTTAAAAAGGGTTTTAGCTGAACAAGAGAAAGCTCTAAAAGATGCGGAGCAAAAAGCTGCAAAGTGCAAGCAGATAGGCGACACTATTTACGCCTATTCCAGCGAGCTCCAAACACTCCTAAACAAGTTTTTAGCCGAGAAAAGCTCCGGCAAAGAATGGGACGAAATAATCGCTGAAGTGGTTTCTGGAAAGCGTGCTGGCTTAAAACCATACGTGTTTTTTGAATCCTTTGATAGGCAAAAACTTATTCTTAACTTATGTGTGGATGGCTTAAATTTCGGCATAGACCTCCAAAAAGACCTGTTCACAAACGCCGCTAAATTCTATGTGAGGGCTAAGCTTTTTAGGCGAAAATTGGAGGGCGCAAAAACCGCAATAGAAGAAACTAAGAGGAAGCTTTCAGAGATAGAAGCAAAAATCAGGGAGGCTGAAGCCCTAAAGGAGGTTGTGCCAACCAAAGCCATAGAAGAACTCGCCAAAAGAAGGGTTAAACCAAGAAAATGGTTCGAGAAATTCAAATGGTTCACATCCTCAGAAGGCTTTCTCATAGTGGCTGGCAAAGACGCGGTCAGCAACGAAGTCCTCATAAAAAAGTACACAGCCCCAGAAGACATAGTCTTCCATGCAGACTTGGTCGGTGCACCCTTCGTCGTTGTCAAAACTGAAGGGAAAAAACCAACAGAAAAGTGTCTACGCGAGGCTGCAGAATTTGCAGCAGCCCACTCAAGGGGTTGGCGGGAGGGTTTCGCCACAGTGGATGTTTACTGGGTTAAGCCAGAACAGCTAAGCAAGGCTGGAAGTTCAGGAGAATACGTGCCCAGAGGAGCCTTCGCCATAACTGGAAGCCGAAATTGGATGCGTAATACGCCCCTAAAAATAGCTGTAGGCGTCCAATTCGACGAAAGTGGCGAAGTAGTCTTCATAGGCGGTCCAGTAGACGCCATCAAAAACAAAACAAAAACCTACACGGTTCTCGTTCCTGGAGAAAACAGCGGAAAACAACTCCTAAAACAAGTTTTAAAAACCTTAGCGGAAAAGGCGCCAAAAGAAAAACGCGAAAAAATACTGAAAGCCTCAATTGAACAAATCCGAGAGCTAATCCCCTACTGCATGGGCAGAATAACAGCAGAAAGCTAACGTCAACGAAGCGAAACGTATAGAGGAGGGGCTAGAGAAAATGGAAACCATGCAAAAATCTAGAGAGGGTATCCAATTTACAAAAGTCCAACAGCACAAATTGGCTGGGCGACAGGAAAAACTAGAGGGGCTACTCAATTTTGCAACTCAACACCTAAGACAAAATTGAACACCGAAACAGTGTTAGCGGGCTTTGGCATGTGGATCCGCTAGGCTTTCTCCTCCAGTCGGCTTTGGCCATGCTTACTTAGGAGGTGATCCGGCCGCAGGTTCCCCTACGGCCACCTTGTTACGACTTCTCCCCCCTCACGAAGCTTGGGTTCGACGCAGCCAGAGGGACCACGCCTCACCCAAGCCCCGCTCGGGTGGAGCGACGGGCGGTGTGTGCAAGGAGCAGGGACGTATTCACCGCGCGATAGTGACGCGCGATTACTAGGGATTCCATGTTCACGAGGGCGGGTTTCAGCCCTCGATCCCAACTACGGCAGGCTTTAGGGATTGCCTCCCCCTTTCGGGGTCGGAACCCATTGTACCTGCCATTGCAGCTCGCGTGTGGCCCGGGGGATTCGGGGCATACTGACCTGCCGTGGCCCGCTCCTTCCTCCGCCTTATCGGCGGCAGTCCCCCCAGTGTGCCCGGCTCAAGGCCGGTTGCAACAGGGGGCGCGGGTCTCGATCGTTGCCTGACTTAACAGGACACCTCACGGCACGAACTGGCGACGGCCATGCACCTCCTCTCAGCTTGTCTGGCAAGACCTTCAATCTGGCCTTCATCCTGCTGTCGCCCCCGGTAAGGTTTCCGGCGTTGACTCCAATTAAACCGCAAGCTTCACCCCTTGTGGTGCTCCCCCGCCAATTCCTTTAAGTTTCAGCCTTGCGGCCGTACTCCCCAGGCGGCGGGCTTAACGGCTTCCCTGCGGCACTGACACGGCTTGTAGCCGTGCCAACACCTAGCCCGCATCGTTTACAGCTGGGACTACCCGGGTATCTAATCCGGTTCGCTCCCCCAGCTTTCATCCCTCACCGTCGGGCGCGTTCCAGCCGGCAGCCTTCGCCACTGGTGGTCCTCCCGGGATTATAAGATTTCACCCCTACCCCGGGAATACCGCCGGCCTCTCCCGCCCCCTAGCTGGACAGTATCCCCCGCAGTCCAGCGATTAAATCGCTGGATTTAACAGGGGACTTGTCCAGCCGGCTACGGATGCTTTAGGCCCAATAAGCGTCCCCACCACTCGGGGAGCGGGTATTACCGCGGCGGCTGACACCCGACTTGCCCTCCCCTTATTCCCCCAGCTGTCTACACTGGGGAAAAGCCGTCCTCAGCGGACGGCACTCGGGGTGGCCCCGTCACGCTTTCGCGTATTGCGGAGGTTTCGCGACTGCTGCGCCCCGTAGGGCCTGGACCCTTGTCTCAGTGTCCATCTCCGGGCTCCCGCTCTCACGGCCCGTACCGGTCTTAGGCTTGGTGAGCCGTTACCTCACCAACAACCTGATCGGCCGCGGCCCCATCCTTGGGCAGCGTCTAGAAGCATGGTCTAGACGCCCTTTCAGCGAGGACCCATTCCAGGAGTCCTCACCTATCGGGGATTAGCCCCAGTTTCCCGGGGTTGTCCCTGTCCCAAGGGTAGGTTAGCCACGTGTTACTGAGCTGTGCGCCGCGCCTCCACCGTGGCTTGGAGGCGCACGACTAGCATGTCTTAGTCCCACCCCGATAGCAGTGGGGTCCGGCAGGATCAACCGGAGTTAGCTTCCGGCTGAGTGCCGGAGACGCTTATTGGCATACGGCCGCAAAGCCGACTGGATTTGGAGGGGAGATCCACATGCCAAAGCCCATTTCAGACCTAACGTTAGCGTCAGGTCCACATTTTTGTGCCCGCAAGTGGAGGCCAACCTTTTTCATCCCTTTTAGGCGTATAGACGCCTTTACGGTCTAAGTTGGGCCGCCGCCGGATAAATGCGGGCAACTCAACTTCACCAAGATAGATGTGAAGCTGTCTCAGCGGATATAAATGTTTCTACTCGCCTTGCTTTTCATTATTTATACCATACCTTCGTTTTCTGAATTTTTACTGCTTTCCATTTCTGTTCGTATTTTAAAGCCTACCTCAACTAGTTTACATGCTCTTCTATGGTTTTTGCTGTTTTAATTATGAATTCGTCGTTTGCTTTTGGAATAACGCGTTTTCAATGTTTACGTAAACTAATGTGTTCTGAATGTTCTGTATCCCAATAGCCTCAGAACTTATAGTATGCCTTTTTGTTTTATGGTATTCCATTGTGCCTTTCCAATATCTGAAGGTGTGGAAGCTTATGTGCAACAGTCTTGGATTTTAAAGCTTGTAAGCAAACCTCTATTTGAAGAATGCTATGGTTAGGTTTTTGCGTGTTACCGAACATTCTTCCGTATGATCTTGGTTAAGCCTCTTAATCATTGATATTGCCAAATCGCTTATTGGAAGCATTCTTTGAGGATGTCAGCGCATCTTGCAACAACTCCTCTTTTGCTTCATTAGCGATCTTCTACTCCGCTTTTTCCCTTTTTATTTTCCAAATAAGCACATCTATTAGCGTTGCAATTTTGTAAACAGCGTAAGCCAAGAGAATCGTCACAGCTATCTCGGCGAAGTTTTCAATAGTTCTAACAAGTTCACTTAAGGTCACGGTATTTCTCCCTTTATGCTTTGATATCCAATTCTTTGACCTCGCTTAGGTTTAACAGTGAATTTATTTTGACTTTGCCTTCCGAGATTGTGTATAGAAAGTTACCGATGTACAGTGTACGTGTGATTTGGTATATGCTGTTCATAACGTCTCCGTTTTCAATATGCGTTATTGTTCCTTGCAGCACAATTTTTTCTTCAAACTCCAAAGATACTTTGAACACGTATGCGCCTTGCCAAACTGGTTCGCCGCACACATATGGTGGAACACCATCCGGATATGTGCTTTCGTTTACATCTGCAACAAGCACTGGTATAACGAGAAGACCCCTTTCCTTGTCAAACAAGAACGCCTTGTGATCTCTTAAAACAGGCGAGTCTGTCCCCCTTTCACCTATGATAAACTTTGCAATTTCTTTCGGGTTGCTAGCATTGCTAACGTCGAAAAGTGATATTTTAATTCCCTGATACCATGAGAATTCGCCTTCCTCCGCTGGTATTGTTTCTTTGCCGACGCCTATTACGTGATTTTCATCGTAGGGGTGGAGATAATCAGAATAGCCGCTTATCTTTAGCATGCCAAGAACCTTCGGGTCATATGGGTTAGTTAAGTCTATTACAAAGAAAGGATCAACTTTCCTGAAAGTTACAAGATAGCAGATGTTCCCCATAAAGCGTGCTGAGTGAATCTGTTCTTTAGGAGCGATATTTTCCAAACTGCCGACCATTTCCAAATCCATGTTTAAAACGTAAAGGCTGTTCCGTCCAGCATAGGACGTGGCGATTCTGAAGTAACAATTGTATTCATCCATAGAGAACTGGTTGAGAACAACTCCTGGAACTTGGCCGTCAGCAGCGTAGACTATTTCATTTTCTTGTATTTGGATTCTATGCAAATACGTCTTGTCATTTGAGGTTATCGCTATGTAAATGTTGTCTAATGAAACGTAAATGCTTGTTGTTGCGCCTAGGAGCATCGGTCCATATGTTGGCACTTGTTCTTCATCGTGCACGTTTACGGCAACTATAGTTGTGAAGAAATATGCATAATCGGGTATGTGTGAGTAGTAAATTTCACTGGCTGATATTTCTTTCCACTCGCCGTCAAAGCAGATTTTTGGAAGCTCAACTTCACCGTTAACTATTTGAGCTCTTCGCATAATGAGCACGTAGGCGTAGTCGCCTATCATTCTAGAATTAAAGTATTGCCCATCAACGGCAACCTCTCTTTTAAGCGTTGGAGATTCTTTGCATGAGACGTCATATACTTGAATGAAGGTCTTCACGTTAACATGGCATCCATCTTCGTAGAAAATCACAAGCCTATCTCCATTTATGAAAAGCTGCTTCAATGTGCCGTTCACACTCACTCTGGACAAAACCGCAGCCTCTTTAGGTGGATAAGCCTTCACAATAACAACATTTTTCCCTGAAATTATGTAGAGATATTCACCATCCGTCTTGACGATGTCCGCTTCATCCACTCCTTCAACTTGTATATTAGTCTTCGAATAACCAAAACCTTCCATGCTTGCAAGCTTGGCATTGTCCAATATGCGAAGAGCATAATCATAAGGGTGAAGGTTATGATACTGTATTTCAGACTTCTGCAGGAAATCCTTAAGCTCATCATAAGATTTAAACTTGTCAAGTGCAGCCGCGTCATATTCGATGTCGCCGCATAGCATTAGGAACATGCTTAAACCCATGAGCACCGTTAAGATGACAACTTTTCCTTTCGCCATACTAATTTCACTTCCAATATGTTAAGCACTATTCAATGACTTAATGCTATGTTTCAGAACGCATTTGTATCAAAATTAGTACAAGCATCTCTAACCAAACGACTATAATAATGATGTTCTATGCTTGGCAAACAAGTAAACAGTAAAAGCACCAGTAAAGCATGCTGCGAGGATTCCAATGTCAAGGCTCGAATATGAGGAGGCGTTAGAACCGTAAGTTCTCTCAATTTCTGGCAGCTGCTTTGCGAAAGAATTGAGGTACAAGGCTGCTAAGTTCTTTTCATTTTCAAAAATTGCAAAGGCTATCAAAGGTCCAAGCATTAAAAGTATCCCAAGAACTGCTGCAGCCACGCAGTATAGGACAACCTTCTTCATTTTGTCTGCCTCTGTAAAGTTAAAGGCGCAACTGCCCTTTTAATTCTACACTTTAGAACAGAACACTGTAACATCGCCACTGCTCTTTCATAGGGGTTTTGCCCTCCACAACCTATAAGTCTCAAACCATAAAATTACGTTTGCAGCTAAGCCAAAAATCAAAACGTACAAGTTTGGAGCCAGCTGGTTTACAATGCATAGGGCGATGTAGGCGGTCAGCATTGTAAGAAATAAAACCGAATAGAAAAGGTAACGCGGAACTAAAAAGCGGCCCATACGTGTGAAGAAACGTAAAATTCCAACCTTAACTTCTTCCTTAAGCACATATTCGCCCGTGCCCTTCTTCTTCACAAGCCCCAATTCTTGAAGTTTCTCAAGGTGATGCACCGCAATGCTTGGACTTGAAAATCCCAATGCACGTTGAACTTCTCGAACGCCGACGGTGCGTGTTGATTGTTGAAGCAAATACCAGTAAACCAAAAGTGTCTTTCCCTTTAGCTCGGATTCCAAGTAGGCGACATCGAGCTCCTCAGACATAAATAATCACCTAGACCCATTAAGAAAATTCCGTTTAAAAGCTTAATCAAGCTGATGGAAAAACCATTATGCTTATTCGCCATTAAATATTTAGAATGATGAGCCGTGAATAGGACAAGCAATAATTAAAAGGCTCGCAGAGTTTCGCATCTACAAAGTCCGCTTTCCGTAATCGACGCTGCATTGAAAATTGTTGAAGTTTAAGTCCGACGAAATTTCCGCAGACTTGAATGTGGAGATGGAAAGGTGCTGATAAGAGGCTGCCGAAAGTTTGGCGCTTTCTATGCTCGCTTCGAAATTAATTTGGCTTTAGCCAAGACTACACGCAAAACGTAAAATGGTTAAACCTAGAACTTAATAGAAATTGTCAACGCTAACCTTTTAACAGTTTAGTAAAACATTAATAGTTCAAATAGCAATTATTTAATGTAAGAGGATGAATTATGGAAAGAATTCTGTATGCGATGTTAATGTGCATGGTTCTGTTATCTCTATTTTCGTCGTTATCGCTCTACGCTTTTGCCTATGGGGAGCAAGTGCACTTGATGGTTGTTGAGTGGTATAGACGAGGACGTGGGCGCATTATTCTATATTCTATACCGTCTGAGGACGATTCGATGACAAACCCCGACTATAAACTGCTGCCGTTCTGGTGGCACACCACCATAAAATATTGGATAAACCCCAAGAACAAGTATGGCTTTTCAGAATCAGCCGTCATAGCAACCATTACAACGGCTGCGGAAACTTGGGATGCCAACACAACCTTTGAGCTTTTCGTTTTCCAGGGCACAACACGCAAAACGGCCGGAGTTAGAGACGGATACAACGTTGTTGCTTGGGGCCTATATTCAAATCCAAACGTTATAGCCGTCACTTACATATGGTATTCAGGCGACACCATAATTGAGACAGACACGCGGATGAACACGTGGTTTACATGGAGTTTGACAGGTGAAGCAAACAAGATGGACGTCCAAAACATCATGACCCATGAGTTTGGACACTGGAGCGGCTTAGACGACCTATACGAAGACAAGGATTACTGGCTGACAATGTATGGCTACGCAAGCTATGGAGAAACATACAAAAGAACACTTGGATTAGGCGACATCCTCGGACTACAAGCAAGATACGGAGAATAAACATAACAAACCCACCATTTTTATGAACACATTTTCCCATCATCAGAAAAGCCTACCTAAAACTGCTCCTATCAAGACATAATTCAGGCCCTAATTATATTTTCAATAGTTAATGTTTAACTGAACGTAGAAGGGTTTGCTTTCGCCCTTAAGGGACGGAAAAAGGGGGTTTTGCTGGAGAATTCGCCAGAAATCTTTCGGGTCAGCAATCACCAATTATCTTCGGCAGCTCTTTTAGGCTTTTTACCACGGCGCCTGGTTTGACGGTTGTACTGGACGGCTTCGAATGTCTGTTGCCGACGTTCTTCGAAGGATTGATATGGCTTTCATACCAACATTTTTGGCGCCTTTAATATTCATGCTCGGCGTGTTATCAACAAAAATGCCCTCAACGACGCAACATTTAGGCTTTTTAGTGCCTTTTGAAATATCTCTGGGCTTGGTTTACGCCTGTTAACCTCGGCGGAAACAACAGCATCGAAGAATCTTCTCAAGTTGTATTTTTCGAGTAGGCCCAGACGCATTCTGGGATGGCGAGTTGGAGACTATGCCAAGCTTATACTTGCCGTAAAGCACTGCAAAACGCTTGCGTCTTCATCTGGTCTGACATAGTTCATCAACCCTTCGGCGAAACATTCAGTGGCTCCGGCTATGATAGTGTCTGGAAGGCCATAATTGTAGCCTAGTCTCTGGAGGGTTTTCCAAACGCGAATATTAAAGTGGGCTCCTCAAGATTCTTGTCATCCTCCGCGTAGAGTGTGTCCCTAACCTCAAAATAGACTTTCCTAAAATCTCCAAAGGGAACATCAACACCGCCATTTTCTGTTAAAAATTTGTGGAGCTTTTGGAGACATGGCATGTAGACGGCTTCGCCGCCCTCAACTAGGAGGAGCGTGTCAAATAGGTCGAAGATTACAGCCTAACCCGCAAACAGTTCCCCTTGCAGCATTATTAAAGTTTAGAAGCCTATTTCTTCTCTTTCCTCTTCAGCATATTCTCCAATATTGGGCGCAGCTTCTCATTTTCCGCCTTTATGCGCTCCTTGCCCAATGCTTTCATCTGCTCGGTCATCTCGCGAATAAGCTCTGCAAATTTTACACCCTCAGCCGCCGAAATGAATTCCACTCGGAATCTTTCTGGGCTCAAACCTAGCTTGTGGAGCATAGGCGCTAAGGCGTCCATTCTGGCTTTCATCTTCCAGTTTCCGCTAATATAGTGGCAGTCGTAGGGCAGGTGGCATGCTGCCACCAAAACCATTCCAGCCCCAAGCCTAAAGGCTTCAAGAACAAAGTCTCTGTCAACCCTTCCGGAGCACATGACCCTTATTGGGCGTATTGTCGGAGGATACTCAAAGCGGCTTGTCCCAGCGAGGTCTGCACCAGCATAGCTGCACCAGTTGCACAGGAAAGCCAAAATCTTGTCTTCCGGGTCTTTTTCTAAGGCGGTTCTTAGCTGTGCCAGTATTTGGGCGTCTGTGAAGTGCATCTGTTGTATGGCGTCTGCTGGGCATTCGGCGGCGCATGTTCCGCAACCGTGGCACATGGCTGTTATGACTTGGGCTGGCTTCTTCTCCTCGATTTTTATCGCTCCGTATGGGCATCGTTCAGCACAAATCCCACATTTCGTCGTGACATTTCTGCACCTAGCTGGGTCTACAACGGCGATTATGGGCTCAATCTTCCAAGTCTTCTTTGAGAGCACTGTTGCCGCGCGTGCCGCTGCACCGCACCCTTGAGAAACGCTATATGGGATGTCCTTTGGTCCTTGGCAAGCCCCAGCCAAGAATATGCCGTCTGTGGGTGCGTCTAAGGGCTTAAGCTTCGGGTGGCTCTCCATGAAGAAGCCGTCTGCACCCCTTGTTAGGTTTAGGATTCTGGCTATTTCCTCACTGCCCTTCTTTGGGATGACTGCCGTTGCCAAAACAACCATTTCAGCCTTAACTTCTATGGGCATTCCCAAGTTTGCATCTTCGGCGTGAATAATGAGGTTCTTGGTTTTCGGGTCCTCGAATATGCGGCTCACCCTTCCGCGGATGAAGTTTACGCCAAGTTCGCGTGCCCGCTGGTAAAACTCTTCAAAGCCTTTAAAGTTAGTTCGCATGTCCATGTAGAAAACGTATACTTCAATGTCCTCCTTATACTTCTCCTTGAGCTGGACAACATGCTTAAGAGTATACATGCAGCAGAAATTCGAACAGTACGGGTACTTGTTAGTATCCCTAGAGCCAACACATTGGATGAAGGCTACACTGTGGGGTTTCTGTCCATCAGAAGCCCGCACCACTTTTCCGCCCGTTGGACCAGCCGCAAGGATAAGCCTCTCAAACTCTAGGGATGTTATCACGTTTGAGTATTTGCCATAACCATAAAGCTGGTTGTCATAGGGCAAGTAAATATCATAGCCAGTAGCCACAATAATTGCGCCAACCTCAAGCTCAACCTCCTCTGGCTTCTGGTCGAAGTTTATGGCTTGTCTAGCACCGCAAGCGTCAACACACTTGTAGCATTCTATACAATAATCACGGTTAATCGTATAAACCAGCGGGACAGCTTGGTCAAAGGGCACTGAAATAGCTTTTCTAACGCCAAGCCCCATATCCCACTCGTTTGGATACTCTATTGGGCAAACATCTTTACATTCGCCACAACCAGTGCAGTTTTCAGCAATAACATAGCGGGGGTTCTTCCTTATCCTAACTTTAAAGTTGCCTATAAAACCGCTAACACTCAGCAAGTCGGCATAGGAGATTATCTCAATATTTGGATGCCGCCCAACATCAACCATTTTAGGTCCTTCAATACATATGGAACAGTCCAACGTTGGAAACGTCTTGTCCAACTGTGCCATGTGCCCACCAATGCTCTCGCCCTTTTCCAAAAGGTAAACCTTGAAACCCATCTCAGCCAAGTCTAGGGCTGCATTCATTCCTGCTATGCCTCCGCCAATAACCAAAGCCTTGTTGGTTACTGGAACCTCGATAGTTTGGAGAGGCATCAAAAGCCTAGCCTTAGCTACAGCCATCTTTATCAAGTCTTTAGCCTTTTCAGTTGCCTCTTTAGGAGTGCTTGGATGACACCATGATGAGAACTCGCGGATATTTGCCATCTCAAACAAGTATGGGTTTAAGCCAACCTCAGAAACCGTCCGCCTAAAAGTGACCTCGTGCATGCGGGGCGAACATGCAGCTACAACAACACGGTTGAGCCTATGCTCCTTTATGGCTTTCCTAATCTCCTCTTGTCCCGGGTCTGCGCATGTGTAGCGGTTGTCCTTAACATAAACCACGTCTGGCAAGGTTTTTGCAAACTCAACAAGCTCCTTTATGTCAAGGACTCCAGCAATGTTCAAACCGCAGTGGCATATGAAAACGCCTATTCGAAGCCCTTCAGGCTTACTTCCAGCCAATTTCTCCTTCTCAACCATTTTTACGGCACCTTCCAACCCAGCCTTTTCTCAACGGATTCCAAAGCCTTCTGAGAACCCTTAGCCTTCAACTCCTTAGTAATTTCAAGGGGTGAAGCCAACCTTTCCAAGGCTTTGTTCCAAGCCCCAGAGCGAACAGGAGTATGCATTATCTTAGTTCTTTTAAGTTCTAAAGCCTCCGCCACTGGACAGGCAACCTTGCAGGCTCCACAGTAAACGCAGAAAGCCTCATTCACGTAAACCTTCTTATCAGCCTCAGAAAAGTAAAGCGCCCCAGTTATTGGGCAAACGTCAAGACAGTCTCTACAGCCTTCGGGGCATTTTTCCTGATTTATGCGTATTTTCCCATAGAAGGTTTTGCGGACGTGGAGAACTCCTTCTGGACATTTGAACTCGCATATTCTACAGCATGGGCAAAATTCCTTCTCTATTTCAACGTCGACCTTCAAATTTTTTCGCTCTTTCTTTGTTATGGAGCTTATATCTTCAACAACATTTCCTTTTGGGGTAAGCCACCTCACCTTGATCAGATTTAGGGGGCAAGCCTTCTCACATTCTACGCAGTCTATTGGGCATTTGCTTGTGTCAACTTGGATGTCGCGGACAAGTTGTGGAAAGCTTTCCTTCTCAACAACGTTTAGGACATGTTCTCCGTTAACTGTAACCTTGATGGCGCCGTATGGGCATAGGATGTCGCATATTCCGCAGAAGTTGCACTTTTCAAGGGCTATGTCAACTTTTGCATGCTGCGCTTTGCCCTCTGAAGTTTTTGGCTGTTTTTCAAGTTTTATAGCTTCCTTTGGGCATGCGAGAGTGCAGATTTCACATCCTACGCAGATTCGCCTATCTAACGTTAGCCTATAATTCTTTACATGCAAAACCCATTCAAGAGTTAATGCATCCTGGGTTTCCCTCTTAAACGTTTTAAGGGGCATCAGTCAACCGCACCAAGTCCAAATTTTTACCATGTGAACCATGTAAGAGTATAGCTCTAACCTTCCACTTTCATATATAGTTTAGGTTATGCGGTGGCAAAATTTAACGATGACTAGGCTTTTTGCAAATAGCCACATAACACTTCAAAAGCTCGCTGTCGTTTAAAATTTCAATTAAGTTTAAACCAGATTTACGCAATAAACCCTCAAAACCGTCCAAAGAAAACTTCTTCTTTAAACCAGTAACAATAATGTAGGCGTTTTCTTTCGCAACTCTACAGATTTCCGCCAAAGTTTTCTCTGGATTCGGCATGTTCTGAAGCAAAGTTACAGCGAAAACATGGCTGAAGGCAGAATCCCTAAAGGGCGGATAATCAGCATCAGCCAAAACTAAACTTATACTGCCAAAGGCTTCCGCCCGCCTTTTAGCCTCCGCCAAAATTCCCCTTGAGAAGTCCAGCCCAACCACCATGTCGGCTTTTTTGGCGACATACTCAAAAAGCAGTCCAGTTCCACAGCCACAGTCCAAAATCAAGCCATTTTCATTAAATTCTACTTTTTTCAAGGAAGTTTCAATTTTTACTCTCTGCTCTTCAGCATACTGCATGTCATAGCTTTTCGCTGTTATGTCATAATGCTGCATGTTGTCACGTTTAAGCTCCCACTCACTCATAAACGGTCTTCAGAAATTTTATCTAGCATAAAAGGTTCTAAAACTGTTTGGCTGAAAACTTGTCCGCTTCGAGGCGACCCACGGTTCTTGTAAGCCCAAACATAGGTGAGGCTGGTGAAGTAGTTAGGGAGGCTTTATCCCAAAGAAAAACCCTCATCATTGTTGGCAATTGCTGGGTGCATTACACTGGCAGAGCGAAGTCAAAGCTTGAACCAGGCGAACGCATACTAATCATAAAAGAGGACGGTTCAATGCTCGTGCACCGCTCAGTGGGCTATGACCCGATAAACTGGCAACCGCCAGGCTGCATATTCCACACACAAGTTAAAGAGGGAATATTGGAGATTCACGCCTTGAGGCGAAAACCATCAGAATCCATAAGGGTCTTCTTTGACAAGATTCATCTAATTTCAGCCATGGCACTTGCAGATTCTGGGGAATTTTCACTTTACGCCAGCGAAGAGGACATGCACAAAGCCATACTTTTAGAGCCATCCCTTTTAGAGGAGGGTTTCAAGCCTATAAGTTACGAAAAGAAGGTGGAACCAGGATTCGTGGATGTTTACGGCGAGGACAAGGATGGACGCTTTGTTGTGGTTGAGATTAAACGCAAAACTGCTGGGAGGGAGGCTGTTTTGCAATTAGCAAAATATATAGAAGCTGTTAAAAGCAGAACAAACCGCGAAGTTCGCGGCATCCTAGTGGCGCCAAACATAGCCAAAGACGTGCAAAGGCTCCTTGAAACCCTTGGTTTGGAGTTTAAGGCTTTAGACCCTAAAAAATGTGCGGAAATCCTGAAAAGGGCTGAAACAAAAAGGCTTGAAGCCTTCTTCAAGGAGGAACAATCCGATGATTAGGCGAATATTGCCACTAGGCTTTGACAGTTTTGGAGTTCGTTCGATGGCTACTTTCGTGGAAACAGACGACCAGAAAATCCTAATAGACCCCGGCGTTTCACTGGCGCCCCTACGCTATGGCTTAGAGCCTCACCCCTTAGAGTGGCAGCGGCTAGACGAAACATGGAACATTATTAAGGAGTATGCGGAAGAGTCCGATGTGCTTGTCGTGACGCATTATCATTACGACCATCATGACCCGGACTATCCAGAGCTCTACCGCGGAAAAACGGTTTTCATAAAGCATCCAACAGAGAACATAAACAGAAGCCAAAGGGACAGAGCCGCCTACCTCTTAGCTGCCATGAAAGGCTTGCCGAAAAGGCTAGAGGTTGCCGATGGAAAAAGCTTCGCGTTTGGCGAAACCACCATAACATTTTCCAAGGCTGTCTGCCACGGAACAAACCCCAGACTTGGATATGTAATAGAAACATGCATAAAAAGCGGAGGAGAAAAGTTCCTCCACACATCAGACGTTGAGGGACCATCACTTGATGACCAGATAGCCTTCATATTAAACGAGAAGCCCGACATACTCTTCGTTGATGGTCCAATGACGTATATGTTGGGTTACCGCTACTCCTTCAAAAGCCTTGAAATATCCAACATAAACCTTATCAAAGCCGTAGAGGAAACAAGTGTCAACACAATTGTTTTAGACCACCATTTCCTGCGAGACTTAAACTATAAAATGCGGATAAAGCCAGTCTATGAGGAAGCCCAAAAACGCGGCGTTAAGGTTATGACGGCCGCAGAGTTTTCTGGCAGAAAAATTGAGATGCTTGAAGCCTTGAGGAAAGAGCTTTATGCGAAATATGGTGTGGAAGGTTTCGAGGTTAAGAGGCGCCCAATAAGAGAGGAGTGACGAAAACCTAAATAGTCGGCTGAACAGTTTGGCTCTAGGCGTTTAACCATGAATCTTTGGCGAGACATTCCGTGTGGTGAAAAGCCTCCAGAAATTTTAAACATGATTATTGAGGTTATAAGTGGCTCAAGGGACAAGTACGAATACAACATTAAATGGGAAACCTTTGTTTTAGACCGCATAATACCGTCCTCAGTGGTTTTTCCAGTTGAGTATGGCTTTGTTCCCCAGACATGGTTCGACGACGAAGACCCATTGGACATTATGGCATTAAGCTACGAGCCCCTAGAGGTTGGATGCCTAGTCAAGGTTAGGGTTATAGGCGCGCTGATAATCGAGGATGAGAAAGGCGAAGACCCAAAAATCTTGTCTGTGCTCGTCGACGACGCAAGATTCGACGGTTATAGAGATATCAACGACGTCCACCCTCACAAGCTTAGGGAAATTCAAGAGTTTTTCGAAACCTACAAGCGTCTTGAACCCCACAAGTGGGTCCGGTTTAAGGAGTGGAAAAACGCAAAGGAAGCCATGAAAATCGTCGAATACGCCATGAACAAGTTTAAGGAGCTGGAAAGGAAATAGTTGTTTAAGGCGATTTCAGCCTTTGACTGAAGGCCTCAAATTCCTTCTCTGAAAGCCACCCCTCATCCTTCAGCTTCTTCAAGCCTTCCTCCAATGGTTTCCGTTTAGAACTTTCACCAAGCATGTTGGCTTTCTCTCCAAACTCATGGATTTCCCGCGCAAAGGCTGCATCTTTCTCCATCAAGGCTGGGAGCTTCTCCAGAAGCGCCGTTAAAGCCTTGAACCTAGGAGTTAAAAGCTGTTTAATTTTGGCTCTTCCAAGGATGCCTTTCAGCTTTACAGCAAATCCCATACTGTTTGCTACTGACGGCGGAAAAACAGCATAACGTTTCTTCATCTCAGCCTCATAACAAGCCATGTGAAATGGAACATAGACGACGCTTAAATGTTTGTGCCGCTGCTGAATCCCCAATTTTGTTATGTTGGCTAAATTCAACTCCCTTAGCTTTATGATATTGTTTATTTGCTGAATTATGTTTGCTGTTAAGCCCTCCAGCCTCTCCATTTCCTGCCTGTAAATCTGGATTTTTGCATCTCTAGAAGATTCCAGTTCAAGTAGGCTTTTTCTCGTCTCTTTGATCTTCGCCTCCCACTCCATCCTAAGCTTGAAGGTTTCGGCTGACTCGCTTCTTTCAACTTCCTCAATTTTCTCATTTATCTCCTCAAGTCTTCTTTCAATTTCAGAAAAATCCTTTCTGGCTTCGTTGGCTTTCTCCTTCCATTCTTTTTCTCCCACCTTATCATTTTTTGCGGCGCATGCCCTTGCCTCCAAATCGTACTTCTCAATTTTTCTAAGCGTCTGCTCCTTCATCTTCTCCAGCTTAACCTTTTCCTTCTGCAGTGGCAAGCGCTGCTTCTCGAAGCTTTTTATGAGTCTAACTCTTTGCTCGTCATAATCCTCACTTATCCGGTTAATTTTCTGCGCCACGGTTTCCTCCTCTTTTCTTATAACCTCCTCAAACTCCTTCCTAACAGCCCTTATTTTTCCGCGAATTTCTCTGGTAAAGCCCCTTGTAGCCTTGCTGAGGAGTTTTATGCCCTCTTGGAGGAAGTGGACATCCTCCTCAAAGCTGGCCCTCGACTCTTCAAGCTCTTCAATGTCTGACAAAACCGCCATTTCATCGATTAACGGGCTTAGAGCAACGCTTTCAGATGGCGTAGCCTCCATTTTCTTGGCTTCTGAAAGGTAATTGCTGAATTCGTTTAGGATGGCAGGGTCGCTGATCAGCCCTTCAATTGAAATGGTCTTTTCACCGCTTAGTGTTTGAAAAAGGTTTACGTTGTCTGAGAGGAAAGTCGTGTAAGTCTTCAGCGACCTTATACTCCTCCCTGCATTTTCAAGAAACTCCTTAGCATCAGGTATCGCCTTATAAGTTGCTGTGTAGGCTATTTGTTTAAGTCCGTCAAAGATTAGATTGAGCTGCTGCCATGGTACAAGCCAAAATGGATAATAAAACTTTGTTAGGAAAACCGTTTTTTCCTCCGCCCTTTTTAATATTAGACCACCGCCTTTCTCCCTTCCCGTTTCGGCAAAACAGAAGAGGACGGCTTTCTCCATTTCTTCCGAAAATGGTTCTGGACGGTTTTCAGCTGGAACAGAGAAGGGAAGCATTAACTTTAAAATTTTCAAAATTTTCTGCGACAATTCTTCACCATTATTAAGGGTATTACCAATTAATTTAAATGTCTTGCCTTGACACCGCGAAACCTCATTCATAAGCCTTGAAAGGCGGAAAATGGAGATTTTAGGCTGAATCGCTTGTTTTTCACTTCTTTTTCTTCATTATCCCCTTTTCTTTTTCTTCTTACCAGCAGACACCATTGCGACATCGAACCTGTAATCATTGGCAATTTAGGGAACAAACGTGGAATAGGCTTTGAGATTGTTTCCTTCAGCTCTTTTTTGTCCTTCGCTTCAAAATCGGGATAGCTACGGTGACTATTACCGCAGTAGCTAAAATTACTATGACTGAGATGTCGATGTATATATGCGATATAGTCTGGAAAATAGGACCTACCTCTGGATACTTCTTTATATCCGTATATTGTAGGGGCAATGTCGCTAGCACGGCAGCTGCCAAACCCCTTGTGAGAATTACATTCATCGTTAGGTGTTCTTTGACAAGTTCGCTGCAGCGGACTATTGCTATTCGCACAGCCACAAATCTAACTAGCAGCAGTAGTAGGGAGAGGGTTACTCCGAGGAGGGCTATTCTTATGTCGCCTATTGTTGATATCAAGCCTATGTAAACAAAGAAGAAGGTTCTTAGAAGAAAGGCAACCTCAGATTCAAACCTTTTCAGCCCAGCATCAATAACAGTTTCAGTTGGTCTTTCCATTCCGAGCATTCTGTAAATCTCTTTTTCGTTTCCCAGCACCATGCCGAAGAGTAGGCAGCATAGGGCTCCGCTACCGCCCAAGGTTTCTGAAACTGCATAGGCAAGAAGCACAACGGCGAGTGTGAGGATGTAGGCGTATGGCGCTTTTGCGATTCTTTTTAATGTGCTTAACCATAAAAGCCCAAAGATTATGCCAAGCACTATCCCTATTGCGAATTTACTTGCAATCTTCTGTCCAATAGCCAACGGCTCAACGGTGCCGCCTAGAGTTATTTCTAATATTGTTAGGGTGAAAACTATGCATAAAATGTCTGTCAGCGCGGCTTCTAGGCCTAGTATTGTTGAGCATTTTTCGCTAACCCCCATCCTCGAGGCAAGCGAAATCACGACGATGCTGCTGCTTCCACCCAAAATTGTTCCCAACAACATCGAGTATGTTATGGGTTTGTCTGGCATAAGCAGAAAAAACACAAAAAGTGTTATGGCCGCAACACTTAAACCGAAACCCACAAGGGCCAGCACTGTGGCTCTTGGGCTATCTCTGAAAACGCGGTAAATGTTCATAGCCATTCCACCGTCAAATAATATGAAGACTAAGGCTAGGGCAGCAAAGTACGGAGCCAGAGGCATTATAAATCCAGTATCCACCCATTTGGCTATGGGTCCCATCAGAATGCCTAAAACTATTAGGAAAACCATGTCTGGAAAACCAGTCCGCTCAAGGAAGTAGTTTCCTAAAAAACCTATCACAATTATTGAACCAGCCAAAGCCAACGCAAGCGTTACGGGGTCAAGCATTTTAGTGCACTCTTCTTAATGTTGCATTTTAAGGTTTAAAGATTTTATTTAAACACGGTTTTCATCTACGTGATGCGCAGTTTTGCCAATGGAAAAATAAAATGGCATTCTACCAGATTCTATCCACTTTAAGATGTGTCAAATATCCGGCTAAGCCATAAAGTGGAAAGACGAAAATTTCACAAAGGTTCCCAAGCGCTATTGGAAATTGCACGAAAGCGAAAAAGCCGACAATGAAGAGGAAGACACAGTAAACTGTTAGGGATTTGAAGTTGTGGTATGTTTCTGTGGTTCTCCAGTTTAGGCGTACACCTGAAAATAGAATCCAAACAAGCAGTGGCGCAAATAAAAGTATGGCGTAGCGCTTATACCATGGCAGGTCTTTCGCATTGTTTTTGGCTTTTCTTCTGTATATGGATGGCAGGTCTGGTAGGAAGTTGCTATAAAAGAAAACCGCCAATCCCCAAAGCATTGTGTCTAAGGCATTTTCGCCAAAAAGGTAGAGCTCCAAAAATACGTAGAGGAGGCTTGCGGGCAAGATTATCCATTTGAAGACTTTTATTGATGAGTGGACATGCTCCTTTGTTTCCTCCCTCATTCGCCAAACCGGAAACTTCGACCAAATTTTCCTGTTTATACTCTTAAACGAGTTTAGGACAAAATTGAAAAACGCATGATATAATGCTGCCAAAAACTTCCTTATCCTTAACATGGCTTTAACATCAGCCCTTAATCTTTTCCAAGAAATCTGTAATTCTCTTCTGGAAAAGCGCATCCTTCAAAAGTTCGCTTCGCATAATCCACTGGCGAATTGGTATTTGGAAGCGGCTTGCAATAAACTGTAAGGCTTCATCCAAGGTCTTGAAGATATACGGTTTTTGACACACGGCGTTCCTAACGTTTTCACGAACTTGCCACACGCCCACTGGCATTATGTAGCCAGGGTGAATCTCGCGAAGCACTATTACCCTTGCTTGGCGTTGTTCCTTGACAAGTTGTTCGCAGACCGCTAGGCGGGCGGCATAATAGCATCCGCCAATTTCGGCGTATGTTGTTCGCCCCTCATAGCCCTCCCAGTCGGAGTACATTACTACGCTTCTTCCATGAGGGTTCCAAACAGTGCCTGGATGCCAAGCCTCTATCGCCTCATAACTCCACTTGCCGGGAAGCATTAAAACTTCGAAAATATTGTCCAAATAGCGAGACTCGTAGACACGGTACTCGCCTATTTCAGGGAAAGTCTTCACCTTTTCCATAAGCTCCTTAGAGATTATGCTGTCAACGGCTGTTATGCTCCAACGGGTTGGCACAAGACGCCTATTCTTTTCCAAGCCAAAGGCGCCAACGCTGAAAGCCCTCTGAATTTTCGTCACCAAAACACCCTTGCCATAAAGCTCTAAAACTGCTTCGGCAGCCTTCAAATCCGTATCGTAGTATGCCTTCTCAATTTGATGGTCCCAGCGGGCGTCCCCAACCCTTAAATCGCATATAGGTGCTGAAGGACCAAAGGGCTGAACTTCATCGTCCAAAACTATAAAGCCTCTAGGCTTCTTCTTCAAGAGAAGCTCAACATCGACGGGTTTAACAGCCAAGGCGAGCTCCCGAGTTTTCTCAATGATTTTTCCAGCTTCATGGAACTTCTGCACATGCACACGGTGTTTGCCACGAATAAGCATGGAACGAAAACCAACAATCTCGTCTATGGATTTTCCAAACCAGAATTCTGGCAAGTCGTAAAGGCTTGTATCCTCCTGAACTGGCGGAACAAGGGGACCAGCATAAACATATGGGTAGCCAATTCTCCCAACAAAAACGCTTGGCGGAGAAGCACCAGCAATGTCTTCACTCTGCATTAATAGGACGCTTTTCAAAAAGTAGTTGGCCCTAACAATTATGGGGCAACGGGTTTTGCCACATAGAAAACGTGAACCCTTACAAGCAACACATAAACCACTACGGGAAGCCTTAACAAAAATTTGGCCTTCATCATAGCCTATATCCGCAGCCACACCAGAATCCTTCAAAATGTCAAGTAACCAAACATTTGGAGAAAAGCTGTCCCTTCGCTTCTTTGAAAAGCTCAAGTCGCCCCAGAAAACTGTTAAAACATCCCCTTGCTCATATGCTTTTTCCACAGCGAAATTTCTCAAAATTTGGAAGTTGGCGCCCTGGCCGGGATTTGAACCCGGGTCGGGCGGGCGACAGCCGCCTATACTAGACCGGACTATACTACCAGGGCATACAGCAAATGCCTTGAAATATGCCAAGAGAATAGAAGCGAAACGTTGATTTATTAAGTTTTCTTGGCTTTTACAGCATTTTTGAGAGGTTGTCCAGTATAGCCACATAAGACTTTTCTAGGGTTATTAGGCCTCCTGTTGGTCCTCCCTCCCCTACGACTATGTACTCGTTTGGTGCGTGGGCTCCTCCGCCATGGCCTATGCCTCCCTCTACGAATGGGAGGTTTAGTGGTTCTCTGTTAAACATGCAGAAGGGGGCGCTTCCAGCCATGTAGGGCCATATTTCTGGTTCATAGCCAAACTCGCGGTAAGCCTTTATAACGGCTTGGGCCGCTGGCTCGCTGACGCTCGTTTTTGCCCATCCGTAACCCTCTTCAAGCTGGACTATTTTTATTTCCTTAAAGCCATGTTTATCCAGATGCCTCCTAATTTTTGGTATGACCTCTTCAACGGTCATGTTGGGCACGAGGCGAACATCAATCTTCACTGTTATTTTGTGGGGCAAAACTGTTTTTGTGCCAGGACCCGTGTAGCCGCTCCATATGCCGTTAATGTTTAGTGTTGGCGAGTAAAGATATTTTAATAATGCCTCTTTCCCGTGGACATCGTCGATGAAACGTTCAACCTTCATCTCCCTCTTAATGGTTTCCTCGTCAAAGGTTTTTTCCAGCTTCTCTATCAGTTCCATGTCTTCCGGGCTTGGTGGAGCAACATTGTCATAGAAACCCTCAACTAACACTTTGTTTCCATCCTTTGAGGTGAGGGTGCTTAGTGCTTGTATCATACGCAATGCGGGACTGTCAACCCAAGCCTTGTTGCTGCCGTGGATGTCGAACTCTGTTGGTCCATAACCCCAGCTTTTCCCGTCCAATTCAAGTTCGAAGTAAACTATTCCCTTGACGCCTAATGCCATTTGAACTTTGCCCTTTTCGTCTTGGTCGGCTGTTGGAAAGAAGACAGCATCTGCCTCCTTCAAAACATCCAAGTATTTGTTTATGAACTCCGGTAGATGGCGGCTTCCAAGCTCCTCCTCGCCCTCAGCCACAAAAATCAGGTTAAGCGGAATTTCCTCGCCAACAGCTATTATAGATTCGCAGGCATTTAAGAAGGCGGCCAGCTCCCCCTTAGTGTTTATGGCTCCTCTGGCGACTAGGCACTTTCCAAAAGGCGGCATTTCAACAACACGACCTTCCAGTGGCGGAACAATCCAGCCTGGCTCATCCACTGGCTGTGTATCATACATCATGTAGATTATGACAGTTTTATCTGCACCAGCATTATAGTAGCCGTATACCACAGGGTTGCCAGAAGTCTCCACGAGCTGAGCATCCTTGCAGCCTAAACGCCTCAGATAATCCCTAACAAGAGTTGCGCATTCGCGTATTCCGAGGTTTTCAGCTGATATGGAAGGTTGCCTAACGAGCTCTTGTAGGCGTCCAAGGTGCTCATCAAAATGCTCCTCAATATACTTGAAAACCTTCTCCCTGTTCATGGCTGCTACAACGCCTTTCTATTTTTAGATTTACAAAGTTATAAAACTTCACATAACTTCATAAATTCTGGATAATTTATATATTCTCAAAAGGAATTTAATGGAGAGTAAGAGGGAGAAGCTTTTTGCCCCTTGATGAGCCCCAAACCTACGCCCTAATAATAGCGGTAGTGGGGGTGATCATTGCATGCCTAATTGTCTTTTATGCCATGAGGCGAAAGGGGAGGAGGGAGGAAAAAGTTTCGGAAAAAACGGAAACAAAGCCTAAGGAAGTTTTGCCCTTCAAAATTGTTAAGACTGTTTCCTCGGAGGAGGCTGCCCGCGCCAAGGAGGAACTTAGAATACTGGATTTGGAGAGGGAGATTTTAAGCGATGCCATAAGGAAGCTTTACGAGGCTCATGCTGATGGCAAAATAACAGAGGAGGAGCGGGACAGGCTCGCCCAAACATATAAGGAGAGGATGATGATTGTTAAGGAGGCAATCGCAAAAGATGAGTCCCTTGTGGCCTTGCATGAGCTTGAAGCCATGCAGGAGGACCTAATAAAGCTCTTTAGCGAGCGCTTTGACGAGATAAGCTCGAAAATTGAGGAGCTCCGCTCAAAGGTTGAAGCAAAACCATTAAAAGAAATAACAATACCTGCGCCCAAACCAACCAAACCCGTGGAGGTTGAAGAAAAGCCAGAGGTGGAAGAAGCTGGAGAAAAGGCGAAGAGGAAGAGGAAACCATCCGCCAAGCCTTCTCCGAGGACCGATGCTGAAAAGCGTATAGAGGAAATCCGCGCCGAAGTGGAAAAGGTTTTAGAGAGATTGGGGCAGATGGAAATTGAAACCTAAAGAGGAAAACATGGAAAAGGCAAAAAGAAACGCAGCTTTAGAAGCCTTCAAACACGTCAAAAACGGTTTTGTGATAGGACTTGGAAGCGGAAGCACGGTGGCCTATGCCGCCGAAGAAATTGGAAGAAGGATAAAGGCTGAAAAATTATGTGTTAAGGTTGTGCCAACATCTTATCAGGCTTTTATGCTGGCTGTGAAGAATGGCATTCCAACAACAACGTTGGAGGAAAACCCCATGCTGGATTTAACAATCGACGGCGCAGATCAAATAGATGAGAACTTAAACCTTATCAAGGGCGTGGGAGGAGCCCTAACCCGCGAGAAAATTGTTGCCGCGGCATCCAAAACCCTAATAATTATAGCGGACGAGAGGAAAAAAGCAAAAATTTTGGGAGAGAACGGCCAAAAAGTGCCAATAGAAGTTATTCCCTTTGCCACTTCTTTTGTGATGCGTAAGCTAAGCGAGATGGGCGGCAAACCAAAAATAAGGGAAAGCGTTGGGAAAGTTGGGCCAGTAGTAACTGACAATGGAAACTTCATAATAGACGTTGACTTCGGCTTGATAAAAAATCCTGAGGAACTGGAGAAAAGGCTGAAAATGGTTCCTGGAGTTGTTGAGACTGGACTTTTCGTGAATATGACTGATTTGGTTTATTTGGGAAAACGGGATAAAGTTGAGAAGTTGGAGCGAAAGAGATAACAAGAGGCACTAGACTAATGGTTAGGAGATGCTGTTAAAGGAATTTTCTTTTTAATTGTGTTTTGTCGAAGTCTTGGTCGTTGGATATGATTTCTTTGGCTCTGTTCCTTATTGCAACGGCTAAGTGTAAGGCGTCCTCATAGTCGAGGTCATATTCTTCCATTAAGCTGACGGCTTTCGATATGTCTTCCAAAGTTAGTGGTGCTATTATTAGACTTGGAAGGCTTGTTATTGAATCCACAACTTTATCAATCAGTTCCTCATCTTTCAAGTTTCCTCCTGTTAAGCCAGCCATTATTACTGCTATCTGGTATAGCGTTAGGCTCGATGTTACGTATTTTCCTTTCGACGCCTCCTCAATTTTCTTTATCCACTGGTAGGCTGTTTTGCCATAAGTGGGGTGGCCGCCAAGCCAGTACACGAACACGTTTATATCTACGTAGCCTTCCGGGTCCACCATTTCCTCATAACCTCAACCACAAATTCGTCTAGGTTTTCCGGCCATTTAGCTATCATAAAGACTCCGAAATATTTGTCAGCAATGGGTTCAAGGGGCTCAATAATGATGCCTTTCTCATCAGCCCTTATCCTAACGTAGCCTCCCTCTTTCACATTAGCCTTCTCCCTAAGACGTTTAGGAATTGCCACTCTGCCTTTCTCATCTACTTTAACGGTTTCCATAAAACTAACCCACTAAATATTAATTTTCCCACATATTTAAATATTCCCACTGAACAGTTCAGTGGTGTCACCTGAAGGCGTTGTTCTCCATTGTCAACTCATCTCTTCGGTATTGGATGCTACTGCGCACGACAGTGATGCGATGTCGCCGACTTCTTCTACATTGCGCCTCAAAAAAGAAGGCTTACTGTTATTCAGAAAACGTAAATAAGCAAGCTGTGAAATCATACTTAATCCGGGAAAATCTGCCGGGGTAGCCTAGCCTGGAATGGGCGCCAGACTCATAATCTGGAGAGCAAACGGGGCATAGGCGCCCTTTGTCCAGAGGTCGCGGGCTCAAATCCCGCCCCCGGCACTTGTTACAAGAATTGCTAAATTATTTCTAAGATTGTTGCCTTTTGGGTGGATATTTCAAGCTGGTCTCCAAATCCCTTCTTAACATTGGCGTTTTTTATGATTATTTTTTCGCCTATTTTTAGGTTTGCAGCGTTTTCCGCATTTTTTCTCCAAGCTGAAACCCATATTTTTCCAGTTTCATCTTTAATTTCAAAAACTGCCAGCTTTACCGTTTCCTTTGAAGTTTTTACTTCTCTCATTAGGGGTTTGGTTACAACCTCGCCTTTGACGCACACTCCCTTTAAGCCCTCTTTTAGTTGGGCTATTTTGAGGAATTCTGGCTCCTCTGTGAAAGTGTTTATGTATGCCCTAGAATCAACATGAATTTCAAAGCCTTCTAGGGCTTTTTTGACTTTAGCGTTTGCCACATAGAGCGTGGCGCCTTCTTTGGCGAGCTTTTCAGCCTCGTAAACCTTGTCGTTCCATACTACTACTGGTATTTCACCAGTTTCATCAGCCAAAATGAAGCGCATAACTTTTCCAGCAGAGGAATCCTGCCTTGTAAAGGTTGATATTTTCAAGATTTTCTCCACTTTTCCAATTATGTTTATCCGCTTGTTTTTGGAGGCATTTGTAAGCGCCCCAACCTTCGTTGTGAGTTCTTTGATTCTTGGAAAATTTTTTGCCTCGACATCTTTGGGTTCCAGTTCAACCCCGCCTTTTTCGCCTATGTGAAGTTCAACGTTTCCGAGGTGACCTTCCCTCGTGTAGCCGTGGCGAAACCTTACGATTTGCCCAACCCTCACCTTTTCTTGTTCAGCATAAGCCGTTTTGTCATTCCATAGGGCAACATGTATCGTGCCACTTTTGTCGGCTATGATTAGGCTTGCATTTCTCGCCTTTACGCTTTTCTCACCATTTTCCGGACTTTTTGGTGGAAAAACAGCGATGACACGCCCAGCAACAGTTACGTCGCTTAATCCTGGAACGAGGTTGCCTATCAGAAGAGTTGGTTCACCGACTTTATTAGCAGCAATTTCGACGCCAAGCTCTGTAGCTATCATTCGCAAAAGAACTTCGTCGGAGATTAGGCTGCCAGTTTTCTGCCTCTTTTCCTCAAGCTTTTTGAGAACTTCTCCTCTTGAAACTTTAAGCCTTGAAGCTATTTGGCTGATTAGGTTTTCAACTTCACTCATTTGCTTTTTACCACTTGTAGGAAGGAGAAGCACGATTATTAAGGCTTATTTGTGCCTTAAAGTGGAGCCTCGGGCGGGCTTCGATCCCGCGACCTACGGCTTACAAGGCCGTTGCTCTACCAGGCTGAGCTACCGAGGCGCTCGCATTTTCATACGCGTATGTGCTATGATAGGCATATACAGGCATATGCAGAACAAAAATAAAAATGTTAACTGTAACCAGATTGTTTGCGCCTCTTCCGCAAAACACGTGGGAGGATCTTATAAATGTTAAAACATTTATGATGGGAGTAGCCTATCATTTATGCGAAGGAGTTGGACGCATGCCGGAAGCCATAAGGAGTTTTATAGCCTTTGACATTGAAAGCACAAGTGTCCTGGAAAAAATAACAGAGATGCAGAGAAAGCTGACCGAGACTGGAGCTGATTTGAAGTTTGTTGAGCCAAAGAATATCCACATAACAGTGCGCTTTTTAGGTAACATAACCCTAAGCATGGTTGACCGCATATTTGAAGGCATGCAGAAGGTTCAGTTCGTGCCCTTCGACATTAAGATTCAAGGGATTGGCGCCTTTCCAGACATGCGTTATCCAAGGGTTGTTTGGGCCGGAATAAGGGAGGGCGCTAACCAGTTGCGGAGCATTTTCAGCCAGCTTGAGCCTTACCTGCGCAGTTTGGGTTTTGCTCCAGACCCTAAGGGTTTTAGCCCCCACATGACAATTGCCCGTGTTAAAAGTTGGCAGAATAAGGCTACCCTTGTAAAGTTTTTGGTGGAAAATGCAAACTACGAGTTTGGAGTTGTGAGGGCTGAGTGTTTGAGGCTTAAGAGAAGCGACCTAACGCCAAAAGGCCCCATATACTCCACGATTAGGGAATACTGCCCCAAAAATAGCCAATAGTAAAAGGGGCTTTTTATGTCTGCAGAACTGGAAAAGGTCTGCAAAGCGGTTCTTGAAAGAGTTACACCCACCAATGAGAAACGCAAGAAAATAGAGGCTTTGGCAAAGGAACTAGAAGCCAAAGTGGCTTCTGCAGCGGCGGATTTCGGCGTCAAGGCAACAGTGCGTTTGGAGGGTTCTATTGCTAAGGACACTTGGCTGAGCGAAGAGCCCGAAATAGATGTTTTCATGCGTTTGCCGACTAGCATAGCCCGCACATCTTTGAGTGATGTAGCGCTAAAGATAGCTAGAAAGGCAACGGAAGGCATGCGGCAAGTGGAAAGGTTTGCCGAACATCCCTACTTGGAGGCTTTCTTTGACGATGTTAGGGTTAACATAGTTCCATGCTACGACGTTAAGCCCGGAGAGTGGTTGAGCGCAACAGACCGAACCCCATATCACACAGACTATGTGAAAAAGCGTCTAACTAGCCAAATGCGAGGCGAAGTTCGCCTGCTGAAAAGGTTCATGAAGGGCGTAGGTGTATATGGGGCTGAAATCAAGGTTGGGGGCTTCAGCGGATACCTATGCGAACTACTAATAATCTATTATGGAAATTTTGCAAATACTCTGAAGGCTTTCGCCCAGCACAAAAGGCGCATAATTGTAGACATAGAAAATCATTATAGGGGACGAGAAGACGAGCTTCCACTATTATTCGGCGAACCCCTAGTGATAGTTGACCCAGTTGACAAGGGAAGAAACGTGGCTTCAGCAGTGCAGCCCCAAAGACTTTACAATTTTGTGGCGGCAGCCAGAGCCTTCCTTGAAAAGCCAAGCCTAAAATTCTTCTACCCTCCAGAAACAAAACCTCTAACAACAAAGGAGCTTAAAGCAAAAATAAGCACCCGCGGTTCAGCAACAATTTTCGTGGTTTTTGGAGAAGTTAAAGCCGTTCCAGATGTTTTGTGGGGGCAACTCTACAAATCCCAGCGTTCACTAGCAAAGCTTCTTTTGCTAAACGATTTTGGCTTACTGCGGTGCACAGCATGGAGCAACGAGAAAGACCTAAACGCCTTCATATTCGAACTTGAAAGCCGCTACCTACCACCAGTAAAAAGGCATTTGGGACCACCAATGGAGAAGGAACATGAATGTAAAAACTTTCTGGCAAAGTATGCTGGCAATGCTGGAACTGTGGCTGGTCCCTACATTGAAGACGGCAGATGGGTTGTCCAGATTAGGCGAAAGCACACAGACGCAGCAGCCCTCTTGTACGAGAGGCTGAAGGACGGTGGAAGAAAGGCTGGAATAGCCAAAGAAATCGCACAAGTGCTCCAGCAGAACGGATTCAAAATTTTGGTTAACGAGGAAATAGCTGAAATCTATAAGAAAGACAGCGAGTTTGCAAAGTTTCTAACAAAGTTCTTGTCCGGCAAGCCGAAGTGGCTAGAGGACATGCAAACCTAAAGCAGCCATTAGGAATATGCCCAACACCCAACAATAAAACGCGAAAAGATGAAATTTTCTCCCAGCAACGGTTTTCCATAGAAGTTTTAGGGCAGGGTAACCAACAACCATAGCCACAACTACGCCGACGGCTGTTTCGGCAAAGCCAAAGCTTGAAGCCGCCAAAGCACCAAGCTGCTCGTAGAGAGTTAGCGCCAAAGCACCTATAATGGCTGGGATCGACAACAAAAAGGAGAATTTAAAAGCCTTTTCCCTCTTAACTCCAAGCAAAAGCGCCACAGTAATTGTTAAGCCACTTCTTGAAAGCCCTGGAACAACTGCCACGCCTTGGGCGACGCCAATCAAAAATGCTTGCGAAAAGCCAATGTCATCCGCTTTTTCCCTTCCAATTCCGGCGAGAAAAAGCACCACACCACACAAAATAAAAGCCGCTGCAATAACAGAAATTTCCTGGAAAATATTCTTCAAAAACATTTGAAAGGCAAATCCGATAATAGTAGTTGGTATGGTTCCAACAATTATGAGCGGGATAAACTTTCCATATTCAGACTTGAAATCTAAGCGTTTTAGGGCTGATAGGATTATCAGTATGTCGCTTCTGAAAAAGGCGATTACAACGGCTAATGTTCCGATGTGAAGGATAACGTCAAAAAGCAATGGAACCGTCAAGCCCAAAAACCTCTCAGCAAGCCTCAAATGCCCAGTGCTTGAAATTGGAAGCCACTCCGTCAAACCTTGGATGATGCCCAGAATAATCGCCCTTAACAACTGCATGTCCAAGACTTTTCACCAGCTTGTTTGGTTGCTTCGGTTTTGCCTCTTACTTTTCCGGGTTAACCTTAAAAGATTATTTATTCTTAAGCCTAAAGAAACAGCGAAAAATGGTGAAAAGCATGGGCGAGTATCCTCCAGGAAGCCTTGAAGACCGCGATTTGTTGGCTAAAATGCCCGTGGAAAAACTCTTGGACTATTTCTTTTTGCAGATTAGAAATTTGTGGCGGGTTGACGGCTTATACTTCCTCGGAATAGAAAAGAAATTTGGAACTAGGGCGGCGACGGAGATTGATACTGGTGTTTGGGAGGCTATGGCGGCAATTGAAGCAAAAAGCCTAAAAAGAATGTTTGGCGTGGGCGAAAATCCTGATATCCCGACTATTATGGGGCTTTTGCGTTTGACAAGTTGGGCTTTAGACCAGCCCTTCAAAACGGTTGAGGTTTCCGCAGAAAGAGCCGTTTTGAGTATAAACCGTTGCAGAACACAGGAGGCTAGGCTAAGCAAGGGTTTGGGCGAGTTTCCATGCAAGCTTGTTAGGTTTGGCTACTTGAAGAACTTTGCAAAGACATTAAACCCGAACGTTGAGGTTAACTGCCTCGTCTGCCCGCCGGACTCTCATCCAAAGGATTTGTGGTGCCGATGGGAGTTCAAACTGCCACCTTAAGGCTTCTTTACGCCCTGAAGCTTTTCTCCCAGGCTTTCCGCCCATGCCTCAACCTTTCCAAAATCGCATGCATCAGCTATTGTAAAGCCCAAAATTTTCATTCTTCCGCCAAAGGCTTCTGTTGCAACGGGTTTCACGTGGGGAAACTTCTCCAACAACCTTTGAATGTACTTTTTCACGGCGCCTTTGTAGCTTTTCGGATTTCCAGCCTCCAAGCATAAAATGAAAAGGGCAACATTTTTCCCTCCGAAATCGTTCCTTTTAAGAAAATTTACTGCCTCTTTGTAAACTCGCTGAACTAACACCGCTCCCAACAATCACGTTCCTATACGGAGAAATATCTGGCGATGGACTCTTCCTAAGGTTAATGATGTCAACGTCAAAACCATATTTTTGCCTTAAAACCCTCTGCAATTTTATGGCAACCTCTTCTGTGGCACCTCCTCTAGTGACGTAAGCTATCAAAGTCTTGTTTTCAACCGCAATAACCACAACCTTTGAAATGCTTGTCCTCTCTATTATTTAAGCATCACACATAAAACTAAAAGGGGAAAATAAGGAGCTAAGATAAAAGGGTTAAACGTAAACTAGTACCTTCGCCTCTGATTTCTTCTCTTCATCCAGCACTCACGACAGTAAACTGGTCTGCTTGGGTCTGGGATGAAGGGAACCTCGCATTCCCGACCGCAATCAGAACAGACTGCCTTATGCATCTCTTTACCAGACATTTCGCCTACTCACTCCTTCTAACTTTATTTTCTGTGCAAAAGCCGCCAATGAAAAGCAGTTTTGCACCACACTATGGCTGTGAAGCTCCATATAAGAGTTTGCAATTTAAAACATGAAACATGTGGAGAAAAGTCCAAAACGTCAACCGGCAGCGTCGAGGGTTTTCTGTTTTTCGGCTGATATGAAGTTTGAGACTCTTACGCCTATAAGCCGTATTTTTCTTTCTGGTTTTAGGTAGTCTTGTATGAGTTCTTTTGCTGTTTTCTTTAGGTCTTGTAGGCGGTTTGTCATGAAGGGCAGTGTTCTGCTGTGGGTGTGGGTTTCGAAGTTTTCGTAGCGAACCCTGACAGTAACCGTCTTAAAATATAACTGCTGCCTCATGAGGTCGTTATGAACTTCTTCTGCGAGTTTTTCCAAAGTGTTTAGGACGAGGCTGAAGTCTGATGTGTCCTCATCGAAAGTTATGTCTCGGCTTATGGACTTTATTTGGCGTTGCTCCTCCACCTCGCTTTTGTCTATCCCGTGAGCCATCAAGTAAAGCTGGGTGCCAACAACCCCAAAGTGTTCTGCCAGCACTGTTGGGTCGTAGCGGGCTAAGTCCCCAATGGTTTTTATTCCCATGGCTTTGAGTTTCTGCTCTGTTTTACGCCCAACCCATAGAAGCTTGCGAACTGGAAGCGGGGCAAGAAACCTTTCAGCCTCCTCTTCTGTGACTACTGTTAGGCCGTCTGGCTTCTGGTAGTCACTGGCTATTTTGGCTACAAGCTTGTTGGGCCCTATGCCAATGGAACATGTTAACCCCTCCTTTTCTAGGATTTCCCTTTTTATTTGGCGGGCTAGGGCTTCTGCCTCTGCATAGTCCTTAACCCTCGAGGTTACGTCTAGGAAGGCTTCGTCTATTCCCCAGCTTTCAAATTTGTCTGCGTATTTCCGCAGAATAGCCATAATTCTCTCTGAAACCTTTTCGTAAAGCTCATAGTTCACCGGTAGGTATATGGCGTTTGGGCAGAGCTTCCAAGCCCTTGATATGGGCATCCCAGACCTTACGCCATATTTGCGGGCTTCATAGTTGCATGTGCTTACAACACCACGGCCTTTCCCCTCCTTTGGGTCTGCCCCAACAATGACTGGTTTTCCACGGTATTCTGGGTGCTCCCGCTCTTCTATGGCTGTGAAGAAGTGGTCCATGTCAACGTGGAGGATTATGCGCTTTTTCTCAGTCATAAACCAGACTTTTCCAAGGGAAACTTTCAATTGGTTAAACAGATTTCATAAAATTTGAACCTATCGCCGCTTTTGCCTAAGTTTAGTTTTGCTAATGATCACGCCTTCATAACTTTTAATACTATTCCGACTATTGAAGAAGGCTAAGGGAGGATGCACCAAAATGAAGGTGCTCATGGAAAGGGACGCCCAACAAATCGCCATAGAATTCTTGAAAAAGAGGAAGAATACTGAAAGGGTAGACGTATCCTCGATCGAGCAGTGGGACGGTTGCTGGGTTGTTAAGGGCACATGCCCCATAGACTTGGAAGGGCATCCATGGGCTGAAAAATTCGAAGTGGTTATTGACGCGAAGGGGAAGATAAAAGCCACAGACTTTTCGCTTCTTTAAACGCAACCACCAACCCATTTTTAGATAACATTTTTAAGAGAAAAGTCTGTTAAGAAGATCGGAGATAATCTTGTTTAGCAAAATTCTCGTCCCCCTAGATGGTTCAGAGCACTCTTTAAGGGCACTGGACATAGCCATACAAATAGCCAAAAAGTTTGATGGAAAAATCACCCTAATCCACATTTACTCGGTAAGCGTCAGACCAGTAATTGTTCCAGAACCCTCAACATTAACGCCTGGAATACCAATAATGGCGCCTACAGAATATTCGAGGTTGGCTGAAACCGTTAGGGAGGTTGGAGCCAGAATACTGGCCCATGGCGCGGAGAAAGTGAAGGCTGAGGGTGTTGAGGTTGAAACCGTGCTTAGGGAGGGCCACGTTGTCCACGAGATTGTTAAGACTGCTGAGGAGGGAAAGTTTGACCTAATCGTTATGGGTGCAAGGGGTTTAAGCAAAATAAAAGAGCTAATCTTGGGGAGCGTGAGCGACGGTGTCATAAGAAATGCTCCATGCCCCGTTCTAGTCACAAAATAGTTTTTCCGCTTTTACATCTTCAGTTTAACCAGAATTTTTGAACATTCTTGGATTTGGAGCTTCTGCCAAAAAGTTTATTTTTTCCTTCTAATCGGAAAATTTTCACCCTTCTAAGTTTGGAGGCAAGCCAACTCCGAAATGCTTGCGTCCATGCCTAAAATGTGCGGTATATGCGTGGACGTGGTGGCTTCAGCAGGAGGAAGCATGTATGCTGAGGCTGAAGTCTTCACGTTCGCTGATGCTCGCCCTAGCCTTAAGTACTCTATACTCTTTAGGAGTCGGCTTGCTAGGCCCCATATACCCAATATTTGTTGTTAATCGCTTCTCAGCCACAATAATGGATGTTGGCCTCCTATATGCGCTTTTCTGCGGTGTCGCCGCCACATTCAAGGTTGTTGCTGGAAAGCTTTCAGACTCTTATGGAAAGGAACGCGTATTCTCAGCCGGAGTTTTAATGGGTGCTTTATGCTCCCTAAGCTACGTTTATGTGCCAAACATTACGGGCTTATACATAACCGAGTTTTTGTTTGGCGTTTCCTATGCGCTTCAGCGTCCATCCCTACTAGCCCTAATAGTGGACCTGGGCGAAAAAAGGCGTAGCGGAACAGTTCTTGGAATCTTCGAATCCATATACGATATTACCGAGGCGGTTGCAGCCCTACTAGCCACAGTCATAGCCACAAAGGTTAGCTTCGAAATGCTTTTCTACATTTGTTCAGGATGTCAAGCCACAACAGGCGTATTTGTCCTAAAGTATAAACGTTAAAGTTATTATTTTGGTAGGTATGCTTAATGCTTGATGAAAAGGGCTGGACGGTGAAGCGGAGCCCGGTGGTGTAGCGGTCAAGCATGGGGGCCTCTGGAGCCCCTGACGGGAGTTCGAATCTCCCCCGGGCTACCACTTGCCGTTGATTAGACAGGCACTGGACGTCATGTAAATATTCTGTAGATCATCGTGATTAGTGCACAAATTATTGTCCAAGAGGTTACTGTGCGGACGGCTGTTGCGTTTACGCTGTGAACATTTATTTGTGTTGGGTCTTGTGTTAGAAAGATAGCGCTGAAGGTAAATACTCCTATTGTTATGACGCTTATTATGTCTATCAGCCTTTCTTTGTGGTAAGTTGGCGGCATGGCTTGTTTTGGCGCTAGGACGTTGCGAAATTCAGACTAAAATGGACAAAAATGATTTTTATTTTGGCTTTATGATCAACCTGCAGTTTTGGTTTGTGCATGTGTTTTTGGCGAGTTTGCAGTATCCGCCTTTCTCGTATTTGCAGATTCTTTTTAGCTTGAAAAATTCTATAGCGACAATGCTGGGTTGAGGTATAACTTTAGAAGCTTGTGTTTCAGCAAGGCGATATAAGAATTTGGGCCTACCACGCCTTTCGCTAGGCTTTTTCTCCCTCAAAACAATACTTTCAGAACAAAGCCTCTCCAAATGGATAATCACCGTCGAACGGGCAAACCCAGTGGCACCAACCAACTCTGCAAGCGTCATAGGCTCACCTTCAACCCTTAAAACATCAATAATTCTCCGATCAAAACCATCCAAATACATAATAACAGAAAAAGGCGAAAACAGATTAAAATCTATTTTTGTCTGAATTTAGCAACACGCTAGACGGTATGGAAAACGCTTTTTGGGTTTGTGTTGTGGGTGTTGGTGGTGGCTTAGGCCCGGTGCGCGCTTGGTCCGTTTGAGACCCTTAAGGCTAGACTGGGCCTTTGTTAAGCGGCTGCCTGACTGGCCCGTGTTGAGGCCCTATAGGAGCTTGCCGCCTGCAAGCCACCATTCAAAGGAGGTGAAAGCCATGGTGTATGTTGGTGTGGACGTGCATAAAAGGGTTTGCAGGGCCGCCATAGTGAATGATGAAAGAGAACTAGTGGGCAAGTTCAGCTTCAGAAACTCTAGGAAAGGCGTTGAGGATTTCATGATGAAAATTGAGAGCATGGAGTAGGGCTGTTCTTTCCAACCTTCCAAGACCAGGCTTATTGCTGAGGCTAGGGTTAAGACTGACAAAGTGAATGCTAG
>JBMFMB010000003.1:0-73120 GCA_049970895.1 Bathyarchaeia archaeon | reverse complement strand
ATGCTATGGGTTTTAATAGGCGCCACCGTTGTTATTGGCGTTGCCGTGACCGCTATCAAATTGCTCAAAAAACCCATTAACATATTAGCCGTAAAGTAATCTTCCCTTTCCATCTCATTTTTTGTTTATATGTTAGTTTTGGGAGTAAAAGTTTATAATGTGTATTGCTACGTAATATTTGGGATTTAATTGAGCAAAAGAACAGAAAACGATGAAATCCGCTGGCAAGTTATAAAGGCCATGTTGGAAGAGTTTCCAACATTGAGAGAAAAGGTCAAGGCTTACATTGAAGAGCAAAAACAAAGGCGAGAACCCAAACAGCTCTAAACGTGGTTTCTTTTCAAAAGGTGTGGCGGCGGAACCTTAACGTTATTTTTACCATTATTATTTTCAGACTTAAGAAGCCCCGTTAACTCGCGGTAGCGTTGGAGAAAGTCTAAACCCTTAGGCGTTGCCTTATAAATCTCCTTATCCCTCTCAACAATTTTGTCGATAAGGTTGACTTTAAGCATAAACTCCAAATAATCGTTAAGCTGTGTAAAACTCAAGTTAGCCCTATACATAATCTGAGTTTTTAAAACGCCATCTTTAGCTATGTCTAAAATTTCGGCAATTATATATAGTTTGTCTCTCCTCTTTTGGGGTGGGTTGGAGTCCCAAACATTCATTTCCACAATATTCCTCTTCCACAAGCCTTCTAACGATAAAAGAGGTGATGGAGCGTTTTAAGCGGTGTTTCCCACAAACCACTATTACAATTATCGAAATATTCTCTAGAATAAACTTCTATAAGGGAAAAACCTTTAATCTCAACGCAGAGAACTGCCTGAAGGGGGCGAATGGAAAATGTTGGTCGGGGTAATGGCTGACACGCATGATAACCTGCCCATGGTGGAAAAGGCCATAAAAAAGCTTAATGAAGGAAAGGTTGAGATGGTTCTTCACGCAGGGGATTATGTTGCACCTTTCGTTATACCAAAATTTAGGGATTTAAAAGCTAGGCTAATAGGAGTTTTTGGCAACAATGACGGAGACAGAGAACTCTTAAAGAAAAGGTTCAGCGAAAATGCAAACCTGGAAATTCGGGGAAACTTTGCAGAAATAAACGTTGGAAAGGTAAAAATTGCTTTACTCCATGGAAGCGAAGATGAACTTTTGAAAGCCATAATCGAGAGTGGAGGTTTCGACATAGTGGTTCACGGGCACACCCACAAACCGGAAATCTACAGAAGCGGCAAAACACTGGTGGTGAATCCTGGCGAGGTTTGCGGCTACCTTAGTGGGAAATCGACAGTTGCGCTTTTGGATTTGGAAAAGCTTGAGGCGAAGATAATTGATATATGAACGCCGTTAATGTGAAAGGCTAATATAACATTGTGATATTTAATATTATAGGTTGTAATCCATGGCCATGGTTAAGGTTCGCAAGGTTTGGAGGCTCCCTCGTAATTACGCTACCCAAGGAACTCGTTGAAGCTGAGGGCATAGAAGAGGGCGAAATAATTCAAATATCTGTTAAAAAACCTAGGAGAAGCTGGTTTGGAGCTGCAAAAGGGGTCGGTCCATTCACTGTTAGAGACGAGTTGAAGGCTCATGAATAATTCTTACATTGTTGACGCTTACGCTTGGATAGAGTTTTGGATGGGAGTGTTCGAGGCGCTGTTGTTCGTGATATAGTTGAGGATGTCAACAACAAAATATACACTTGCGCCGTGACAGTGGCAGAAGTAATAAGCAAATTTGTTAGGAAAGAGTACATCCAGAAGTTGCTTTTGAAGCTATTACGACCAACTCAATAATGATAAATGGAAACTTTCAAGGGCAGCTGGGGAAATACACGCGAAAGTGAAAAAGCGGGTTAAGGACTTTGGACTTGCAGATGCCTATGTTTTGGCATGCGCCCTAAAATATAAAGTTAAGGTGCTCACCGGGACCCGCATTTCAAAGGAATTCCAGAAGCTGTTATGATTTAACTTTAGCCTTGTTATAGGGCTGTCTTCTCTGATTAGCTATTTTGAAAAGTGCTACGAGTTCTTCATTTGTTGCCCCATTTCGCATGGGCGTTAAAACGTCCACCGTATTGTCATTTCTCATTAGGCATGGCTTGAGTTTTCCGTCGCTGGTTATGCGTAGTCTGGTGCAGTGCCAACAGAAATCCGTGTTCTCTGTTGGGTGGACAATCTCAACCTTCACGTCTGGCAAATGGTATACGCGGCGGTTTTGCATGTACTTTCTGACTTCAACTTTTGTGGCTTTCTGCCTTAACATCTCCTCATACTCGTCTAGGGGCTTGTGATAGGTGGCGTAATATTCGCTGCTTATATTTATTGGTTCAAGCTCAATAAGTTGCAGAACTGCTCCAACTTCCCTTGCAAAATCAATCATTTCCAGCACATGGGAATCGTTCACGCCTCTCAGAAGGAGCATGTTTAGCTTTACTGGGTTAAGCCCAGCCTCAACAGCCGCCCAGACACCATCCAGAACATTTTCCAGTTTTCCGCCTGTTAGCTTGCAGTATGTTTCGCCGTCTATTGTTGGCAGGTTTATGTTTACACGCTTTAAGCCATTTGCCCTAAGCTCTTTTGCTAGTGGTTCGAGCAGCGTCCCATTGGTTGTCATTGAGAGCTCCTCCAAGCCAGGTATGGAGGCTAAACCATTGACTATCTGCATTATATCCTTTCGGAGAAGCGGTTCCCCACCAGTAAGCTTAACCTTTGAAATGCCGAGGCTGACGGCTACCCTTGCAATGCGTATAACCTCTTCAGCCGTCATTTCTGTTGTGTTTTCTGCGGTTTTGTCTTCGCCTTCAGCGTGGCAGAAACTGCAGTGCAAATTGCATGGCTTTGTAAGGGCTATTCTGAGGTTTAATAGTGGACGCCCATAGCTATCGACCAGCACCATCGTTATTCCCGCGAGTGCTTAACGATATGTGCTGCCTCCGGCAATATAAGCTTTTTAAGACAAAGCCTAACAGCATCCATGGAACCCGGGATACAAAAGAAAACCTTGCCCTTAACCACGCCAGCAACAGCCCTCGACAGAACTGCGGCTGAACCGATTTCACTATAGCTTAGGAAACGGAAAATTTCCCCAAAACCGGGCAAAACCTTCTCAAAGAAAGGCGAAACAGTCTCAATCGTTATATCGGAAGGTGCTATTCCAGTTCCTCCGCAGAAGATGACTGCGTCCACATCAGAGCTCAGTGCTTGCTTTACGCTTTCGTTGATAAGCGCCCTGTCATCTGGAACGAGTTTTCGAAAAGCAACACTGTGCCCAGCATCCCTTATAAGTTGTTCAATTAGGTCGCCGGATTCATCCTTAACCTTTTCGCCCTTTTTCAGCATGCCATAACGGGATGTGCTAACAACAACTATTCCGAAGCTGAGCTTTTTGGGAGCTTCAGCCCTATGCCTCAGTGTGCTTTCACTCATTTTGGCTTTTCTTCCTTAACCTTTTTCACAACGCGAATTTCTTCTATGATTGTGAAGGGATATTGTCCCTCAGCATCTTTCTCATACTGTTTCACCATGTCCCATATTGTTAGGAGGCTTATAGCTGTCGCCACCAAGGCTTCCATTTCAACGCCTGTTTGGGCTTCAGTCTTCGCCATGGAAGAAACCTTAATGGTGGATTCGTTTATGATTTCGATGTCAACTTTCACGTTTGTTAGGGGCAACGGGTGGCAGAAGGGTATTAGGATGCTTGTTTCCTTTGCCGCCAGTGTTCCGGCAATCTTAGCCGTATAAAATGGGTCGCCCTTCTCGACTTTTCCACTTTTTATTAGGTTTATGGTTTCTGGTTTTAGCCTAATCTTTCCAGTGGCTGTTGCCTCACGATAAACTTTCGGCTTTCCAGTTATGTCAACCATCGCCACGCGGAATCACGGCTCCTGCTTTGAATTTAGAAAGCGAGCCTAATTATTTAATGGTTCTGAAAAGCCAATCCGCGCTGTTCAGTTTTCTCCCAGTTTTCAATTAAGCTTTGTATAGCCTTAGCCTTTTCAGAATTTATGTTAAAGCGGTATAGGCGGATTCTTCCAAACATTTTATGCTGGAGAATGCCATCATCTTCAAGGATTTTCAGATGTCTCATTGTTGTTTTGTGATTTGCGCCTATTCTTCTGGCTATTTCTGAAACGTTCAACTCGCCCATCTGGTTTAGGATTTTCAAAATTTTTATGCGCTGCCTGTTTCCAAGAACATCTTCTATTCGCATGTCGCGGGAAGGTTTGGCGGCATCCCATATTTAAGTTTGGTCTTGATACACGTTGTCTACGACTTTAATCCATCTCGTAGCCAAAATCTGGTCGAAGTCCTCGCTTTTTGGGTCTAAGTCTGAAGCCACCAGGTGCCAGTGGTCGTTTATTGTGGCGAAGGTGCTGTCCAAAATAACGAATTTTGGCGTGTATTTGAAGACTTCACGTCCAATGTGGGATATTATGTTTAGGGCGCGTTCATAAGCCTTGTAAGGTATAGTGTGCTGATGTCTCTTGTAGATTATCATGATTCTTTCCCTATGTCCCTTAAGGTTCTTTGTTCGCAGAACAATGAAGGAGTCATCCTCATAGAAGACTTTCTCTTTTTGAAGGTCTAGTGCACATAGGGGACAATTAGATGTCATCGCGTCACACTCGTTCAAAATAATAAATTGCAAAAGATGCATATGTGTTTATTGCATTATCTGCCTCTAGTTTCGCTTTCTAAAAGGGTGGTTAACTCCTTTTCCAGTTCTTGCGCTGGGATCCCCGGCAGACATATAAGCGTTGTTCTCCCCCGCTGACCGGCGGACGAAACGCTTTTTTTGATTATGCCTAGGGCTGAAAGCGTCTGCAAGTACTTCCAAAGTTGCGTGTGGGTGTGGGATTGCACATCAAACTCTTCGCATACAATGGCATACGCCTTTTCTACCTCGGTTAGGGAGGCATAAGCCCTGTCGCTGTTTTCTTTAAAGAAACGCGCCACGCCCAATAAGAAGAGTTTCTCGTGTAAGCTTAATGGGGCTATGTCGCTTTTCCTAGCTATTGCGTATATGCTTGAAACTGCTTTTCTAACGCATTCCGGCGTTACTGTGCCCAAATCTTCAGCGTCAGCATATTTTCCAGCCCTCCATAAGAGTTCTATGGCGAAGCGGGCGTTTCCGCCTTCCGAGTGGGCTAGTTCAGCGATGAGGCTTACAGTTTCTTCTGGAACTGTTGATGGTTTGAAGGCAAGCTGAACCCTGTCGTTTATAATGTCTATGAGTTGTTCTTGGCTGTAGGGTTCAAGGCGTATTATGTTGGACTGCAACGTGCTCCTAGTGCTTGGGTCAAGCCCCTCAATAGCCTTTAAACTTTTCAATATGCATATAAGGGAAACCCTTTGGGGCTTGCCAAGCCTTGCCTCTTGTAGGCGGGTAAGCTTGTAAACTGGTTCTGCTCCTTCCCTTTCAACTAGGCTTTCAAATTCGTCAAGGGTTAAAATGGCGTAAGCGTTCTGCTCGTCCAAAACTTGTAGGAAAATGTTTAGAAGCTCCTCTGCTGAAAAGCCGCGTTTCGGGAAGGTTGGGTGGAAAAATGAAACTGCATGGTGGAGTATGAGGAATAGGCTTCCTCGGTACTGGCGACAGTTCAAATGAATATAATTGAGGTTTATCCCTCGCTGCTTGGCTTGCATGGTTATGTCTGCACCAAACCTTTGGGAAAGGGCTGTTTTCCCAGTTCCAACATCCCCCACTATTAGGACCCTTTGAGCCATCCTTTCAGGAAACGTCAACGCGAAGCTGAAAAATTCCTTGAGCAGTCGCATTTCAGCCTCTCTATGAGGAAGTCTGCTTGGAACATAGTTTATGTCAAGTTTCGCCTCGTCCTTAAACACGCTTCTGTACGCTGTCAACGCTCCAAACCTAGAGAGAAGATACGCCTAAACCTCTGTTATCTTTTTCCCTTTAAAATTTGCATTGGCTTTTTGAAAACACAAAACTTTTAAGCTGATTTTCGTATTTTACAGCGAAAAGTGAGATGATCCCAAAATACTTCTTCCTAACAAAGGGCGTTGGAAAACATAAGGAACAACTCCAATCCTTCGAGTTGGCATTGCGAAACGCTGGCATCCAGCACTGCAACATAGTGAATGTTTCAAGCATAATACCGCCAGGATGCAAGCTCATCCCAAAGGAGAAGGGACTAAAAATGCTTAGACCTGGCGAAATAACCTTTGTCGTTTTGGCCAGAAACCAAACCAACGAGCCCCATAGGCTTATTGCCGCCTCAATAGGCGTGGCAATCCCGTCTGGCAAGAATAATTATGGATATTTGTCAGAGCACCACTCCTTTGGGCAGACAGACGAGGTGGCTGGAGACTACGCCGAGGACTTGGCTGCGACGATGTTGGCAACCACTATGGGGATTCCCTTCGACCCCCAGACGGCTTGGGATGAGCGGAAACAACAATTCAGGGCAAGCGGACTGATAATTAAAACTACGAATATAACGCAGTCAGCCACAGGCGACAAGAACGGCTTATGGACAACAGTTGTCGCAGCGGCAGTCTTCGTCCCTGGAAGACGAACTTAGCCGTCTAAAAAGCTCTCTTTTCTTTGCTTTAATCTAAAAGGATATTAGACTGTAGCCTCTAAAACCAGCATTGTTGGTGAAGTGGCTTGCCCTTAAAACTTCAAACTCCATTTATTCTCATCAACTTCAAAACTTATTTGGAGGCAACTGGCAAGAAGGCTGTTGAACTTGCAAAGAAAGCCGAAAAGGCGAGCCTTGAAACTGGTGTTCAGATAGGTGTGGCACCCCAGTTTACGGACATTGCTGCTGTTGCAGAAGCCGTGGAAATCCCGGTTTTCGCCCAGCACATTGACCCCATAGAAGCCGGAAGCTATACCGGTCACGTGTCGGCGGAGGCAATAAAAGAAGCTGGAGCCGTTGGGACAATTATTAACCATTCTGAGAAGCAGCTTAGGCTTTCTGAAATTGATGCAGCCGTAAAAATTGCCCGTGATAAAGGGCTTGTTTCTGTTGTTTGCGCCGACAACCAAAGCATAAGTGGGGCTGTTGCAGCCCTAAATCCCGATGTGGTGGCTGTTGAGCCCCCAGAGCTTATTGGGACTGGCATACCGGTTTCGAAGGCTGAACCAGAAATTGTTAGGGCTACTGTTGAGCTTGTGCGAAAAGTGAATCAAAAAGTTGTGATTTTATGTGGTGCTGGCATAAGCCACGGCGATGATGTGGCGGCAGCCTTAAAGCTTGGAACTCAAGGCGTTTTGGTGGCAAGTGCCGTTGTGAAGGCAAAAGACCAATATAGGGTTTTGCTGGAATTTGCTGAAAAGGCAAGGGTTTAGGAGACCAGCCCTCTTGAAAGTTGAAGCCGAATGTGCGGCATGCATAATCAGCAGAGGAGCAGCTGAAATCAAAGAGGCGACAACCAATCCGGCTCTTCGTTTCAGAGCCATGATGGAGCTACTCCACATGCTAAGCAAGGAGTTTAAGCCCTCTGCTGTTCCGGCGGATTTAGGCACAAAGAGGGACCGCTTGATAAAAAGGGTTACTGGAAACAGTGACCCATATAAGCGAAGCAAGCGCATGTGCAACGAGGACGCCTTAAAACTTTTGCCATATGCAAGGAAACTCGTTGAGGAGGGCTACACACAGCAGGATAGGTTTAAGAGGGCTTGCCTCTGCGCCATGGTCGGCAACACCATGGAATTCGACATTCCAGGACATAGGTTCACATTTAGAGGTTTGAGGAAAAGCCTAAGGGATGCGGGAAAAGACCTCGTTATTGACGATATTGGCAGAATTTATGAAGTTGCAAAAAATTCCAGAACCGTGCTTTATTTGACGGATAATGCTGGCGAAATAGTCTTTGACACGCTCGTTGTTGAGCAGCTTAAGAACATGGGATTAACGGTCATCGTGGCTGTTAAGGGTGGACCGGTTATAAACGATGCCACTTTGGAGGATGCAGAAGTTTCAGGCATGATTAAAATTGCGGATAAGGTTATGACAACTGGGACGGATGCCGTTGGCTTAGCCCTAAAAGAGGTTTCAGCCGAATTCCTAAACGTTTACGAGTCCGCAGATATGATTTTTGCCAAGGGTATGGGGTACGCCGAAACACTGACCGAATATAGTCTGAAAAAGCCTCATGCACTGCTTTTTAGGTCAAAGTGTGAACCGGTGGCAAACTTTTTTGCCGTACCCCGAAACAAAAATATTGCGAAGTTGATGCCCTAAATGAAGAGGTTTACGCTGTCCATACACTTAAACGGAAAAGCCTTATCAAATTTTGAGGATTCACTGCAGAAAGAGTGGATTGTAACAAATGGCTTGGGAGGATATGCATCATCAACAGTTTTAGGAATAAACACTAGGAAGTATCATGGAGTTCTTGTGGCGGCTTTTAACCCGCCGAGAAATCGAAGGGTTTGTGTGGCTAAGCTGGATGAGGAGCTCAGGATTGGTAACGCCTTCTATCCAGCCTTTGCCAACGAGTCCCAGAGCGGTATATATCCAAAGGGGCACGAGCTTCTCCAAGAATTTTACTTATCACCGTTTCCAAAGTATGTTTACAACGTGCAGAATGTTAGGTTTTCAAAAACCCTTTTCATGCCATACGGAAAGAACGCCACCATAACAGCATACGAATTCTTTAACGCTGGCGAAGTGGACACTGAGGTTCGAATTTTTCCGATGGTAACGTGTAGGCACTTCCACTCGGTTGTGGATAGATGGCATAACCCACCAAAATTCTCCCAGAAAACATACGGCAGAAGAGTCAAAATTAACGTTGAGAAGCCGCAAGCCACAATAATTCTAGAAGCAACGGATGGAACCTATGCCGAAGCTGAAAAATGGGTTGAGAGAATTTACTTCCGCGAAGAGCACCAGCGTGGGGAAAGCCACCTCGACGACTGGTATCAGCCGGGATTCTTCGAAATAAAAGTTGGAAGGAAATCCTCTGAAAGGTTTGCGTTGACTGTTGTTGCTGGCGAAGATGAATCAAGAGTTGAGGAATTGGCGGATGAAATGCCAGCCGCAATGTATGACGCTGAAAAATTGTATGAAGCTGAATATGAACGCCGCGAGCAACTGCTCGAAAAATTTTACGAAGAACATAGGGGCGTTGAAACAAAAGAATGGCTTAACTGGCTTGTCTGTGCAACCGACGCGTTTATTGTTGGAGACTTTGAAAAGGCTTGGAGGACTGTTATTGCCGGCTATCATTGGTTTGAGGACTGGGGCAGAGACACATTCATATCCCTGCCAGGGCTCATGCTTGTCACTGGAAGATTTGAGGATGCCAGACAAACTTTTCTAGCATTTAACCAACACCTTGTTGACGGCTTAATTCCAAACTTTATCTCAGACTTAGAAGCCAAGCCTGTTTACAATACTGTTGATGCCACGTTATGGTTTGTTAACGCCGTCCTCCAATATTTGAAGTATACTGGCGACTTTGAATTCGTCCAGAAAAACCTATGGGAAAACATAAAAGCCATAGTCGAAAACTTAGAGAAGAGAACAAACCCAAAAATCCGCGTTGACGATGATGGGCTTATTCTTCATGGACCACAGCTAACATGGATGGACACCGCCGTAAACGGGCAGCCAGTTACCCCGAGGGCTGGAAAGGCTGTTGAGGTTCAAGCCTTATGGTTTAATGCCCTCAAAACTCTGGAGATTTTGGCTAGAAAGTTTAAAGAGCCTGGCAGTGCTGAAAAATTTGCAAGCTTGGCAGAAAAAGCCAAAGAAAGCTTTAATGCAAAGTTTTGGAATTCTGAGAAAGGCTGTTTGTTTGATGTTGTTGACGAAAGTGGCTTTGGCGACTCGTCTATTAGACCTAACCAGATTATTGCCGTAGCCTTAGATTTCACCATGCTTGACAAGGCGAAAAGCGAGAGAGTTGTTGATGTTGCGCGGCGTGAACTTTTAACGCCCTTTGGTTTAAGAACCCTTGCAAAAAGCGATCCGATGTATGTAGGCGTTTATTGTGGGGATAGGCGAAGCAGAGACCTAGCATACCACAATGGCACTGTTTGGCCTTGGCTTCTAGGACCTTTTGTTAAGGCCTATTTGAAGGTTGAGGGTTATGGCGAGTACACGGGGGAATATGCCTTCAGAAACTTTCTCGCGCCGCTTTTAACAACGCAGGTTTTTGTGGCTGGGCTTGGAGTCATAAGCGAGGTTTATGATGGAGACCCACCGCATAAGGCTGGCGGTTGCATTGCCCAAGCGTGGAGTGTGGCTGAACCATTAAGGGCTTATGTTGAAGACATCCTCTATTTCAGACCGCCATTTGAGAGGGAAATCCTCAAAATTTTAGGGTGATATGGCTTTTCTAAGGCTTTCTGCGGCTGCTTCTGGAGAAACCGTGTTAATATACATGCCTGTGCTCTTTTCAAATCCAGCCCAGATGGCAAGTTTTGGGTAAACCTCCACATGCCAATGGTAGTAGGGGCTTGCAGCCTTTTCTAGGGCTATATGGAATCCGAAATTGTAGGGCGGATCATTTAATAGATTTTTTAATGCACCTAGGCATATCTTCAAAGTTTTTGCAAAATTTTCTTTTTCCTTCTCCTTCTCCGAGAGTTTTATGGGTGAAGCCTCATGCTTTTTGGGGAATATCCAAAATTCTAAGGGGTTTGCGCTTGCATATGGCGCAAAAACCATGAAGTCTGAGTTTTCCATTATTAAGCGGGGACTGTTACGCTCTTTCTCTATGATTTGGCAGAAGACGCAGTTGCCGTTCTTGCGCCAGTGCTGGCGGCTGGCAGCCAACTCCTCTCGAACAATTTTTGGTGTAAATGGTGTTGCGATTATTTGGCTGTGAGCGTGAGAAAGTGAGGCTCCGGCCTCTAAGCCGTGATTGCGGAATATGGAGACGTAACGTACATATGGTTTTGCTGAAAGCTCGCTGAGCCTGTCCAGATAGGCGTTTACAACATGGACCAGTTGAGGGAGCCTCGCATCTGATGGATGTTCATCATGATTTGGCGACTCCACTATTACTTCATGGTGTCCAAGAGCCAAAGCTAAATCTCGGTTTTTCATGATTTTCCCTTTGCCTAGAGCTTCTTGTGGTGGGCTGAAGGCTGGGAAAAGGTTTTGGAAACATCGGATAAGCCAATTTTTATGCCTAAAGCCGTTTTCGTCTTTCGCCTTTTCAATTTTTCCGCCTTTTTCCATGTAGACGAGCAGTGCTGGTGGGGTCATGTGCTCGTTTCCTGGGCAGAAGGGGCAGACACCAGTTTTTGCTTGGGCTCTTTCCTTTTTTGCGAAGTCTGTGGGTCTGCGTCCGCGTTCTGTGGCGATTACCACCCATCTGTCTAGGATGTAGTCCTTGCGAAGCTCGTTGTGAGGCAAACTTTAAACCCAATAGCCTATCGCCTGCCCAAAAATTTAGCATTTTCCATACCGTTGGTGGCAAGCCAGAATGTCAATTTTATCTAAGTTTTCAAACTGCAAAATTGACTACTCCCCTCTACTTTTTTCACGCTTCACTGGGCGTTTTTGCTTTCTTTTTTCGCTTTTTCAAGTGTTTGCCTCAATTATTCTCTTGTAGGTTTTGCGCTTCCCCGCATTTTCCGCCTTTTAGTTTCGAAGTCAACTGCGCACAAGCCAAACTTCATTTTGAAGCCTCTAGCCCACTCATAATTGTCTGTCAAAGCCCAGTGGAAATAGCCTCTAACGTCTAATTTCTCCTCTTTTATGGCTTTTTCCAAAACCATAATGTGGTCTTCTAGGAATTTTGGTCTGATGCTGTCTTCGGCGTTGGCTATCCCTATTTTCCGTTATGAAGAGTGGCTTGGCAAATTTCGCCATAGCCTTTAGGGCTTCAAGCAAGCCCTCTGGGTAAATCTCCCATCCCATGTTTGATGTTGGTTTGCCAGCGGCTGATTGGCTTTTGGGTTGACATCCAAAACCATAGTTTGGCACAATTTCTGGAACTGCGGGGATTTTGGCGAACAACTTTGCCAAAAAGTTTCTTTTCCCTTTAATCACGAAACGTGTGTAATAGTTTACGCCAAGCCAGTCCAAGCGGTTAGCTAAATAGCCCTTTACTTCACTTTTCTTTTACGCCGTTTAGGTTTTCGTCCAGCCAGCCTTCGGCAACAGCCCTTGGGAAAAACTGGTTATGCAAGTTGTCCATAAAACGCGCAGCTTGAACATCGAATTTTTCGCTTTCGTTTAGGGGGTGGGTTGGAATCACGTTGTGGATAAGCCCAACATAGGCTGGGCTTGGGATGTCACCGTCAGCCTTCACATTGTCCCAACGTTTTATCGCCTTATAGGCGTGGGCATGCGCCAAAACCATGTTTTTTGCAGCCCTCTTAGCAGCCATGAAACTGTTTACGCCTGGTGGGAAGCCAGACTGCGCCATCATGTAGCCCGCTTCGCAGACAGCCATCGGCTCGTTTAGGGTTGCCCAATTGTCCACCAAGTCGCCTAAACTCCAAGCCATGAAGGCGGCATACTTTACAAACTCGATTATGGTGTTTTCTTCAAGCCAGCCTTTTGGACCACGCCTAAGCCTTGTCGCCCGCACAACCTGCGGGTTGTGAATCCATAGGGGAAGCGTAAAATGGTTTAGGCAGACGAAAACCTTGAAGCCCTTCGCCCTCAAATCTTCTATAATTAGCCTATAATGGTTTAAAGCCTCCTTGTCCGCCATTTTCTCCAGCTCGTCCATGGCTTTATCGTCCACATCAACCCTCGATATATTGCCGTCAGAAGCCCTCTCAACCCCGACTTGAACTGTTGTGGTTGCCTTTGGAAAGATTCTGCTCCATTCCACACCAATCCTGTAAGCGTTTAGCCCAAGCTTCCTCGCAAGTTCATGGTCTTTCGCGTACAAGTGCCAGTAATCAATACCATTTTCTGGCAAATCACCGCTCACAATTTCCCGCCGTATGTTTTCTGCGTCATGAACCCAAACAAACCAGTCAGTGTTGGCATTAACGCCATTGCCAGAAGGGTCACCCATCTCAAACTGGAAGCCGCTTGAGGAAAAGCCCCACAAGAACTTTCCACTTAAGCTCAAACAGTGCCAACTCCAACAAAGGCTAGAGGAGCGGCGGTGGGTCACTGAGGTTCGACGCCCAGAATCCACCCACTCCCCCAAACCCTACACTCGTACCCGCACCCCCTTGAGCGCCGAACGTCCAGGCTTAGGTTGCTCCCTCCCGGGCCTAGCCAGGTTCACCTGGCAAACGCCGGAACAGGCTTCCCTACGGAAGCTGCCCAGCGTCCCGTCAGCCCCAAGGGACGGATAGTCACTGCTTCGGAAATGGGGTTTTGGGTGGCCACGGGCGCCTCAGCCTCAGCTTTCGGCCCGTCATATAGAGGGTTTACGGTACAGGGGACCCCTAGCCCCCCGCCTAAGACCCACCGCCAAAACATTCATGAGCATATTCAAAACTATAAAACTTTACCTTTCACCATCTCAAGTGGCAAGCAATACGAGTTTTATATCATCAAGAATTCTATAGGCTTCAGTTTTTTGGTCACCGGGTCAACTTGAAAACCCAAGGATTCTAAGCTTGTTGCACCAAGTATTGGGGTGTCTTCTTTTTCTCCGAAAATCACGGGCACAACCCTACGCTTACCTCCATACTCGATTAAAGCCCACCCAATCTCCCGTTCGACAACCGCTCCGCCGTAAACCTTAAGCTTTTCACGGTCAACAGGCTTTAAACCTAAACTTTTTAGAACCTCGCCGGGTATAGAGGTGAAAATGGCTCCGCTATCCACCGATAATTCAACATCTTCCGACTTTGTCGGAGTTAGAGGATTAACCACTTTCACCTTAACATACGTGAAACCCATTGTTAAACCTAAATAAGTAGTTCATAAATCACTTTAAATACTTTGACATTTCCACATTACAGGCTCGTTCTAAGGATGCTTTCAAGCCATTCCATATATGGTTTGAAGCCATTCACTATTGGTGTGGCTATGATTTCTGGGACTTGGTAGCTGTGGAGGGCTTTCACTTTCTCGGCGAGTTTGTTGAATAGGTCTTTTCTGGTTTTCATTAGGATTAGGTGTTCTTGGGCTTTGTCTATTTTGCCTTGCCACCAGAAAAGCGAGTGCACTGGACCGATTATGTTGGCGCACGCAATAAGCCTTTCATTCAACAGTGAACCGGCAATTTTTTCTGCCTCTTCCTTGTTTGGTGTTGTGACTAGGACGATTATGTGCTCTTTTTCCAAGTTTTAATCCTCCTCCATTTGGCTGGATGGGAAGTCATTTATTTTGATGGGTGGAACTTGTTTTAAGGCTTTGGAGAAGTTATGGTGGAGGTTGCCAGATGAAAACGTTGGGTGTTGTCACCAGTGGTGGGGATGCTCCTGGTATGAATGCTGCTATTAGGGGTGTTGTTCGTTTGGCGAGTGCCATGGGCTTCGAGGTTCTGGGTTTTGAAAGGGGCTGGGAGGGCTTAATTAATAATCATTTTAGGCGTTTGACTCCGCGCTCTGTTGGTGGGATAATTCAGTTGGGCGGCACCATCCTTTTGACTTCTCGTTGTCCAGAGTTTAAAACTCGGGAAGGCATTAGAAAGGCTGCTGATAATTTGGCTGCTGACAACGTGGATGGTTTGGTGGTTATTGGTGGGGATGGCTCTTTTAGGGGCGCCTTGGAGCTTAGCCGTGAAACAGACGCTTTGATGGTTGGTGTTCCAGCCACGATAGATAATGATGTTTATGGCGTTGATGAAACCATAGGTTTTGACACGGCTGTTAATACAGCTGTTTCGGAAATAGACAAAATCCGTGACACAGCCATATCCCACGAAAGAATCTTCGTCGTAGAGGTCATGGGAAGGCGAAGAGGCTTTCTAGCTTTGACTGTCGGCTTAACGGTTGGCGCCGAAGTCATCTTGGTTCCAGAAGCCCCCGTAAAAATGGAAGAGGTTTTCAAGACTGTTAAGGAGAATGCGGCTAAGGGCAAACGGTCTGGCATAATTGTTGCTGCTGAGGGTGTGGGCGACACCCGCAAAATAGCCGAAGAAATTGAGGCGAACACTGGTGCAGAGGTTCGATTAAGCATTGTTGGCTACGCTCAGCGGGGTGGAAGCCCAACCGCCAGAAGCCGACTACTGGCAAGCCTATTTGCAAATGAGGCTGTTAACCTTCTGGCTAGTGGTGTTGGAAACTGTGTGGTTGGCTTGCAGAAGGGCGAAATTAGGAGCATAAGCCTAAAAGAAGTTTGCAGTAAAGAAAAGCCTCTAGACACGCGGCTTTTGGGATTGGCTAAAACCCTTGCAACTTAGCCGAAGAAAACGCTGGCAAGCTCGTAAAGTTCAATGTCAACCATTTTCCTTTTGCCAACAACATTTTTTAGAGGTACTGGCACGATTTTGCTTCCTTGAAGAGCCACCATGTAGCCAAACTTCCCTTGGTGGGCTAGGTCTACGGCTGCCACTCCAAATCTTGTGGCTAGGATGCGGTCGAAGGCTGTTGGTGAGCCACCCCGCTGCAAGTGTCCCAAAACAACCACTCTGGTTTCTATGCCGGTTCGCTGCTCAATCTCCTTAGCCAAAAAATAACCTATCCCGCCAAGGCTTATGTGGCCAAACTCGTCTATTCGTTCGCTGTAAACTATCTCCCTACCGCCTTTTGGTTTTGCTCCTTCAGCAACCACTATTAGGCTGAAGTTTCTTCCCCGCTTTTGTCTCCGCCTAATATATTCGCAGACTTCATCAATGTCGAAAGGCTTTTCAGGTATGAGGATGACGTCCGCCCCTCCGGCGAGTCCGGCAGCCAAAGCTATGTGCCCAGTGTAACGTCCCATGACTTCTAGGATTATAACTCGGTTGTGGGCTTCCGCTGTGCTGTGAAGGCGGTCTAGGGCTTCTGTTGCTATGGCCACAGCGGTGTGAAAGCCGAAGGTGTAGTCTGTTCCAGCCAAGTCGTTGTCTATCGTTTTGGGGACGCCAACGCATTTAAGCCCGTAATCAGCCATCTTGTGGGCTACGCTTAGGGTGTCGTCTCCACCTATGGCTATAACCGCTTCTAAACCGGCTTTTTTGGCGTTTTCCATTATTTGTTCTGGTCCCCTTTCACGTTTGAAAGGGTTTGTCCTTGAAGTGCCGAGGATGGAGCCTCCCCTTGGGAGGATGCCGGCAACAGCCTCAAAATCCAGCGGAACAAAATAGCCTTCAAGAAGCCCCCGCCAACCCTCCCTAATGCCCACTATTTCGTCTTGATATGTTTGTATTCCACGACGGACAACAGCCCTTATAACAGCATTTATGCCCGGGGCGTCTCCCCCACCACTCAATACGCCTATCCGCATTTCCCTTTTCCCTCCATTTTCCTATGCCTTTCCAGAACTTCCAAAAAGGCGCATTTTCGCTTTCACAACATCTTTCATGGCTTCCTTTGCTGGTCCAAGGATTTTTCTGGGATCAAATTCTTTTGACGATTTTGCCAAAACCTCACGGACAGTGGCCGTAAATGTCAACCGTAGGTCTGTGTCTATGTTTATCTTTGTTATGCCCAAGGCTATAGCCCTCTTTATATGGTCTTCTGGTATGCCCTTTGCTCCGGCTAGTTCCGCCCCATATTTTGTGGCTTTCTCGATTATCCATTGGGGAACACTGGATGCGCCATGCAGAACCAGTGGCACTTCAACTCTTTCGCGTATTTGCTTCAGTCTTTCGAAGTCGAGTTGGGGTTCTCCCTTAAACTTGTATGCGCCATGAGAAGTGCCAATTGAAACCGCCAACGCATCCACACCCGTCCGCCTCACGAATTCTTCGGCTTCCCTTGGGTCTGTTAGGACAGCCTCTCTTTCCTCAACTGTTTTTTCTTCGACTCCCGCTAGCTTTCCAAGTTCACCCTCAACCGAAACGCCCTTTAGATGGGCTATGTCTACGACGCGTTTTGTTAGGGCTATGTTCTCCTCAAAGGGCAAATGGGAGCCATCAATCATCACTGATGTGAAGCCAGCCTCTAGGCATTTTTTGACGATTTCAACGTCCTCGCCATGGTCAAGGTGCAAGGACATGGGCACGAGCACTGATTCGGCTGCTGTTTTAACAAGTCCCGCCAAATAGTTTAGCCCACCATATTTTATGGCACTTGGCGTTATAGCCACAATTACTGGCGATTTCTCCTCAACAGCGGCTTCTACAACTGCTAGTAAGCTTTCTAGGTTTTGGATGTTGAAGGCTCCGACCGCGTAGGCTTCCTTTTGGGCTTTTTTTAATAGTTCCTTGTTAGTTACTAGCATGAAATTTCACTGCCAGTGATATTCTGTTAGCCGAAGATATAAAGCATTTACAGATTTTTAGGCTGAATTTGGCGTATTTAGCCGAAATTAGTATTCAAAACATTGCTCCATCTTCGAAGCCGATTATAGGAAAAGTTTATTCTAGTTCAAATGCATTTTAAGGCTTGAAAATCTCTATTAAAAGCCTGGTGATAAATTGGGGGAAGGCTTCAGGGCTGGATTAATCCATCTGGCTCCTGTTTTGGCAAGTGTGACTGTGGGCTTTTTATGTGCTTATCTTCTTTTTGCCTCCCATATTGAGCTTTATAGCATTACCCCGTTTTCAGGGGATCCGGCTGGCTCCCTTGGGAACGCCATGTACTTTGTTGTTTTAGTCGGATTTGGAGCCACTGTTTTATTTTCCCTTTTGAAAAGGGGGAGCCATAGGCTTATTGCTATTGTTACTGGCTTTTCTCTGGCTACAGCCACATTTCTCCTCTCATTTGTCTATTTTTCGGCAGTCCTAACACTTTTCTGTTTATCCCTCATCGAAGTTCTGGTTCCAACATCAATTATGCTAACGGCTTTTACATGCTACATAATCTTTAAAACTCGCAGCAGAGTGGGCGACTTCCTAGTGGTTTTGTTGGGTGGTGCTCTCGGGGCTTTTCTGGGGGCTTGTGTTCCAACTTTAAGCGCCGTCCTCATCCTTTGTTTTTTGGCTGTTTATGACGCCTTTGCCGTTTACCGGGGACCAGTTGGTAAGATTGCCCGTGAAGGCTTGGAAAAGTTTAGGGGTTTAAGCTTCTCTTTTAGGGAGATTCACATGGGGCTTGGCGACCTAACCTTCTATTCCATGCTTGTGGGGCACATGCTCATCTATTTTGGCTCTCTGCCATGCTTAGCCTCTGTGGCTGGCATTCTAATGGGATGTTTTTTGGCTTTTAAAATGCTTGAGAAGGGTGGAGTTTTTCCTGGACTGCCTTTTCCAATAGCTTTTGGTCTGGTTTTCGGCTTTCTTGTCGTTTGGCTTCTTGGCTTTTTGGCGGGTTTAATGGGCTAGCACTAGGCGGGTTGTGTTTACATCCACTTCAACAATCTTGCAGTTTTTAAACTCCTTTGCTTGTCCAGAAACGTCCTTAACTGTTACTTTTCCGCCCTCAGCCTTTGCATAGACAACGTCGTTCCAAACTTCTTTTCCATCTAGTATAACTTTAAACTCGCACATTGCTTCTAACCCTCTCATCTAGGCTAAACGCCCTGTATCGCTATATTCTTTGCGGTTTTGGCTACTGATTTTTGATATGGATTCTGGATTCATAACCCTAATTATTTGTAGGGTGTAAAGCTTACGGATGGTGTAAGGAATTTGACTTTGTGGCATGAAATCGAAGACTTACAGAAGAAGAAGGCTGAGCTGGAGTTTCAGCTTCATTCGCTGGAAGAGAAGGAGAAAACCCTAGAGGAAAGAGCACGGCTGCTGGAGGAAAAGCTAGCCATAAAAGAACTGGAACAAAAGGTTAGGATTAAGAATGAAAGCATTGAGAAGCTTGAATCCCGCATAAGTGAGCTTGAACATAGGCTTGGCGTATCCACGAACATCATGGCTGGTCCAGAACCAGAACAAGCAAAAGTTCAGTAAGGCGAGAATAACTTTAGTCTTAGGAAGCTCTTGGGCGAATAGACTAAGCTTGAAGTCTTATCGGTTAAGCGTGCTTGACTAACGGATTAGATAGTTGACTCCTTAGATTTTGATATCGTATTGGATGTTTATTGAATAAAATAGTTATAATTGTGAACGGCTAGTACTTTCTTGTAAGGCATTGGCAAGATGAAATTGAATGGAGAGGAAAGGCGTCAAGCCCGGTGAATCCGCAGCATCCGACATATTTAGCCTGCTTGTTGAAACCAGTGAGAAGGAAAAGCGAAAACGCCGAGAAGAACTTCTCGCACCCTTGGGCGTTAAAGAATTCTTTGTCGGCGGAAGCATAACAATAGACAAGCGCACATGCAAAGGTGTAGAGTGTAAATTGTGCATTAAGGCTTGCCCAACAAACGCCCTGTTTTGGCGGGCAACAGGCGAAGTTGGTATAACGGAGGAGCTTTGCATATACTGTGGAGCATGCGTGCTAAACTGCATAGTGGACAACTGCATAAAGGTCGTGCGGAGAAGGGAGAATGGCGAAACAGAAAGGTTTAGCACATCAAGGGCTTTCACAATGTTAGAAAACGCCATAAACGCCAAAAAACGCCACGAAAGGGTTAGGGCAATATTCCCAACAGCCACAGAATACTTGAAGCTATACAAACCACAAATGACATAAAATAAGCGGCAAGCATGTCAATTTTGTTGATGATAGGAATTTGGACGGTTTTCAGGCGCTATTTTCACCTACCCCTCCCCTCTATAGAGTTTTCCACCAATAAAACAGTAGTTAGGGATTTTGGCTTGTTTGCCACTTTTCTTGCAAGAATTTTGGAATCTCCGACGAGTCTCTGGGGCCTACTAGGACTTGCCATCCGCTTAGCTCTTCTATTTCTCCGCTTAGGCGCGCAGCCTTGCCCGGAATAATCAGTTTTCTGTGTTTCACCTTGCTTTCTATTCCAGAAGCCTTTATTGCTTCGGCTACCTTTTCTGCTGTTAGTTTGCGGCCGGCTACTGCGCTGTCTACCGCTATGCCCTCGGTGTCCACAACAAGCAAATACGCGTTTATTTTTGCTGATTCTATGTCTGAAGCCACTGTATAGTATGTTAGGGCGAAGTTTGTGGTGAACATTACTGGCGAATTCTCGTCTGGAGTTCCAAAAACCTTCAAGCCCGGCTCCACGGCAACTGGCTTGCGGGGGTCTGTGTAAATGTTAGCCCTTAAAATGACGTTTGGTAGTAGAGCCCAACCGTCTAGGCTGTGCATTATGAGGATGTCGGCGAAACGAACTATGAGCATAGCAGCCAAGTAGGCTTCCCGCCATTTGACAATTTCTTGGGCTAATCCGGCGCTGTCAAGCCAAACGGTCATCGGCACACCCATTAATGGAAAGCCGAAAAGTTCGTCGCCATGCTTACAGGCCAAACGCCTAATCATTGTGAAATTGTTTAGGGTGTCTGCCAAGCCTTCGCCAGCGAAAGTGCCCGGATCCAGAACCAAGTCTTCAACGCCGTATTCCAATAGCGTCTTAGCCAATGACTTCAAGAGTTTAAGGTTGTTGGGTGCAAAAACAGCCAGTGGGCAGCCGTACATTAGGGCTAGTTCAGCCATCTCCCGCCAATTATCCTTAGTAGCCGCATACAAGAGTGGTCTAGCCTTGGGAGCAGCCATCAACCCAGCTTCTAAAACCGTTGGGTTCAGCGAGCACAAAATCATTGGCAGTTTTGTGTTTTCAGCCACTTTCTTGACTGTTGCCTTAAACTTGTCTGGGTCGTTGGACGTGGAGCGGATGGCAATCATGTCCAGCTTCAAAATCTGCCCGATATACTCGTAGCGGAACTCTTCAACACGTTTAACGCGGCTTAGGATTTCTTCTTCTGACATCTCGTCCGTGACGTCTATGGCTATGGCTGTTGGGTTAAAGTATGTGAGCTCGTGGCGGTACATCACTAGTTTTCCACCAATCTTGATAGCCCCTTCGCCGGTGCCGACAACAACCTCTTTTATGGCTGGCTTGAGCATCTCCTTTAGCTGCTTGTAAGCCTTCTCAAACTCCTTCTTCAAAATTGGCTTGCACTTTTCGATGGGGACTTCGCGGTTTACGACTTTTGTGGCGAAGGCCATGCAGTTTTCTTCGCCGCACTCCTTGCAGTTTGTGCGGGGCAGAAGCTTGTAAACGTCTATTGGGCTAAGCTCTTTAACGTCAATCTTGCCCTTCGCTTCTCTTTCACTCATAAGTTTCAACCTCCATTAAGCGCCTAAACCTTGACGGTAACCCATTCCACGAGGCGTTCAGCGTCTCCAGACTTGCCACCCATAAGCTGGGCAATAACATCCTTGACAGTTTTGACGGCTGCTGGATGCATCATCATGAATAGGTCTACACCAGCCAATAGAAGCGTCAAAGCGGTTACAACCTCCCATAATGGTCCGCGGAGTTCTCGGGGTTCCCATTCTGGAGCCATTTTCATCCATGCTTCACGGGCTGCCCAAGCGTTTGTTGTTCCAGAGGACATGGGATGAGCCAGCTCGGGATCGCCCATCAAAGCTGCTAGACGGGCTCTCTCCATATTAGTAAACGCGTAGTCTAAACCGTAGCCTAAAGCCGCCGTTGTCAGGTCCATGACAATATCCTCTTTTGGCAAGAAATCGTATAATCGGCGGTTAAGCTCCCTAGCCAAGTTTAAGTCCATAGGCGTAAAAGAAAGTGCCACATGCCCATTCTTCTTGACGAATTTGGCACAACGCTCAACATCCATATCCCTAGTGATAGAGCTTATCAAGAAACGCTCGCCAGCAAATGTTTCGCAAACCTCTTGGAAAACATCTGCGTCCTTCGCAGGGTCTCCGCAGCCTCCAATGATCAGTGGCACATCGACGGCTTGGGCAACAGCCTCAACGGTTTTAACAGCCTCTTTGGGCGAGGCATCCTTAACCAGCGGGTCAATGCTGATGAGGTGAATTGTAATCATATCTGCGCCAAACTTTTCAACAGCCAGCCTAGCCCAAGCCGCAGGGTCGCCTAACACATCCTTGACATGCATTTTCACGGCTTTAGCTAATGGCACTTCCATGTCGAAAACGTCTAGGGATATGACTGGCGGATGGAGCGTGGGTCTCTCAAAGGTGTAGAAGGCTGGTGTGGTTTCGCCACCAATTACCACGGTTTTGCCGCGTGTGCCTCCTTCGCTTCGTGTGGCGCCAAGCTTAACCTCCACAACCCTGCCTGGATAAGTTTCAACGGGCGGAACAAACTCAGCTTCAATTATTTGTGTTGGTTTAGCCTTAACTGGTGGTGCAACTTTCGGCGGAGCTACCGCTGGTGGGACAGCAACTGCGCCGGGTTGAAGCCAAATCTCTAGGTCGCCAACCTCCATCTCGAAGTCTTCAAGTTCAACTTCCTGAAGCTTTGCCAGTAGCTCCAGAAGCCGCGAGTTCAGCTTCAAGCCTAAAACTGTTTCGTCCTTTTCCTGCTTTTCAGCCAAGTTCCTTCACCTTTTCTCAGACTTCTCGCTTTTAACAGTCTTTATTATGACGCGTTTTGCGTAGATTTTGGCGTCTTTTAATATGATTTTGTATCCTCCAGCGGGTATGGGCAGGGTTGCCGCAGTAATTGCTGGAACCGTTGCTGGTGCAGCCTCCTCCCTAGCTTCAGCGGCTTCTGCTGGAACAGCCTCTGGAACCGCCACAACCTCCTCCTTCCAGCGTTCCACAACTGGGTGACCACGCTCTTTCAGGAAGGCTTTCAACTCATCAATGGTTTTGGCATCCTCCTCGGTGGCGATCTTGTCCACAAGATCGGCTGGGATGAAGCTCTTCACGCGTTCCTTCACCTCTTTAGGCATCCAGACGACACGTTTGTAGCCGCCGTCAGCCTGCAGAAACTTTGGAGAGCGCATATATTCGATGGATATGCCATGGAAGCCGTCCACCTGCCGTCCGCCAGCAGTCGAATCCGCTAGTGTTGAGAAGGCTAAGCCGTTTACGGTTACATCCTTGTAGCCTCTGTGCACTATGCCGAAGCCGTCCACCTCTGGGATGTAGAAGGCAACGCCCTCAAAACAGCCACAAGAAGTGTGCGGATAGCCAAAAGCTGTGTAAAGCCAAACGCGGGTTATTTCGCCTAATGTGCGTTTCTTAACAGCCTCGTTAACGCCTGAATACTCGCCCTTAACAGGGTCTAGGAGTTCGCCTTTGTCAATTTCGAATATTGGACCTTTTGGGTCTATGTTTGCTGAAGCTCTAGCGTCAAACCAGCTTATGGCGCCGCAGTTGGAATAGCGTTGAGGCGTTATCACACAGCAGTGGGTTGGTGCAAAAGACTGGCATAGGATGCATCCATAAAACTTGTCCACTTCCTCGTCTTTAAGCCCCCTAGCCCTGGCGTCCCTTGCCTCGTAAATCTGCAGTGCTTGTGGGTAAAGCTCCTTGACTTTTTCGGCGTCTGTTATGAAGGTTATTTGCATCTTCTCGACTATTGGTAGTTCGCTCTTAAACAGCCTATGTAAAACCTTGCCAATATATTGGAAAGAGTTTAAGCCCTTCTGATAGGACTTCTTGCTAAGCCTAAGCCAAATGTCATAACGCTGGTTTAGATGCATAAAACCCTCAATATAATTGCAGTAGGCGTGAATTCGCCTCTCAATAACGCCTTCCAGCTCTGGCTCAAGTTTGGCTCCAGCCACTTCAATGATGATGCCGAAAGGGTAGGTTTTGCCCTCCTCCATGTCCTTAATGTCTGGTCCAATGATGGTTATTTTTCCATCTTCAACTTCATCTGGCTTTTTGACTCTTGCAAGCTCAAATTTTTCTTTGACGTCTGGTCCACCCAGCTCCACGTACATGTCTTTTCTTCTTATGCGTTCGCCCTCGTAGATTACTCCGACGTCGACGGGTATGTCCTGAAACATGCTCATTTCAAGTTTCGCCTCCTTCAAACTTTCTCCATTATGACTTTAAGGTTTTTCACCCACTCCTCGTAGGAAAGGTTTGGGAAAGACCAACTTGCATGAGGATGATAAACATTATCCAGCGAAATTGTTTTCAGGTGTTGAGCGAAGTGCTTCAGCCCAGACAAAATAGTCCACTCCATGTAATAGTAAAGCCCAACAAATAAGACTAAGTCATGCTGTCCCTTACCATCCACACCGGTCCAAGAGGGGTCAACGAGGCGATTTCCAATGTCTACTGCTGGCATGAAGGCTGCTGGTTTGAAGCCGCGTCTTGTGAATTCGCCTATCATGTGGGCTGTTGCCACAACTGGAATGTCGCTCTTCTTTGAAAATTCGATGATGAAGTCTATGAGTTTTCCGCCTTCAAATTCTATTTCAGCCGCCTTATGCCCAACAACAAGCACCGGATGCTTAGCCCGCTTAATCATTGCTGCAACAACTTCAGGCTTTGTTATGACAAGTGCCTTTTTGGGTCCAGGAATTTCAGCTGTCTGCCAGGGTTCCGCCGCCATATACGCGTCCCTCCGTTTTTACTCCTTCTTTTTCCTAATAAGTCTAGGCAAAAGCGTCGGGTCTGGAATCACCGTTTCTTTCCAGCCCTTCTCTTCAAGGATTTTGATGATTTCATCCTTCATTGTTACGGGTATGTCAGCAACCGTTCGCACGAAGCGGTGGATGTCTTCGGGCATTGCCCCATAAAGGCGTTTGTGCAAGTCAATATAATGAGTTAGCTTTATGGCTCGCCCCTTTGTCGTGTCGTTGGGACGCATGCAAAGCTTTGCAATCATAACCATGGCTTCTTCCTTAGTTTCAGCCGCATAGAACAAGTGCTCTGGGGTGGGTCCAACATACACCTTCTCGCCAGTACGCGCGTCATAAACATACCAGTCTTCTTCGCGGTCAGCCCTCCCCAACAACATGCGCCTATACTTTATGCCGTGGGGGCCAACAATTACTGGGATGCCTAAACGCCAGAAGCCAGAAGCTATGGAAGCAGCCTTTTGGGAGTAGGCCCCCCATGCAACGCCGACGGCGCCCACACGGTTGAGGATGTAGTCGGCTATCTCCTCATAATTAGCTCTCAAATTCCTTTTTGCGAATATGTTGGCTATTTTTATGGCTGCACCAGCAATATGCGCATTAGCAACACATGAGCCAACATTCACCACCCCTCCAGCCGCAAACTCTCCAGTAAACTCCTCATATGGCGTTTTGCCCTCCTCATTCTTGTACATGCCAGCCGTCATAGCGGCACATCCAGAAGTCACAACTATGTAACGCCTGTTGGCGAATTCGCGGCACATTTCTGCAACTTCAATTCCGCCCTTCGGATAGTTGGCGCATCCCACGAAGGCAACCACGCCTGGGATTTCGCCAAGCACTATGGGGCTTCCAACGTTGCGGATTTCCACATCTTGTATTGGTCCTCTTCCAGCCCGCACCTTGTAGGTTTCCTCTTTCAGCTTTTTCTCGCCAGCCTTTACAATGAAACTGTGGATTTGTAGGCCGGCTGGGCACGCTTCTTCGCATCTGCCACATCCAACACATAAATCGTAAAGGTCTGCAAGCTTAGCCAATGAGCCTTCCATGGCGGCTTTCATGGCTTCTGGAATGTGCAGGTCTTGGGGGCAAGCCCTACGACAGTCACCGCATTGCCTACACTCCTTCGCCTTTTGCAGAACCTCGTCCACTTCTGGAATTGCCTTAAACTTCTTCCTCAAAGGCGCAATTTTCAAGGCAACTTTGGCGGCTACTTCGCCAACTTTCTCTGGGTCAAGGATTAAAGCACCGGGGATTTTGCCGCTTACGAGGTCTTCAACTATTGCGTCTGCTAGGTCGTTCGTTCGGTTTGGCAATCCCATGCAGTTCTTTTCAGAAGCCACTATGACTGGCGCTTTAATTCGCTGTGCCTCATAAAACGAGTCTGTCCGAATGCACTGTTCGTCCAATACAACAACGTCGGGGACTCCGCTTCTAATGAAGCGTAATTGCCATGAAATTGGGCCTATTATTTTGCCGCGTTTGTAGTACCGCGTAAAGTCGTGGGCTGTGCAGCAGAGCCCGCAAACCTCGATTTCGCCGTCAAGCCCATTCTCCTTCATATAGTCAATTATGCCAACTGAAGGGACAACATTATGCCCTATACATAAGATTACGGGTTTCTCAATGTTAACTGTGCCATAGCCCAAATCCACCAGCGGCGCGTCTGGATCTCCTTTTGGAAAGTTGTAAGCTGCTATTTGAGCTATGTCAGCCACTTCCATGCCAACGTGGTCTAACATGCCTACATGGAAAACTTTTGACTCAAAATCTAGGTTGTCGCCCTCTTGCCCGGTATGACAAACAGACAAGCAATGGGTTATCTGTGTTTCCACATAATCCAATATTTCTTCAAGGTCGCCGAGGGTTTCCGGTTTAACTCCACAAACAAGTCTTGTGACTGGCGCTTCCACTTGAACATTTAACCCGCCAACATCGAGAGGCATCCTTCTACCATATTTCTCGATTAAGTGCTCCACAAGGTGGCGAGCATGCCCAGTGTGAGTTGCAGCCCCTATGCAGCATGCCAAAAGTACTATACGGGACTGTTGGGCAGCCATGTCTATTCCGCAGGCTCCACGCTTTCCGCCCGTTAAGTCGCACTTGCCGAAAGTGCAGAGACAGCAAACATCACAGAAGGGCAAATAAAATGGCTTGTAGCGTTGTAGAAGCTTCATGTCCCATTCTCTTAGGGTTGTGAGCGATGGAAAAGGCGTTGGACCCATCGGTTCGGCCCATGCTTCTTCGACTATTTTGCCAATGGACAATTCAAGGTTTTTTATAAGCCCCAAGTCTGTTTTCATTTCCGCAATTTTCACGTGTAATCCTTTCTTGCTCAAGGTAAACACAACCTAGGGTAGAAGGTTTAATGTCGTCAGCCAACATTTTAAGCTTTTCTAGAATGTTGCGCCAAAATTCATACGAGATTAGTGATTATGCCTTGCAGTAACCAGCATCCTCCAATATCCTCTTAACAGAAAGATAAGCCGGCGTCTCCGGCGGCAAGCCCAGCAAGGACTTTCCGGCAAGAACATACTCTTCAACATTCTCGTCGTAGGCAACCCTACCCAAAAACTTGAAGGGCAAAACCTTTCTAGCCTGGTCTTCTAGGCTTTCTGGAAAACGGAAACCTCCAACAACATAAAAGTTCTGGAAGACGATTTTAACCTCCTTGGCTACACGGTAAGCACGCTCAACATGGTCAAAAGACTTTTTCGAAGGGTCTATGACGTCGAAGATGTCGTCCACCTTGGATGTTATCCGCCTATTCAGATGTTCCAAGCCGGCAGGCGAATCGATTAGGACATACTTATAGTTTTTTGTGAGCGACTCCAAAGCTCCCTTCAGGGCTGCGTTTGGTAGGCAATAGCAACCCTCAACCCACTTTGTTCCAAGGGCAATAAAGTCGAAGTTTTCGCCCTCGTACATTCCATGTGCCCAAATTCGGCTTTCAATGCGCTCCGTCGGCGGAATACCAACAGTAGTTCCACCCTCTTCGAGGAAGGTTTCCACAAGAAGCTCTGAAATGGACTTTTTGCCAGCTGCATGGAGGTCTACGCCAACCATTTCGCCCAAGTTCTGGTCTGGATCAGCATCAACAAGAAGCAGTGGAGCCTCGTCTAACTCTATGAAGTATTTTGTCATTAGGGCTACGAAGCTTGTTTTGCCAGTTCCACCCCGCCCCATAGTGACAAGAATTTTCATGTTTTTTCAACTCCATTTGTGGCTTGTTTATCCTGTTGCCTTGGGCATTATTAGGTGTTGCCTCGCAAAAGTCTGTCGCATAAACGTTCTATGGCTTTGATGGCTGGGGCATCCCCATATTTTAGGGGTGTTTCTCCCTGCATCTCAGCCTCCACAACCATCTTGTCAAAGGGCAAATAATCCAAAACTTCTAGGCTGTTTTCTTTCGCGTATTTCTCAATAGCTTCTTTCTGAGCCTCATTTTCAATCTTGTTCCCGACGAGGAGTATGCTGTTCATTCCGGCTTTTACGCCAAGCTCGTGGATGCGTTTGGCTGTCTCAAGAGCCTTCACATTAGCATTAACAACAACAAGCATAACGTCCACGTGCCGCGCTGTGCCCCGCCCCATATGCTCAACACCAGCCTCCATATCTAAGACAACAGCCTCATCCCGCTCAACAACCAAATGCCTAAGAAGCGAACGGACAACGGCGTTGGCTGGACAAGTGCACCCAGCCCCAACAGAACGCACAGTCCCCATAACAATGAGGTTCACACCAAAAGGTGTTTGGATAGCATAATCACGAACAATATCATCAACTGTAAAGGTTAAGCGGAAAACGCCTGAATAACCAGTGCTTGTTTTAGCCTCAATAAGTTGCTTATTCTCAGATATGGGCACTATGCGGCTGGCTTCCTCGGAAGACAATCCCAAAGTTAAGGCAAGATTAGGCGAGGGGTCAGCATCAATGGCAATAGTCCTAAACCCTCTTCTGGCTAAAGCATAAGCCAAACCAGCAGCCACCAATGTTTTGCCAACACCACCCTTACCGGAAACAGCCACTTTCACGTGTTACTCGCCTCAAATGTGCTGTATCCTTTCGAGAATAGCTGCATACATTATTGGTAGGGCTATTGTGGCGTCTGCCTCTATGGTTACCGTTTTTGCTTTCTCGCGGATTTTTCCCCATGATATTGCTTCGCGGGGTCTGGCTCCAGATAGGCTTCCGTCGTATTCGACGGCTGTTGTTATGTAAACCGCGTAGTCCAAGCCCTTCTTGAATAGGTTCCACCATAGCACGTGGTGTTTTGATATTCCTCCGCCTATAATTAGGGCGCCGGATTTTTTGGCTTGCCAGACCATGTCGTTTAGGAGTTGCTCGTCTTTGAGCACGTTTATTTTTAGGTCTTTGTGGTCTTGGCTGAACATCCACAACTGGTAGCCAACAGCCCCATCTGTTATGCCTGGTACTATTACGGGTATGCGGTTTTTCCAGCACCAATGTAATACTGAGTTTTCGTTGAGGCGTTTGCCAATTTCCCAGCAAAGCTCGTATGTGGCTAGTTCACGTTTGCCCTCTGCATATATACTTTTCAAGAATTCCATCATTTTCTCTTCGATGATTTCGCCATAGGAAGTGTTTGGCACCAGCACGTTGCCTATTCGGCTTATGCCTTTCCGGTGCAGTTCTCTGTCATCTATGTAAAAATCGCCATGGTAATAGTCTCGGTAGCAGCGTGCTAAATCGTGGTCCAAAGTGCCGCAAGTTGTGATCAGAACATGGAACCATTTTTGTTTAACCATGTCGCGGATTATACCCCTCGTGCCAGTGGCGATAATACAGGCGGGGAAAGAGAGGAAGTTGAGGATTTCTCGTTCTTTCAGCATCGCCTCGAGGATTTCGACGCCAACAGCGAGGTTTTTGGCTGTGAAGCCTCCGCTTTCAAGCATCTGCCGGATAATGGCGTCTGCGGAAGCACCCTTCGAAACTTCAAAGTCTTTCACTTTCTCCATCGGACACGCCGATAGACTATTCTAAGCCCTTAAACAGCCAAGACAAGTCTGGAACCTTCGCCCTCTTATCAACCTTTTCCGCCAAGGCGTGAACAATTATTGGCAAGGCTATTGTAGCATCGCAGTAGCACTGCACATTCCGCCCTTCTTTTGCTTCTTTGCCCCAGCTTATAGCCTCCTCGAAAGTGCAGCCAGAAAGCCCTCCCCAATGTGGAGCATCGGTCGTAATCTGTATGGCATACTTATGCGGATATGTCCTCTCATATTTCCTAGATTCTGTTAGGCTTCTTCCCACAGTGGTTAGTTGGATGAAGTCTTTTGGCACTCCGCCGCCAATGTAGACTACGCCGCTTTCCGGAGCTGCCTTAGCTTTTATGTCCACAAGCTGTTCAAAATCCCGCATCTGGTCGACGGTTATGTCAAAGTTGCTTTCAAGCTTTCTGTTTAGGAGATAAGCGATTCCATAGCCACTGTCAACTATGGCTGGACAGAAGACTGGCACCTTGTTCTCGTAGGCTGTTGCAACTATGCTTTTAATCCCCATCTGGGAAAGCTCTTTCCCAAACAAGTATAGAAATTCAGCCGAAGAATATTTGCGGTTTGGACTAAGCTTTTTCATGAAGTTGGCGATGAGGCTTTCCATTTGACGGTATTCAAGCTCATCTGCAAAAACGTCATAGAAGCGGTCAATTTTATACTCTAAAAGCTGGTGGTCGTCCACCATGTGATGCCCTTGCCAATAAGTGCCGCCCATGGCTTCTAAAATGTCTTCTGAAATATTAGCGCCTGTGGAAACTATAACGTCTATGAAGTGGTGTTCAATAAGCCAATTGACAATTTTCCACTGTCCCGTGGTGCTCATGGAGCCGGCAAACCCGAAAAAGATTACAACGTCGTCTTTGAGCATTTCCTCCCATACTTCCACTAATTCGCCAAGTTTTCTGCCTTGAAAACCAGTTTTAGCCATTTCAGCAAGCAGTTCCGAGATTTTCTTTGGAACTTTAACTTCTATCGGCTCAAGCTTCTTTTTAAAGAATGGAGTTTGTCTTTTCTCCCTTATCAACGAATCTCAACTCACAATTTTGGAATGCTTTATTTTCAAAACCTCACTTTTAAATTTTTAGCTTCCAAGAAAACAAATCACAAGCCTAAAACTAAACGCCAAACTCAAAAGTGTATAGGTTCCCAACGCTATTCCAGACAAAGGCTTCCGGCATGGCACTTGCGATTGCAAAGGCACCCCTCCAACCAGTACAATGCATGGGCGCAATCAATTCAGGCTTAAAATGTTTAAGCATATCCACAGTCTTGCCTATCCGCTCCTCACAGTCCCTCCCAGACAAGTGGAAACCGCCAATAATGGCGTGAACCCTCTCAATTCCAGTTATTTTTCTGGCATAAAGTACAGTGTTAACTATTCCAGCGTGGGCGCACCCAGACAATATGACAAGCCCCTTGTTTTTGACGTGGGCAACCAGTGCACGGTCATCCCAAACCCATGGGTCTGGCTGCCACTTGCCATCAACAAGGGCTCGATGTTGCGTATAGCCCTTCTCGAAATCCATTTCTCTTGGAATTTCGCCAGTTACAAGTAACGCGCCGTCAGCCAGTAGGTAAGGCTCCTTTGTCTTCACGTATTTTGCTGGGCGAATTTGCGTCTCTTGGGGGAATTCTGGATATCGCCTAACAGAGCCATCCATGGAGGCTACACCTCTCGTCTTGAACATATCTTCATGAACTATTATTGGCATGTCAGCCCTACCAACAGCCCTAACAAAGCTTAAAAGTCCGCCAAAATGGTCGTAATGCCCATGAGACAAGACAACAGCCTCAATTTGTCCCAAATTTATGCCCATACCACGTGCATTTAAAACAGCCCCTTCCGGACTTACACCAGTGTCAAAAAGCACGCTGTGCTGCTTCCCGTTGCAAGCTACTGTAACAAGCATTGACAAGCCATGCTCAGCTATCGGCAGACAAAAATTCTTTTTAACCCAATCTTTCCCCATGCGCTTTTCAACCCAACTTCTAACGCCTTGAACTTCTCGGCGGCTGATGGAAGACGTGAAATCAACACAGTTGTCCATTAGGCATATTACTTCTAGGCTTTCAACCTCCCTAAGAGAAACGACTTTGCCAGACACCAAGCAGCCCCCCATTAAAGAAAAAGGTCTTTCTCCCTCGGTCTTATAAGCTCAGTAGCCCTCGCATCCTCAGATTTTATGTACTTGTAGCCGCGGATGATAGCCACTGGAACACCCTCATCCGCCTGCCCAATAACAAGCTCAGCCGCTGAAGAAAGCTCGTCTGCAACGGCTGTCTGCTTAACCCGCAAAACATAGCCAAACAAGTCCTTCTCGCCCCGGCGGTCCCTTATTGGTTTTAAGCCCGAAACACCAACAGCCACATTTATTTCGCCTTCCCTTAGGGGTCTGCCATGAGTATCCGAAATTATGACAGCCACATCACAGCCCGTTAAACGCTTTATTTCATGCCTAATCCTAGCAGCGGAAGCATCAGGGTCTTCGGGAAGTAAAGCCACAAAGCGTTCCCCCGGAACATTAGACTTGTCAACTCCGGAGTTAGCACAAACAAACCCATGCCTTGTCTCGGTTATTATTTTCCCGTCAGCCATGCGCCTAATGCTTTTCGCCTCCCTAAGGACAACCTCAACCATAGCCGGGTCCTTCCCATAAAGCTCAGCAACCGTTTTCGCAAAAGGCGAGGGTGTAACCTCATCCAAATTTACAACACGACCCTCAGCCCTTGAAACAACAACATGCGTTATGACTATTATGTCGCCGTCCTGTATTGGCGTTCCTTGGCGTTCAGCAGCCTTGCAAATGAGCTCAGCAAGGTTATCTCCAGCCTTTATAATTGGCAAGCCTTCAACACCTATTATTTGGATTATATTCATACCGCGTTCACGAACAATGTTATACTTGGTGATGCTCTTTACAATTTCGCCCCTTCAAGCGTAAAGCATGTTTTAAATCATAGTTTCGGCGTTTTGTATGCAAAAATTTTTAATGCTAAATTTGTTCTCTTTAAAAGGGCGAGATGAGTTTCAATGAAAATATTGCACGAGTTTGTCCCCACACGCAAATTTTTGAAGCTTGCAGAGGAAGTTAAAGACCTTGTTGACGGTTGGAACATAACTGACAGTGCTGCTGGGATGCCGGCGCCCAGCGGCACAGCGGTGGGCTGCGTCCTCAAAACCAAATATCCAGACAAGATTGTCATACCAATATTCATACTCCACTACAAGGGACCCGTAGAAGTGGGAGGCTTAGCTTTGGCTGCCGACGCCGTTGGCTTGGATGGACTTGTAATCACCATGGGAGATATACCAAAATATGGCGAGCCGATAAAGATGTTTAAGTCTTCAGAGGAGGCGCGAGACTTTCTACGCACAACAATACGCCTAAAAAACGTTAAACTAGGATGCCTACTAACTGCACGCAGAACCATCGAGGAAAGCGTAGCAAGGGTAAAGGAGCCATGGGACTTCGTCTTCTTCATGAGGCTTGAAGACAAAACCTTCCCAGCACTGGAGCAGGTGGCAAAGGAGTGCAAACGTCTAAACAAGCCCGTATACACATACTTCCTAGTCGGAACCCCCAAAAACGCGGAAATGGTCAAATTAATTGGTTGGCCAGTAACAACAACCATGGAAAAAGTTGAGGAAACAGCATCAAAACTTGAGGGTTTGGTGGATGGCGTAATAGCAACATGCGCCGGAGACTATGAAGGCGACAAAGAACTCTTGACGAGGCTTCAAAAGTTTAGGAAATAGAATAGCATTTAAACTGCTAACATTCCCTCTCTTTTGTTCTCCGCCTTGTCCAAAAATTGAATTTGGAAAACGCCTCCAAAGGCTTCCTAGGCGGAGACTCTGGGTTCTCGGCTGCATATCCCATAATGACCATTGCTTGAGGTTCAATTTCACTGGGTAAGCCTAACGCTTTTCTCACAGCGTTTTGGCAAAATAGGGGCGCACAAACCCAGCATGCTCCAAGCCCATAATAATGCGCCAAAAGAAGCAGATTCTGAATGTAGGCTGCAACACTTTGGACGCCTATCAAATACTCCGCCTTCCGCCGCCTTCTATCTGGATATTTGTGCATGTCCTCCATTGTTAGGCAAGCTATGAGGACTACTGGGCTTTCCGTTATCCGTTGCCAACTCTCAGCCCTAACAATTTCTTCTGCTTTGCTTTTTGGGACGCCGTCCTTAAGCATATCTGAAAGCCAAGCCTTCCCCATTAATGTGGCAAGCCTCTCCTTCACAGCATCATCATCTATAATTATTATGCGCCAAGGCTGGGAATTATGCGCTGAAGGAGCCCACCTAGCCAAATCCAATATGGTGCTTATAACTTCGCGGGAAACTTTGGTTGGCTTAAACTTGCGGATGCTCCGCCTAGTCTTAATAAGCTCAACCGCATCCAAATTCATGACACCTTTACAAGCACTTTTATGAGTTGAAAGCCAATTAATATAGGGTGTGGTTTCATGGGCAATGTTGTGGCTCTGGCTGGCGGTGTTGGAGCAGCAAAACTCATTAGAGGACTTGTGAAAGTGGTTCCACCGAAAAACCTCTTCATAATTGGCAACGTTGGCGACGACATAGAGCTCTACGGGCTTCACATAAGCCCAGACCTGGACATAATAATGTACACGCTTGCGGGCGTGGTGGACGAAACAAAAGGCTGGGGAGTAGCCAATGACACCTTTAACTGCCTCGAAATGCTGGGACGCCTAGGATTTGAAACATGGTTCCGCCTTGGAGACAAGGACTTGGCTACCCACATAATAAGGACAAAAATGTTGAGGGAAGGCATGGCGCTCTCGCAAGCCACGGCAAAATTGTGCAAAATGTTTGGAGTTGAAGCCAATCTTATACCAATGAGCGATGATCCCGTGCGAACAAAGATTAGGTCTGGCAACATGCTCCTTGAATTCCAGGAATACTTCGTAAAAAGGGGAACCATGGACAACGTTACAGGCGTGATTTTTGAAAGAGCGGAGAAAGCGAAACCATCACCGGGTGTTATCCAGGCGATAGAGGAGGCGGAACGCATAGTAATCTGCCCAAGCAACCCAATTTTAAGCATAGCTCCAATCCTAGCCATAAAAGCCATAAAAATGGCGCTGGAAAACGCTAAAGCACCGATAGTGGGCATAAGCCCAATAGTGGGTGGAAAAGCCCTAAAAGGACCAGCCGACAGGGTGATGGCAAGCATGGGCTATGAGCCATCAGCTTACGGTGTGGCAAAATTTTATGGAAAAATCCTAAAACACTTCATAATCGACGAAGCTGACAAGGAGCAGAAAAGCCGCATAGAAGAGCTTGGAATAAAAGTTACTGTAACAAACACCATAATGAAAAGCCTTGAAGACTCAATCCGCCTTGCAAAGGTTGTAATGAGCACAGCATAGCCAGCAAATAAATAAAACTTAGAGCGCATTATTAATTAGTGGTCGTGAAAGTCGGGATAAGATTGAAAATAATGGAGAGAGTAGATCAGCAGGTAAACCAATTGACGGAACTTGTAAAAGAGTTAAAGAGCGAGAGAAGTTACAGGGGAACAGAAAGACTCGTTCAGCTAGTAATACAAGCGCTTCTGGACTTGGGAATTATGGCAATTTCAGCCGTAGGTGGGAGAACACCTAAAGGATATTCGGAGATAGGTACTCTATTGGCAGACCTAGGATTATTGGACGAAAAGGATGCTAAAGTTTTGAAGTCCATGGCTGGTATGAGGAACCTCCTTGTGCACGCCTACGCCATTGTCGACAAAAATATATTGATTAGTTCGGCGAGCAGACTTGTGGAAGACGCTCCTAGAATCGCTAAAACCCTTAGGGAAGGCTTAAAGGGGAGAACCATAGACCCCCCAGCCGTTGATGAAATGCAGAGAAATCTGCAGGAAGTGTTTAAGGGAAGGGTTAAGGCGGCGTTTTTGTTTGGCGGTAGAGCTAAAGGATATTCTTTGAAAGGCGATTATGACATTTCCGTATACTTCGGGAAGCCCCATGACCTATATGATTTGGGAGAACTTGCTATAGACGTGGCAAAAGCCTTGAATGTTGACGAGGATAAGGTTGACATCATCGACTTGGATTCTGCGACTCCTGAAATTGTTTTGGAAGCGTTAAATGGAACACCGTTATTTGTGGAAGATGAATATGTGGTTTTTGAGCTTAAGGTTAAAGCCGCTCTAGCGTTGTTAGACATAAAAAGCGGAATTCATGCCTATTTAAAAAGGTAAATTCTGCTATATTTCACGGATTTCGCATCTGAGCTTCTTTATGACCTCTTCAGCCTTTGAAGGTTCAACCTTAAGGGTGTATAGCATCCTTGGAGTGCGGAGTTTAAGTTTCACGACATCTTTTAGGCGTTTAACTGCGCAGTATTCGGCTCTTTCGCTTATTTCAACGAACTTGTCTATGTCGAAGATTTCCGTCGGCATATTAAGTTCTCCGAGCTGATGCTCTTTGCCTCAATCTAATTTTTATCTGTTTTGGTTTTCCACTGACCCTTAAGCCAATTGCAGAACTTGGAAAGCTCTTTTCGAGTGGGGTGTTTGCCCTCATGGTTTGATATGTAGTAGGCTGCAACAGCGTTAGCTAACGTAAGCCTAACAGCATCAGCCAACCCACAAACCGTTCCCAATATATTACCAGCGTTCCAAGCGTCGCCAGCACCAGTTGCCCTCAAAACAGGAACACGAAAGGCTGGAACAACCGTCTCAGCTTTCCTGTTAAAAGTTGCGGAATACTCTGTTGTGTGTAGGTCTATTCTAGCTCTAAAGCGTGAAGCTAAAAACTTCGCAGATTCCATGGCCAACGCTTCAAAACCCAAACCTTTCGCCGGTTCCTCAACTTCACCTTTTATAAGCGATGCGAAGAAAACTGCCTCATTCTCGTTTAGGCTTATAACGTCCAACATGTCGCTTTGCAGAACATTTTCCAGTAGTTTTCTGGCTTTCCTTTTGTTTGGGGTTGGGTCGGCAGGGTCAAAGTAGGTTTTGCCCTTCCCCGAGGTTTTGGAGTAGCGGAAAACCGTTTCAGCCAGATCAGTGCCAAATTTCCTTGTTCCAGCCCAGTTGAAAACGCATGTGCAGTCAGCCCTCTCAATAGCCTCAAAGTCTTCAGCTTCTAGGTTTTGCGGTCCAAAATCTACTAGGGAGCCAACATCCCTAAGCATGACGTTGGCTTTTCCACCGGCTGTTTCGAACTCTAGGGCTGTTGTTATTGATGGCTTTTCCACTATTTTTATGTGGGTGAGGCTTATTTTTGGCGATTTTACATAAAACTTGATGAGTTGAAGCCCAAGCTTATCCGTGCAAACTATTGGCGTAACCTTCATGCCTAGGTTTGCTAGGGCGGCTGCGGTATTTATGGCGTTTCCGCCCCTAAACTCTTTTTGGATTATTCCATCTATGCTTCCACCCTTCCTTCCAACGACTTCCATAACTGTTCTGAAGAAGCGGTCTGGGGTTGTGTTTATGCTTACGAATCTGTCGAGGAAGAAGTCTGGCATAACAACAACTTCTGCTTCCCTCTGCTGGCTTTTTAAAAAATCCTTAACCTCATCCAAATATTCGTCCAGCAAGCTTCACGCCTTCCTAAACCAAAGTTATTGCTGCCAAAATGAATTAACTCTTATGAAGCGTTCATCCCCCATAAAAAAGTGGACCAATGCCCAAACAACATCTCCATAAACCAATGCCAAGACCAAACCAGCTGTCATGAAAATGAGCATTGGCAGTCCAGGCGTCGCCCAAACTTTTCCGCGTATTTTTCCAGCCTCAACAGCCTTTTCCAGCCTTTTGACTATGGCTTCTCTTTCCTCATCCTTTGGCAAAACCAAGAGTTTCCTTTTAATTTCGTCTTCCTCGGCATTTTCCACGTCTTCTAGGGGGTATATGTGCCATTTCTCCTTCAACTTTTTAAAATGAATCTTGTAGCCGGTTACCAAAACCAAAATCTTTTTGCCTATTGACTCTTCTCGCTGTTTCCCCTCGAAAAGCGGGTCGCCAGTTTTTAGGCGCCATAAAAGGTTATGGAATATTAGGTATATGGCTGTTAGGGCTGCCAAAATGACTGAGTTGCTGAAAACTGTAACTGGAAAGAAAAGGTTCGTTATTGGTGAAGCTTCACCTAATGGTTTTAGAAGTTCAGACGGATAGAAGGGTAAAGCCAAGGCAAGACACATCAAAGCCTTCGCGTCTGCCCCGCCAAAACCTCCAGCATAGAAGAGGATTATGGCGAAGGCTGATGTTAAAGCGAAGCACAAACCATAATATGGGAACATGGAAGAATCGAAAAGAAAAAGTTCTGCGAAGGTTAAGGCGAAAGCTGGCGGTGCATATAAAATCCAGACGTTGTTGCTTACTTCGCGAGTTTTATAGTCGCTCCAAGAGGCGTAAAGTAGAAAAAATGTTGTTAGGCATATTTTGGCGGCTTCGATGGAAGCTTGAATTTGCATTTCTAGTCACTGCTTATTTTGGGTTTAGAAAAAGTATCTTATAAACGCTTAACAAAAGTCTTGTTTAAAGTGTTAAAAGGGTTTAGGGTGATGCTGGTGATGCTGGTGCCTTTGCGCTACCTTCCGCTGCTGGTCCAGTTGATGGAGCAACCTTGAAGTAGTATGTTTCTAGAGGTGTCCACTCATAGGTAATCGTTATCTCTATCATTCCTCCATTAGCTACGACGACCTTGTTAGTCGGGTTGAAAGTTGCATTTTGTTTTACAAGATTTTCTGAGGATGTACCTACATAAACCGCGTCGACGGTTGCATCTGATGTTCCAGTGTTTCTTACATAAAGTTTAATGCTGTTGGTTGGCCAGCTTATAGCCTCTATATTGAGTTGTATGCCTGCTTGATACCCTGCGCTGCGCATGTATATCATTATCCATGCGTATGTCACAACTATGGCTGCTACGGCTATTACTATGAGGAGAAGGGTTGCGAGGATTGGGGATATACCCTTCCTAGACTTTAACACTGTTTTGGTTTTCATGGTGGCTGCACCTTCTGCTGTTTATGAAATCTGAAGAACATTTATTTAACTTGTATGAATTCGCAATCCAAATCTAAAATAACAATTTTCATAGTCTTCTTTTCTTTTAGTGGAAAGCTTATTAAGGATATTTCGCGATAACTTGAATTCCCCGGAAGTCACAGACTTTTACATTAATGGGGACGCTAACGCTTTGGCTACACTCTATTACATAAACAAGCATTTCCCTGTCATCATAAAACGATTTAACAGAAACAATTTGCAAAGTTGTATTACTTGACACCTGGCTCACCTGAAAGTTCTCTTTTCTCAAACCAGAAATGGGCGTTTTATTCTCCGCTTTTACAGTTACGTTAATCCTGCTTCCTCTTACGCTAATTATTGTCAAATTTAGAAAAGCCACATGCCCAAATTTATAGCCAAATAACCCAATTGATGTCATGTTAAGTGCGAAGGTAGCGTTTGCTACCGAGAAAGATTTGGGTTTATACCAGCTACAGTTTAGTCCAAACAGATATTTTATATCTACACCGTAAACGTTGTATGAACGATTTGCCAACTCATAGTTTATGGATACTCCACGACCAGGATATATTTTTGACACATCTACTCTCCACTTTTCCAAATTGATTTTTAGGGTATCTGGCGTGCAGTTACCGTTTTTTGCTAAACTGAGGCTATAGTTGGCTAAACTAAGCTCCACCAAGCATTTAGAGTTTAACTCTATGTTGCCAATCAACGCCAAATACTCTTCCCACGGCTCATGCCTATAATAGGTTACTGCTCTATGCATCAAAACACCTATAGATATGATCATTACGGCTATCATTAGAACAGCAATTATCACAAACTGTCCTCTTTTATTACTAATGAGCTTTCTCACAACTATCCTCTCGCGAGTTGTAAAACAAGAGTTCTTGGATCATAAACAGCTTTATCCATTGTAGAATAGCCGCACAACCCGTAGGCCACAGAAGCAACATTTTTAGACGTAGAAAAAGTTTCTATACTACCATAAAAAATTGGAACCTCATTAACTGTTGTTCCATTTGAGTAGTATACAGTCAGGTTAAAATACACTTCTAAGGGTAGTAAAACTCGCAATGCCGCTTGAAGGTCGCTCCAGTTTTTGTTGTATACAAATTTGGCAAGGAGACCTTGCTTATCTAAATCATAAAGAACGTTATACCCCATTTTTTCCAGTTCTGTCACTTCATACTTTGGACTTGTAGGCGCTATTGCCAGAATGTTTGCAAAAGCTAAAGCAAATACAATAACCAAAGAGGCGAGAATGACTTCAACGACTCTCATTTGTCCACTAGCTTTTAGGGAGATTCTTTCCAAAGCCACAACTCCGCAATATAAGTCATACCAGAAATAATAACACTCCTTTGAAATCTAACAGAACCGTACCCAAGTAAAGAGTTGCCATAATCAAAAACCGCATAACCCATTGTATTTTGAAACGGACCAGCTATCACGATTTCTGACCTGCCCTTTCCATTGGAGTCCACAGCCCAGAAATTAAGGACAAAGCATACCGGATCATAATATGAAAGCCCTATGTATGTTCCATTCCACATTCTCTTTGCCCCTGTATTCAACTGATATCGCTTGTCATTTTTTGCACTAGCATTAAATAGATATTTTAAATCTCCATTACCAGTAATATATGTGGCATTAACTATCCATACGTTATCCGATGGTGTATCCTTTGTTCGCGTGAGTATTATTGTTTCGCCTACTAAATTGATGTCTGCAATCCTTACCAAACTAGATGTATAAGTCACGACCATAGTAGCTACGTTCGCAACTGTAACTCTAAAAATCACTATAATGCTTCGAATATCATTACTCTGATTGTTAAGAGTAACGTTCTGTATACATCGACCTAAAGAATCAGTAGAAGCGCTACTTCGAAGAATAAAGAAAGCATCTTTTGTTGTGTAGTATACCGTTGCCTCAACTAATGCATTCGGTATTGGTCTACCATCTAGATAAGAAACTTTAACCGCATAACGCAGTGTAGAACCTATTAATGTTATTGGAGGGTGCATACTATCTATTTTCGTCCCGTCTAGATTCGTCACATTAAAGGGCGGAGTTATTTTAAAGGTAAATTCATAGCCTTGCAACCCCAAAAGTTCCTTTACTGCATTATAAGGTAACTCACCTAACGGGTTACCTTTTATCAGTCTTTGAACCTTATTCGGATCTAATAAGTATAACGTTGAATCACGGGCACTAGCTAGTCCGAACCGAGTTATCATACTTATATTGAACGGGTCGATGGAACCCCAGTTTATGGGTTCTCCCGTGTCTAGTAGCATGGTGTTAAATAAGTTTAAGGCTATGTTTCTTAGCTGTTGCTGATCTACTGCTTTAATGTTTGCCACACTTAACGTTGGCAGTACAACCACCGCTCCAACGAACATTACACAGATGACTACTATTGCTATTATGTGATCGTAGACGGCGTTAACCACTTTAGATTTCCCTTGTTAATCTGAATAAAACCTATTTATTAAGTCTTACTAAACAATAGTTCATCACTTATACATAAACCTCATCAACCATAACCGATCCAAACATAAACACCAGCACTATTCCGATAACAACCGACAACCACAGTCCAACCACAACTAACAACAGAGTTTCTTGCAGCATCAACTTTTAACCCTGGGGTCAACCACGTATCAGCCAAAACAGAAGACCTATCCTTCAAATAAGCGATCACTTTTAAAGCTGTACCGCCGCTCCCCTCAATTCTTAAAACGTAAACAAAATTTTCAACAGAGGAGGGCAAATACACAAGCTCCTTTGTCAGATTAACACTTTGAATTTCCGTTGAGTTAACTAGGAAGTATAAGTTGGCTATTGTGTTAGAAACATAATCGGCTATTTCCCTCAACTCCCTGCGAACCATGCCAAAACGAATATTGTCAACTGCCATGGCATAAAAGAAGGGCATAAGAAAAATTAACATAACCAAGGCTGAAGTGCAAATGAGATAGCTAATTGTTGGCGCAGGCAGTTTTTAACCCCCCTTAAGCACCCACTTGAACCTCTGCTATGACAAAGTTAAAGACAACTTTTCCAGGCGTTAGGTTCACTGGTATTGTGTTGCTTAATTCACCTATGCTGACCGAAACAGTACAGCTGTTTCCAGCATTATATGGCCCGTAAGATTTCGTTGTTATAGCATTATTCCTAGCCGCCAGATCGATATCACCCTTATAAACGGACCATCGTATCGCCGTTAATTTAATGATCAATATCTCAACATAGTTGACGATGTCGTTGCCCACTCGGACTACGGAAGTTCTTGAAACCCTAACCCTATAATAAAGCGACAGAGAGATCCACATTGACTGCTGTTCAACCAGTACAGCGCCAAAATTTTCAGTACTTTTTGATATTATTGTTTTGTTATCTCCAAATAAATATGATTTGTAGCCTTTTCCAAATGTGACATAGTATGTAGACAAGTTGTACCTTAGATATCCGGTAAAACCAGCATATTTTGCTTCAGGGTATCCTATAACTGTAACGTTTACGGGTAATCCTTTCACTTCGTTAGCTGGCACCACCTCTAATACGCCATAATTAATTGTAAACCGCGCGGAACGTGCTCCACTTTTGTCCCATGCAATATCTCTTATTGCGTCATCAAAAGTTATGAAAGACTTCTTTACAGTGTCAAATTCGGAAGTCCCCCTCTGACGCTCCAAAACTTGGTAAGCATAGTTACCAGCCACCAAAACCAATACGATAGTAACAGCTGTTATGATAACCATGGAGATCGCTGGGCTAACAGCTTTCCTATTCTTCTTCAACCCAGAACTTTTTGAAAGTTTGAGTTTAAACTCCACTCTTTTCCCTCTTTTACATGAACATTGGCACAACCTTTGCAGCTAAAGCAGCGATTATTACCAGTATTGCGCCATGCTTAAAGCCAGCAGCCACGGATTCCTCGCTTATTTTGCCAGCCACAATGCCTATCAAATAGCTGTGGAAAATCACCGACGTGGTGAAAATCATTTTTATGCCGGTCATATCTGCTGCTGGACTGCCTCCGGCAACTTCTCTTGTGGCTGTGGCGAAGTTTAGCATCATAAGTGTCGTTGCCACTAGGAGGATTGCAGCGAAGTAGGGCATCATAACATAGGGACGTGTAGCCATCTTCTTCTCTTTTTCAACCTCCTGTGTAAGGTTGTTGAATCTTGCAAGGGACTCAATCATGGCTATTGTGCCTCCGCCCACATCTATTGTTTCAACGAGGAGGAACATGACAAGCTGGGCAAGCCAGCTCTTCGTGCGCTTGACAAAGTCCATAATAACCTTCCTAACCGGAACACCCCATGAAATTTCTGAGCTGATTTTGCGCAGTTCCCTGCTGAAAACACCATAATCACGGTTTGATAGGCTTTCTATGCATTTTTCCGGTGACAGGCCAGTCTTCCTAACCTCTGTCAGGTCCCTCAGGAAGCTGTTGATTCCCTGTTCCATACTTGCCTTGTAACTGCTAATCTTGTGGTATACTACAGCTGCAGGAGCCGTTGTAACAAAGAGGGCTATTGCTATTGCCGTTGGTAAGTCCACCATTTTTTGAACCGGGCTTAGAAAAGGAATATTGATGAGTCCGAAGAAGTTGGTTAATAACAATAGCAATGCTATGCCAAAAATGCTGCATATCCCGAAAACCTTGTAGGGGCGCATGTCCACAACTGGTGTTTTAGGCTGCATGCTATGCGCCAAATAAATGAAGACTAGCGAAAGCATGGGCGTGAATATGTAGGTGTAGAGGATTATTCCAGACTGCATGGAAACTCCCCCTCCTCCACTGACGCCAGGCATGCTTTCCACAGCAAAGAGAATGAAGAAGCACATGGACATCAGAACCATGACAATTATGAAGGTTTCTAGGAGCATTCCAAGCCTTTCAGCGGCAGCCTTCACCCGCATAGCCCTGGTTTTGAAAATGTCCTCAGCCTTTCTCTCAAGGAAGTGCCCAATATCACCGCCTATTATGACTGTTGAGGCGTAGCCTGCCAAAAAGTCTTTGAAAATGTCTAGGGGATTTCTTTTAGCTGCGTTCTCCATTGCCGTCAAGGGGTCTATTCCAAAGATTTCCACATCCTTTATTATTTCTCTGGCTTCGCTTCGCATAGCTGGCATCAGCTCAACCTCGGCTAACCGCTTAAAACTCGTGTATGGAGCTATGCCGCCAGAAGCCATAACGCTGATGTAAGCCGCTACGAAGGGCATCTCCCTCTCAAGATTTGAGGCCCTCTCACCAGCCCTTGACAATGGTATTAGGAAGAACCCTATCATAACGTAAATTGGAAATGGAACGAGGAATATGGCTGGCAGAAATGCGAAAAAGTATAACACTATTATGGAGATTAAGGATACCGGGATTGTTAGAACTGATACAAAAAGCATCAGTGAAACATAGGTTTCAGGGTAGATTTTGATTTTCGCCCTTTCCAAATAGTCTTTAAACTCAACGACATGCCTTAGGAAGAAGGGTGCTGCTCGCCCGAAGATGCGGAAGGACCATGCCTCAAGGGTTTCTAGAAACGGCAACCGCCTTCACCTCCTCCCCGGCGAGAACCTTCTCATAGAACTGTTTTGGCCTTGCGTAGTATTCCGCAATTATTGCGGCTACATCCCTGTAGCTTCTTATGTTGCGCTCCCTCATCCAGTGCAAGATCTGCTTTCGCCTATCAATTTCCTCTAATAGGTCCTTCTTGCTTAAGCCTAGCCGCTCTGAAATTCCAGCCAGCATTATGCTCTTGTCGAGTGATGGTATATGCTCATCCTTTACTGGATGCCACTTGAATGTGCAGCGGTAATCCTCGTAGTCGGCAATTTCGTTCACGTTCATTACACGCCTGTAGGCTTTCCTTTCGCCGGATTTTTGCAGGTGCACTCGCTGAACTGACAAGACAATGTTCATTAATGGGATATAGGCTGGTGCAATGTCCATGGGCTTCTGGGTCAAACGCTTTATAGCTGAATCTAGATTTTCAGCGTGCATTGTGCACATGCCACCGTGGCCTGTGGCAAGCGCCTGGAAAAGCACGTAGGCTTCTTGTCCTCTAACCTCACCGACTATGAGCACGTCTGGACGATGCCTCATAGAGGTTTTAACGAGGTCGAAGAGGGTTACCTCGCCAACACTGCTTCCGCCAAGCCCGTAACTTTGTCTGGCAATGAGGGAGACCCAGTTTTCGTGGGGGAGGTTAAGCTCCGCCGTCTCCTCTATCGTGATTATCTTGCTTCCAGGTCTGATTAGGCATGCCAAGGCGTTCAGGGCTGTTGTTTTCCCAGCTGCCGTTCCTCCCAAAACCATGATTGAGGTTCTGTTTTCTAGGCAAAGCCAGAAGTAGGCAGCCATCTCCTCCGAGAACGTGCCAAGGTTTATAAGGTCTATTATTGAGTAGGGGTCTTCCCTAAACTTCCTAATTGTGAAGGCTGTGCCGAAGGGCGTGATTTCACGCCTATAACAGACTGCAAGCCTATGCTTCCCGGGAAGCGAGGCATCCACTATTGGGAAGGCTGAGCTTACGTGTTTCCCAGCCATGTGGACAAGCTTAACAACCATGTTGTCAAGTTCTTCATCATTTTCAAATTCCAGGTTTGTCTCGATGCTTTCGTAACTTCTGTGCCAGACATAGACAGGCTTATTCACACCGTCACATGAAATATCCTCAATGTTTGGGTCCCTCATTAATGGGTCAATTCTACCAAAACCAACAAGGTCCCGCTCAGCATGGTATAGAATCTTGTACCATGAAACATCTGGAAGCCACCCTAAGCTTATACGGTACTTATCAACAATTTTTTTGGCTTCTTCTGCAAAGAATTTTCTAGGGTCGGCTATCTCCTCTTTAGGAGACTCTATTTCGGCGAGGAGTATTTCCAATATGCGGTTGTAAACGCTCCTTTCTAATGGGTCGAGCTGCAACTCGTCTAGGATATACTTGTACTCGCCAGTTTTTGGGTTTTGAACTATGGCTACATGGGCGAAGGGCTCGTAGAGCGGATATCTCTCCACAACTTTGAAGCCTTTCGGAATGGGCTTTGGCGGGGGTGGTGGAATAGCCACTTTTTTGGGTTTTCCAATGTTGAATTCTATCCTTATTTTCTTGATTTTTGCGAGTTTTTCTTTGAGGCGTAGTTTAGCCATGTATCTTCTCCTGTACTTATGTTATGTATCTGTACACTTTGGTTATTAAATATTACGTCTTACGAAACGCTACCTTCCTCTTCCTCACTAAACGAAACCCGAAGGACCCCCAACTTCACCAACACAACAATCACAACCACAAGCAACATTGGAATAAGCACAAACAAAATAGTAAGCCAAGGTATCCCGCCAGCCTCAGGAACAACGTTGAAGAAGGAACAATTCGGCAAGTGCACACTATTATACCCTACTTTGGCTACATCCACAGCAATGCTTACATTCAAAGGCTTAGCTGTTTGGGGAGCATGGATATACAATTCACAAAAGCCACTAACATCCGTGGACAAAGTTATTGGAACGAAGCCTTCAATTGTAGCTGTTACAGTGACATTTGCATTTGCAACAGGCCTCTCACCACATTTAACGTAAACGACCACCCTGGAAGATTCGCCGGGCTTAACAGCGTATGGAACAGCATAAACGAAGGCTGTTAGGTTTCCAGGCTTCGCCATCAGCAAGAGTGTGTCATAGTTTTCGGCATAGCCATCCTTCTTGGCTGCTGCTGTAATAGCAATCAACATATCGTGGGGGATTGCTGTCATGTTGAAAGTGAATGTTGCATTGCCATAGTTGCTTGTGAATGCAGTTAAAGGCGGAAGTGCGGAAAAATTAAAGGATAGCGTTACGCTAGCATTGGGTATGGGTACCCCATCATACTCCACGTGGACAAACACGCTGACTTCCTCTTCGGAAACAGTCACATTGCGGTCGGCGGTCACATGAACAACAAGCACTTTAGGCATAACTTTAATAATGCATATGGCGAAGCCTTTTGCATACAAATTCTTGACGGCTTCAACCTGAATGGCCAACGTTGAATTCTCATAAACTATAGGCGTAGTAAAATTGAATATGACTATTCCATTAATGCCAGTCAGCTCCTCACTAATGAGCGAGCCATTCATAAACAGATGAACAAGCACGTCTACGACGGGTTTTCCATAAGCGTCGGTTACGTTCACCCTAACGCTCATTGTCTCATCTGAGAAAAGTTTCTCGCGGTCAGGCTCCAATGCAACATTTAGCGGTGGAAGAACCCTCAAATAATCATAGGCTGACCCATCGGCATATCCATTCTTCGATGCTCTAGCTATGATTCTAATGTCTGTGACATCTTTAACATTTGGAGCAGCAAAAGTTAGTGTGGAATATCCAGAGGAATTTGTTGAGCTAGTGAAGTTTGCAAAGAAACCTTTTGCTACGGCGAACAAGGTTACATTGGCTGAAGCAGTAGGATGTGTGCCATTCGTGACATAAATTGTGGTTGAAACCGTCGAGTTGTAATCAACAATATAATTGCTAAGGACTAATGACACCTCTAAAATTGGAAGATCCACAACCTTTATGGTTGTTGTGGCAACCTCACTTGTGCTGTTAAAGTCATCTCTCACCTGTAAGCTTGCATTATATTCGCCGGGCAAAACGTATGAGTGGAAGAACATAGACGAAGTTGTCCAACTTGTATTTTTGCTATCTCCAAAGTTGTATAGGTAGTAGTCAATCCTACCATATTCGTCTTCATCAAACGAGTTGGTGCCGACGAAGGTAACGTTTTGTCCCGGCGCCACATTCACTTTGTCCGTCCAGAGAACAGCCTTCGGCGGATGGTTCTCATGGTCTATTGAGGCTGATAGGAAGAATATGAGGTGCACGTTGGCTGCATCGCCGCTTACAGGGTTGCCTTTACCATGTGGGTTAAGTAATTCATGATAAGGTCCGTTCCAATGACCCCAATAGTTATATGTTGCATCTACAATGGCATTAGCAACTTCCATACCGCGAGTATTGTTGTAAATATCGTTGAAATGGGCTTCATGTTTTCCTTGTCCATAGAAAATTCCAGCTTCGCTGTTGTTGTAAATGTAGTTTCTTGTTATGACCGTGTTGTTTGTCAAGACATAAAAGCCATAATCGTTGGAATGGACTCTGTTCTTTTCGATGAATAAGCCTTCTCTGTTGTAATCTTCAATGTCCAACTTTATTCCGTATATATTGTTGGCTATGATGTTTTTTGTTATGTTAATATTGGATGTTGTTAGGTTTCCCGTTAGGGTTATACCTTCTTTATTAAATGTTACATTGCTGGCGCTAACTGTTACATCGCCTCCAGATATGTAGATGCCGCTTGCAGTATTATTGTATATCAAGTTGCTATGTTCAATTGTCGCTGATCCGTTTAATGCCATTACTCCCTTTTCAGAGTTTAAGCGTATGATACTGCTTCGGATAGTTAGTTCTCCATCAACTATTGTTGTGCCACTTATTCCATATTCTATTATGCAGTTTTCCAGAAGCGAAGGAGGCTGGCCAGTTCCATTAAAGTAGATGGTTCCCCAGTCTCCAGGTTCAGGCTCTTCTTTATTTGAGGTGAATTTTATCAGCTTGTTAAATTCAGATGTTCCCTTCGCGATGAGTCTCCCATTAACGATGATTGAGAACTTTCCGCCGAATCTTACCTCAACTCCCGGTTCGATGGTTAGTGTTACGCCTTCAAGGATGGTGACGTTTCCGGAGAGGATGAAAGGGCTGTCAACAAGAGTCCAAACAGTATCAATGGTGATTTCTCCCTCAAAATAAGTTGCCCTCACAGCTGGAGGTAAACTGATAAGGGAGAATATTGCCAAACTGAAAATTACAACGAGGGTTAAGGCTATAACTTTGCTTTTGTTCTTCATAAGGATGCATCCATATTATTACGGTTAAGCTATCCTTTCGCCAAGACCTGCTTAAGCATTATGAATTCAAAATAAAACTTTGAAATACATCATACAAGTCTGTTTGAGAATTTACGAAAAGCAAGAGTTTTAACATAGAGGAGGCACATCATCTAGGAAACAAAAGCTGGCGTAAACCTTGAAAGAATTTAAAGCCATAGCCCTTGAAGGCTTCCCCATCATAAAGCCCGGGGACAACATAGCAAAAATAATTGTTAAAACTGCAGAGAAAAATGGCTTAGAAATTGAGGATGGAGACATAATTGTTGTTGCTCAGAAAATTTTCTCCAAGGCTGAGGGAAGAATCATTAACCTTAAAGAGGTTGTCCCTTCTGAAAGGGCTAAGGAAATTGCCGTAAAAACTGGGAAAAGCCCGAAGTTTGTGGAGCTTGTTTTAAGAGAAACCAAAGAGGTCATAAAAGCTTCAAGTGACATTTTGCTGGTGGAGGATGTTCGCGGTTTGGTGTGCATAAATGCTGGAATAGACAAGTCAAACATTGAAGGCGAAAGCAATTTTGCACTTCTCCCAGAAAACCCAGATAAGTCAGCAGAAAAATGCCGAGAAGAAATAAAAAAGCTGACTGGGAAGGATGTGGCAGTTATAATATGCGACACTTATAGCCGACCCTTCAGGCGGGGGCAGGTGAACTTTGCCATAGGATTGGCTGGAATTAAACCCTTCAAAGATTATAGGGGTAAAAGAGACCTTTACGGTTACATATTGAAGGTTAAGAACGTGGCTGTTGTCGACGAAATCGCAGCTGCAGCCGAACTTCTCATGGGACAAGCCGAGGAAGCCACACCGGTTGTGATTTTTAAGGGCTTAAGGGATATCGTGGAGTTTTGCGAAAAATCAAGTGCAAAGGAACTGAAAATCGGAAAGGACGAGGATTTGTTTAGGGAGGCTTTATGAAACGCCTCTTGTTTTACCACTTTATGATTAGGAATGGGTTACTCCGTTTCTCTTCTTCAATAGTGGTTGTTGGACCATGTCCGGGGTAAACCTTAAAATTGGCAGGCAAAGCTGCCAACTTTTTTAATGATTCCTTCATGTCTGTTTCTGAGCTTTGCGGAAGATCCGTTCTTCCAATGGAGCCGGCAAACAAAGTGTCGCCCGTAAACACCTCCATTTCGCCTATTAGGGATATGCTTCCAGGACTGTGCCCCGGGGTGTGCATAACTTTCAGGGCTACTTTGCCAAACTTCACATAATCTCCATCTTTTAGGAGGACATCTGCTGATGGCGAAGAACTGTTAAACCCGAAGAATTTTGCGATTACTTTGCCGAGGGTTCCAAGCATGAAAGCATCTTTCTCATGGACCAGAATTGATGTCTGAAACTTTCTCTTGACTATTCCGTTCCCACAGATGTGGTCTGGATGCCCATGAGTATTCACGATAAACTTTAGCTTTAAGGCGTTTTCCTCAACAAACTTGAATATTCTTTCAGCTTCAGACGCGTTTTCAAACCCGGGATCAATAATTATGGCTTCCTTTGTTTCTTGGCACGCCACGATGTAGCAGTTTGTGAAGAGCTTGCCAACAGTGAACATTTTAATTATCATTTTGAACAGCCTTTTGAAGGACGGTTTTCTCTAATAAACTTTGTCAGCATCTGATATGGGAAGAGGAATCTTCCCGTTCTAACAGTAACTCATAATTTCATGAAGCATAATTATTGTTTTGGAAATTGAGAAGCCTTGAAATTAGATGAAATCCTAGCAAATAAGTTTAATGTATGTCCAAAATGTAATTCTAGGGAAGTTTTTGGCTTGGTATAAGGCACAACCACCCCCACGTCTAATGTAAGGGTTGTTGGGCAAGCTTTGAGCTTTTCGAGGTTTTCTCCTTCGGCGAAAAAGGTGAGGTGCCTAAACATTTGAAATTTTTAGAAAATGAGACGTGAATTATTGAATTTAATTTTGTTCTAATCCTGAGTCAGAACCTCTAAAAATTTTTAATAAAATGTCCACAATCCCATACGTGACCCAAAAGAGGAATGGGAATGGAAAAAGGGGAAAAACTATTTGCGTTATCGGCAATCATAATAATGGTAACAGCGGCTTTCTCGTCGATGCTTCTGATGAAAAATGTTACAGCGGAGACCCCGATAGATTGGTATAAAACCGTCAGCAGATGCACAATAGAATGCTTTCAAGGAAATGTTAAATGGAAACCTAAGTCACTTTGGGGGAGGAATGTGGGCGATGAGGAAAGGGATGATAGCCAAAATCCCACCCAACATAATCAACGATGATGCTTTTATAGGGATAACCCTTAAAAGGAAGGGATAGAAAGTCGTTTTCGTTCCAGACGCAGAAGTTTTTATAAGATGTCCATGCATACCGCTGGAATACATGAGCCAAAGAGAACGCGTAGTAATTGGGCACAAGCAAATTGAGAAAACGGTCGGTATTGTACCCACCACAATAGGTGCTATGGCCTTTAAAAGCCACGATACTCAACAAAAATATTGGTCGATGAACTTAAACTCCAGAAAATCAGCGACTACGCAAAGATACTTGTCGGGATATTCTTGGAGGCGCTATCCAATCTTTTAGCAATGGTCAATTTGAAGAGAATAGAGTCCTATCTAGTTTGGAAACGATCCGCGGCACAAAAATCTCTACCATTTAGGCACAGCTTTAACTAAAAATTTAAAGGTTTTTTATAATGTATAGCAGGAAGCTTAACATCTCATTTTTTGTTAGCCCCTAGAGTAGCATCTGAAGCCACTTGTGAAGTCTGTTATTGGCAAGACCACAATTTTTGCAGTTATCTTGTTAGCTATTTTGCTGATCGCCAACCTTATCAGAGGCCAACCTTTAACAATTCCGCCGTTGCGGTATCCTGCTCCCCACAACAATGTCGCAGCCCCTCTTAGCTTGTTGTAGCAGCCTAGGCATCTCCCTCGGATCATGCGAGTAGTCAGCATCTATTGTAACCACATATTTTGAGGTGGCTTCGAGATAAAACAAAGTGGAAGCCATGGGTTATTGCCGTTCCAAGTCCAGCCTTAAAGGGACGCGTCAGCAATGTTACGTTCCCCTAAATTCTCTGAAGTTTTTGACAATCTCTCCTGTTCCGTCTGGGCTTGAACGTCTATAACTATTATCTTTGAGTTTATCCCTAAGTTTTCAATTGTGTGTATTAGGCTTTTAATGTTTTCAGCTTCGCAATACGTTGGAAAGAGAATAGCAACAGAAGAATCATCTCTGCTTGTTTCGTTTTTTCCACCTTCTTGTCTCCTTTACTTTAAGAATAACATCTCCTGCTGAGGCTTCTGTGGACGTTTGCTTTGGCGATCATTAAAAAGTTTTTAGCGGTTCAGAATCCGAATAAAAACCAGATAAAATCCAATAAGCTTTTCTAATACATAACCGCTTTAGTAGGTGTCCTAAAAGTCACAGGGGCAAAGCATGAACGAAATAATGGAAACAGCAAGTCCAACAGAATTTGAAAAGTTAAAGGAGATGGTATGCGAGAACTTCCAGATAGAGGAAGCCCTAATAGAGCATAACATTCCTACCTTCTACCTTAAACAGCCTCAAGAAACAAAACAAGCGTTTCTAAATTTGCTTAAAAGGCTTGAATCGATGAATTTTGTAGCTTTTTTAAGGAGAGCCGACGGAAAACTAGTCCTAAAAATTGTCAAGAAGCAGCCAGTTAAACCCAGCAAAGTTCTCGTTAATTGGCTGCTGTTTTTTGCAACCATTGGAACGACCTTTACAACCGGGTATATTTTGGCATCAAATCTAGCTTCAATAGGTGGAGAAATAGACCCTGTTTTTGGAGGAGCTACCTTTACAATCGCTATAATGGCAATTCTGGCTGTGCATGAAATGGGACATAAACTCACGGCAAACAAAAATAGGATAGAGGCAACACCTCCATACTTCATTCCTGGTCCACCACCCATAATTGGTGGAGGAATAGGAACCTTCGGAGCAGTCATAATTCAAAAGTCTCTTCCACCCAATAAAGACGCCTTATTTGACATAGGAATGAGCGGGCCGATCTCCGGCTTTATAATAGCTATAATCGTTACTGCCGTGGGTTTGACAATGTCGGTACCCGCCCCACAAGTTAAAGAAGCCACAATCCTTCCAACCCCGCTGATCATGATTTTCATCGGCGAACTGCTTAGAATTGGTGGACTGGTCCCAGTTCGCCCTCAAGGGATGGTACTGTATTTGCATCCTGTTGGTTTTGCTGGTTGGGTTGGCATTGTCATTACGATGCTTAACCTTCTGCCCGCGGCAATGCTTGATGGAGGACACATCGCCAGATCCACAGTTGGAGATAAGGCTAGAGCAGTTCTGACAGTAGCGTCCATCGTCTTGTTGCTGCTCAGTGATTTTTGGCTTATGGCATTATTTGTCCTATTCCTAGCAATGCAAAGGCATCCTGGACCCTTAGATGACGTTTCAAGCCTATCTACTGGAAGAAAAATTATAGCGGCTTTTTTGATCGTAATCTTTGTTTTGTCATTTCCAATATTCTGAATTTCGATTAACCTTTTCTGTAGTCTTGTTGAACATAAAAGCAGAAAATTTAATAAATATCACGACTTCAGATGAACTTATGAAAAGCTTACAGTGGGAAACTCATGAGGGGAATCCCTATATTGATAGTCTTCTTTTCAATGTTCCTAGCTACCTCGCTCTTGATTCCCTCGCCAATTTTTCCGGGAAATTTTATCTGCACCCTAATTGGGAGAATTGCTGAAGAATACCAGAAGTTTGTGAGCGCCCTCATTAACGGGGTCTTTTACGGATCTATATTGTGGCTTGTTTTTGTTGCGGTAAGCCGAAAATTTGAGAAGGAGCTGTAAGTTTAGCGTTTTTAGCCTTCAATGGTTTGTTGTAGGAAGCCCACCAACCTTATGGTGCTTCCACACTTGTTGCAGCGGAGGATTAGCTCTGCCAAATCGTCCCCTTTAACTTTTGTTTCAACAATCTGGTAGACTTCCTCGGTTTCATCATCTGGGGATATTATTACACCACATTTTGGGCAGGGGAATGCACCGTCTCCATCAATTTTTGTCAAGTCAACAGTGTAGGTTTCACCCCTTTTAATAACGGCTTTCTTCATCATTTAATTGCGCCTTCTTTAACATTGACGCTTCAAGGTTTGGCCAAAATATAATTAACCATTATGAACCAAAAATCAATATTTCAACTAAACGTTGCGGGTTTACGGGGAAGGAATCCCGGCCACTTTTGGAAATGGAACGGCATCCCAAATGTTTTCAAGACCGCAAATAAACCTCGTCAGTCTCTCAACACCTATCCCGAAACCCGCTGAGGGAGGAATGCCAGCCCTTAGCATTTCTAAATACCACCCATAGTCAGCGGGATTTTCACCACTTTTAAGCATCCTTTCCAAAAGCTTGCTGTAGCGGTGTTCTCTTTCCCCGCCTGAAATTGCCTCCCCGAAGCCTTCGGGATATATTAGGTCAAAGTCTTTTAAAATGCCGGGCTCTTCTCCGCTTTCCATGTAGTAGAAGCTTCTCGCCGTGACTGGGAAGTTCGTTATCCAGAGGGGTTCGCTGTGCATTCGCGAAATGGCTTCTTCTGCTTCCCAAGGAATCTCTTTACCATACTCCACATTTATCCCCATACTTTTGACAATTTCAAGGGCTTCCTTGTACGTGTATTTTTTGAAGGGTAATCTTGGCACTTTAAGGGTTTTTAGGCGTTCTCCAAGCTCTTTGCGGCACTTGCTTTTCACTTTAGCTATCACGTAGCGGAGCATTCTTTCACCAAGCTCCATGACATCTTCACATTTGGCGTAGGCTACTTCAAGGTCTATTTGCCTAAACTCTGTTAGGTGGCGGCGTGTCCTCACGGTTTCTAATGGTTCTAGGCGAATGTTTGGTGATAGGGCAAAAACTTTTGGCAAAGCAGTAATAATCATTTGTTTGTAGAGTATCATGCTGCTCATAACTTTGAATGGGAAACCATAATAGTCTATGGTGGCTTGCTTTGCCCCCCTAATGCCCGGGTCTGTTGCTGGTCCAATTATTGGAGCCAAAATTTCAACGAAACCCTCATTTTTTAGGAAAGCCCTAATTGAGGATACTATCTCATCTTGGACTTTAAAGACGTTTGCCAGGCCGTTGTCTCTTAGTATTAAGTATCTTTTCTTTAAGCTCTCGATGAGGCTTGTGCTCATGAGATTGAGAATGCCAATTAATGTTTTTAAATTTTTTATTGAAAATTCTGTATTTTTATCAAATAGTAACCTTTTTAAGTTTCGATTTATGTAATTTTTTCACATGAGCTTCAAACTTGACGAAAAGGATTTAGCAATACTGGATTTGCTGCAGAAAAACTGTAAGATGACAGCAAAGGAAATTGCGAGAAAAATAAACTCGCCAATAACAACTGTTTTCGCAAAAATAAAGAGGATGGAACAGCAGGGGATAATAAAGGAGTATAGGGCAATTCTAGACCATAAGAGACTGGACTTTGGTGTGACAGCCTTCATACTGGCATCCTTCTCATATCGAACCAACAAGGAGGGTGAAACGCTGTCCCAAAGAGCAATTGCCGAACAAATCTCAAAGTTTCCAGAAGTTCAAGAAGTTCACATAATATCTGGAGACTGGGACATCCTAATCAAAGTTAAAGATAAGGACGTGGATTCCGTTGGAAGATTCGTAATAGACAAGCTGAGAACCGTGAAGGGCATAGAAAAGACGTTAACATGCATGGTTTTTGACACCCCAAAGGAGACAACAACCATACCTATTCCTATATCTTCAAAAGTTTTCAAACGAAAATAGTGTTAGGCAAAACGCCTTTAAGTCGGCTTTCAATTTTATAAAGGCTTCGCAATACAGTGATATGGGAAAAAGTAAGTTTGAGAGGCGAAGTTAACCCATGAAATTTGACGTAGTGGTGGTTGGCGCTGGAACAGCTGGGTGCCTAGCGGCAAAAACAGCCGCTGAAGCCGGCCTAAAGGTTTGTTTGGTTGAGCGAAAACCTCAAAAGGAAATCGGCGAGAAAGTTTGTGGAGACGCCCTCGGAGAGCATCATCTAAAGAGCCTTGGTTTGGAGCCTCCTCAGCACGGTGAGCTTGAAAGGCGAATAGAGGGCGTTAAAATATATTCGCCTGACATGGAAACTGTTTTCACAGTTAGGCATGAGGATTTTTCCGGCTACCTTTTGAATAGGAGGCTTTTTGGACAGTGGCTTTTGAGAGCAGCTCTAGACAATGGTGCTGTTTTATTTGATTCGACTCAATGTTTGGAGCCTATTATTGAGAAGGGCTTTGTTGCTGGTGTTTCGGCTAAAAACATGAAGACTGGTGAGAAAGTTCGCTTTGAAGGGAAAACCGTTGTGGATGCCAGCGGTTTCCTAGCTGTTGTTAGACGGAAACTTCCAAGAGAAATGGGAGTTGAGATGGAAATATCCAACGAGGATGTGGAAGCCTGCTATAGAGAAATTAGGCAGCTCAGACAAGAGGTTGAAGGCAAAAATTACTGTGAGATTTATCTAAACCAGAATGTTACTCCCGGCGGCTACACATGGATTTTCTATAAGAGCAACGCAAAAGTTAATGCTGGACTTGGAGTCTGCATGCGAGACAATTTTCCAAACCCAAAAGAACAGTTCTACAAGCATATTTTAACCCAACCCATCTTTGACGGTTCATTACTGCTCAATAGCGGGGCATGGTATGACCCAACAAGGAGACCATTGGACAATATGGTTGGAAACGGCGTAATAATCACCGGAGACGCCGCTTGCCTCGTAAATCCCATACATGGAGGTGGAATAGGGCCATCAATGATAAGTGGTTATTTAGCTGGAAAAACAATTGTTGAGGCTTTGGAGAAAGGCGACGTTAGCCAAGAGGCTTTGTGGCAGTACAATATTAAGTACATGGAAAGCTATGGAACGAAGCAGGCTTCCCTTGATGTTTTCAGGCTTTTACTATTGAAGTGCAGTAATGAAGACCTAAGCTATGGCATGAAATACAAACTTTTAACCGAAGAGGATGTTTTGAAGGCTGGTTTGGGTGAAGATTTCCACTTGAACATAACCGAGGCTGCAAAACGGGTTTTCAGAGGATTGAAGCGTATCCACTTTCTAAACAAGTTGAGGGTTACAGTTAACTTAATGAACAAGGTTAAGGCCCATTACCGAAATTATCCAAAAACTCCTAAAGATTTTGAGAGGTGGCGGCTGAAGACTGAGGCTTTGTTTAAAGAGGCTAAATCAAAGCTTATGGGATAATGCAGCACATGCGGGTTGCAGTTTTAGCCACCGGCGGGAAGGATTCCACCCTCGCCCTTCACCGAGTTTTACGCTTGGGTTATGATGTGAAATGTTTGGTGAGCATGGCTCCGCTTAGGGATGACAGCTGGATGTTCCACTACCCAAACATCCACCTAATGGACTTGTTCTCGGAAGCCGTTGGAATCCCACTTGTTAAGGGCGAAACTTCAGGAGCGAAAGAGGTTGAAGTTGAGGATTTGAAGCGATTGGTGGCTGGGCTTGACGTGGATGGAATTGTTTGTGGGGCTATAGCCTCAAACTATCAGAGAGCGAGGATAGAAGCCATATGTAAACAGTTGAGGCTTAAGTGTCTAACACCACTTTGGCACGAAAACCCCATGAACATTTTAAGAGAGATTCTGGACCTAAAATTTGATGTTATAGTAACTGGCGTTTATGCCTATGGCTTTTCGAAAGAGTGGCTTGGAAGAAAAATTGACATGGAAACCGTTGAGGCGTTAATTGAGCTTAACAAGCGTTTCGGCGTTTCCCTTGTCGGCGAGGGAGGAGAATACGAAACGCTGGTGCTTGACGCCCCATTTTTTAGGAAGAAATTAAAGATTGTTGAGGCTGAAAGGGTTTGGAAAGGGCAAAGCGGCTATCTGCTTGTTAAAAGGGCTGTGCTTGAGGCTAAAACTTGACAGCCTTGTTGGAAAAGTTTATTTTGTCGGTTGGGGAATCATTGAGAGCCAGTGGCGGTTAAGAATCCGCTGGGATGTAACCATTTGGTTGAACCAAAAACTATTGGCGAGGTGAAAAAGATTGGCGTATAAATATATTGCAGAGGCTTGGAAAAAGCCTGAAGAATCCTACGTTGAAGAGCTAATGCGCCAGAGGCTAATAGAGTGGCGGAAGGAGCCAGCAATAGTTCGCGTGGAAAAGCCAACACGCCTAGACAGAGCAAGAAAGCTTGGTTACAAGGCAAAGCAGGGCTTTATAATTGTCCGTGTCCGCGTTAGGCGCGGTGGACTGCGAAAGCAGCGTCCAAAGGCTGGAAGAAGACCGAAAAGGATGGGTGTTCGAAAGTATAAGCCTGCGAAAAGCCTTAGGCTCATAGCCGAAGAGCGGGCTGCAAGAAAGTTTCCAAACTTAGAAGTTTTAAACTCATACTGGGTTGGCGAAGACGGACGCTTCAAATGGTTTGAAGTTATAATGGTTGATCCGCACCACCCAGCTGTTAAGGCTGACAAGGACATAAACTGGATATGCCAAAAACAGCACAAGGGAAGAGTCTTCAGAGGCTTAACAAGCGCTGGCAAAAAGGTTAGAGGCTTAAGAAAGAAGGGATGCGGGGCAGAAAAAGCCAGACCAAGCCGAAAAGCAGCAACAGGAGACTAGCCTAAAATGGCTGTGGTGAAGCCACTAGTTTTTAAGAAAGGTGGAAAACAACGATTAGGCAGGGGCTTCAGTCCCGGAGAGTTGAAAGAGGTTAAATTAAGCTTAAAACAAGCCTTGAAGCTTGGCATCCCAATTGACCCGCGAAGGAGAACAGTCCACGAGGATAATGTAAAATCCCTTAAAGAGTTTCTGGCAACTTCTTTAAAGCCTAAAATTAAGCCTAGGGCTAAAGCTAAGGCTGAGAAGGTTTCAAAGCCAGCAACTGCTGAGAAGAAGGGAAAAGCTAAAAGCGTGAAGAAGAGTAGCAAGTAGCAGTGATGCCGTTTTGTCCTCTAAAGTTCCCGTATCTCACATTGATGTTAGGGTGTTTGCCCACGCTACAGAAGACGAAGAAAAAGTCTTGTTGGCGGTGCGCAACACACTTCCGCCACAAGTTTCCGAAAACATTGTTTTTAAAAAGTCTAACCTAAGCGGGCATCACGGAAACCCAATAACCCTTTTCGAAGCCAAAATTAAGGAAAAAGAGCATGTTAGGGCTTTTCTTGAAAAGCTTGCGTCTAGCTTAAGCATTTTAGACAAGGAAATATTGGGAGGCGAAATTGAACAGCACATTGAAAGAGGCTGCCTTTACATAAGGCTTGACAAGCAAGCAGCCTACCTAAACGAGTTTAGGCTTTGCACAACAGACTCAATCCACTTTAAAATTCACTTCAAGAAAACCAACATGAAAGAGATTGTTGAAGTCTGCAGAAGTATTGGGATAATTCTATGAGGAGAGTTTTCGCAGACCTAAACCTACAGCCAAACCTAGGCGACATAGAACACGCTAGGCGAATGATATTTAAGGCTTCAGAACTTGGCTACCGCCTGATAGCCATACCAGTGCTGCCTTCGTCAAGCCTTGCCGAAAAATATGTCCAACAGTTAAGGGGTATATGCCAAGAAAAAGCTGTAGACTTCGCTTCGCGTCTAAATTTAAAGCCTAAAACACCAAGGGAGTTGCTCCAACTTTTGAGAAGGTTCCGTAGAAAATTTGAATTAATAGCCGTAGTATGCGAGTCTAAGGCCGTTGCGAGGCAGGCGGCAAAAGATCATAGGGTGGACCTCCTAAACTTTCCCTTCACAGACCTCCACCGAAGATTTTTTGATAAGGCGGAGGCGGAGCTAGCCTCAAACAGCCAAGCCTCACTGGAAATTGAGATAAAGCCTTTGCTAACCCTAAAAGGACCAGCTAGAATAAGGCTTTTTTCAGCATTGCGGAAAGAAGTCGCCACAGCCAAAAGCTTTCAGGTGCCAATCGTGATTTCAAGTGGTGCAACAAGCGAGCTTCTCATGAGAAAACCTCTTGAAATGGCGGCACTGACAACCCTTTTCGACTTGGACAAGCCGTCAGCTTTAGATGCTGTTTCAAAGTATCCTTTGGCGATTGTTAGGAGAAACCGCGAAAAGCTCAGCCCACGCTTTGTTGCTCCTGGAATACGCTTAATCAGGATGGGGGAAGATTGCCATTAAAAGTGAGGCGCCGCTACCTAGCCCTAAAATTGGAGTCTGCTGAAAAGTTTGAGGCAAAGGAGTTTCTCGACGCTTTGTGGAGTGCCATTTTAAGGTTGTATGGCGAATATGGCGCAAGCAAGACAGGTTTGGCACTAGTTGATTATGATGAAGAAGGGGGACTTGCCATAATCCGTGTAGCCCACACTGAACTCGAAAAGGTCAGAGTAGCCATAGCCACAATAACAGATATCATGGCAAAACCAGTAGTCATTCATGTTTTAACGGTTTCTGGCACTTTAAAAACACTCTACAAGAAAATCGGAACAGATATTAAGCGGCAATCAGCTCAATAGTTTGAAATGCTCATTTAATTTTGAAGTCATATTAGTGTACTTATCTTGTATCTGAGACTATTCTCTTCGTCGGAGTAAAGGCGAAATTGTATAATGAAAAGTATCATTAGAATAATTGCACAAGCAGCAGCAAGAAATCCCCAGAAAGTGGTTGGTGGACTCAGCGTATCTAACACCAAATGAATTATGCACAATAGAAAACATGCAATGCACACTATCTTTCTATACCTAATCTCATTAATTCTATTTTTAAGGAATTCTACGTTACTCTCTAAATTTGCTCCACACCAAGGACAGAAAACGGTGTTTGAATTTACCCTTTTACCACATTTTGGACAAACAGTCATTATTCAAGCGTCCATCATTAAATTTCTAAATAAGATTTGTCCATGACAGTGTTTAAAAGTTTATCTCAGGGAATGTATAAATCAGACTGGGGGATGATGACGCCGTCCCAGTCTGATAGATGCAATATGAGGAGCTCATGACGGCCAGACCCCAAATTTAAAGGCGTAAACTGGCCATTCCAGCCTTTTTCCGTTTTAGCCCAAAAACCAGTGCCAAAAGCATCCCAGCGATAAAGCCGCCTATGTGCGCCCAGTAGGCAATGTTGCCGCCTATTTCAAATAAGCCATAAAACCATTGCAGAAGAAACCAGAAGCCTAGAAAAATGACTGCTGGAATTGGAAGTATAAAATAGACAACCCATGTTAAGATTCTAGCCTTTGGAAAAAGCACCAAGTAAGCTCCTAAAACTCCTGAAATTGCACCGGATGCGCCGACAACTCCAATAGTAAAAAGCTCTTGGCTTTGATAGGTTGGAATAAAGTATAAGCTTAGTATATGGGTTAACGCTGCTGCTAAACCACAAAATATGTAGAATACCAAATAGCCTATATGCCCAAAAACGTCTTCAACATTGTTTCCAGAAATGTATAGGAAGAGCATGTTTCCCAAAAGATGTAGCCAATCAGCATGCATAAACATGGAAGTCACTAAAGTGTAAAGCCGCTGCCCCTGAACAACTTCGTTTGGATACATGGTGAAGTCAGATCTAATTCTGTCGGCAACCGTGGGCGGAAAGTAAATTTTCATGGCAGATAGCCAATAAACCATGAATATGACTATGTTCACGATTAGTAGCATGCGGTTAACGTGGGGTGTTCTGAAGGGTCGGTTTAAATCCTTTAATGGAATCAAGCTTCGTCCTCGTCAAAACCACTATGTTTTGCGCAGTGCTTTAGGGTTTACCGCTGAAATTGCCGGACTGCGCATTGATTGGCGTTAATGGGTTAGGCATTCAATCATTCTGTTGCATGTTAAACACTCGTCTGGTATTGGCGTGTTCTTTGGACGCTTTTTCAAATAGCCAAAGAAATGTTCACACTTCACATCTCCTGAAGTGCTTTTCCCGCTTTTGCGCACAACAACTGTAGGAACTTTTTCCTCTTCCATGCCTTTCTCGTGTTTTGTTGTTTTAACGTCTCTAACCTTTGTTAGGCAACGTGGACAGGCATAATAGGTTCTGGAATAACCGCCAGAAACAATGGTTGCCAATATGGGTTTCTCAAAGTTTTCGCCACAACCATCGCATATCAAACCATCGCGCCTAGAAAGCAAGTATCCACCGCTGCTGTATCTTGCTGATGTGAGGTTTTCGGACATTTTAACAGCCTCAATGAGTATGCTGAATATTGATATTTAATAAACCTTTTTGCACAAACGTACAACACAAAACACATGGTGGGCCGGACCGGATTTGAACCGGTGACCTTCCGCACGTCAAGCGGATGTCCTAACCGAGCTAGACTACCGGCCCCTTGTTGCTCAGGAATAGTTTACTTGCATTTCCGATATATAGCTGATTCGTTTCCAATTGGATAAAGATTTAAGGTTTAAAGGGGTTTTAGGAGAAATGGCAAGCGATGCCGGGATGGCGGAGTGGATAACGCGCAGGCCTTGAGAGCCTGTGGCCCTTTCGGGGCCGCGTGGGTTCGAATCCCACTCCCGGCGCTTCAAAATTGCTGTTGAGGTGTTTTCTTATGCGTTGTTCTGGTTGTGGGGAGTGCTGCCGTGAAACTGAGATGGAGCTTTCAAGCGACGACGTTGGAAGGCTTGTGGATGCTGGTTATCGCCCAGAAGATTTCATTGTTTTTCGTGGCGGTGTGCCTCGGCTTAGGAATGTTGATGGCTGGTGCTACTTTTACAATCTAGCCGAAAAGAAGTGCCGAGTTTATAGGATTAGACCTCTTGGTTGTCGCCTTTATCCAGTTGTTTATGTGGAGGGGAAAGGCGTGGCTTTAGATGAGTTGTGTCCTATGAAGCATACGGTTTCAAAAGGAGAGTTTAGGAGGAAGGCGAGGATTCTCAAGAAACTTTTAGAAAAGATTGAAAGGGAGCGTGTGTTGCGTTAATGGCGTGGGTTATTTGAAGTCCCATCCGAATAGTGCTAGGTCGAAGTCTGTTATTAGGCCTACAAGTTTGTTTTTGGCATTTACCACTGGAATTCGCCTTAGATGCCTATTCTTCATTGTTTTGACGACGTCGAGAATTGTGTCGTTGGGTTTGCATGTTACAAGGTCCTTTGTCATTATGTCTTCAACCTTGAGCTTTCTTACGTCAGCTTGTGAATAGACGGCTTTTGTGATTATGTCTCTGAAGGTTAGTAGACCGCGTAAAACTCCTTTTGAGTCCACGACCGGCAGGCATTCCACATCACATTCAATCATCTTTTTTACGGCTTCTTCCACCGTGCTACCGATGGAAACTGTGATTAGGTTTCTTGTCATGATTCTGCTAACTTTCATTTTAAGTGTTTCTAAATCCTTCATTGTAATCCTAAACCTTTTTTAAAGGGCTGGAGGTGCTTAAAAATCTACTTATGCCAATTAAAGCCTCTTAGGTCATATTTGTGCTTGCCGAAAAGCTACAAAAACACTACCCCTCTCTAGAATTTCCAACAATTTTTGACTTGCGAAAAAGCCCAATAGCCGCCTAGCCCCTTCTCTCTAATTTTTCGCCGGAATGCTCGCCAAGTAATTCTCGAACTGTTCGGCATATTTGTATCCGCTGTCTGGGAAGACGAGCACGTACACGCCTTTTTCTTGGGCGACTTTTTGGAAGGCGTGGACAACGGCTCCTGAGCTTAACCCTATTAATAGGCCTTCTTTCCTCGCGATTTTTATTACGCCTTGGATGGCTTCTGACTGTTTCACATCTACTATTTCGTCGAATTGTGCATTGTGGAACCATTTCATGCCTGTTTCCACTCTTCTGATGCCTGGTATAACCTCGTTTTGGGCTGGTTGGACGCCCACAATTTTTACGCTGCCTCCATATTTTGTTTTGAAGTAATGGGATATGGCGCTCATGTGTCCCGACGTTCCAAGCCCGCCGATTATGCATGTGGGTTTTAGGCCTAGGCTTTCCAGTTGTTTGTCTATTTCTCTTGCTGTATATTTTAGGTGAACTTTGAAGTTTGCGTCGTTCTCGAATTGGTTTAGGTGGGAAGCCTTGTCGGCTTTCGCTTGCTTTTCCACTTGGCTTATTGCCTCAACTGTTAAGCCCACTGGAAGCCGCATAACCTCGGCTCCAAGAACCTCCAGGTAGGTGTCGCTTGCCCTCTGGATGGTTTTTGGTATGTAAAGCCTTGTTTTTAGGCCTAAGATATTGGCTATGGAAGCCAAAGCTATTCCAGTGTTTGTGGATGTGGCCTCATACAAAGCCGTTTTTAACTCTGCATTTTCCATGGCCTCTTTAATCATTGCCCAGCCTATTCTGTCCTTTACGCTGTTGCTAAAGGGGTTGTAGCATTCAAGCTTAGCCCAGACGCTTCTAGTGGCGGAGGAAAGCGAATTAAGCCTCACAAGGGGGGTTGGCCAACCCTCATAAAGCAGTTCCAAGGTGCCATTGTAAACTTTAAGCGCCCTGCGGTTTTGCCTCCTTTCAGCCATCAACTTTTCCAACGGAAAACTTATTTTGACTGGCTCTGCGAGGAGGCTGAAACTTTTTGGTGGGAGCTTCGGCCCTCCGGTTCCAGCTTTGACGATGTCCTCCTTGGAAAGGTTTCCAAGCTGCGGATTTGATGTTTTAATCTCCACACCTTCCATGTCCACTTTGAAAGCGGGCGCTTTCTCTGCTGAAAGCAGGTCGAGGGCCTGGAAAGCTTCATAGCCATGAAGCAGAATGCCCGCTCGCTTATCCACTATTAATGGAGTGTCAACAATTCCGTTTTTTAGAAATCTTGTGTATGTTGGTAACACGTCAGCCAATTCAACACTCATGGCGGCTTTAACATTTCTTAGGGGTGTGAGTGTGAGTTCACTTTTCAAAACTTCAAGCGGAACATCAACCCTCCTTTCAATCGATGATATGTGCATTAGGGTTTCGCTGTTTCTTATCATGTGGCATGTTGTTTTTGGAGGGAAACGCTTCCCAGATAGGGCTGCCTCCACCACATCCCTTTTTGTTAGGTTGCAATTGTTTCTCCATGCTTGGACCAAAATTTCTGGCGAGTTGTAATCCACGTAGATTGCCGGTATTCTTTTGCATCCGAGGGTTTTTAGGGCGTTGAAGCGGTGTTCTCCATCCAATATTGTATTTGTTTTTTGGTCGACAACTACCGGGTGTTTTAGGATTTTGTCTGTGGCTATTTGTTGGGTTAGTTCTTTTAGGTGTTCCGGGTCTGTTTCTTCGTGTTCGCGGAGTTTTTCTAGTTCTGTTAGGTGAATTTCGTGCATTTTAACACCGTTAAAACTTATTTAACGCCGTTAAAAATATATAAACCTAACGCCAAAAATAACAAGGGAAACCCATTGAAACCACCATGCGTAATCGTAGTAAAATACCTCCTTCCAGCAATAAGAGTACTAGTGACAAAGGAGCTCGTAGAAAAGCATAACATGCGAAAAATCGAGGCTTCTGAAAAAATGGAGCTAACCCCAGCAGCCATAACCCAATATTTTAAGGGCGAAAGAGGAACCATCCTTACGGATGAAATAGCCCAATCAGAAGAAGCTATGAAAATGATATCAAAGCTGGCTGAAGCCATCGCCAGAGAAGATGCAACACCAGAAAGCATCATAGAGAAGCTCTGCGAAATATGCGCCACCATAAGGTATGAGAAGGTTATTTGCAAACTTCATCAAGAGGACTTGCCAACCCTCAAGGAATGCAAGTGCACAGCCTGCTATCCCCAGCTAAAACCCTAAAACTGAAAGTGGAGAAAGAGGAATTTTCTAAGACTTAAGCCCTAATTAGCGTTTTACAGTCACCACAGCCTTCATTTGCCTTCGCTCTTTCTCAACCATGACAACTTTAACTCTTATTTTCTTCAAAAGTGTCTTCGCCATTCTTCTGGCTTCTTCCCTTGTCTGGTATGTTCCGCTTAGCTCAATCCAAGGCAACGTTTCATCAATTTTAACCCAGATGGCATACAATGTTTTTCACCGTTGTACCGCAGATTTGGAGGCTTGTTAATTAAAACGGTTATGAATTTTGGATATGGATTTTGGATTCATGGAAAAATAATTAAGGGAGTTGCTCACCATTTCTAGAGGTTTGGGAGCGATATAAAAGGTGGAGTTTGAGGGCACGCTGGAAAAAGCCGAGTTGAAGGAGTGCCTATGGATGGAAAACAGCCAAGAAGGCGAAAATAATGAGGCTAACCAACAGCAAGCCAAAAAAGCGAAAAATGAAAAGGCAATTGCCCAGCCGTGCTCATCAAAACTTCCACTTAAAACAACCTAACCATAAACCCACTTCTGCTAAAATCCGCCTTTGGCTAATTCCAAAATTTTCTACGCAAGTTTTGAGATTTTTACGGAGTGTTAATCTATGGCTTTGAGGGTTAAACCGCGATTCGCCGAAACTCTGAAGCAGTCGGTGATGGCCTACGCCTTCAACATTTTCGGAATAGCCGCCGGAACAGTCATCACCTACCATTCAGGCCTTTTTGCAAAGGCGCCGTGGGCTGTTGTCATCTATCCACCCATCCTCAGTGCACGCGGCGTTATAGGCGGCTTGTTTTGCGGACGCTTGAGCACGGCCCTACATATTGGAATAATCCAACCGCGCCTCTTTGGAAATACAAAAAGCTTCTATCTGCTTTTCCAAGCAATTGTGGTTATGACTTTTGAAGTCAGCCTCATGATGAGCCTAATTGCAGCCCTTTTCCGTGGTTTTGAGGATTTTTTGGGCTTGGTAAATGTTTTTATGGCTACTATGGCCTTGGCTCTGATTGCCATTTCCCCGTTAACGCTGACGGTTTCCTTCACATCCTTCAAGCATGGACTAGACCCAGACATAATCCTATACCCAATAGAGTCAACAGTGGCAGACCTCCTTATAACGTCGATCTACATTACTGTGCTAAGCCTCTTCCTCGCCAACAACCTCTTATGGGGGTATGTTTTCACTTTCATAAGTTTGACACTGCTGCTATCCTCGGCATTCTTCATTGTAAAAAATGCAAGGGAGCCAGAGTTCATCAAAACCTTGAAAGAATCCCTCTTAACGCTTGTCATAGTCTCCTTCATTGTTAATATTGCTGGAGCCACCTTGGGCAAGGTGGAAGAACACATACGCGGTAAAGAGCTCAGCCAAGTCTATGTTGTTTATCCAGCCCTAATCGACACGATAGGCGATGTAGGTGCAGTTGTCGGTTCAACAGCCACAACAAAACTTGCCCTAGGAACCCTTAAGGCATCATTCTCTTCCATCAAAAACCATTTTATGGAGATTTCAGGCGCGTGGACGGCATCCCTAATAATGTATTTTGCCTACTCGGTTTTAGCCCTGCTGATAACCGGCACCCTTTCCCCAATAAGCCTTGCAAAATTTACGTTTTTCCTATTCACAGTTAACATTCTTGCCGCTTCCCTAATAATTTTGGTTTCCTACGAAGTTGCCATTCTAACCTATCAGAGGGGTTTAGACCCCGACAATTTTGAAATCCCAATAGAGAGCTCTCTTGCCGACAGCATAACTACAATTTCACTTCTTGCGGCGCTTGTCTTGTGGGCTGGCATACTAGCCTAAGCCCTAAACTCGCCAAAAACCAGCCTTTAGGGGTAAGGGTTAAAATATTTGTTGCCTAAATATTGTGGTCGGAGAGCCCAAAACGCTATGCCCCTCTTCGAGAAAATCCAGTATAAGCCCGTAACGGTGAGGGAAGTTCTCCGCGAAATGAAAAACCTCTCCGAACTAATGATAGACTTGGCTTACTCAGCTGCCCTCTACAATGATAAGGACTTGGCTGAAGACGTTATGGAGTTGGAAAAACGCATAGACACGCTGACTTACCATCTTGAAATGACGATAATGGTGGCTGCAAGAGATGCAAAGGACGCTGAAGCCCTTGTCGGAGTTTCAAAGGCGGCTGCCGCAGCAGACAAAATTTCAGACGCTGCTGCGGACATAGCGGCAATAGTAACCCAGAATATAGGCGTACACCCCATTGTGAGTGAAATCTTTGAAAGGGTTGAAGAACGGCTGGCAAAGGCAAAGGTGAATGAAAAATCTGTTCTTATCGGGAAAGAGATAGGCGAGCTGAAACTAGCCCCAAGAATGGGCGTGGATATCATCGCCATATTCCGAGAGAAAGACTGGATAATAAACCCGAAGGAAAATGAGAAGGTTAAGGCTGGAGACATCCTCATAGCCCGCGGCACCCACGAAGGACTAAAAGAGCTGAAGGAACTCTGCGAGGCGAAACTGGACAAGTTGGAGGACTAGTTTATGGCGGGGAAAAGCCAGAAAAAATTAGAGGAAATAGTTGAACGCTTTGTGGAGCTTAAAGACACATCAGAGCTTATGATTGACCTGGCTTATTCTTCGCTGCTATTAAACAGTAAGGAGTTAGCCGAAGAAGTCCAAAGGCTTGAAGAATACGTGGATAAACTGCACACAGAATTTGAACTACTAGTCCTTTCAAGCAAATTCAAGAGGGAGGAGGCTAAAGGCTTTCTGGGACTTATAAGGCTTGGCGTTGTCACGGAAAAGATAGCTGACGCCGCAGCCCAAATAGCAGAAGTTGTTTTAAGGGGCATTGAACCCCACCCAGTGCTAGCCCTCGCCATAGAAGAGGCTGAAGAAACAATAACATACACAAAGGTGACGGAAAACTCGCCTTTGGTGAACAAGACTTTGAGAGAGGCAAAAATCCCAGAGGAAACGGGCATGTGGGTTCTAGCCATAAAAAGGGGAGAAAAGTGCTTAAGACCAAAACCGGACACACGAATTCAAGTTGGCGACATCCTAATTGCTTCTGGCTATGCTGAGGGCGAGGAAGACCTCAAAAAACTTGCATCTCCATAACATTGTTTCGGTAAAGGTTAGTTAGGATAAATATTTTGGATTCATCAACACTATAAACTCGAAGTCCAATTCTAGGAGGAATCATCCACGAAAAAGAAGAGAGAAGACTCCGCAGAAAACAAAAGCCACACATGTCCAACCCCCTATGCGGAAAAACTTCACAAACCCAATAAAAGTTGAAAATGTTGGCAACAGTGTCTGTTTATAAAGCTTGTCCCTACTGCCTAACAGAAATAACAGTTGAAAAACCAAGATAATATCCACCCCAGAGCAGAAATCCCAGAGGAAGAAAGAAGAGTTGAGGAGAAACCATTGGCAAAGAAGGAGCATGCTGTCCAGATTGTTCCGGAGAAAACTGAATGTAAACATTATTTTGGGTATTTAAACCAACGCCCAGCAAAAAAGGGCGTCCCAGAACAGTGTATTGTTTGCGAAAAAATAGTGCAGTGCATGCTAAAAACCATAACAGAGTAGGTTGTTGCCAATGATACACACACCTTCTTTTAAACATTCAAAACCCACAATAGAAGATGGGTGGGAGACACCATAGTTGTAGCGGTTCTGCAGAAAAGAACCTCCAGGCGTCGTGACCTCGGCTGCGGCGCAGATGAAGAGGCTTAATGCTGAGTCAGTCACAACCATTGCCACAAGCTTTCTTGAAAGAATAGGGCGTAAAGGAGGCCTAAAACCGAAAAGAGTCTCTCTAGAAAAGGGAATCTACACGGTTGAAGTGGAAATGAAGAAGCTCACAGCCATAATTCACGTGGACGCTGAAAGTTAAGAAATAACAGCATACGAAATTCAGCTTCGCTCACATCTTTTTCGCCAAAAATTATTCTGTTAGTTTTTGGCTAGCCGCGGCAATCAATATCATGTTACATTTTAAATATAAGATGTAACATGATGTTGGGGTTATAAAGCACTACTTTTTAGCTTTGCCCTTTTCCTTCTCCTCTGTTTCAGCAGTTTCCTTGGATTCTTGGGCTGTTTCGGCTTCCTTCTTCTCCTCCTCTTCGATCTCGCTTGTTATCTCTTCAATGGGCTTTGGCGGAGGTGTAGTAGCCATAGTCCAGCCAATCCATGCGCCAATACCCATTATAGCAACGAACGCAATGAAAACTGGTATCGCCACCAGCCAAAACTGAACAACACTACGGTCGCTTGCCCAACCTAAATTCACAAGCCAGTCTGGATAGAAGAGTGTTATCACATAGAATATTGCTATTATAAGGCATATGATGAATATTGCTCCTCCTATTGACTGATCTTTGCTCACCATTTATATGTCACCACACAAAGCCATGTTTAATGCTCGTTCTCCTTTTAAAGTTTACCATGTGATGCGACGTATGAAATGTTAAGTTGTGCCCATTTCCCACTCTGCCAAATATCTCTTCTGCTCCTCTGTCAGCTCGTCTATCTTTACGCCTATTGCCCCAAGTTTCAGCTTCGCCACAGTTTCGTCTATCTCCCTTGGAACCATGTAAACTTTAGGCGGCATCCTCTCACTTTTGACGAGGTATTCGACGCTTAGGGCTTGGTTTGCAAAGGACATGTCCATAACCTCTGACGGGTGTCCCTCAGCCGCCGCTAAGTTTACAAGTCTCCCCTCGGCCAGCAGGTAAAGCCTCCTACCATCCTTCAAAGTGTATTCTTCAAGGTTTGGTCTAACAGTCCTCTTTGAGACTGCAAGTTCTTTAAGGTCTTTTAGGCTTATTTCAACGTTGAAGTGGCCGCTGTTGGCTAGGATGGCGCCGTCCCGCATTTTCTCCATGTGCTCTTTCCTAATGACGTTTATGTCGCCAGTGGTTGTTAGGAAGATGTCGCCTATTTCTGCTGCCTCGCTTATGGGCATTACGCGGAAGCCGTCCATGACGGCTTCAAGAGCCCTTAAAGGGTTTACCTCCGTAACTATGACGTTGGCTCCCATTCCCCTTGCCCGCATTGCCACGCCTCTTCCACACCACCCGTAACCGCAGACGACAAAGTTTTTCCCGGCCAATAGAATGTTTGTGGCTCTTAATATGCCGTCTATCGTGCTTTGCCCAGTCCCATAACGGTTGTCAAACAAATATTTTGTATAGGCGTCGTTAACGGCTATTATCGCATATTTTAGGGTTCCAGACCTCTCCATGGCTCTAAGCCTTAAAACACCAGTTGTTGTCTCCTCGGTGCCTCCCTTAACGTTTGGCAGCGCGTCTGTTCTTTTGCTGTGGATTGTGCTGACTAGGTCTGCGCCGTCGTCCAAAGTTATTAGGGGTTTTTGGTCTATTACCCTTTCAATACACCAATAATACTCGTCTGTTGTTTGACCCCGCCACGCATAGACATGCACGCCTTTCTCCGCCAGTGCCGCAGCAACCTCATCCTGCGTTGAAAGCGGATTAGAACCGCAAAGGGCAACTTTCGCACCGCCAGCGAGGAAAACGTCAACTAGCACTGCCGTCTCCTTTGTCACATGCAAGCACGCGCCCAGCACAACGCCTTTTAGGGGCTTTTCCTCGCTGAACCTCTTCTTGATTTGGTTTAGGACGGGCATATGCCTTGAAGCCCATTCTATTTGGAGAAATCCCCTCGAGGCTAGGCTTTCATCCTTAACTTTAAAGTTTGCCATTAAATCGCCTTCCCGCTAAGCCATTTCCACCGACAATTATTTAACGTTGCGCTTGAAGCCTTTCCAAAAGGCGGTTTTTAGCCTTCCCAACCATTCCCATAACTTTGTCAACGTCCAAAGTTGTTAGGCGCCTGTTTTCCATTACTATTTTTCCATTTATTATGACGGTTTCAACATCCGAAGACTTTGCGGCATAAACGAGGTGGCTAAACTCGTTGTATAATGGGCATAGGTGCGGCTTTTCAAAGTTTATGATAGCCAAATCAGCCCTTTTCCCAACCTCTATGGAGCCTATCTCATTATCCCAGCACAAAGCCTTAGCACCATCCAAAGTTGCCATTTTCAAAACTTGCTCCGCAGACATTACTGTTGGGTTTCTGTTAACCCCCTTATGAAGTAGGGCTGTCAATTTCATAACTTCAAACATGTCCGCAGCATTATTAGAGCATGGACTGTCCGTGCCAAGTGAGACCGTTACGCCGTGCTCCAGCATTTTTGGGACTGGGCTTATGCCAGAAGCAAGCTTAAGATTCGAAATCGGGTTATGGGAAACCTTAACGCCTCTGGCTTTCATTACTGCTACATCCCTATCCGTTAGTGCCACACAATGTGCTGCAATAACATGCTCGTCCAAAACACCTAAAGAGTCCAAATACTCCATCACACCGCCTTTAACATTAACGTTGAAGGCTTTCCTTATCTTATCAGCCTCGTCAAATGTTTCCGCCACGTGAATGTGCCAAATAATCGGCGCCCTTTCAGAACCATACCTCTTGTTGAGCTCTTCACGCAGCGCCTTTAGCTCTTTCATGTATTCTGGATCAACAGTGTAGGGCGCATGGGGGTCAACGCTGACGCGGATAAGCCCCTCAGCCTTATCATGCCAGTTTCTGGCTAAATCCTCTAGGGCTTTTCTATCCTCGTCCTTTCTCCATGAAAAGCAAACATGCCCAACAACACCTCTGACACCGGCTTCTGCAAGGGCTTTAGCCTCGTTTTCCCATGGCATGTAATGGTACATCGTGTTAACGGTGGTTGTACCACCCATTATTGATTCAACAGCAGTCAGCAGACTACCAACATAAATGTCTTCAGCAGTCATCAACCCCTCTATGGGCCAAATCCACTTCTCAAGCCACTCTTGTAGGGGTAAATCGTCAGCATAACCCCTCAAAAGGCTCATGGCTGCATGCTGATGGGTGTTTATAAGCCCCGGAACAACAACCCTTCCCTTAGCGTTTATTTTCTCGTAGCCGCTTCCATATTTCCGAAGCACCTGCCCAGCTTTTCCAACGTCAATTATTGTTCCGTTTTCTATGGCTATGGCGCCTTCGCGGATTATTTCGTTCCCTCGCATTGTGATTATTGTTCCGCCGTGGATTAAGAGGTTCAATTTTCAACCTCTCCGCCTTTTTGACCATGCAGTTATTAGGAGGGTTATGCCAGCAGTGAAAAATATTGCCTCAAAAAACTCGTGATGAAGCATATCAGCCAAATCAAAAGGTCTCTGCCAGAAAATAATATGATGAATGACTAGCAAGAGTCCCATGGCAATTAAAAATGCGCCAACAGCTTCTGCCTTATCCATAAACCTTCACAGTGCCAGCCCTAAACGTATTTAGTTTTGCACTCCAAACAACTTTTAAACTTTCTTATGCCATGCCATTCATGTCAAGCCTTCTTCGCTAAACTTATAATGCTTATCAGCCTCTATGTTCTGCTGAACACGAGGGAAATTTTTGGCAGCTACCGAAAAATTTCGTGTAATAAAGCCTGAAATCCGAGTTTTAGGGGTTGACGACGGAGTATTCAAACCCCACACAAAAGGCTTAGTGCCAGTTGTCGGCGTCGTTTTTCGTGGCGGATACTGGCTTGACGGGGTTATGCACACAAAAGTTAGGGTTGACGGGTTCGAAGCCACAAGAAAGATTGCATCTATGATTAAGGGTTCCCCTCACTACAAACAGTTGAGGGTTATAATGCTCAATGGCGTAACCATCGCGGGCTTCAACGTTGTGGACATTAAAAGGCTCAACGCAGCCACCGGGCTTCCGGTAATAGCCATCACAAGAAATAAACCAAACTTTGAAGAAATCCGCGAAGCCCTAAAAAAGCTCCCAAAGGGCGAAGAACGATGGAAAGCCATACTTAACGCTGGAGAACTTTATGAAGTGCCAATAAGAGGTGGCAAAGGTAAGATTTACATACAAACCGCAGGTATTTCCGAAGAAGATGCTAGGAAAATTTTGCAGTCGACATCTACGCGAAGCTATATACCAGAAGCACTCCGCGTTGCACATCTAATTGCATCTGGGCTTAGCGCAATATAGCATAAATCCTAACTGTCAAAAGAAAAAGTTTAAAAGACACCAAAGCATGGGAAACAAACGGAAACCGGAG
>JBMFMB010000002.1:0-80016 GCA_049970895.1 Bathyarchaeia archaeon | reverse complement strand
GCTGCGGGAGCCACAGAAAAGTCATATACAACAAACCCACCCCTGACGCAAAAATCCTTGAATACGCGTGGTGGCTTAAAAAACAGGGCTATTCAGAATCAACAATAACTGGGAGGGTTAAGCTTCTAAAAACCCTTGTTAAGCGTGGAGCAAACCACTACCGACCCTGAAAGCGTGAAAGAAGTCATCGCAAAACAGGGAGGTTGGAGTGAAGGGAGAAAAGAGCTGGCAGTTGAAGCATACAGCAGCTACCTACTAATGGTCGGCGGAAAATGGAGCCCACCAAAATACAAACGTGTGGCAAAGTTACCTTTCATCCCGACAGAGCAGGAGCTTGACACCCTCATTAACGGATGTGGACCCAAAACATCAGCCTTTCTACAATTACTAAAAGAAACAGGAATAAGGGCGGGCGAAGCGTGGAACCTGAAAAAGGGAGCAGTCCAAGAATCTTCAGAGTTTCAAGCAAACTGCTTTGCATGTTAAATAGCCTACCCAAAAAATCTCAGAAAATTTTCGGCGATTATCCAATAAGGGGATTTGCACGGTGCTTCCAGAGAAGAAAGAAGGTTTTAGCTCAACGCTATGGAAATCCAAGGTTGATGCAAATAACCTTTCACACCTTCCGCCATTGGAAAGCAACCATGGAATACGCCAAAACAAAAGACATACTTTATGTAATGAAGATTTTAGGTCACAAGAACATTAAAAACACGCTGATCTACACTCAGCTGATTAACTTTGAAGCTGATGAATTCGTGTGTAAGGCTGCGCGTAACATTGAGGAAGCATCTAAACTGATAGAGGTGGATTTGAGTATGTCTGCGACATTGACGGTGTCAAACTGTTTAGGAAACGCAAGTAAGCTTCCCAGATAAGCCCTCATAGGCCGGGGGTTCATTCCAAAAAGCCGGGGGTGGGAGTTGAACCCACATATAGCTGCTCTGCAGGCAGCCGCCTGAACCGTTCGGCCACCCCGGCGCATTTTCAATTAAAGTTTTGTTGGGTGTGTAATAAGTTTTTATTGGTTTAACCCTATTTTTTGGGCTATTTCTCTATAAATTTTTAAGGCTCTTTCTTCATCTTCTACGTTCTTTATTAGCATGCGCCCACCGTTGAACAGTGTTATTTCGTGGTTTTTGTATGTGAAGACTATTGCCATTGAAGATTTTACACGCACCTTAAATTTTTGCCCTATTTTTTGGTGGATAGTTTCGAGGTTTAGTTTTGTTGGTTTTTCCGGGTTTATGTTGACGGTGTTCCTTCCACACAGCCACACAAGCTTTTCTCGTGGTTTTTGGGTTGCGGCTTCTCCTCGGCAGGCTGGACAGTTTTCCCTTTTGTATATGTCTATTATGGTGTAGTACATGTCGCTGAAGTCGCATACCATAAGCTTACCCTTTAATGGCGTGCCTATTCCAGCAAGGAGTTTTATTGTTTCCATGGCTTCCATTGTTCCAATAATCCCGGGAGTTGCGCCTAAAACTCCTCTAACATCGCATGTTAGTAGGCTGTTGTCCTCAATGTTTGGCAAGACACATTCTAGGCATGGGGTTTCGGGTGGGGCGAAAACTGAAAGGTTGCCTTCTACGCCTATGGCTGCCCCGAAAACATATGGGATTTTAAGTTTTATGCAAGTCCGATTGACAATGTAGCGGGTGCGCATGTTATCCAAGCCATCAACAACACAGTCCATGCCCTTCAATAGTTTTTCGGCATTGTCCACGTTCAAGTTTTCTGGAAAAGCCTCAACCCTAACGAAAGGATTCACTTCCATAAGCTTCTTTGCCGAAACCTCAGCCTTTGGATAATGTAAATCCTCTGGCGTATACAAAACTTGCCTATGAAGATTATGTGGTTCCACAGTGTCCTGGTCTATTAAGCGTAGGTAGCCGACACCAGCAAGCGTCAGATAAAGCGATGCAACTGTGCCAAGTCCGCCGAGCCCCACAACGGCGACCTTTGCCTTTGCAAGCTTTTCTTGTCCTTTGCGTCCAATTTCCTTCATGACAATTTGTCGACTGTAAAATTCGTCGTATGAAATGCGGGTTTTCCGTGTTTTCGACATTTCAAATCTTCCTTAACTGTGTTGGCAGCGGGCATATTAAATGCTGTCTTCTAGCCTTATATTACCCTTTTTCAAGAACTGTTTTTGGTAGATTTCCCTAACCCTCTGTATGGTGTCGGCTTCCTCTGGGTTTTTATCATCCCTTATCCGGGTTATTCTCGCAAAACGCAGTGCCATGCCACACTTATACTTTGGGCTTTTCTGAATTTCGTTGTAGGCTACCTCTACAACAATTTTTGGAGTAACGTAGACCCTGCGGTACTCCTCTCTTATGGCTAATTCTTTTAGGCGCCTCGTCATTTCGATGATTTCGGAGTCTGTTAAACCCTTGAAGGTTTTACCAACAACCAAAAATTCGCCAGTTTCAGCGTCACGTGCAGCCAAATAATAATCTGAAAGCCACTCGCGTCTCCGTCCATAACCATATTCAGCCGCAACAATGACCAAGTCCAAGGGTTCAAGAGTTGGCTTTATCTTTAACCAGTGTTTTCCACGGGTTCCCGGCGTGTATTCGCTGTTCAGCCTCTTAGCCATAAGCCCCTCATGCCCGCAGTCAACAGCCTCCTTAAGAAACTGTTCAGCTTCTTCAGCACTGTCTGTAATTATCTGCCTTGTTAGTGGTATTCCCCCAGCATTTTCAGCCAAAATTTGTCTTCGCTGAAGATAGGGGAGTGAAATCAGGCTTTCACCGTTCAAGTATAAAATGTCGAAGAGGTAAAGCCTAACCGGAATTGTTTCAGCCAAATCCTCTACCTCGTGGACTCTTTTAAATCTCCGCATGAGATGCTGGAAGGGAATGGGATGCCCCTTATCATCTACAGCTATTACTTCGCCTTCCACAATGGCTTCACTGGCTTTAACTTCTCTCCTTACCATGTCGGCTATTTCCGGCAAACTTTTAGTGACATCTGTTAATCTGCGGCTGAAAATTCGCACATCATTGCCATGCTTATGAATCTGAACCCTAGCACCATCAAGTTTATATTCGAAGGCGGTTTTTCCACCATGCTCTTTTAAGGCTTCAGCCACATCATTAGCCATCTGAGCCAGCATAAGCCTAACAGGCCTAAAAACTTGAAAACCGATTTTTGAAAGCGCTTCCTTGCCTTCATTTTTTATTAGTGCCGCCACAGTGCCAATATCGCCTAAAACCATGCTTGCCCTTTTAACGGTTTCAAGCGGTATCTGAAAGGCTTTAGAGACGGCTTGCTCCATTAGCCCCTCATGGAAGCCCGTCCGCATCTCTCCAATGAATATTTTAACCAAATATTTTGCCTCAAGCGGAGAAGCCAAACTAAGCAAAGCCTCCACTAGACGTTCTTTCTTCTCTCTGGAGCCGTATCCAACGGTTTCAGCTATAGCCTCAAAACTACGCCTAACCTCCAATATTGTTAAAGGCTTTTCAAATAGCACGGCTTGCCGCTTAACCTTGCAGCTTTCAAAAACAACTCTGGCAGCAGAACCAACATCTCCAGTCTTGTTAAAGGCTTCTAGGAAAACTTTCCACTCAACCCCAGTTATACGCCTAATAATCTCGCTTAAAGTTGCCCAGCTCACATCAAGAGTTTGCTGGCTCCACTTTGGAAAAGGCCTCCCCAAAATCATTGAAACCGCCGGCTCAACCTCGCCTGGTTCAAGGTTTTTTAGAAAGTCTGCTACAAGATTTATGGCCGGAATCCGCCGGCTCATGCCCTCCAATCTCTCGCATAATTCCGCCAGAGCCCTAAACGGCATGGGCATACAACACTTCAGTCCTACCATACTAAAATGATGTAGCCAAAATTAAAACCGTTTTTAGTGTAGAATAGCATGATAAAAAGAAAGGTGTGGCGCTTTTAAAAAGACTCTTCCAACTTTGCTTTAACCTCTATTATCTTTTTCTCGGTCTCAGAAACCTTTTCGCTTTCACCTAAAGCCCTATAACAGTCTCTTGCATACTCCAATGCGCTGACGCCGAACCTGTCAAAGCCCTTTTGGAAGGAAAGCTCCGCAGACTTTAGGAAGTATTCAACCGCTCCGGCATAATCCTTCAGCATGAAAGCACACTCGCCAGCCTTGAAGAGAGCGTATGTGGCGTCAAAGAAATTGTTTGCTTTCTTGTACAGTTCAGAAGCCTTCAGAAACTTCTCTTTAGCCTCCTCATACTTGCCAGTCTCGTAAAGCGTGTTTCCATCCTTATGCAACTTAACAGGGTCTCCCTCTCCTGCCATGAACCATCAACCCGACAACTTGCTAACACAATCTGCAAACATACAATTTAGGTTTTCCCCGGCTTTCCATGAAAATTTTTAACTAGTAAAAAAGAGAATAAAGCCATAAACTAAACCGGGTAAAACGGAACTGCCATGTCAAAATTAGTCTCAATAATAGTTACAACCCTCAACGAGGAGCACTACATAGAAGACTGCCTAAGGTCCCTGAAGAATCAAACATATAACAACAAGGAAATAATCGTTGTTGATTCATGTTCTAAGGATAAAACTGTGGACATCGCCAGAAAATATGCAGACAAGATATTGATTCAAAACTGCATAATACCCGCTGGAAGAAACATCGGAGCAAGGGAGGCACGAGGCGACGTCTTCCTCTTTGTAGACGCCGACATAGCTCTCCTCTCAAACTGGATTGATATTGTTTTGCCATATCTAAACGAGGACAACGTTGTGGCGGCATACGGAGATTTGTTTCCTAAAGAGGGAACGTTGAAAGCGTGGCTGGCGTACGGCAAAGAGGAATTGTCAAATCTAGTTTTAAGAAGGGCAAAAATTCCATGTTTTGGAAAATTAGGAACAGCCGTGGCTATTAAAAGGGAAGCCTTTGAAAAAGTCGGAGGCTTCACTGAGAAAAATGCATGTGGCGAAGATGTGGATATGTCCTTAAAATTAAGGAAGCGTGGAAAAATCAAATTCGTCCGCAACGCAAAGGGACATGTTTCAATGAGGAGATTTGAGAAAAATGGCTACCTAAAAGTTTCTCTCTTATGGTTCATGATTGGCTCTTTTTATATATTGACAAAAAGGGCTTTGCTATCACGGTACTCAAGAGACTATCCATAAAATTGTCGCCTAGCTTTTAATCTTTCTAGATAAGCTTCCGTACAAGACATAAACTGTGTAGAACGCGTATGCCATGCATAATTTTGGAAGCTTGCGAAGCGTTACAAAGCGAAGGTTATCAATAAGTATGCGGATGCTTCCATTTATCGTCCAAGCTTCTGGTGGTCTATAATGTATGCAGTATGGGTCATATGTTGCAACTAAACTATAGCCTTTCCTCTCTATCCATTCCTTAATGAAGGCGTCCTCAAACACGTGCAAATCCCTCGGTATGTTTATGTCCTTAATTGCGTCTCGGCGTACAAGAAGATCATGGGTTCCTCCGCGTAAATCGAAAATTTTCCTGGTTATTTTAAGAAAGAGCTTCAGAACAATTGGGTTCTTGATGCCATGCCATATTTCTATACCCCAGACCCCTCCAACATCCTCTTTTACGAGATTTTTGGCTTTCTCAAACCATTTGTCGCACAACACAACGTCGCTGTCCACAAAGACGAACCACTCCGTTACAGCTTCGTTTATACCCTTCATTCTTGCGCTTCCCCGCGTTCCGTTGTCCATCAACAATACCACGTTCCCGTATTTCTCTCTAAACTTCTCAACAATCTTTAAGGTATGGTCGGTTGAGTATCCATCAACTATTATTAGGCGGTTCACTGGAATGTTCCTGTAAATTGAGTTTAGGCACTTTTCTAGAACTCTTTCGCTGTTTTTGGTGAGCACCACAACGTCCACTTTCTGAAGGGTCACCAGCTACACCATCTCATTGCGTGCAATAATTATCAAAATGGTAATTTCAGGAGATTAAAAAGGATTTATAACCCTTCAAATTTTAAAGCTTCATCCACGCCGACAACAGTTTTATATCTCAAGCCAAAAGTATTGAATTTGACTCGAAATGAGTGACGCGAATTCAAGCGGTGCCTTAAATGTCCATTAGGAAAGCCTTAGGCATTGTATCACGGGTCTTAGTCCCAAACAGACCTTACCATGTTCAATGGATGGTAACAAGAAGATGCAACTACAGATGTGCTGGATGTAATGTCTGGCGAGAGCAAGATAGCGAAGAACTGTCAACCGAGGAAATTAAACGAGGTCTAGATATTCTTCGAAAATTAGGAGTTGTCGAAGTTTTAATATCTGGCGGCAACCCGCTTTTAAGGGCGGATATTGATGAAATAATTGAGTATGCATCACGTTACTTTTTCACAACAGTTTATGATAACGGTAGCATGGCAGCTGAAAAAATCGCCGCCTTAAGACACGCAAATTTCGTCGCAATTTCAATAGACAGCTTAAACCCGGAGAAAAACGACCGCATAAGAGGCGTTAAAGGCGCATGGAAAAGGGCTATGGAGACCGTTGAAAAGCTTCACAGAGAGGGCATCAACGTAAGTGTAACGCCGACCATTTCGCAAGCTAACCTTTACGAGATTATTGATTTCACCAAATACTTCCTAAGCAGAGGGATCCCAGTATGGTATTCCCTATACTCTTATGATGCCGTTGGATGTTCAAACTCGCTTTTCAAGATAGGCAAGGAGGAAGACCATTTCATAATAAGGGATAGAGATGCCATGGTGAAGGTTTGCGACTCACTTCTTGAAATGAAGCAAAAGGATGATAACGTTTTGATTACAACAAAAGTTTTGGAAGCTGTTAAACACCTTTATTTGGAGAATAAGAGAATTTGGAGGTGCCGCGCACTACAGAGTTTCTTCGTAATAAATCATCTGGGTGAAGTTGCCGGTTGCCACCTTCATGAGCCAGTTGCCTCAATTTTTGAGCTGCCAACCCTCTGGGAAAGTGAGAGGTTTGAAACTCTCAGGCGAAAGTTTAGTGAATGTGAAAGATGCACCTACCTTTGTTATATTTTCTATTCAATTCATGGAAGTGTTGCTGGTAACATTGAAATAGTTAGGGACAAGTGGCGTAATGTAAGATTCTTCCTAAAAAGACGTTAACATGCAACATTTTACAATCATGGAAACTCTTTATGCCTTGTCAATGCCAACCATAAATGGTCACACTCTGGACGGGGGAGACTTGTTTCGCGTTTATCTTTTCGAACCATTACACGCGTTTTCGGGTCGCTTAAGAACTCACCAATCACAGATGCTTCAATCTTTTCTTCCTCCAATTTCTTGATGATGTATTCTGTGTATTCTGGTTTTGCCGCGATAAGCATGGCTCCAGAACTTATCAGCTGTAAGGGGTCTATACTCAAAAGCCTACAGATTTCCGCTGTTTCCTCTGCCACTGGAATTTTCTCTTCGAAAATTTTAACGCCTAATTGTGAGGCGTCCGCCATTTCATGGATGCCTCCAAGAATGCCGCCTTCTGTTGGGTCGTGCATGGCGTTTACTCCGCCTGTTTTGAAGGCTGCAATGCCCTCTTTAACGACGCTTATTTTCTCGAAAAACTTCTGGGCAGACTTTAACAGCTTATCATCGGCACCCATATTTAGAAGCATATTATAGCGTTCAGTTGCGAGGATGGCTGTTCCCTCGATGCCGGCACTTTTTGTTAGAATAAGTTTGTCTAGGGGCTGTGCTCCTCCGGCGGTGACATAATGTCCTTTATCTGTTATTCCAAAGGCGCATCCTATAACAACCGGATTGGTGAGCTCAGGTGTTACTTCGCAGTGCCCTCCGATAATTGCCATTTTTAAATCCTTTGCTGCGGCATCCATTTGAGAACATATAACCTCAATGATTTCCCGATCGGCGTTTTCTGGAAGTAATATGCATGAAAGGAAGTAGGCTGGCTCTACGCCGAAAGTGGCAATGTCATTTGCGTTGATATTTACTGCAAGCCAGCCAATACGCTCAACAGCACCAGTTATAGGGTCCATCGAAGCCACCAAAGATTTCTCACCGAAATCTACAACGGCGCCATCATAGCCAGCCGAGGGTCCAAGGACAACCTCCCAGCGTTTAAATCCCAAATTTTTGAAGACAACTTCCTTCAATATTTCGATGGGAACTTTTCCAAACGGCAGTTTCAATTTTAACGCCTCAGCAAATATTTCAGCGTGTTAGCTTTTAAGCTGTGGCAGAGCTTGCTTTACAACTCGAACGATTGGTGTGGCAACAATTACACCCACAGTCATCTGTCCAATGTTTATGGGAACTTCTGCAAAGGCAAACACTCCGAGGAAAAATTGCTCGTAGAGGAAGTAGCCAAAAACCATCAACAACCCTCCAAATACGCATGAAACCATGGCTAGGCTGAATTCGGGCTCTGATGTCAAGGCTAAAACTGTTATTAGGATTACTGTGAGGATTCCTATTCCAAACCAAAACTCAACCGGAATGAAAAACTTTGATGCCGGATTTTCCGTGGAAACCATGCCAGAATATAATTCGACGAGACCACTATAGTAGAGGAAACCAATAAGGCTGATGAGCAATCCTATGAGTATACCTATTTCAATCGTGAAAATTCTCCACTCACGTTTAGTATGAGACTTGACAAAAACCCGCCCTTTTCGACTGAGAAAACCGACAAGAAAGCCTTCAAAGGCTTTAACCACCAAAGTTGCAGGCGCATAATAATAGTAGCCAAGGAAAACATCCGCAAGCATAGAACCAACACCACCAGCAAAAGCTCCTACGAAAGGACCGAAAAGCAAGGCTGATGTGTAAACCATTGTTTCCCCTATGTTAAAATAGCCTTTAGTGCTTGGCACATAAACGGTGAAGCTTATTGTCGCTATACAAACAAGGGCTGTAAAAACACCCGTAATGCTTAACTGCCTTGCCAGTTTCGCAGCGGACTTTGACGACATCGTGCAAAACCTTTAATAGTATAGTTGTAACTATACTATTTTTTCAACTATTTTAGATTTGTGGCTCTGCTGAAACGAAAACTATAGCAGAAGTTTTAGGTTGTCGAGTGCACGGAGGGCTTTCATTCCACGCTTTGTTATTCTAAAATATCTCCGCCCATCCTTTTCATAACTTGAAATTAACCCATTTCTTGACAATTCGCCTAAATGCTGGTAAACTGCTGCCCTCGTCATCACTTTTCCAAGTTTTTTCCATAATTCATAACCATAAGCATCCCTTTCACATAGAATCCGCAATATTTTCTCCTTTGTGCTAAGCTCCAACCCTACAATGGCTGTTTTCCTTCTCTTTGTTAAGGCTTGGAGAATATCCGTTGCCTTTAGACCGCTTCCAGTTATCAAGCACACAACCTTCGCCTTTCTGTCTATCACACATCCGTTTACAAGTTTCTTTAGTGCCGCGTATGTTGCTGCACTTGCCGGTTCAGCGAAAATGCCTTCAAGCTTTGCGATCTCTTGCTCTGCCACAAAGATTTCTTCGTCTGAAACTGATGTGGCTGTTCCTTGAGATTCTTTGATGGCTTTTAGGGCCAGTTTGCCATATCGTGGATTTTGGACAAGTATGGCAAGCGCGTGGGTTGAAGGTTTCGTTTTAAGAGTAGGCTCTTGAACATTTTGCATGTAAGCCTTCACAATTGGTGAGCACCCCTCAGCTTGAACGCCAACCATCCTTGGAAGTGAGTTTGCTTCACCCCTTATTTGAAGCTCTTTGAAGCCTTTCCAAATGGCGTATAATGTTCCTCCGCTCCCCATGGAGGCTATAAACCAGTCTGGTACACCCATCTGCTCGTAGACCTCGTACGCAATGGTTTTTAGGGCTTCTATGGATAGTGGATTAAACTCTGCAGAACCTTGATACCAGCCCATTTCATTGGCTAATTCATAGGCTATTTTCAGCGAATCGTCAACTATTTCTCCATGCTCTTCAATTACAGCGTCGTAGATGAGCATTTGGGCAAGTTTTCCCATATCCACATTTTTCGGCACTACAATATAGCATGTTAATCCAGACTTTGCACAGTATGCAGCCAAAGAAGCCCCAAGGTTTCCATTTGTAGCGCAAACAATTGACCCATATCCCAAATCGACAGCGTTAGAAACAATTAGGGTGGCGCATCTATCCCTAAAAGAATTCGTTGGGTTTCGCGTCTCATCTTTAAAGCATAAATCGTCTAACCCAACGTTTTTGGCAAGCCTCTTCGCCTTGATAAGTGGGGTTCCTCCCTCGCCCATGGAGACAACGTTTTTAACCTTTGGCAAAAGTTTCCTATAACGCCAAAAAGTGAAGGAACCAGAAAATTTGCCAGTTTTAAGTGTTTCATCATCGAATTTATACTCTAATAGACCGCCACATTTCTTACAGTCATGTTGTGGCGGATAAGCTTCAAACCTTGCGCCACATGCTATGCACTCTAGGAAGAACATTAGCGGGCCTCTTCTTTTCTTGTCCAATCTAACCATTAAATTTTAACAGTCGTTCTCTCTATGAGGCTTTCTAAATTTAGGTTTTAAGGCTCCAAACTTGGGAGGAAGGCAATTTTCTAGAAGCTTTCTCTATTCTATATAACTTTAGAAAATTTACGCGGCGTTCTATTTACTAAAAACCAGCTTGTCCAAAACGGTGCTTAAGACTTGGAAAACTTCCTCAGCCGACAAGTTGTCAGTGTCTAATATGATGTGGAAGGGGGTGAAATCCTCGCCCAATTTGAAGCCATAAATTTTCTCGTATATCGCTTTTGTCTTCTCCTCCTTTTTTCTCAAGGCTTTTAATGCCTCTTTCACGGTTATCTTGTCTCTTTTTGCCACCCTTTCAGCCCTTTTTCTTGGCGAAGCCTCAAGCCATATCTTAAAGCCATTTTCAAGAAGCCATGGCATTGTCCAACTGTCTAGGACGACGTTTCCCTTTTTTGCAACTTCCAAAAGCTTCTGGTCCACAGCCTTGTCAAATTCGGGGTTCTTTTCCCTCTTCTCTAGGAAGGATAGGCCTTCCTTGCTTTCCCACCAGCCGTGCTCCGCTGGCTTATGCCCTTTCTCCAACGCCAGGGCCTTTAATGCATCCCCGCCTGAATAGTATTTGAGCCCATACTTTTCAGCCAGCTTCTTTGCTAATGTGCTTTTGCCGCTTCCAGCCATTCCACAAACACAAATAATTAATGGTTCCTTTGCCATACTAAGGGCCTCATGTAGTACTAGGTGTTCGTGCTGCTTGTTTTAGGGCCGTTTTTAGGCAGCTGGGGCAGAGATGCCCACCGTAAATCCTTGAAATACTCCTCTTTGTTCTGTTAAGCTTCCTCGTCTCGTAAGGAAGAAGACGGGGAATCCCAGCTAAAGGTTTGCCGCATCTGGCACAACTACTGCCCCTTGGAACTTCACGTTTAAAATGTATGCCCGTTCGTCCTCCAGGTAAAGCCTTATAAACGCGTTTTCGGCTGCGGGTCCGCTGGGCTGGTCTGGGCATACCCCATCACTCCACACTTGTAAGGCCTAATAAGTGGGAGAATAACGTGCTGAAAAAGAAGGAGCACAAAAGATACCACCAGAACAGAGGTGGAAGCCAAAGCAATTGTGGGCCGATTCCTGGAAAATATGCAATTGGCTGCTTTCTGTATGTATTGTTTAAGAAGAACCAGACTATCATTAATGGAATAAAGAAGAGAAGTGATACTTTCATTGATTGCCACGACATTTTCGCTTGAATTTGGAGTATGTACTGTTGTTTTTTCATAAGCTTCTCCATCTGCTTCTTGTTTCCGCTTTTCCGAGCCTCGCGAAATTGTTCGTTCCATTCAGCGATTTCTTTTCTCCAAGCCTTAGTTTTTTCAGGGTCTGTTGTTAGACGGTTTGCAAGGGACATTAGAAATGATATAGCAGCGGCGAGGAGGAAAATGAAAAGTGTCGACCAAGGAGGACTTGTTGGTGGAAAGGGCATGCCTGAGTTCACTCTCCAAATATTCTTCTAAAGGCTGGATACATTTCAGCAGCCCTCTCCTGCACCAAAATCTCGTAATACTGGTAGATTATGCCTACGGAAAGCAAAATCCCTATGCCTGAGCCGTAAACTCCGAAGAAATCTGACAAGCCTGCAATCAGTCCCACAATTATTCCGCCTAACACAGTGACTGCGGGAATGTAGCGTTTAAGAATCTGCTCAACAGCCTTTCCTGAACGCCTATAACCCGGAATCTGCATGCCGGCATCCACAAGCTGCTTCGCGACTGTTGATGGCCCTAAACCACCAACCTCAAGCCAAGTGAGCGAGAAAATTACACAGAAGATTATGAGAATTGCCAAATATCCAAAGGCTCTTAGTGGCTCATTAATAACGTTTGTAAGGTTGCCCGGTGAAGTTACAAAATAAACTAGACCTCCAGCAGGTACATACTGCTGTCCCTCTAGCTTATACCATCCTAAAAGTCGAATCCATGGATTATTTCTATCCCAATTCCAGAGGAGGTATGAGAAGAAGTATATGTTGGCGAAAAGTGCTGACGCAAAAATTACTGGAAGGTTTGAAACGTATAATAGTTTTATTGGGTATCGGCTTCTAAAGCCACGATAGCCTGCATAGGAAAGTGGCAGCTCCACTCTAACGCCTTCCATGTAGATTATCGCAAGAAAGGCAGCTATTGTTGCCATAAGCCCTGTTAAGGATGGAAGATTGCCCCTTAACCATAACCCCGTGAGCGGTTTTCCATTGATAATTGCGCTTGCCAATGCTGGAAAAATTCCATGCATATAGTATTGGTCAACAGCTCCAGCCGTATCAAAGCATTGTAAGAATATTTGCTGTGCAACACCTGCCATTATGAAGAGGCTTATTCCGCTGCCAAAACCCCAACCTTTTTGGACAAGCTCGTCTAAGAGTAGGACTATAAATCCGGCAGCTACAAGTTGCAGGAAAACTATTATTGCTGTTGTGCCTGGCAGGTTGCCGTACATTCCGCTTATTATGTAGGCTGAAGCTTGCACTCCCGTGAGAATTACCGCTAAAACTTTGCTTGCTGTCGTAAATAAGGCTCTATCTTCAGGCTTCGACATGTCACATTCTATCATGGCAGAACCGACCAGAAGCTGCAAAATAAGCCCGGCGGTAACTATGGGTCCTATGCCCAGTTCCATGAGGGTCCCTCTGTTCGACGCAAAAATTATCCTTAGAGGTGCAAACCTTTCCTCCACAGTGCTGGGAATTCCATATAGGCGGCAAGCGTTGCTAGACATTACCAAATATATTATCAAGGCGATGGCTGTCCAGAAGAGTTTTTCATTAAAGCTTACCCTGCGTTCTGGAGCTTTTACCTCTGGGATGAACCGCGCAATGGGTTTGAATAGGTTTAGGAATCTTCCAGCCATGGGCTAACAGCTACTCCTCAACTCGTTGAGATTCCATTAAGACTTTCCCGCCAGCCTCCTCTATTTTTTCAACCGCTGATTTCGAACATGATGAAACTTTAACAATAATGGGCTTTGTTACTTTTCCAGAGCCTAGAAGCTTCGTGTAGCCTAAACCTTCCAAGTCTATTAGAATCTTCCCGTCTTCAGTTTTTCCGTATTTTTCGGCTATTTCTTCAAGCTCTCCAACATTTATGACCTTAACTTCTCGCCTCAAGCTTTTGGGTGATGTGAAACCATTTTTCCCGAAATAGTCTGGCTCGTATTTTATTACGTATGTCCATCCGTGCTTGTGGCGTCCAGCCTTTCGATAGCCTTTTGAACCTGACTTTCTGTGTTGTCCTACTCTGCCGTAGCCACATGTCCGTGTGCCGCGTTTTTTGCGGATTTTCCTAAGCTTATGGGGCATCCTTAATCAGCAACCTTGTTTAATGGTTTTTCTTCTTCAAGGGCTTTCTTTAACTCTATTTCGAGGACTCCATTCTTATATGTTATGCGGGTTGCTTCTGGAATCACAGCGTCTGGAAGATTTAAACTTTTATAGTACCTGCGTCCCTGAGCCTTTGCCACCAAAGTTAGCCGCTGTTTTTCAGCTTGAACCTTTATGTTTTCCCTCTTAAAGCCCTTAAGCTCCGCGACAACAACAATTCTATCCTTTTCTCTAAAAACATCCACCAAAGGCTCGGGTTCCTTCCAATTTTTAACCTTGAAAGATTTCAAACTTTTATACTTACGTGGGCTTCGCCCCTTAAACCTCAAATTTTCAAACCTTAAAATTTTATCCTCAGTTCTGCTTGGTCTTTTTGCTGTTCTGAACCATTTTGGGCGTTTCTCACTCCTTCGCCATCTCACGCTGGCTTCTCCTCCCCTTAACACAAACGCATTCAAAAACCAACTATAAAAGGTATCGCCACAAAATAGAAGAGCTTTTAAATCATTCTCTCCAAAAGTTCGTTAATTTTTTCGCCGCGGTATCCAAGTTCGCCGCCCATCCCGTAACCCTTCTTTATCTTGCCCCTAAAACCTTTAGTTGGCGGGTGCAGCCTAAAATATGGCTGGATGTTTGGAAGTTTCCAATATTCAACTTTGCAGTTGTATATTGCCTCTGCAAGCTCTTCTAAAGAGGCGTAACCAAGCTTCTTGGCATAATCATCCGTCAATCTCTTGTTCCCAACGAGTCTTCCCCTCTCCTTCAGCAACGCCGTCAAGGTTTCCTTTGAAATTTCACCCCATGTAACAAAGCTTTGCGCTGTTTTTAACATTCCAAGGAAAGAAGGTCTATTATCAATTAAAACTGCATAATTGTTCCTTTTCAAGTTTAACATTTTCAAGGTTTCCCTAACTTGCAGTGGCGCACTTATAATTCCACGAACACGTACCGCCACTATACATTTGCGGCTTTCTGTTTCTTCTGGCAACTATCTCACCCAATCCATCGGCGTTATTAGGCTGTAAGTCTTCTTCAAAGCGTCAAAAACCGCATATGCAAAAGACGGAACTGTTCTCGTTGAGCCATAACTCCTTGTCCAACAATCCTTTATCCCCGCAAGTCCAAGAATTACCTTTGCAACTTCACTGGCAACCAACCCTAAGCCTCTTGGTCCGGGGATTACAACAACTCTTACGCCGCCGCACTTGCCCTCAACTTGGAACGGAACAGAATGGGGTTTTCCACAACCGCATTCCCAGCTTCCGCAACCCCGCCTTATCGGAACAAGGTTTAGTCTGGCGTCTGCAGCCGCCTTTTCTATGGCTGTTCGCACCTGGCTAGCCTTTCCAGCCCCAAGCCCAATGTAGCCGTCACGGTTTCCAACGGCAACTATCGCCTTAAACCTTGACTTTTCACCGGCGTCAGTCTGCTTTTGCACCAGGTTTATGTTTATAACTTCTTCTTGGAGGTCTGGAAGTAAAGCGTCAACAATTTGAGGTTCACGGATGGGTAAGCCTTCCATAAAAACCTCTTCAATAGAGGTTATCTTACCCTCATGAATCAGTTTTCCAAGACGGGTTTTGGGAACCCATTCCTCTAAACTTTTAGCCCTATCCACCGCCATGGCTTTTACCTCCACTCTTAAATGCGGCAATTATAGCCTTCTTAACCTCCGCAAAGTGTTCTGGAAGGCTTTCTGGAGGAATTTTATTCTCAAGATATTTTGAAAACGCCGCCATATACCTCTCAGTGCTTGCAGAAAGCATCTTTGCACACTGGGCTATGTGAACACCTTGAATTCTTTTTTCGTCTGGCAGTTTTTCCTCTCCATGCGGAACATTTAAACCAGCATCTAAAACCCCTTTAAGGGCTGCGAAAACCCTTGCACCCTTTGTTGGAGAGTGCAGTCCAATGTCTAAAACCGCCTCTTTAATCCCCTTCGCTTTAGCTTTCAGTCCGCATAAAAGTCCTGTTAAATAGGCTGCTGGGAGGTTTCCCCTAGGAGCTTTCCAACCATAATTTTTAAGGAGTTCTCTACTGTGGGCTGAAACTAAAACCTCGTCGCCGTGGGGCTTGGCAGCAATTATCTGGACAATAATATTTTTGAGCGAGCCGCGAACCACAAGCCTCGGCTTTCTAGAGAGAATTAGGGCTTTTCTTTTCCGATAATCTGTTTTCCCTTCTCTTCTTCGGCGATATGGCACGCTATAACTGGAACCCTTAGCCATCAGCGTTTCCTCCAGAGGTCATGAGCTTTTAAGAACCTTTCCATGTCGGTGACAGACGTGAACCTTCCACTTTTAACCATTGTGTAGAGCTTTCTATAGGTGCTTTCAGTGATTATTTTGTTAGCCTTTAACTCGCGAAGCCTCTTCCTCAATGCCCGAACCTTGTTCATCCAAACCTCCTTTTTAGAAATTTTCGCCCGAACCGCGCCGCTTTTGCTTCCTCGTCCCCGCCTTAAACCCTTTTTCCTCTTTTGGTGAACAATTCTTGCCCTTGCCCGGCTGACACCTTTCTCCTTTAAAGGCTTAATCACACCCTCGTGGATAAGCTTCCTAATCTCCTCACGGGTTATGGCGGCTTCAACATCCTCTATCCTATTAGGGTCTATCCAAACCCTATCTTGACCAACCTTCAATATTTGGGCTGCTAGCCGTCTTTGGCTTTTCAGACTTGTCACTTTTCTCTTTCCCCTCCCTCGCTTTTCTTCGCCCTCTTACGCTTAGGCTTCGGTTTCTCTTCCTCAATCGGCTTTTCTTCCTCAGCTTTTTCCTTCCAGGCCTCTTTTTCAGCCTTTTCCTTTTCTTCAGCCTCAGCTTTTTCCGCTTCTTCTCTCTTTTCTTCTTCCTTAACTCCCACATTTAATACTGTTATTTTCTTCTTTCTAGCCTCTGCAAGAATTTGCAGTCTAGTCCTTCTGCCAACGGTGTGGGCGATTCGCACAGCCTGGGTTTTTGGGTTCACCTTCTTAAGTTCGTCAACATTATGCACTAAAACCTCTTCACAGCCGGATGGATGAAGCCCTCTAGCGGCTTTCGGTCCCCTATATCCAACGTTTACTGTTTGGGGCCAGCCCTTAATTTTTCTCCTCATTTTGTTGTCTATGCCCTTTGGCCTTCGCCAGTTCTCCTTTAACCGGTCGTAACGCCAGCTTTCCTGCCGTACAAAGTCAGGCTTTTTCTTTTTGAGTTTAGCCCTTATCCTTAAGGCTTTTTCCACAACAGCTGGGTTTTGTTCTTTCATGCCTCCATTCCCTCGCTTTTCTCGTATAGGTATATGCCGTCCAAGAAGACGCGGGGGTCTCTCCTCCGCACTTTTGTGGCTTGCTCTATGTTGGCGGCTGTTTGGCTTACATCTTCAAGGTTTATTCCTTGAACTATTACGTCGTCACCGACAACCTTCACTTTGGCGTCACCGACAATTTTTGCCTTCCTCGGGTTTCTTTCACCGGTAAAGTTTTCAATAAGCACCATTCCATCTTGAACCTTAACTGAAATTGGGAAGTGGGAGAAAACTATCTTCAGCTTATACGTGAAGCCTTTCCTAACTCCGGTAATCATATTGTTAATGTGGGCATAAATTGTGCCGACTAAGGCGCTCTCTTTTTTGCGAGGCCAATTAGCCCAAATGCGGAGGCTTTTACCCTTCAACTCCATTGAAACTGGGGCGTAGGAGAAGTCTCTTGTTAAAGTTCCCTTTGCGCCTTTAACAGTCACTTTTTTGCCTTCGAGGGTTAATTCCACATCATCTGGAATTTGAACAACCTTTGAGACTTCAACAGCCCGCATCTGCAAATCCCCCTTAATAGACGTAGGCTAAGAGTCTGCCTCCGATGCCTTTTTCCTTGGCCTCTCTGTGAGACAGTACACCCTTTGAAGTTGAGATTATTAGTAGCCCCACTTCTCTTGATGGCAGAAACTTCTTCTCCCAATCCTCAATTTCGTTAACCTTAACAGCGAACCGTGGCCTTATGGCGCCACACTTATTTATTCTGCCCAAAAGCTGAACTTTGAACTTTCCAGAGCGTCCATCATCTATAAATTCGAATTCGCCAATGTAGCCGTTTAACTGCATAACCCTCAAAACTTTGCCCAAAAGTTTAGAGGCTGGGCTAATCACACATTCACGTTTGTTGCGCATCTCATTGTTTAATATTGTTGTTAGGCCATTTGACAGCACATCCATCATGCTTTCCTCATCACTCATATTTTTGGAAACCAAGCTTTTTGGCTACTTCCCTAAAACAATGCCTACACAAATATAAATTATAACGCCGTATAATGGGGCCATATGAGCCGCATCTTACGCATGGTCTGGCACCCTTGCCATATTTTCTTTCCTTTTTAGGCTTCTTTTTACCCATAAATTCTCCCTCTAAACAGCTGATTAAACTATTTCAACCCCCAAAGTGTCTTTAACAAAAACCATAGCCTCCTCGGGCGTTAAAAGATGACTTGAACCTATCTTTGCCTTGCCCCTCCGCCTGTTTTTAACACGCCACCCTGGTCTGCTCAGGGACACACATACGTCCATGCCGAAAATCCCTATTTCAGGGTCATATTTGACCCCTGGGATTTCAATATGCTCCTTTATTCCAAATGCGAAGTTACCAAACCTATCAAAACAGCTTTTCGGAATCTTATAATCAACCACATGTAAGACTTTCTTTAGGAATTCTATGGCTTTCTGCTTTCTAAGAGTGACAATACAAGCCATCGGTTCACCTCTTCTTATTCCGAAATCTCTAATGGTTTTCTTTGCCTTCCGCTTGCAAGGCGTTTGCCCAGTCAAATCCTTCAGCACCTTTGCAGCCTTTTCAAGAGGCTCGCCTGACTTTCCAACGCTTATGTTAACGACAACCTTTTCTATCCTTGGTTTTAGCATCGGATTTTCCTCCCACTTCTTTCTAATTTCATCCTCAGACATCCTATGAAGCCTCCGGCAAAGATATCAGCGGTTTTTCCTCGCCCACGGCAAAAACGAAATCCATAATTGTCTGGTAACGGTTGCCCTTCTCGTCCTCCACTGTTACTATGGCGTCTTTGCGCTTTTTACCCTTAACCTTCTCGATTTCAACAATTCTGCCGTGCTTTCCTACGTTTTTCCCACCAGTGATTATTACATAGTCGTTCTCTTTCATCTTAATGTGCCCGAGAATTTGCCTATCGGGAAGACTGATTTTAACGGTGTCAAAGGTGCTGTAAACATCCTCTTGAGGGTTCTTTGGGTCGGCAACTTTAACAAGCACGTTCGAACCGTCGTGGAGATTCAGTTGTATATGCCCATTCTTTACTATGGTTTTGTTCTCTATTCTGCAAAGCTTGAAGCTGGCTTCCTCCTTGCTTATGGGATGGAGAATTAAACCCTTATTGGATGGTAATATGCGGAAATGTTTATCCAAATCGGGAAGCGAAACCACATCCATAAGTCCCGTTGGAAACTTGTCGTCCCATCTGACTTTTCCATCAACGTAAACCTTTCCCTGAGCAGTTATTATTTTTGCTTCCTTCCTTGTTTTTGCAACACCCAAAATGTCACGCAAAAGCAAGGTTATGGGCAGACAACTTTCCAAAGAGTGGGGGCCAGGAGTAGGCTTCACAACCCAAACATACTCTTTCCTATGTATTGGCCAAATTCTAGGCGCAGGCTTCCGTTTTAGGGTTGTTGAGCCGCCTTTCCTACCCAAGCTTGGATTCCTCCGTTTTCTTGCGCTTTCCTCCAGTCCTTTTCTTTTTCTCTGGCGCCTTTTCCTCCGCTTTTTCTGCAACTTTTTCCTTAGGCTTCTTCGCGGCTCTTTTCCTCCCCGCTGGCTTTTTCTCTTCTGGCGGTGGTAGCTCTTCTATGACTGAAGGCTTCTCCTCGACTGGTTTTTCTTCAACAACTTTTACTTCTTCTGGCGGTTTTTCCACAACTTTTTCTATGGCTTCTTTGGCTTTCTTGCGCCTTTCCAGAATTTTCTTTCGCCACTTGTCGTCAAGGTTAAGCTTTGTTATCATAACCTTTGACGGATGGATTGGAACAAAAACTGTTGAGCCGTCAACCTTCTCACGGGTTAAGCCTTCAACATAAATTCTAAACTTTTTCCTATCAACGCGGGCAACTTTTCCCTCAAACCCTTTGTGGTCTCCCTTTAAAACGCGAACCGTGTCGCCACTCCTTACAGGAAGACTTCTAGTTCCATAAGATTTTCTAAGCTCTGGTGCCAATGGTGCGGCGAAATGCTTATAGCGTATGTGGTCTGGGGCTTGGAAGAGCATTTTCCTTTGTTTTGAAGGTTTTGATGTTTGGGCTATTGTCTGCATATAACTTCACCACATTATATTATGATGCTGGCGGCACTTGCTATTCTGGGCCACCTTTCAGCCGCCTCCTTCGCCACCGGTCCGCGGATTTCAGAGCCTTTCATCTCGCCCTCCGGAGTTATTATTACCGCGGCATTGTCTTCAAATTGAACCCAGACGCCGTCAGCCCTTCTGAAGGGCATTCTCTGCCTGACAACAACCGCTTGGAAAATTTTCTTCCTCATGTCCGGTGTGCCATGCTTAACAGAGACTGTTATGCGGTCGCCGACAGCCGCGGAGGGCACACGCCTAAGCCTACCCTTATAACCCATAACCTGTATTAGGCGCAGCTCTCGGGCTCCAGTGTTGTCGGCACATTTCAGGATAGAGCCGGCTGGCAAACCCCTGGAGATTTTTGGTCTCTGACCAATCACCCCTTTAGCAACTAGACCCCTTGTTTTCGCTTTTGCCGCCATTCTACTTCGCCTCCTCCTTCTTCTCCACCACTACGAAGGAGACTGTCTTGCTTATTGGTCGGCATTCAGCTATTACGACACGGTCGCCCTCTTTTGCGTCTATACATGGCGGGTTATGGGATGGAATGCGGCTGCGGCGCCTTTCATACCTCATGAATTTTGGAACGTATTTCAAATAGTCGTGGCGCACTATGACGGTTTTATCCATTTTGGCGCTTACAACCACACCCTCTAATATTCGGCCTCTTATTGGAAGATTCCCATGGAATGGGCAGTTGCGGTCATTGCATGTTTTCTTAGGCTTTTTAAAGGTTAGTGCCATCACCAAAGCCTCCTAACACGCTTTTTAAGTCGGTCTTCAGGTCTTCCAACAAGAAGCTTACCATCAATTTCAACAACAGTTCCGTCGGGGAACTTGAAATGGAAAACAGAAGAATCTTTCACAACAATTTTCCTTTTACCATCATGGAGCATGGTGAAAGTGTTTCGTGTCTCGTCAATTATTTTGCCACGTAACCCAACGTAGCCGCAGTGAGTGCTTCGAGCAACTTTCGCCTCGGTTCCGATGAACTCGTAGCGGATTACGTCTGGCGTCACCTTCATTTGTCTCTCTTCTCCTTGCCCTCTGCCTTTTTAGCTTCAAGTTTTTGCTCATTTTCTATGGTCAATATTCTAGCAATTGCCCTTCGCAGCTCCTTTATCCTTGCAGGATTTTCTACCGTACCACCAGCCTTAACCATAGTTTTAAGCCTAAGAAGCTCTGTTTTAAACTCGTTAAGCTTTTTAAGGCGTTCTTCCGGGGACATTTCCCTTATTTCCTTAACCCTAATTATTGGCATTTACTCGGCAGCCTCCTCCTCTCCTTCTTCCTCGCTTGCATCTTTGGTCTCCTCTGTTTGAACCTCTTCTAAAGCCTCTTCGTGTTTTTCCTCTGTCGGTGGAGCCTCAACTATTTGGATTTTATCTGGAAACTTGGCGTCTGGTGGCATTATCCTAACCTTTACGCCGTAAATGCCCGGTTTAAGCTGGACATGCACTTCGGCTTTTCGCATATACTTTAGGGCTGGGTCTCCACATTTTGGCAAGTAGCCGCTTCTAAACTTTTCATATCTGGCACGTTCAGTTCGTAATTTCCCACTAATGATTATCTCAGCTCCTAAGGCGCCAGCTTCCATAACCTGGTTTAAAGCCCAGAAACCAGCGCGTCTAAAGTGCACACCTCTCTCTAGGGCTGAGGCTATGCGGGTGGCAACAATGTATGGGTTTAGCTCTGGAACCTCGATTTCTGAAACTGAGATTTGTGGGTTCGGAACCTTAAATTTCTCTTCCAGTATTTTTGCGAGTTCCCTTATGGTTTCGCCGCTCCTTCCTATCACAAGGCCTGGGCGCATAGCATAAATGACTATGTGGGTTCCGAGGGGGGTTTCTGAAATGTTTACCCCGCCATAACCGGCCTTCTCAAGTTTTTTCTGCAGAAATTCGTCGATTTCCGCCCTCTTCCTCGACTTTGAAATAAAATGTTTAACGACGGACATTAGGCTTCCTCCGCGACAGCTTCGGGTTGCTCTTCTAGGGCTAGTTCAATGTGGGTTAAGGTTTCAAATTTTGGCGTGGCTCTACCAAAAGCCCTCGGCATGTAACGTTTAATCTTCATTCCAGGATAAGCCGAAGCATGAATTATTTTGAGCCTTTCAGTGTCTAATCCCTTATTCTCTGCGTTAGCTTCAGCGCCTTCAAGAATTTTTAGGATTTGTTTAGCCGCCTTTACGGGGTATCTGCCAGCATAAGCCTTTTCCAACCCACGACGATGGGCAGCTTTCTTCTTAAACCTTGTAAATGGGACAGCTCTCTTTTTGGCTATAACATCTCTCAAAAACTTTTTCGCTTCTGAAAGCATCATGCCCTTTATTGCGTTGCATATTTCACGGGTGGATTTATGGGATACCCTAACCTCTCGCCCGCTTGCCTTAACCGTTTTTTCTGGGTCTAATGCTTCTTCTGGTATGGAGTATCCCCATTTTGGCACTTGATAGACTCTCCAACTGTGCAATTGAACAGCTACATGGCGGTTTATATGGTTTTCCATAAACTAGTACATTTTAAAGTTTACCAAACACCAACAAAACAAGCCAATTTCAAAATTTAATGAATTAGCATTACTAAACTTTTGAGGCCCTCGATGCATTTATGTTTAACCTAAACCTTATTGGCACCTAAAATGGTGAAACTATGAAGCAGAACAAACACATCACTATGCTGCACGGCGCTGGCGGAACGGTTATGCATGACCTCGTCAAAAACTACATTTTAAAGTACTTTGGTGGCACTGAAGGCGCGAATTTTGAGGTGCCCCTTGAGGCTTTGGACGATGCGGCGGTTGTAGGCAATATTGTTTTGAAAAGCGACTCCCATGCTGTAAAGCCCATATTCTTCCCTGGCGGAGACATTGGACGTCTGGCTGTCTCTGGCACCGTTAATGACATTGCGGTTTTGGGGGCTGAACCCTATGCCTTGGCGTGTGGTTTCATTTTGGAGGAGGGCTTACTCTTAACAGATTTTGAAAAGATTTTGGCCAGCATGCAAGAAACATGCAGAGAAGCAAATGTAAGCATAGTGACGGGCGACACAAAAGTTGTTGAGAAAGGAAGCCTAGGCGGCTGTGTGGTAAACGTTTCTGGAATTGGCAGAAGAACAGAAGCCCTAGAAAAAAATTTGGCAGTTGTTAAACGTTTTAGAGACAACTTTAAGACACGTTGGATTTTAGATTCAAACCTTAAACCCGGAGACAAAATAATATTGTCCGGCACAATAGGCGACCATGGCTTGGCAGTTTTATCAGCCCAAGAGGGCTTAAGCTTTGGAAGCGAAATAAAATCCGACGTTAAACCCCTAAACCGCCTCATTCAGCAGTTGCTAAGCAATGTTGGCGGCATAGTCGCCATGAAAGACCCAACACGCGGAGGCTTGGCAGACGCCCTAAACGAGTTCAGCGAAAAATCCAAAGTGGGCATACTAATCTATGAAGAAAAGATACCAATAAAGGAAAATGTACGCGCAGCATGCGAAATGCTAGGCTTGGATCCGCTCGAGGTCGGCAACGAAGGAAAAATAATCATAGGCGTCGTAAAGGAGAAAGCCGAAGAAGTTTTAAAGTTTCTAAAAGCCACCGAAGAAGGCAAGGACGCCGAGATTATAGGCGAAGCCACAAGAGAGTTTAGTGGAGTGGCAATGCAAACGATAGTTGGAGGAAAAAGAATAATCGCTAGACCAGTAGGAGACCCTGTTCCAAGAATATGCTAAGCCATGTTTTTGCCTACAATTTATTTTCTTTATGACGAGTTAAAAACAATAACGTTAAATGTTCAAAACTGCCGCAGAAATTATTCCAAACCGAAGATAATATAATTAAACGTAAATAACGTAAATACACCAAAGAGAGTTTGGAGAAATAAAATGGCAATGGAGAGACCTTTTGGAGTTACGGTGCTTGCAATTTTAGAAATCGTTAGTGAGCTCTTCTCGTTAGGTGCTGGTGCTTTAATGCTTGCAGCAGCAGGTTTCATTGGAACTATCGTAGGAGAAATGCCTGAGGCTCCTGGGGTGCTGGGCGGGCTTGTCGCTGGAATGTTGATTGTAATAGGGGTCGTGATGGTCATTCTTGGACTCATTTCTTTTTCATCGCTTATGGTTTATGGACTGGTAAAGGATGGGCTTGGACCCTATGCCTAGTATTTTCAATTATTGGCTTAATCCTTGGTATTCTGTCGCTTCCATCAGGAGTAATCAGCTTAATCATTGACATACTGATATTGTATTACTTAACGAGACCGCATGTCAAAGCTTTCTTTGGAAAAGGGCCTCCGCCGCCACCCCCCGCCATAATCCTTTTCTTTTATCTTAAAATGTTGGTTTGCTTGCTTGTTTTTGCAAGTAATTATAAAGTTCTCTTGCATAGTTTGAAGGTTATCAACGCGTTTGTGAGTTCTTCAACCTTTACCTCTAGTTTTACAACCCTTTCTCTAAGCTCCATGACTTCTTTTCTTACATTTTTTCTGACATAGGCATCACATATTACGCTATTCTATTTTCTGTTGTATTTATTGCCTTTGCCCATATGCTGCATGTTCCTTCTGCACTGACCATGCATGCACCCATGGGCTTTTGCGGAGTGCAAGCCTTCATGAATAGCGGGCATTCTGTAGGCTCAATCTTCCCAATCATCACGAGGTGGCATTGGCATCCTGGCAGTAGGTCTCTTCCGCGACTAATTTTTACTCCAAACTTTTCCCTTGCGTCAAAAGTGCGGTGTTCTTCCCTTAATTTGAATGCTGATGATGGAAGTTTTCCTAAACCACGCCACTCTCCGTCTACAGTTTGGAATGCCTTGTGCATTAGCTCTTGCGCTTTAGCGTTGCCTTCCCAGCTTACAGCCCTAACATACTCATTTTCTAAACGTGCCGTATTATCCTTAATCTGTTTTAAGACCATGTATATGGCAAATAATACATCTAAAGGTTCAAAGCCAGCTACCACTGTTGGCATGCGATAAGCTTTCGGGAAAATCTCATATGGCTTTAAGCCTATAATGGTGCTCACATGTCCTGGAGCGATGAAACCATCTATGTGGAGGTCGCCTATTCCAAGGAGAAGCTCCATTGCTGGTGGTATAAGACGATGAGAGACCAGAAAGCTTAGGTTTTTTGGCGGCATTTTCAAGATTTCAAGGGCTGTTGATGGAGCTGTTGTTTCAAAACCTATAGCGAAAAAGGTGAACTCTTTATCCGGCTCTTTTTCAGCCATTTTAACCGCGTCTAATGCGCTATAAACAACTCGGACATCTGCTCCTTCCGCTTTGGCGTCTAATAGTGATTTTTCGGAGCCCGGTACGCGGAGCACATCCCCAAAGCATGTCACAACAACCCCTTTTAGGGCGAGTTGCACAGCCTCATCTATTTCAGAGGCTGGTGTAATGCACACTGGGCATCCTGGTCCAGCTATAACCTCAACATTTTGTGGTAAAAGGCTTCTAAGCCCATAATGGGTTATTGTCCACTCGTGAGTGCCGCAGACATGGCATATCTTCACGGTATCACGTTTTGGTGCAACTTCGTGGATTTTTTCAACGACACGTTTCGCTAATTTTGGATCTCTGAATTTTAAATGCTCAAACATTTCAGCTCATCGCAAATCATTTCGTTCAAGCTTTTCTCCAGCTTCTAGAATTTCACTCCATAAACGAAGCGTTTCTTCAGCTTCTTCCTTACTTAGCACTTGAATGGCATAACCCGCATGAACAAGCACATAATCATCGGGCTTGACGTCTACGAGGCTTACGTCAACCTCCCTTATTATGCCCCCTCCAAAATCCACTTTTGCAACATTGCCCTGAATGCTTACAACCTTTGCGGGGATAGCTAAACACATTTTTATCTGAAAATAGCAAAACAAACAGGGATAAATCGTTTATGGCTTATGGTGGCAGGAATCCAGCGGCGAAAGCTTGACCAAAAGATAAGCCGCCATCACCCGACGGAACAGCCTCGTGAACGAGAAATTTTAGGTTAGATGCCTCAACAGTTTCCCGTATGATTCTTGCTAGTATTTCGTTGCATGCAACTCCGCCAGAAAAGCCCACTGCTTTAACGTCATTCTCTAACGCCTTTTCTATGGCTAGTTCTGCCAAGCCTTTTGCTAGGTAGGCGTGGGCGGAGAAAGCCAAATCATGTATGCCATATCTTTCCCTGTTTTCAAATATCTCCAATAGCAGTTCTGTCGTGTTGAGGGTGTTGTCTTCAATTATTGGCTTTAATTTCAAGACGTCTTTTCCTTTTATGGCTGTTGATTCCAGCTTCATAGCTGGCTCGCCCTCATATGTTCGCTCATGGCACACTCCTAAAACGGCGGCAACAGCGTCTAAAACCCTTCCACAACTTGTTGTTTTAACCGTGCCGCGCCCCGTTTTCAATTGCTGAAAAATTAGCTGGGCTTCCTTTTCGCCATGCGGAAAAAGCCCCTTATTTTGCATGAGCCAGTCTTCCACGTTCACTTTTTTGTGTAGTATTCCAGCCGCTATCCTGAGCGGATAGCTGGTGGCTAAATCCCCGCCGATCATAGGCTGTTTTTCAAGGTGGGCTAGGCGTTTAAACTCCATCGAGTCCCTTAAGCCTAGTATTATTTCGCCTCCCCAAGCTTCGCCGTCAACGCCATAACCATAGCCGTCGCAGCAGATGCCAACGATTTCGGATATGCCATGTTCAGCCATCAAGGCTGCAACATGTGCATAGTGATGTTGAACTTGGAAGAACTGCCAATCATTCCCTTCCGCCAAGTCTTTTGCAAGCTTTGTTGTTGTGAATTTTGGGTGTAAATCGCATGCAACAGCGTCCACCTTGCTGTTTGTTAGGCGAATTAAATGTTTGGCTGCATTCTCCAAGAAATCGCGGGTTTCTATGTTTTCCACATCGCCTATGTGCTGGGATATGAAGGCTTTATTGCCAAGCAAAACACAAGCAGTGTTGTTCAGCTCTCCGCCCAATGCTAAAACGCATTTTTTGGCTTTTTCCCTCAGCATTATTGGGGCGGGCGCATAACCCCTCGAACGCCTAATAAAAACCGTTTTCTCGCCGTGCACCCGCACAACTGAGTCGTCGCATCTATGGGCTATTCGTCTATTATGAAAAAGGAAGTAGTCAACAATGCCACCAAGAGTTTTTAGGGCTTCATCGTCATCTTTAACTATAGGCTGGTTTGGTGGATTAGCACTCGTCATAACAAAGGCTGGCTCGTCCACCTCGTCAAAAAGCATATAGTGTAGTCCAGTATAGGGGAGCATGACGCCGACATTATGCAAGCCCGGAGCAATCAAATCTGAAAGGTAGTATTTGCTGTTCTTTTTCAGAAGTACTATTGGACGTGTATGGGAGATTAAAAGCTCGGCTTCTTTTGGGCTTACTTCGGCGAAGGACTGCACGGCTTCGAGGCTTCTTGCCATAATAGCGAAGGGCTTCTGCCTTCTATGCTTCGCTTCCCTAAGCCTTATCAAAGGCTCATCCTTTGTTGTTGCAGCCGCCACGTGGAAGCCACCGTATCCCTTTATGGCGACGATAAAGCCTTCCGCGAGCAGTTTACCAGTCTCCCTTATTGGATCATTAGTGGAAACAAGTTCGCCTTTACACGTTGTTAGGTAAACTTTTGGACCACATTTTGGGCAAGCCACAGTTTGTGCATGAAAACGCCTATTCAATGGGTCTTTGTACTCTTTTTGGCAGAAGCTGCACATGGGGAAGTCCCGCATGGTGGTGTTTTCACGGTCGTAGGGAAGCCTCTCAATAATCGTGTATCTTGGACCGCAATCAGTGCAAGTTATGAAAAAGTACTCGTATCTGAGGTTGCCCTTCTCCCTTAACTCCTTTAGGCACTCGTCGCATATGGCTACATCTGGCGGAATAACAGAACCAGAAAGCTCAGACTCCTCTGAGCTCTTCTCAATCGTAAAGCTTGTATACTGGTTCTCGCCTTCGAGCTCCCTTATGATAATTTCTTGAATCTGCGCCAAAGGCGGCTTCTTCCACCTCAAATCCCTCAAGAAATTGTTGATGGCGTTTTCCTCACCTTCTAGGAGGATTTCAACACCAGCATCGCCCATATTCCTGACATAGCCTTTCAGGCCATTTTTTACGGCTATGCGATATATGAAGGGGCGGAATCCTACGCCCTGAATTATGCCCGTAACTCTAACCTTCACTCGCACCGTATTCCATCTCTTGAAATTTATTCACAGTTGAAAAGCTGGTTTTAAAGTTTCACCCTTCAGGCTCCTTCCACAAATAGTTGAAGTAGTCTTTTGCTAATGTCGCCAAGCCAGGATGGTCAGACCATATGGCACTTATCTCACCCCTTTCATCGCTGAAGAGCAATAGAACTTCGCTGCCGTCTGATATGGCGCCGCCGCCAAACATTTTTGTTCTGCACTTTACCTCGCCAATTTTTGAAAGAGCCCTATACACATTTTCGCTTAATCCCTTTAACATCATGAAGCGGACCTGCACTCCATCGCCGATAAAAGAGTGGAGCAGTTGGTGGAAATCCATCAGAAACTCTTCTTTGATGAATGGTAGGGCTATGAGCATCTCCTGCCTACATTTTTTGGTCATTTCCCTAAACTTTGAAATTATGTTTAATGCGCCTCGCAAAATCCAAACATCATATTTCTCTTTAGTTTTCAGTTTTTCATAGATTGGGAGCAGCTCGTCGGTTATTGTTTTCTCGATTTGAAGCCACTCGTTTTCAAAGGCTGCCTTGGCCGTTTTTAAGGCTGTTTCAGGCGATTTTGGAAAGTATCTGCTTGGTCTTTTTCTTGTCGCCTCTATCCAACCCTTCTTTTCCAAGCTGTTTAGGATCTGGTAAACTTTTGAGTAGGGTATTTGGGCTCCATAGCTTATTTGTTTGGCTGTTAATGCACCTTTCGCCATAAGGAGTAGGTATGCGTCTGCCTCGTAGTCTGTAAGTCCAACCCTTCTCAGCATCATCTTTACTTTTTCGCTCATGTAAAGGAATAACACTTTTCATCCTATTAAAATTATGGAAATTTTAATATAGCCACAAGCCGAGACCTTAAACCATAACATGGCGATTGAAATGCAAAAACAAGAAGAAGAGGCAAAATTTGAAGCCTATTCCACAAGCCTGTGCCCAGAATGCCTAAACAGAGTTCCCATGAGAATTTATGAGGAAAACGGCGTAATCTACCTTGAAAAAACATGTCCCAAACATGGGAAATTTGAAGATGTCTATTGGGGTGACGCTGAACTTTTCAAGTGGATTTACAGGGAATGGTATAACGCCAAATACATGGGAAACGGCTTGGAGAACCCTCATACAAAAACTGTTAACGGGTGCCCATACGACTGCGGCTTATGCACCCAGCACAAGTCCTACACAGTTTTAGGCATAATAGATGTAACAAACAGGTGCAACATGGCTTGTCCTGTCTGCTTTGCCTATGCTGGGGCGGTCAATTATGTTTATGAACCAAAATATCAGCAGATTGTGGAAATGATTAAACTGCTCAGGAACAACAAGCCCTGGGCGTGTAACGCTCTACAGTTCAGCGGAGGCGAACCAACCCTAAGAAACGATTTGCCACAGCTTATCGCAGAAGCGAAAAAGGCTGGGATAGAACATGTGGAAGTGAACACTAATGGTTTACGCATCGCAGAAGACGTAGACTATTTCAGGAAGCTTTTTGATGCTGGCATGAGCACACTCTACCTGCAGTTTGATGGTTTAAGAGAAGAAATTTACAAGAAGACTAGGGGTAGAACAGACCTTGCCCAAATAAAGCATAAGGTATTGGAAAACGCGCGAAAAGTAGGCTTAGACTCAATAGTTTTGGTGGTCACCCTCGCAAGAGGCGTGAACGACAAAGACTTAGGCGACATAGTCCGCTACGCGGTTGAAAATCACGATGTCGTCAGATGCATCAACATTCAGCCAATCTCCATGGCTGGAAGAGCTCGCAAAGACGAAATGCGGAAAATGCGCATAACGGTGCCGGAAACCATCAAACTAATAGAAGAGCAGACGAACGGGGTTGTTACACGGTGGGACTGGAGGCCTGTTAATTGGCCTGTTCCAATTTCTAAGGGCATGGGCGTTGTGAAGAACAGGATTTATCCCGAGTTTACTATGCACCCCATGTGTGGGGCGGCGACATTCCTAGTAGTTGAAAAGGACGGTTCATACAAGCCTATAACCCAATATGTGGATGTTGACCGTCTCGCCGAAATCTTCTGGGACATTTACTACTCTGGTGTTAAGGGCAAGAGGACGAAGGCGAAGATGAAGATGTTGGAGCTGCTGCCACTGGTGAAGTCGTCTCTTGTTAGAGGCTTGCTTAAGGACGTTATAACAAAGGGAAGCTACGAGGCACTTGGAAGTTTCATGCGAAAAATAATCATGATTGGAATAATGCACTTTATGGACGTTTGGAACTTTGACCTAGACCGCGTACAAAGATGCGTAATACACTACGCAACGCCAGACGGCAAGGTCAGACCTTTCTGCACATACAACAGCATCCACAGAAACAATGTGGAAAAACAGTTCGCCATCTCAGTCAGCGAGTGGACTGAAAAGTTTGGGAAGAAGCTAAGCGAGCCAGTTTAAAAGTAAACAGCGCCAATAAAGAAAGAGGAAGGCTAGGTTTTAGCAGCCAGTTTTTTAAGCTCTTCATCCCGCAATACTCTTCGGAGAACTTTGCCAACAGCACTAAGTGGCAGCTCCCTGCGAATTTCTAGTTCCCTTATTGCCTTGTAGGGTGCAACCTTCTCATTCACAAATTTCATAAGTTCCTCTTCTGTGGTGGTCATCCCCTCTTTAAGCACAACGAAGGCCTTTGGAATTTCACCGGCAACAGGGTCTGGTTTGCCAATAACTCCGCATAGTTTCACGGCTGGATGCTCATATAAGATATCTTCAAGCTCCCTTGGATAAACACTGTAACCCTTATACTTGATTAGATCTTTCTTCCTATCTGTTATGTAGAAGTAGCCATCCTCATCCATTTTGCCGATATCGCCAGTGTAGAGCCAACCATTTCTTAGAACCTCAGCTGTTTCCTCCGGCATCTTCCAATAACCCTTCATAACCTGCGGACCCTTAACTATGAGCTCACCAACTTCTCCGGGTGGGAGCTCTTTTTCGCCAGTTTCTATGTCAACTATTTTCGCGTCTGTGTCTGGCCATGGTATTCCTATTGAACCTATCTTCACCGTTTTCATGGTCTTGTCAAGCGGGTTGGCGTGTGTTACTGGCGATGACTCTGTAAGCCCATAACCCTCAACCAAAACGCCGCCAGTAACCTCCATAAACTTCTTCTGAACCTCTGGTGGGAGTGGAGCCGCACCGGATATGCAGAACTTTATTGATCTAAGATTGTATTTTTTGATGTCTGGGTGGGCTAGAAGCATCGCATACATTGTGGGTGCACCGCAGAACACAGACACTCTATATTTTTGAATGGCTTCCAAGACGGCTGTCGCGTCGAAGCGGGGCAGCATAACCATTGTTCCAACGAAGAATATTGGGGCGTTCATGCTTGTTGTCATGCCGTAAATGTGGAAAAGCGGAAGAACCGTTAAAACAACTTCTTCAGCCTCTTTGGCTTGCAGCCACTCTTTACACATAACTGCGTTGGAAACAAGATTCATGTGGGTGAGCATAGCCCCCTTAGAGATGCCTGTGGTCCCACCAGTATATTGGAGGGCAGCCAAATCCTCCCTCGGATTTATTTCAACCTTTGGCGGCTTAGCCTCATACCTTGCCATAAGTTCTGTGAAGAAGTAAACATTCGCCCTACGTTCTACTTTACGTGCTGGAATCTTTTTCAGCAGAGAACCCAAAAAAGCCTTAAACGTTGGCATATAATCCTTTAGACTAGCCACTATGACATTTCGAAGCTTTGTTTTCTCCCAAACCTTTTCCACGATTGGGTAAAGCATGTCGAGGACAATTATTGTTTCAGCTTCAGAATCGTTTAGTTGATGCTCCACCTCCCGCTCCTTGTAGAGGGGACTTATTGCCGTTACAATTGCTCCAGCCTTTAACGCGCCATAATATGAAATTACAAACTGTGGGATATTTGGAAGGAAAATTGCGACCTTGTCTCCCTTTTTCACTCCCAAATCCACTAGGGCTGTTGCAAACTTGTCGGAAAGCACGTCAAGCTCTTTATAGGTTATTTTTCTGTCAAAGTAGATGATCGCGGTCTTATCCGGATATTTTCTGGCAGAATCCCTTAAAAACTCGAAAAGTGGCACTTCTGGATAGTCTATGTGTTTCCTAACGCCTGGAGGCCAAAACTTGTACCATGGTTTTTCCGGCGGTTTTTCAATTTTTGCTTCTTCAACCTTCTTTTTCCTTTTAGCTGACATATTAAACCCTATTAGAGATATTTGCGGTTTTTGGAGTAATAATACTTTCCATAGTCAAAGCTGTGCAAGCAGCAGTTTTTACTCCGGCCTCGTGAACTCGTATGTGGGGCGTCCTTCGGGGGTTATCTTTGCCACAAGTTTAGCTTTCATGCCGACCTTAACTTCTGAAAGTTTAAAGCCTGTAAGCCACGCGAGCACCCTAACGCCTTCCTTAAGTCTGCCTATGGCGACTGTGTAGGGCTTTTCCTGCTGGAAGGTTGTTGGTCTAACAACTACATGCGTAAAAGTTTCTATTGTTGCATCGTTGCTGAGTTCAACCCACTCCATGTCTGAGGTTAGGCAGTTTGAGCAGTCGGCAACTGGCGGGAAGCACAGTTTTCCGCATTTTCTGCATTTTGTGGCTAGGATTTTCCCTTCTTTAAGGGCTTCCCAGAATGGCAGCGTCCTACCTATGGGGATGTCTTGAACAATTTTTATTTCTCGCGATTTTATTGAGGGCATGGCAGCCATCTTTATCACCTCCTTAAAATTGTCACGTAACAGTAATGTCCAGTTCCGCCCACATTGTGGGCTAGGGCTATGTAATTTTTCACGGGAGCTTGTCTGCTCTTTTCAACAGCCTCTTCCCTAAGCTGTTTTGTCAACTCATATATCATTGAGCAGCCCGTTGTTCCGATGGGGTGACCCTTCGCTTTTAAACCGCCGTCAACGTTCACTGGGATTTTTCCGCCGATTTCGGTTTGTCCCTCCCTTATTAGTTTGGCTCCTTCGCCCTTTTTGCAGAAGCCCAAATCTTCGTATGCCATTATTTCGGCTATTGTGAAGCAGTCGTGGACCACTGCGACGTCAAGCTGTTCTGGTGTCACATTCGCCATTTTGTAGGCTTTTTGGGCTGCTGCCACGCTGGCTTCTAATCCAACGTAGTCGAGCCTTTTGCTCATATTGGCTGTTCCAGAGGCGTATCCTACCCCGGCAACCCAGACTGGAGTGTCAACCTTAAGTTCTTTAACTTTGTCTTCGGAGGCTAAGATTACCGAGGCTGCTCCGTCGGATATTGGGCAACAGTCAAAGAGTTTTAAGGGTGCAGCAATGACCATGGAAGACAGCACGTCGTCAACCGTTATTCTGTTTTGGAGATGCGCTATCGGGTTCATTGAGGCGTACTTGTGATTTTTAACGGCAACCAGTGCCAAGTCTTCCTCTGTGGTGCCAAACTTAGCCATGTGGGCTGTTGCATACAAGGCGTAGTAAGCTGGGAAGGTTAAGCCGAAATTGTGGAACTCCCAGAGGTAGTATCCAGCTCTTCCAATCCACTCCATCATGGTTGGAGTGTCAATTTCCCGCATCTTCTCAACACCCAAAGCCGCCGCAATCTTGACTTGCCCGCTTGCCACAGCCCAATAAGCTGTTGCGAAGGCTGCACTTCCACTTGCACATGCGGCTTCACAGCGCACAAGCCCAGCCCCAGTTAAGCCACAATATTCGGCTGAGACAACGGCTGGGAGAAGTTCTTCATACCATGCCCCGGCTCCCGTTGAGCCAACAGCAACAAATTCTATGTCTTTCGGCGTTATTCCGGCGTCCTCGACAGACGGCTTAAAAGCTTCAAAGGCGAGTTCAGCAACATTAACATCGTTCCTGACGCCAAACTTTGAGCTTCCAACTCCTATGACTGCAACTTTCCTCATTTCACCACTCTTCCATCAGACATCAAATTGAACAATTAAAAATATGGGAGGTGGTGGGGTATGTTACTTTCCTTTGAATTCGGCTTTCCGTCTTGACATGAAGGCTTCTACGCCCTCTTTTAAGTCTTCTGTGGAGAAGGTTAAAGCCATAAGCCCAGACTCAATGCGTAGACCAGCCTCTAATGGTACTTGTGTTCCAAAGTTTATGGCGAACTTCGCATACTTCAGCGCTATTGGTGGTCCCTCGCTTAGTTTTTTGGCCAGATCGCGAACCTCGTCTCTAAGCTTCTCGTAATGCACAACCTTGTGGACTAAGCCTATTTTCAAGGCTTCTTCAGCCTTAAGCCGTGTTCCAAGCATAACCATCTCCTTAGCCTTTGCCAAGCCAACAATCCTCACAAGCCTTTGAGTCCCACCCCACCCGGGTATGAGACCCAAGTTTATTTCTGGGCTTCCAAGCTCCGCGTGCTCTGCGGCTATTCTAAAGTCACAAGCCAGCGCCAGTTCTAAACCTCCGCCTAAGGCGAAGCCGTTAATTGCCGCTATAACTGGTTTTGACATCTCCTCTATTTTGCTGAAAACCTTCTGCCCAAGCCTAGAGAACTCCTCAGCCTTAACGGGCGTAGCCTTTGGAAACATTGTAACATCTGCGCCTGCGCTGAAGGATCTGTCACCTTCGCCAGTTACCACCACACATCTTACTGAGGGGTCCTTTTCAGCCGTGTCTAGGGCGTCTGCAAGCTCCTCCATTAAGACGTCGTTGAAGGCGTTAAGCCTATGCGGCCTATTTAGGATTATCCATAAGACGCTGTCTTCCCTCTCAATTTTTATGGTTTCATACGCCTTGCTCATAATTTCACCAAACCATGTTTTGTGGAATAGCCTATATTACTTTTGGGAGATTTAGAACTTTCTTAGCAGATACTTCAACACTGTCAGCTTTTGAATTTCGCTTGTGCCCTCGTAAATCTCGGTTATTTTTGCGTCTCTGTGGTATCTTTCAACTCGGTACTCGCCCAAGTAGCCATACCCGCCCAATGTTTGGATGGCGAAGTCTGTGGCTTCCATTGCCACGCGGCTTGCGTACTGTTTTGCCATGGCTGTTGCCATCGGATCCATTTTCCCAACATCTATGAGCCATGCAGCCTTATAGGTTAGGAGTCTTGCAGCCTCTATTTTTGTAGCCAATTCCGCCAAGGTGCAGCCTATGGCTTCATGCTGGATTATTGGCTGTCCAAAGGCTTCCCTCTGCTTTGAGTATTTGAAGGCTATTTCCCATGCGCCTTGAGCCATGCCAACGGCTTGGGCTGCCACACCAACCCTTGTCTTGTCAAAGAACTCCATGGAATGGTAGAAGCCCCTATTCAGTTCACCTACAATGTTCCAGTCCGTAACCTTAACATTGTCAAAACGCACCTCGCCAGTTACGGAACACCTTATCCCCATCTTGTTGTGGAGCTTCGTTGTTTCCAGCCCCGGTGTACCCTTGTCGACAACGAAAAGCGTTTCGCCCCTATAGGTTGGTCTAACCTTTGTGTCTGTCTGCGTCAACACGATGATGAAGTCGGCTATTGTGGCGTTTGTTATGAAGGTTTTTGTGCCATTAATCCACCACTCGTTCCCATATTTTGTGGCTGTAGTCTCCATACGGGTTATGTCGCTTCCGCTGACGTTCGGTTCTGTGAAGGCTGCCGCTGATATAAAATCGCCTCTGCAGATTGGCGGCAGATACTTCTCCTTCTGCTCCTTACTGCCATAAGCCAGTATAAGTTCGCTTCCAAAGTTTCCGCTTGAAACTGCCACACCAAGCGAAGAGTCCGACCTGCACATTTCCTCAATTACCAGACATGTTTCCAGGAGCCCATAGCCTTGGCCTCCATACTCCTGCGGGAAGAACATGCTTGTAAAACCCAGTTTGGCGGCTTTCTTGTAAAGTTCCATGGGGAACTCTTCTTTTCTGTCAAGTTCCAAGGCTAGTTCTGGCTTGAACTCTTTATCGCAGAACTCTCGCACGGCGTTTTTTATTCCAATCTGCTCTTCCGTCAATTCAAACCTCATTTAGTAGAACCCCCTTCCAGTTTTCTTTCCAAGCCAGCCCTTGCTGACATACTCTTCTAATAGTGGGCATGGCTTATACATTTCCATGTTGTATTTGGCGTAGAGCTCCTTCAATTTGTTGACGATGACGTCTATGCCGGTTCTATCCGCATACTCGCATGGTCCAGAAGGCCAATATGTGCCAAGCTTCATTCCAGTGTCTATGTCCGCTGGGCTTGCCGCGCCTTCATGTATTAGCCATGCAGCTTCGTTTACTGCTACGGCCCAAGACCTTTCAACGTCGTACTCCTCCATAAGGTTGAAGGGTATTCTTGGTCTCCCCTTAGTCCAGTCGTAGAAGCCCACGCCGGTTTTCTGTCCAAGCTTCTTCTCTTTGACAAGAGGTTCTATGACTTCTGCGCATGGCTTGAAGCGTTCGCCATACGCCTCATAAAGGATTTTTCCAACTTCGTAGGCTATGTCGAGTCCAACAAAGTCTGCCAGTTCAAACCATCCCATTGGGAAACCGCCGCTGTATTTGACTGAGGCGTCTATGCCTTCTTTTGTGGCTTCGCCACGATGGTATGCCCAGAAAGCCTCATTGAAAACTACACCAAGAACGCGGTTGACTATAAAGCCCCGCACATCCTTTTTAACAATCACCGGAGTTTTTCCAAGTCTTTTGGCCAATTCCACCAGGGTGTCTATTGTTTCTTGGCTTGTCTTTTCGCCCTTAATGACCTCCACTAGAGCCATCATTTGCGGCGGGTTGAAAAAGTGCATTCCAGCCACTTTTTCTGGACGTTTTGTGGCGTTTCCCATTTCAGTTATGCTTAAGGTTGAGGTGTTAGAAGCTAGAATCGCGTGTGGAGGTGCTATGCTGTCAAGTTTTGCAAAAACCTGCTTTTTGAGTTCCATGTTTTCTGGAACCGCTTCAATGGCTAGGTCTATGTCTTTGGCTGCCTCCTCATAGCTTGTTGTTGTCTTTATCCTTGAAAGTGCAGCATCCGCATCTTCCTGTCTTATCCTCTTCTTTTCGACAAACTTTCCGAGGCTCCATTTGATCTTCTCTATACCCTTTTGCAGAAATTCGTCGCTGATGTCCACCATTGCCACTTCTATGCCGCTCATTGCCAGAAGCTGCGTTATTCCATGCCCCATTGCCCCAGAACCAATCACAGCAACTTTCTTCAATTTTCCAGCCAAACAAAACCTCTCCCAATATAGAATAGAAACGAGTAGACAACATTCCTAATAAAACTTTTTAGACTTTGCAGCGAGACAAGGAAAAATAAGGGGAGAATCGGCCTACTTTGTTAAAAAGTTGACGATAGTCAATTTTTGAATTTCACTTGTTCCCTCATAGATTTCAGTTATTTTTGCACATCTATGGAAGCGTTCCACATGATAATCTGCCAAATAGCCATACCCGCCGAATATTTGGATGGCTTCGTCCGTAACTTCCATGGCTACGCGGCTTGCATAAGCTTTAGCCATCGAAGTCGCAGCTGGACTTGGTTTTTCATGGTCGTATATCCAAGCCGCCCTATAAGTGAGCAACCGTGCAGCCTCAATTTTCATAGCCATATCAGCCAACTTGAAGGAGACGCCTTGAAAATTGATTATTGGCTGGCCGAACTGTTTGCGGGTCTTAGCATAGTTTAGGGCTTTTTCAAAGGCTCCTTGGGCTATGCCGACGGCTTGGGCTGCCACTGTTATGCGGGTTCCATCAAAAAGTTCAAGGGCGTAATAGAAGCCCCTATTCAGTTCGCCTACAAGGTTATTTGCTGGTATGCGGAGATCGCTTAAAGCCAGAGAGCCTGTGACACATGGTCTTATACCCATCTTGCCATGAAGCTTTGTCGCCTCTAAGCCGGGCATGCCCTTCTCTGCCAAGAAGAGGCTTTGTCCACGGTGGGGTGGCACTGCGTTTGGGTCTGTTTGACATAGGATTATGAAGGTGTCGGCTATTGGGGCGTTGGTTATAAACTGTTTAGAACCATTAATCACCCACTCGTCGCCAACTTTAACGGCTGTCGTGTCCAATTTAGTTATGTCGCTTCCATGTTCCGGCTCAGTGAAGGCTGCCGCAGCAACCTTATCGCCCCTAGCCAGTGGCGGAATATACTTTTCCTTCTGCTCTTCCGTGCCATGCCTTAGCAAGACATCTGGAACCATTAAGTTTCCAAGGGAAACAGCCACCCCCAACCCTGGGTCAACACGGCAGAATTCTTCAACGACTAGGCATTCTTCTAATACGCCATAGCCTTGCCCATCATATTCTTGGGGTATGCGCATGCTTGTAAAGCCCATTTTGGCGGCTTTCCTGTAAAGCTCCATTGGAAACTCCTCTTTCTGATCGTATTTTAGGGCTAGTTCTGGTGTGAACTCCTTTTCTGCAAACTCGCGGGCAGCCCGCTTAATCTCCATCTGCTCCTCGGTCAGCTTAAATTGCATGTAAACTCCTCCACTGATAAAAATGGGTTTTACGCCTTTTGAGCCTTTAACTCGCTAATCTTGTTCTTCAGCACTGGCACAACCTTGAACATGTCTTCAACAACGCCGTAATCTGAAAAACTGAATATTGGAGCCTTTGGGTCTTTGTTCACGGCTATTATTAGGTCGGAGTTTTTCATTCCTAAAACGTGTTGGAAGGCGCCGCTTATGCCGAGGGCTATGTAAAGCTTTGGCTTAACAGTTTTTCCAGAAGTCCCCACTTGCCTGTCGCTTGGAAGCCAACCCTTATCCACAATTGGACGAGAACACGCTAATACTCCGCCAAGCATCTTCGCCAACTCTTCAACCATCGGTATGTTGCTCTGGTCTTTTATGCCCCTTCCAATCCCCACAAGCACATCTGCCGCTGTAATGTCAACACCTCCAGGCGGTGGTAAAACGTATTCCAAGAACCTTTTTGTCGTTATCTCTTCTGTTAGGGGTGATGGAACCTCAACTATTTGCCCGTTTAATGGTGTGGGCGGCTTTTGGGCTTGGAAGGCTGCTTGGCGGACTGTAACCATGTAACTTTCAGCATGGCGAAGCGTCGCCCTAGCGTTCACTTTCCCGCCATACATCTGCCTTGTAATTGTTAATGTGTCGCCTTCAAAAGCCAAGTCTATGCAGTCCGTTGCCAATGGAATGTTTAGGGATGCCGCCAACCTTGGGGCAAGCTCAACCCCATAGGACGTGTGCCCAATAATCGTCAGAATGGGCTTATGCTCCTTAATTAGGTGGGAAAGAACCCTTTGGTAGGCTTCTGAATTAAAGTTCTCAAGCTTAGCATCCTCAACCAACAGAACTTTTTTGGCATGCTCAGCCAAGTTTTTTGCGTGTTCCCTAACATCTTTGCCTAAAATAACTGCCACCGGTTCCGCATTTGTTTTTTCGGCTAGCTCTCTGGCTTTTGTCAACATTTCAAAGGTTATGTCTCTTAATTGTCCTTGCCTATGCTCAGCTAAAACAAAAATTTCGGTCATCTAAATCAGCCCCCTAGACTTTAAGATTTCAACAATTTTTGTGGCTATTTCGTCTGGGCTTCCCTTGAGGAATTCTGCTTGCTTCTCAACCGGCGGGACGTAAAGCTTCTCTATCCTCAGCCATGAACCAGCCTCACCCACATCGTTTTCAGTTAAGCCTATGTCCGCCAACCCCATAACCTTGACCTCTTTCTGCATAGCCTTGCGAATACCCATTATGGAGACATAACGCGGCTCATTAATGCCCGTTTGAACAGCGAAAAGTGCTGGCAACTTAACTTCTAGGCGTTCTTCCAAGCCGCCCTCAAGCTCGCGGTTGACTATAGCTTTTCCGTCGCTGAACTCGATTTTCTTAACCATAGTAGCGTGTGGAATCCCAAGCAATTCAGCCAAGACGGGCCCGACAACAGCGCTTCCATCGTCGCCAGCCTGAGCCCCCGTTAATACTAGGTCGAAGTGAAGGTTTCTAATTACGCTATGAAGGATTTTTGCAGTTGCATAGGCGTCTGAGCCGGCAAACTTTGGGTCTGTTAGACGTATAGCCTTATCAGCGCCGCGGGCTAGACATTTCCGCAGTGTGCTTTCAGAGTCTTCTGGTCCAACTGTTATGGCTGTTACTGTTCCGCCGAACTTCTCTTTTATGCGAACAGCCTCTTCCAAGGCGTAGTCGTCCCACTCGTTTATGTCGAAGACTAAACCAGCCTTTTCTATGCCCTTTCCAGTCACGTCAATTTTGAGTTCTGCTTCTGCTGTTTCCGGAACATGCTTAACACAAACAATAATGTCCAAGCACATTCTCTCCCTTAAACCAGTTTTGAATTGTGTTACCCATCTGTTTTCATATATTTTTTGCCCAACCACCCATACTAATTCCATGTTAAACTTCCTGATTTCCGCATCCTAGCAAAGTCTTTATCAAACGAAAACTGTAATAAAAACGGAGAAAAATGGAAAGGAAAATCGACTGGCTGCCAATACTAATCCGGTGCAGAGATAACGTGAAAGAGCATATAGCCCCCTTTCTGGAAACTGCCCGCAGACAACAGCAGCCAAATCTTGGCATAGGGGCCGGCGGCGACCCAATAAAGCAAATCGATATGGCGGCGGAAAAAGCCATAGTGGAAACCATTGTTGGGCAAGACATATCCTTCACGTTGATAAGCGAGGAATCCGGTATAAGGGAGTACGGCAAAAACCCCAAGGAAAACTATGTGACAGCAGACCCCATAGACGGAACTACAAACCTAACAAGGGGGATACCCTTCTACGCAACATCCATAGCTGTTTCCACAAAACCAGAACTAAACACTGTTCACACAGCAATTGTGGCAGACCTCTCCCACGGCACAACATACACGGCGGAAAAAGGCAGAGGAGCGCACTGTAACGATAAGAAAATTGTTCCCTCAAAACAGACAGACTTGGAAGATGCGGTGATAGGCATAGACCTAAACACCTACAAGGCTCGTGAAATTGCCCCACACCTAACAAGCCTAATTGAAAAAACAAAGCATATACGCCACCTAGGAGCAAACGCGCTGGAACTGTGCTACGTGGCTGACGGGACGACAGACGCCTTTATCGACATCCGCGGAAAGCTTAGAGCAACAGACACCGCGGCTGCTTGGCTAATAATAAAGGAGGCTGGAGCAATAATCACAACACCCGATGGGGAACCCCTAAATGCCAAATTAGACCCTATGGAGAGGCTAACTTTTGTGGCGTCGGCCAACCCTGGGATTCATAAAAAGATTCTAAGCCTGATAGGGAAAAGGTTGAAGCGGAGCAAATGATAACTCCCTTAATGCCCCATCCAGCAGCTCTCGTAAAAACAAGGGAAACAAGAGTTCTGGTTGTGGCGGACTTGCACATAGGGTGGGAGATAGCCCTGTCAGGAAAGGGCATACACGTTCCAACACAGATGCCAAAACTTCTACAAAAACTGAAGATGCTCATAAACCTATACAGGCCTGAAAAACTCCTAATAATAGGCGACGTCAAACACACTGTGGCAGCAGCGGAAATAAGCGAGTGGCACGACGTCCCAGACTTCTTCACAGAACTAAAACCACTCGTCAAAGAAATACAAGTAATCCGGGGAAACCATGACGGAAACCTAGACCCGTTGCTTCCAGAGGGCATAAAAACCCTCCCGTCATCCGGAACTATTGTGGGGGATGTAGGGTTTTTCCACGGTCACCGTTGGCCATCACCTGCGCTTCTAAAATGTAAAACCATTGTTATGGGGCATGTCCACCCGGTTGTGGCATTCCGCGACCCAGCCGGGTTTAGGATAACGAGGCAGGTTTGGGTTAAAGCGAACTGTGACAAGGAGCATCTCACGAAGATTCTGTTGGAAAAGAATAGAATAAAGGTTGAAGGCAGCCCACAGCAAACTTTGCTTAAACATTATGGAGTTAAACCCAAAACTTCACAGCTTTTCATCATGCCTTCCTTTAATGAGTATTTGGGAGGAAAACCATTAAACGAGAAAAATTCTGGTGAAGAGGCAAAAGGCGAAAAGATTGTTGGACCAATTTTGAGAACAAAGGCTGTTGACATGGAAAATGCTGAAATCTACCTTTTAGATGGAACATTTCTTGGAGCTTTAAGCCAGCTTAGAATTCTTGAATAGCGCAAAGATTTTATAGATTGAAGTTTTCCACACTAACTAGGTGGGAAAATGCCTTCTGAAGAGGATTTTCCAGAATGGTTTAGGAGGAGACGCTTCCCATTCTTCGGAGGCTGGTTCTTCGAGGACGTTGATCGCGTGTTCCGTGAAATGGAAAGGTGGATGGAGGAAGAATTTAAAGAGTTTACATCGAGGATTCCGAGAGACTATGTTAGGGAACGCAAATTACCAGATGGTACAACAATAAGGGAGTGGGGACCCTTCGTCTATGGCTATAGTATAAAGATTGGGCCGGATGGCAAGCCTGAGATCCGTGAGTTTGGAAATGTTAAACCAACCCGTCTTGGACCGAAAGTTAAGGAGGAACGTGAACCACTGGTGGACATTGTTGAGACAGATAATGAAATTCATGTTGTGGCTGAGCTTCCAGGCGTTGAGAAGGAGGATATCAAGCTTCACGGCACGGAAGATACACTAACCATAAGCGTTGACACTCCCCAGCGGAAATACTACAAGGAGTTGACACTCCCAGCCAAAGTCAATATAAAAGAAGCCAAAACTCAATACAAAAACGGGGTTCTAGAGGTTAAGCTTCCAAAGATAAAGGAAGAAAAGAAGCCCAAAGGCGAGCCAATAAAAATCGAATAAAAAGCTAGCAAACACTACAATAGGATTTCAAGCCTGTGCTTCTATGAGCGAGGCCTCCGAAAGTGATATTCTAAATGCCATATGTAAAGAGGTTAAGGCAGAGGGCAAACTGACTGGCAAAAACCTTACTAGGCTTTATGAGGTTTTTGGGCAGCGTTTTACAAAGGCTTTTGAAGCCTTAAAGGAGAACAGGGTGAAAAAGTACACTTTCAAGCCAAGCGGTAGGGTTGTCTGGGTGGTTGTTGGCAAAGAACGCGACTACCTAATAATGCCAGATGCGGAGTTCTGCACATGCGACGACTTCTACTTCCGAGTGCTAGACAGAAAAATTCACCTATGCTACCACTTGATAGCTCAGAAAATAGCTAACATTCTAGAATGGTACGAGAAGATAGAGGAGCACGACGAACTATACGAACTATTGATGAGGGAATGGAGAAAACCAACTCCTTAAATACCACAAATTAGAATTAGAAGAGGCGTAGAAAAGGGGATTTCACGTGGATATTGGAGCATACTTTGAAACCCTCAAATACGTATTAATGACGGCAACTTTTGTCGTCCTAGTCCTAATATTCCTATACATATTCTATGGTAGGGAAGAGAAGGAAAGCTGAACCCCTCGGTAGCCCCTTCTCAACTTTTCCTACGCCACAATATGAGGAGTAGTGTAAGGCTTAAAATACCAAGGATTATGGCGAATAAGGCAAGCCATGTGGCTCCTGGTCCAGCGCCAAAAACTATTGGAAATGGCCCAATAAGTATGAAGCCTCCGAGGCTTGCGGTGCCTTCGCCAAATAGTAGTGCGGCGGCCACCGTTATTATAACGCCCACCAAGATTATGAAAAAGCCTATGAAAAATAACATTATGTAGCGTTTAATCCGTTCGTCTTCTTCTTTTTCAGACACCATCCGTTTTCACCCACCCAACAGATAAAGCACAATGAAAACTACAAAAAGAAGCAGGGTGAGCGCTATCGAAAGCCACAAAATGGTCTTGACGGATTCTTTATCGCTGCCAAAAACTATTGGAAAGGGTCCAATAATTAATGCTCCACCACCCCGCGCTTTTCCGCCCTTTATACTTGAAAGAAAAAGCAGTACAAAAGCCGCGAAGACTATTATGACGCCTACTAAGATTATGATTATGCCCAGCTCGTAAAGTGTTTCACCACCAAGTGCTAAAACCATTTCCACCCCTATTTACGCTTAAAACACTGCAAACTTTTAAGCATTTTAGATGGGAAAAGGTAGGAAATAAACTAGTACTGCTGTCGCAAAAGTAACTATAAAAGAGGGAATCACGTACTTGTAAACTTTGCCCAATGGACTTTTGAAATAGTCAGCGGTAAACGTGAAACAAAGGTGTGTGGGTGCAATAGTATATCCAAGGTAGGCACTAATATATAGAAGCGCGGCGGTCTTTGGCGAAAAAGTTAGAACTTCTGCTTTCAAAACGGGTACGCTTATGGCTATTGCTCCGAGCGGGGAACCGGTCAAAAAACCCAAAACTGAGGGTATAACAATCAACGGCAAAGCAACATCAACATTTCCGCTGGCAACAAACTGCTTGAAAACCTCGGAAAACCCAGAAGCATCAATCACTTTTCGAAGGAGAAAGGCTCCGTAAACGGCGAGCGTCACACCGTAAATTCCCCATTCCTTAATTGGTTTCACAAGAAAATTGCGGCTCATTCTTGAAATTATGACTAAAGCCACTAAGCCAGCAAAAGTTGCGATTAAAACATCAAAACCCAGCCTGGACAAGCCATAGCTCAGCGCATCAATAAAAACAGCCACAACAATGGTCACCAGTATAGGAGAGAAAGATTTGAGAAAACGTTTAAGCTCTAAGGTGGCATTACTTCTTGCTGTTTCAGAATCTTCTCCACTTTTTACGCTTGGAATTTTCCAGAAGCCAACCAAAAAGCCAACAGCAACCATTACGATAACTGTTGGAATCTGAAGTAAAATAATTGAGAATATAGCTATTCCTGTTAAGGCCGCTGTCACTATAAGCGGTTGGCTTAGTGGATAAACCGGGAAAATCGTGTGTCTAAACCACAAATTCACATAAGCCTTCCTTTCAGGCTTTAATTTCAACTTTTCAGCCTCAGAATCCACTATGGGAGCTGACATTAAGGCTCCGCCAGCCACTGGAAGGAAACCTATCACGGCTGGAAGCACGCTTAGAACAATTTTTGGATTTTTAATGATTCGGCTTAGGCTATCGCTCAGTTTGGCGATTTCCCCAGTCTCTTTGTAGAGTTGGCTAAGCCACATTATGCCAAAAGTTGCGAGAATAACCGATATAGCAAGAAGCCCCTCACTTTTCAAAGGGTCAACAGTTGCATAGGCTATGCCCGGGATACTCCGCCAATCCAGTGAAAGCAAAGCCAAAAGAACAGCTGTGGCGGTTAGCGTTATCCCCAAATTAACACGTCTATAAAGCAAAACTCCGAGAAAGCAGAAGGAAATCACCACAGCCGTCAAAGGATCAAGCAATCCCAAACCAAGCATCCCTTTCCAAGTTTTAGAAAACCAAAATATACACCCAACACTTAATCCTTTCCATAAAACACGAAAAGTGCCACACTATGAGGTGTAAAGTCTTCATTTCAGGTCCAATACAGGGAATGGAGAAAAGGCAGTCTTATAGAGAGACAATTAGGCGCATCTGCATCCGCTGCGGATACGAGCCCATCGACCCGTGGCAACGCGAAAAAATAATCTATAGAAGCAAAGAACATGGTTGGTGGGAGAAAGTGCCAGCAGCAGACTTCATTAAAAGGGATTTAGAAGACATAGAGAAATGCGACATCCTAATCGCCTACATGCCTAAACTTTCCGCTGGAACATGCATGGAGCTGTTCTACGCAAAAATGAGGGGTAAGAAAACCATATGCATATGCAAAATTAAAAACCCAAGCCCATGGATAACCATCCACTCAGACATAATCCTCAAAAGAATTAAAGAACTTGAACCAACACTGAAAGCCATAAAACCACCATAGTGCAACCTTAAAAGGCTCAAACCTTCAATGCAGCCCTAAGCCTTGCCGACCTAGCCCTAGGATTCTCCGCAACCTCAGCCTTAGATGGTCGGACAGGCTTTTTCGTCAAAATTTTAACAACACCTTCCTTGGCCTTTTCCCTCAGAAAATTCTTAACAATGCGGTCTTCCAAAGAATGGAAAGCTATAACCACAAGTCTGCCACCATTACCCATTATGTCGAGGGCTTGAGGCAGGGCCCTCTCCAAATTCTCCAACTCATTGTTCACGGCTATTCTCAAAGCCTGAAAGGTTTTTGTTGCAAAATGGATTCTCCCCCTATGATACCATGAAGGCGTCGCCCTCTCAACAGCCATAACCAAATCCACAGTCGTCCTCAAAGGTCTGGACCGCACAATTTCCTCGGCAATTCTCCTCGAAAACCTTTCCTGCCCATAAACCCTCAGAATCCTCCAAAGGTCTTTCAAACTCCAAAAGTTCACTATGGCCTCGGCTGTCAGCGGACTCTCCGGACTGTACCGCATATCCAGCGGCTCATTTCGGAGAAAAGAAAATCCACGACCACTTTCCTCTAAGTGCCAACTGGACAAACCCAAATCAAACAAAACTCCAGAAACACTTCTAAAGGAGTATTTCTTAACTATCTCGCCCAAGTTTGCAAAGTTATCGCATACAAGAACTAAACGCTCCTCATAATCTGTACCCTCCAGTTTGCGCTTGAGCCTCTCCAAGATTGTTGGGTCGGCGTCTATCCCCAAAACCCTACCAGAAGGCCTCGTCCGATCCAAAATCGCCAAAGCATGACCACCTAAACCCACGGTGCAATCAACAAAATCCTCACCCAACTTTGGAGCAAGAAAACGAATAACCTCATTCTTCATAACTGGCAAGTGCAAATCCAAACACCACAAACTTCACGCACATTTCAAAGCAACTTAACCGTCTAATATGTTGAAACATGCAAACCATTTTAACGTTTGCCATTCCAATTTCAGCTGCAAAATAAAATTTAGTAAACGGTGGTGCGGCCGCCGGGATTTGAACCCGGGTCGCCGGCTCGGGAGGCCGAAGTCCTGCCAGGCTAGACTACGGCCGCAATAAAATGTATCTGAATCTTTCTGCCATTTTGGTTTGTAAATTAAACATGTATTAAAACCTTCGCTGAAACAGAGCGCAAGTTAGCGTTGTTTGCAGATGTCTTTGAGTGAACACTTTTAAAAGGGATTTTCTTATGATAGGTTGGCTGTTTGGGAGGATTATTGTTGCGTAGGGATTTTACTTATGCTGGTGCCGGTGTTGATAGGGGGTTGAGGACGAGGGCGAAAGGTGCTTTGCGTCTTTTGCGGAGGACTTATGGTTTTAGTCGTTATGGTGGGGTTGTGCGGCTTCCTTATGGTGTGATTTTTCCTTTTCGTGATGGCTATTTTTTGGATCTTGTGGTGGAGGGGGTTGGCACTAAGGTTTTGGTGGCTCAGTTGGCCGACAAATATGATACTATTGGTGTTGATGGTGTGGCTATGGCTGTTAATGATGTTATTCGTTCCGGGGCTAGGCCTTTGGCTGTTGTGGATAATATTCACGCTCAGGTTTCTGATCCGGTTTTGGTTAGGGAGTGGATGAAGGGTATAGTGAAAGGTGCCGTGGAGGCTGAATGTGTTGTTCCGGGCGGTGAGATTGGTGATGTTGCCGAGTTGATTAGGGGTTTGGCGGAGGGGAAGGGTTTTGACATGGTTTTTGCCTCTGTTGGCGAAGTTTCTAAAGACAAGGTTATTTATGGGAGGAATTTGAAGCCCGGCGATGTTGTTGTTGGCCTGCGGAGTTCTGGAATCCACAGCAATGGTGTGACTTTGGCGCGTAAGGTTTTGTTTAAGTGTTGGGGTGGTAGATACGACCAGTTTGACGTTGTTGAGCCTCTTGAAAGGGAATTGGTTTATGAGGTTTTAGAGCCCACTAAAATTTATGTTAAGCCTTTTCTGCGGGTTGCAGACGAGGTTAGGGTTAAGGCCGCTGTGCATATTACTGGTGATGCCTACTTAAAATTTGACCGTTTGACGCTTTTCTCGAAGGGTATAGGCTTTGAGTTTGACAATTTTAAGCCTCAGCCCATTTTTGAAGTCATTCAGAGGGCTGCTTCCGAGCTTGGCGGCAAAATATCAGATGAGGAGATGTTTAAGACTTTTAATATGGGTTGGGGTTTTGCAATAGTGGTTGAAAAACAAGAGGTGGATAAGGCTGTTGACGTTTTGGAAAGGTCTGGGGTGCACGCCGAAGCGATTGGGCGTGTTACGGGTACTCGTGGAATCCGAATCTTTTATAAGGGTAGGAGAATTGTTTTAAAAAGGTAAGTTTGCCTTTTCTGTGGTGAAAGTGTTTAAATCGGCTTTGGGTTTAATTTAGCCTATGAGGTATCGTCTTAAAATTGAGGTTGGCTTGAAACCGGGGCACAGCGACCCAGAAGGCGAAACCACAGCCCGTTTGCTTAAGGAGCTTGGCTATAGAGTTGAAAGGGTTGGCGTTAGCAAGGTTTACAGCGTTATTGTTTTAGCCGATTCTAGGGATGAAGCCTTGGCTAAGGCTGAGGAGATGTGTAAGAGGCTTTTGGCTAACCCCACAAAGGACAATTACACCATAATGGTTGAGGAGGAAAGATGAGCGGAAACCTCTACATTCGCAGGGAGACACCCTTCCCACTTTTTGAAGTGGCTTTGGCTTATGCCTCTGACCAGCAGTTGTTGGATGTTAGCCGTGAGCTTGGTTTGGGTTTAAACCTTGAAGAGATGCAGGCTGTTCAAAAATACTTTAAGGAGAAGGGTAGAAATCCAACAGATGTTGAACTCCAAACCCTTGGGCAGACTTGGTCTGAGCACTGTTTTCACAAAACCTTTAAAGGCATAGTAAAGTTTGATGGGAAAGAGATTGACAGCCTCTTCAAAACTTATATTGCAAGAGTTACAAGGGAGCTTAATCCCCGCTGGTGCTTTTCTGTTTTTGAAGATAATGCGGGTATAATACGCTTTGAAAATGGTTATGGTATAGCCGTGAAGGTTGAAACTCATAATCACCCCTCAGCTATAGAGCCTTTTGGCGGTGCAGCCACTGGTGTAGGTGGCGTCATACGCGATATTTTGGGGGTTTGGGCTGATCCGATTGCGTGTATGGATGTTTTGGGCTTCGGTCCTTTGGATTATCCTTATGAGAGGCTTCCGCCTGGGGTTAAGCATCCAAAATACGTGTATTTGGGCGTTGTCGCTGGTATTGGGAGTTATGGCAATAACATGGGGATACCGACGGTTAATGGCGCCATATGCTTTGATGAGAGCTATATAGGCAACGTGGTTGTCTATTGTGGATGCGTCGGGCTTCTGCCACTAAAAAAGTTTAGGAGAAACGCGAAACCAGGCGACTTTATTGTTTTGGCTGGAGGAAAAACTGGAAGAGACGGCATCCACGGGGTTACTTTTGCTTCTGCGGAGTTAACGGAAAAGTCTGAGGAGGTTTCCAGACCAGCTGTTCAAATTGCGAATCCCATTGAGGAGGAGAAGCTTAAGAGGGCAATAATCGCCATAAGGAATTTGGAGTTAGCTTCAGCCATAACAGACCTTGGTGGGGGCGGCTTATCCTCCGCTGTTGGCGAAACCGCCAAACGTTTTGGCTGCGGTGCTGTTGTGGAGCTTGAAAAGGTGCCGCTGAAATATCCGGGCTTGGCTCCTTGGGAAATTTACATTTCCGAGTCTCAAGAGAGGATGCTCTTAGCTGTTCCGCCAGAAAACCTTACGCGGGTTTTGGAGGTTTTTGAGGGGGAGGATGTTGAAGCCACTGCTATTGGGCGGTATACTGATGACAAGATTTTGCGCATTTATTATGGCGGAGTAAAGGTTGCTGAGCTGGACATCTCATTCCTTTTCGAACCGCCCCGAACAGTTAGGGTTGCCGAGTATAAGCCACCAGCTTTTACGGAACCAGCCTTACCAGAACCAAAAGACTTGACCAGCACTGTTTTGAGGCTGCTTTCTTCGCCGAACATTGCCAGCAAGGAGAGCGTCATCAGAACTTACGACCATGAGGTTAAGGGGAACACAGTTCTAAAGCCCTTGCATGGGGAGTTTGGCGGCCCAAATGATGCGGCAGTCCTAAAGCCTCTAAAAGATTCGTGGCGTGGTCTGGTGATTTCCTGTGGCATAAACCCGCAATATGGGAAGATTGACCCATACTGGATGGCGGCTTCAGCCATAGATGAGGCATTAAGGAACAATGTGGCTGTCGGCGGAAGAAGAATAGCGCTCCTTGACAATTTTACGTGGGGTAATCCTGAAAAACCAGATAGGCTTGGAAGTCTTGTAAGGGCTTGTGAGGCTTGCTATGATTTTGCTAAAGCCTTTGGGACGCCTTTCATTTCTGGTAAGGACAGCCTATACAATGAGTCGCCCCTTGGTCCTGTAACGCCGACGCTACTGATAACGGCTGTTGGGATAATTCCAGACATCCGTGTTGTGGTTTCGTCGGATGTTAAGGAGCCTGGCAGCTCCATCTACATTGTTGGCAAAACCTACCATGAGCTTGGCGGCTCAGAATATTATAGGCTGTTGGGTTTTGCTGGGAAAACTGTGCCTAAGGTGCGGGTCAGCCAAGCCAGAAAAACGTTTAAGGCGATAGGTAGGGCTATCGACCATGGCTTGGTTAATGCTTGCCACGACTTGTCGGAAGGGGGATTGGCTGTTGCGGCGGCGGAGATGGCTTTTTCCGGCGGCTATGGCATGGAACTGGATTTGCGGCTTGTCCCAACAAAAGGCTTGAAAAGAAACGACTTCATTCTCTTCGCAGAATCTAATAGCCGCTTTCTCGTGGAGGTCCCGGAAAAATGCGAAAGGGACTTTGAGGCTGTTATGCGGGGATGCACTTTTGCAAGAATTGGAAAAGTTACAGCTACGCCAAAACTTTGTGTTTATGGCTTGGATGGGAATGTTGTTGTGGATGCGTCCATAAGTGAGTTGTTGGCTTGGTGGAAGCACACCTTAAGCGGCAGTGGCAGTGGCGAAGCCTAACATGAAACGCGAAGAAATTAAAGTCTGTATTCTTCGTGTTGGCGGAACAAACTGCGACGCTGAAACAAAGACAGCCTTTGAGGATTTAGGCGTTCAAGCTCAAATTCTCCACGTGAATGAGGTGGTTAAGCGGCGAAACCTTATGGATTACCATGCTCTGGTTTTTCCAGGCGGCTTCTCCTATGGGGATTATGTGCGTGCCGGCGCGATTTGGGCGAAGTGGATGCTTTCAAAAATGGGCAAAGAGTTGGAGGCTTTCGTTGATGAGGGACGCCCAATTCTCGGCATATGCAATGGTTTCCAAGTGCTTGTTGAGGCTGGCTTACTTCCAGCATTTGATGGCATAAGCCCCTATCCAGAGGCGGCGCTAGCCACAAACCATCCTCCGGGCTATAATTGCCGCTGGGTCTACATACGGCACGAAAACAACGGCAAATGCGTGTTTACGAGGAAAATTCCGAAAGGAAAGGTTTTGCGCATGCCGGTCGCCCACGCGGAGGGCAGATTCCTATTCGCCAAAGAAAAGGAAAAACAGTATTTGAAGAAGCTTTATGAAAACGACCAGCTGGTTTTTAGATACTGCACAAGTGATGGCACATATGCTGAGGGACGTTATCCAATAAACCCAAACGGCTCTTTCCACGACATTGCTGGCATATGCAACCCAGAAGGAACAGTTTTTGGCTTGATGCCCCACCCAGAAAGAGCCTTCTACTGGTGGCAGCAGCCAGACTGGACAAGGCAGAGGCTTATGCCACAACACGGTGATGGAAAACTAATCTTCGAAAACCTAATCGACTATTTAGAGAAGCAATTTTAATTCTTCTAGGCGTGGAAGCCCAGTGCGGGCACCCATCTTCATTATGCAACGGGAAGCAACAAAATTGCCTAGTCTTGCGCACTCTTTTAGGCTTTTAGCGTTTAACAAGCCGTAGAGGAAGCCAGCACAAAAGGCGTCTCCAGCACCAGTTGTGTCCACAATGTGCACTTTGAAGGCTTCCACGTGGTGGCTCTCCTTCCCATCTGTGACGTAGCATCCTCTGCCGCTAAGTTTGACTGCAACAATTTTCACCCCAAGCCCCAACATTTTTTCGGCACCCTTAACATGGTCCTCCATGCCCGTCAAGAGTGCCAGCTCACGAGAATTTGGCATAAAAACAAAGGTTCTCTCCAGAATTGGGTTTAGGGCTTTTATGCCCTTTCTTGCATAAAGCTCGCCCGGGTCTAGGCTTACTTTAACGTCTTCTGGGAGGTTTTTCACAAGCCTTTTCTGGGTTTCGAAGGACATTTCGCCGACAAAGGACGTTAAGTGGATGAATTTTGCTTGGCAGGCATATCCCAAATCTATTTCTTCGAAGCTTATGGTGTCGTTTACGCCCGGGTCCACGTATAAGGCTCTTTCGCCCATTTCATCTACGAAGCCCATGACTATTCCGCTTCGTCCAGTTTTCGCCCTTATAATGCCCTTTGTGTTTACGCCTTCCTTGCGGAAATCTTCTAGCAGCATTTTGCCCTCGCGGTCGTTGGCAACCTTCCCAATAAAGCCAACTTTGCAGCCTAGCCTCGCCAAGCCCACAATGGTGTTGGCTGCCGAGCCTCCGCATGCCTCTTCGAAGCCTTTTATGAAGCCTTCCCCTTCTGGTCCAGCTATCTTATTAACCTTGTAGAGTTTGTCCACGTTTAGGGCGCCGAAACCTATAACGTCAAAACGTTTCATGGGAACAGCTCACGCAAATGAATCTTGTAATCGCCAAGTTTTCCACCATAATTTCCAGCTGAAATTTTCACGACACCCCGCACTTTTAATGCAGCCTCAATGCCAGCCTTCATAGCCCTTTTAACAGCCTCAAGCGAAACACCGTTTATCACAATCTCCGGGATGTAGTTCACGCCTTCTGGAACCTTTGACTCCTCGCCAAGCAGCCTCTTCAATGATGGACAGTAAGGGTGGTTTGTCGTCGGTCCTATCCATGGATAGCGGGTTTCGGGTTTTGAACCGGCGGAACAAATGTCGAAGGGCGTTATTACGCCTTCAACTTTATGGATGGCTTCCAAAGCCTTTGCCCCAGCCTCCATAACAGCCTCTTTTGTCTTGCACATTATCCAGAAGTTCGCGCCCATAACCCCGCGGGCATAGCCCAAAAACCGTTCTATTATGAAGTCTGGAACCATGATGGGCACAACTATGACGTGGCGGTTGTAGCGTTTTTCCTCCCACTCATAGCCGTCCCCGCAGTGGCCGACACGCTCCATCATGTCAATTTTGCCCAGCGGATTCTCTAAGGCGTCAAAAACCGCCGTGAAGGGTTTCACGAGGATATCCTGCCTTATACGATAGGAGAGCTCAATTTCGAATTTTTTGAGGGAGTCGGAAAAGGGTTTTTTGGGGTCTATTCCACCCCAGAACTGGAGGATCACACCTTTGCGCTCGTCTGGTGTTTCCTTTTCGCTCAGCCACCTTTCTATTCCGCCTTCAACTCTGCCGATGACTATGGATGGTGTGGCTGTTGCATGCAGTGCCACCTTCCGCAGAGTTTCCTTATCATCAGCCGTAACGACAACTCGGCAGTAGATACCCTCGAAAGCTTCCGCGTAAGTATCCTCCACAAGCTCCTTTTTCGCCAAGAGACCTCCGCTCCACGCTTCACGTTGGGATTATTTTAGGTTGGTGCTTTAGGCTATTAAACCTTTGACAAGCCTAGCCCAAACGCCCTATTGCTTCGCCCCGAACTGTTTTGCGAAAGGCTTTGCTCTCCTCCGCCAGCCTCTCCATATTTGCCGCCGTGATAACTTCCACATGTGGAAGTTTCTCGCCATAAGCCTCAAAAAACTTACTTTTCAGTTCCGCGTCCACGTCAAGCTCCCTAAGCCTTTCAAAGCTCCAGTTGTTTACCAGCTCGATTACGCCCTCTTTGCCAAACTTGCAGAAAACTGCTGTTAGCAATGCTATTACAAGGGCTTTTTCAGACATTATGGCTATTTCAGCCTCTCTTATGGCGTATTCGTTGCCATTGAAAGATATTGTTAAGCCATTTGCGTTGCGGACTGTTTTGAAGGTTTCAACGTCGGTTATGCTGTCGCCAACATAAACAATTTCTGAAAAGCTTATGTCCAGCTTTTTGGCTATTTGCATAACCGCCTCGGTTTTTTCACGTCCGCCCACAGGATTAACCTCTTTGAAAACTCTTCCAATCTGCATTTTGGCTATTTCTTCCCAGAAGATTTCATCAAGCCGCCTTATGACTTGCTGGTGCTCTTTGGGAAAGTCTTGGATTGAGCTTGCACCTTTCGGAATTTCGATTATTGGCATTTTGGCAATTTCGGCTGCAATTTCCCTAAGCCTATCCCGCTCTTTTTGGCTAAGCGAATACTTGTCAATATTCACTCTTGTGCAGTAAACTTTCTTGAAAGGGAAGTCTATAGCTTGGCACAGCACCCTAACATAATGCTCGTAGCTTGTGCTAACAATGAAGGCGTGGGCAACTTTCTGGATGAAAGCCAAACTCTCCTTAACATTAGCGATTAGCAGAAGCGTCTTGGCAGAAAAACTCTGCATTTTATGGTCTGTTACGCCATAAGCCTTTAGAAAGGGCAGTATAAGCTTCAGCGTGTCGCCAGCCTTATAGCCGGGCTTTTTAACAACATCTGCGAGCACATCGTCGTATCGGCTTATAACCGTGAAGAGGTGCTCGCCGTTAGGCACGTAATGGGCTGTTAGTTCAAAGGCGTTATCATTCTTGGAAACTGGTCCCTCACAGTCCGAAATGAAAACTTTTTTCATCCTCGTTTTCTGAGCGCCTCCATGTGGCGTATGCTCTTTTCTATATGCTGTTTTGAGGCTATGTCGTTCCGGTGCCACAAAGCTCCGCCATTTATGGCTTTGATGCCCTCTAAGGAGATTTTTCTGGCATCCTCAATCGTCTCGCCTATGCCAACCACACAAACAGCCCTAGACTTTAGGGCGTAGGTTTTGCCGTCGCGGAGCTCCATAGAAGCTGGATAAACGCGAATTCTGTCGCCATACTTTCTGCCAAGTTCATAGGCTTTTGTTAGATCTACTGGCTTGCCTATTTCCGCCCTATTCACGCGTTCTGGAAAAGCCTCGGCATAGCCTCCATAACTTGGCGGCACCTTATAGGTCACTACTGTTGCCATCCTCTCAATTTCTATGCGGGTTAAGTTGCCGTCAAGAATTTTGAAGCACACATCAACAAAGTCATCCTTCAAAATTGGCAGAATGTTAATTATTTCCGGGTCGCCTGGGCGGCTGTTGTTCTCAAGGATTTTCGGCTCTTTGCCTGTGTGCATGAAAGCCACGTAGAAGGGTATGCCTCTCAGGGCTTGGTTGTCTTGGGCTTTCCACCTGCTAAAAATCTTGTTTACGATTTCAAGCTCATTTTCTCTGTCCGCCACTATCATGAATGGTAATATTTCGCCAGAATCCTTATAGGAGCCCATACCGCCAGTGTTTGGACCCTTGTCATCGTCGAAGGCGCGTTTATAGTCCCTCGTTTCTGGAAGCGGCACCAAGTGCTTTCCATCACAGAAAGCTTGGAAGCTGGATTCTTCACCATCAATTTTCTCTTCAACTATAACCGCACCGTGCCGCAGGTTTTCCCAAAAATGCTCAAAGAGCTGTTCGCGGGTGGTGAAGTGGTCTCCCCATACGCCTACACCCTTGCCAGCTGCTGGCTTGTCCGGCTTAACAACAGCCATATTTTCAAGCTCGTCAAGCCACTTGTAAAGGGCTTTACGTGCCTCCTCCTGTGTTTTAAACTCTTTTGGATGGAAGATTCGGAAGCGGGGATTCACCTCTGGAGCAGTCTCCTGGAACAGCAGGCGCTGTTGAACTTTGCTGGCTTCTATTGCGTACTCTTTAGTTGGACAAATCATCGGTATGCCAGTGCGCTTCTCGACAAGGTTGCGGACGCCCTCAATTATGGGCTTTTCTGGACCGACAATGCCGAAGTCTATGCGGTCTTTATGTTTTTCGGTGAATTTGCATATAGCCTCAACATTCAAGTCTGGTATAACAACGTGCACCGTTGCGTTTTTCATGTTAAACGGGTTTCGCTGTTTATCAGCAACATAAACCTCTACATCGTATTTTGTGCTTCGCAAAAAAGCGTCAACCATTGCCACTTCGCGGGCGCCGTAAGAAACTACGAGTATGCCAACCTTTTCGACCAAGATTTGCCACACCCTTCTGGCGCTTAAATGCTAAATGCTGGAGGACGCTAATCTATTTTGCCACTAATCCTCGCCAACAAGCTCTGGAATCTCATAAAGCCTTCCAGTCTCCTCAAAGCCTTCCAAAAACCTCTTCTTCATCTCATCCGCAATCTTCTGCGCCAGCGGCGTTGGATATTCGCCAGTTAAACAGCCTAGGCATAACTCTTCCCTTCTGAAGCCAGTGGCCCTCACAAGTCCATCTATCGACTGGTAGCAGACGGCATCCGCCCCTATAATTTTGGCTATCTCTTCGGGTGTGTGCTTTGCACCAATGAGCTGCCCATAAGTTGCCATGTCTATTCCATAGAAGCATGGACCAATTATGCGGGGGAAAGTCACAAATAAGTAGACTTTCTTTGCGCCCATTCTGCGAAGCTTCTCAATAGTAATCCTTGTTGTGTCGCCTCTGACGATGCTGTCATCCACCACTATAACCCTTTTACCGTTTACTTTTGAGGCTAAAATATTAATTTTCTTGTCTATGGTGGCGTAACGCTCCCTGTTAAGCAGTATGAAGGCACGCTCAGTCACATAGCGATGCCTACGGGTTGCCCTCTCCCACCTCAAACCAGACTCTTCATGAACCCCAAAAGCAGCGTCATCGCCAGTTTCCGGCATAGAAATAATTATATCTGCATCCCTAACAATGTCCGAGTTCTCCCTCACGAGGTTTCTTCCAAACTCCTCGCGAATCTCATAAACATATCGCTTGTCGAAAATGGAATCTGGTCTGGCAAAATAGGCAAACTCGAAGGCGCAAAAGGCTTTTCGCCCAGAATTTACAAGCCTTTCACGCCTAAACCCCTCTTCGGAGACCGTTATGAATTCGCCGGGCTCCACCTCAAAGACCCGACATAAACCGTTTATGTCCAAACCAACACTCTCAGAAGAAAAAGCATAGGTTTTCCCCCCATCACCACGACCAGCACAGAGAGGCCTTATACCATAAGGGTCTTTAAAAGCGAAAAACTTGCCGTCGCCAGTTATTCCAGCAACGGAAAAGGCACCCTCAACTTCCTGCATGCACAATTTCACGGCAGAAGCCAAATCTTTGCTCTTGTCTAGCTCTATTAGGAGTTTGTGGCAGATGAGGTCGGCGTCGCACTCATAAGAGAAGTTTGGAAACTCTTTGGAGATTACCTTTTTAAGCTTAAAAGTGTTGACGACATTGCCGTTAAAGGATATAGCCAACCTTAAACCGTTTTTGGAAGCAGTGACAGGCTGGGTGCCCCTTATAAGAGACGTTTCATCCGTCTTCCCAGAAGTTGTGTATCTAACATTTCCTATCCCAATGTGCCCTGGCAAACGCCCAAACCACTCCTCGAGGGCGCTTGTCTTTATTTTAGGCACAAGGTCTAGGCTTCTATGCACATAGAATTTTCCATCAGCATATGTAAGAAAGCCGTGGGACTGATGTCCCCTATGATTCTGAGCCCTCAAACCCCAATAAACATATGGGAAAATGGGCTGCCTTTCAAAATTTATTGCACCGAAGACCCCGCATGCTATTTTTAGCTGCTCTCCCATGGTCGGGGATAAATTAAAGCCTCTTTATCAACTTTTAGAACAAGTTTAAATCAAAAGCATTGAAAACCAAAAAGCGCATGAAACTTCGTAAGCGAGCGAAAAACTAGAGGAAGGGGGAGGCGAAAATAAAGTTAAAAACGCAGCTAAATTCAAGATGGAAGACTTCAAAAATCTAGAAGGGGGTAGTCAATTTAGGCCTTTCTCGGCAACCAAAAATTGTTGAAAAACCAAGAGGGGGTAGCGTATTTGCCGCTTTTCTCCAACCTCAAACATGACCTCTCACATGGTTGAACAGTTAATTTTAAAGGCTTGAAAATAGGAGATTAACAACTACATGCGAGGTGGAATGAAGTGGTTAAAGTTGACGGATACGAGGTTCCAGAAGGACTATATTATTCAAAGGATTTTGAATGGCTCAAAATTGAGGGAGACAAAGTCCGCGTAGGCATAACAGACTACGCCCAAAAACAGCTAAGAGAAATTGTTTACGCGGAATTGCCAAGCCCGGGAACCACAACAAAACAGAACGAGCCATACGGCACAGTTGAATCAGTAAAAGCCGTATCAGACCTTGTGGCGCCAGTAAGCGGAACAATAGAAGAGGTAAACACAGAAGTCCAGTCAAAACCAGAACTCCTAAATGAAGACCCATATGGAAAGGGCTGGCTTCTCGTTATAAAGCCCTCAAACCTGCAGGCGGAACTGAAAAACCTAATGGACTTTAACGCGGCTGTTGAGTGGCACAAAAGCCTAATTAAAGAAGGGAAGTAGCCCTTGCCGAGACGCATAGTAATAATTGGGGCGCATGCCGCCGGGGTAGATGCAGCCTCAGCCGCTAGAAAAACAGACCGAACAGCCGAAATAACCCTAATAACTGACGAGAAGTATGCCGGCTACTCCAGATGCGGCTTACCCTTCGTTATAGGCGGACAAATAACAAGCTTCAGCAACCTCATAGTCTTCCCGCCAAGCTACTTCCAAATGATGAAACTGAACCTAAAAACGGAAACAAAAGTGACAAAAATAGACACCAGCAAAAAGGCAGTCATAACAGTGGATAAGGCTGGAAAAACGGAGGAAATCCCCTACGACAGCCTAATAATGGCCGCAGGTGCCAGCGCTTTCACACCACCAATAAAAGGAAGGGAAAAGCAAGGCATCTTGCCCCTAAGAACAATTGAGGATGGACAACGAATAGACCAATCAATAAAGGAAGGCGCAAAAACAGCCGTTGTAATGGGTGCTGGACTCATAGGCTTGGAAACAGCCGTAGCCCTACAAGAAAGGGGCTTAAAAGTGACAGTTGTGGAAATGCTACCCCAAGTTTTGCCAGCCATGCTTGACGCAGACATGGCCAAAACCGTCCAAGAAGAGCTGGAGAAGAAGGGCATAAGAATCATGACCAACAAACCAGTTGAAGAATTTCTCGGAACAGAAAAAGTGACAGGCATAGTGGCTGGAGGCGAACAAATAAGCGCAGACCTCTTTGTCAGCGCCTTCGGTGTTAGGGCAAATACACAACTTGCTGTAGATGCCGGAATAGCAATAGGCGAAACTAGACTCATTAAGACAAATGCAAGGATGGAAACCAATGTTAAAGACGTTTACGCTGTTGGCGACTGTGCAGAATCCATCCACATTGTCACACAAAAACCAGTCGTCCAACAGCTTGGAACAGTGGCTGTAAGACAAGGAAAAGTGGCGGGAATAAATGCGGCGGGAGGCTACGCACTATTTCCAGGCGTAATAGGCTCGTCGGTAACCCAACTATACGATATGCAAATAGGAGCGACAGGCTTGACCGAGACAGCGGCAAAAAGGGCTGGAATAGAAACGGTCGTAGGAACCATAACCTCAAAGACAAAGGCAGACTATTACCCTGGCGCCTTACCAATAAAAGTTAAGCTTATCGCGGAGAAGGAGTCTCAGCGCATTATCGGAGCCCAAATTATAGGCGGGGAAGAGGTAACCCAACGCATAAATGCTGTCTCATTCGCCATACAAAAGCAAATGACTGTACGAGAATTGGCTAAGGCGGATACGGCTTACGCACCGCCCCTAAACGAGACTTGGGAGCCCCTTGTTTTAGCTGCTGAAATGGTTCTGATGAAACTCCGCTAAAAACCCATACTTTTCTTTTTATCTCCGTCGGAAAATTAATAAGAGAAACAATTCCAATAATATCCGAAATTTAGCGTAAAATGGTGATTTAAATGCCAATAAGGGTGGCCATAAACGGTTTTGGAAGAATTGGAAGGCTTCTGTTCAGAGCAGCCATAGAAAGGAAAGCAAACATAGACTTTGTAGCCGTAAATGACGTTGCAGACGCAAAAACACTGGCACACCTCCTAAAATACGATTCAGTCCATGGGCCGTTCCCAGGCGAAGTTCAAGCTAAAGAAAACAGCATAATAGTAAACGGAAAAGAACTGAAGGTGCTTTCGCAAAAGGACCCGGCTTTGCTGCCATGGAAAGATTTAGACGTTTACTTGGCTGTGGAGTCAACTGGTTTGTTCACAAAGCGTGAGGATGCAGCAAAGCATCTTCAAGCAGGAGCCAAGAAAGTTTTGATATCAGCTCCGGCTGAAAACCCTGACATAACAATTGTTTTGGGCGTTAACCACGACAAATACGACCACAACAACCACCGCATACTTTCAAACGCCTCATGCACAACAAACTGCGTAGTACCATGTGTAAAGGTGCTTCATGAAAACTTCGGCGTCAAAGCCGGATTAATGACAACAGCCCACGCCTACACCAACGACCAGCGCATAATGGACCTAGTCCACAGAGACCTAAGAAGGGCGAGGGCCGGCGCAATAAACATAATACCAACAACCACCGGCGCCGCAAGGGCATCAGCCTTAGTCTTCCCAGAGCTGAAAGGGAAAATCGACGGAATAGCCCTCCGAGTGCCCGTTCCAAACGTCTCAATAGTGGACTTGACCGCTGTCTTGGAGAAGGACGTAACAAAGGAGGAAGTTAATGCAGCCTTCAAGAAGGCGGCTGAAGGCCCACTGAAGGGCATAATGGCTTACACTGAAGAGCCAATAGTTTCAAGCGACGTAAACCACACGCCATACTCAGCCATAGTTGACGGCCTATCCACAATGGTTGTAGCTGGAAACCTTGTTAAAGTGCTCGCATGGTACGACAACGAGTGGGGCTTCTCCTGCAGAATGGTTGAACTCATAGAACTCATAGGAAAGAAGGCTGGTTTCTAGCCAAGCCAAATATAAAACTTTAAAACAAACAACCCCTCTCTATTTTTTGTTCCAAAGCCTAAAAGAGGGGATAATGGTATGGCTAAATATTTAACCCTAGACGATGTTGACGTGAAAGACAAAGTTGTTCTTGTAAGAGTTGACTTTAACTCTCCCGTGGACCCGGAAACGAAGAAGGTTCTAGATGACACAAGGATTAGGGCACATGGCGAAACCACTTTAAAAGAGCTGGCCGAAAAAGGTGCCAAAGTGGTTGTGCTTGCCCACCAAGGAAGAAAAGGCGACCCAGACTTTATACCATTAAAACAGCACGCAGAAATCTTAAGCAGAGTTTTGGGCAAACCAGTGAAGTTTGTGGACGACGTTTTTGGGGAGAAAGCCCAAAAAGCGATTAAGGAGCTGAAAAGCGGCGAAATCCTAGTCCTAGACAATGTTAGGAACTTTGCTGGAGAAACAAAGGAAGGCACACCAGAAGAACATGCAAAAACAGAGCTTGTTAAGGCATTAGCGCCACTGGTAGACATATTCGTTAACGACGCTTTTGCGGCAGCCCACAGAGCCCACGTTTCAATGGTTGGCTTCACGGCTGTTTTGCCAAGCGTCGCCGGAAGAATTATGGAGAGGGAACTGAAATCCCTAAGCAGAGTGCTGGAAAACCCGGAAAAACCATGCGTCTACGTGCTCGGCGGCGCTAAGGCAGACGACTCCCTCGAAATTTCAAAATATGTTTTGGACAACGGAATAGCAGACTATGTATTAACGGGTGGCGTTGTCGGCCACGTCTTCATGGTTGCAAAGGGATATGACCTAGGCAAGCCAAACATGAAATTCCTAGAAGAGAAAAAACTGATGGGCTTAGTTTCTGGAATAAAGGAGCTAATGGGGAAGTATCCTGAAAAAATTAAGGTTCCAGCAGACGTAGCCGTAGAAGTTGAAAAAAAGCGAAAAGAAATCCCTGTTGAAAAACTTCCAACAGACTATCCAATATTTGATATCGGAGCAAAGACCGTTGAAAACTATGCAAAAATAATACGCAACGCAAAATCGATTGTGGTAAGCGGTCCCATGGGGGTTTTTGAAAACAGCGAATTCATCTATGGAACGAAACGAATTTTCGAGGAAATCGCCAACTCGAAGGCGTTCTCTTTAGCCGGTGGAGGCCACACAATAGCAGCCCTTCAAGAGTTGGGCTTATCCAACAAAATATCCTACGTGAGCACTGCTGGTGGAGCCTTAATAGAGTTCTTAATGGGTAAGAAGCTTCCAGGCGTGGTAGCCTTAGAAAAGGCAACGGCTCGCAAGCGTTAACTTTGATTTCGCCAAATTTCCATTTTATTTTTTGTAATCTTCTCCCTCATTATTGGCTCTTTTAGGGTCGCATAAAACCTCTTTTATGCCCCCATGCTATGTCAGCAGGGGTTTCCACCATTAACATAGGAAAAACACAGACGTCTGCCGCCGCATAATTAGTATGCGCACCTTTTCCGGCACGAAGTCAAATCTGCAAATCAGCTTTTCGCTTATTCCAAGCCTAACAGCAGCCTCAATTATGTCGTTTTGCTGCTCTCCCTTGCCCAAAATAACAAGCTTAGTTTTTGGATATTCAGCCAAATCATGGGCATGGCTTGAACAAGGGTTTATGACGTCCTTAACCCAAGTCAGCCTCTTGCATTGCATGGCTGGCGGTTACTATCTGTCAGTCCTCGCGCGGTAGCACACTCAAGATAGGAGACAGCATCCGAGCCTCGCCCACCACTTCTTCCCACTCCGTGCTGTAGACGTGAAAGCAACTGGTACCTTTGTCTCATTCTTTATTATGATTCCGGCTATGCTACTCAACCAGTCGTGGACGAGACAACTCGTAAATGCAGTCTTCCTTATTTAACATGCTATTAGTGAACTTGGTTGCATTTAAAACGTTGTATAATGAAAATGTCAAATCACGGTTAAACCCTTTTCACAAGGTTTATCTCGTTGACCATCATCTGCTTCAGCTCTTGGCGACTTTCAATGCTATTTTTTCAGTCGACACGCTATTCACCTTTGTTTTAAGAAATGAAATTATAGAAATCAAATCCGAATCAATCTAAAACTTAGCAAATCAGAAATATAAGGCAAAAAAGAACAATAACAAACACAAGAACAGAGGCTAACAGATTGACGGACATAGTTTTCGTGTTCGAAGTCCACCAGCCCCATAGGTTAAGGAAGAACTACTTTTGGGAGAACAAGCTTTTCAAACGTCTAAAAAGGGAGGAGCTCTTCAACTACTATTTTAACCATGAACTAGACAAGGAAATTTTCGAAAGAGCATGCAAAAAGTGCTATTTTCCATCAAACCAGATACTGCTAGACCTAATAGACAAGTATAAGCGGGAGAAAAAACAAGTAAAAGTCTCCTTTAGCATTTCTGGAACCTTCCTCGAACAGTGTGAAATGTTTAACAAAGATTTGCTAGAGTCCTTCAAACAGCTTGGGGAAACTGGCTGTGTGGAATTTCTAAACCAAACATACTACCATTCACTTGCAAGCCTCTACCCAGAAAAAACGGAGTTCATTGAACAGATAAAAATGCACAGGCAAGCAATAAAGGACCTGTTGGGCTACACGCCACGAGTCTTCGAGAACACCGAGCTATTATACAACAATGTCATAGCAAGAATTGCAGAAGAGTTTGGCTTTGCTGGAATATTCACGGAAGGAACAGAAAAAATACTTCATGAAAAGTCGCCCAACTACGTGTATAAGCCGAAAGGATGCAGGAAAATCAAAGTACTCCTCAGAAACTATAAGCTAACGGATGACATAGGCTTTAGGTTCTCCGCAAGATGGTGGAGCGAGTGGCCACTAACCGCAGACAAATACGCAAGCTGGCTGGCAGCAACACCGGGAAACTGCATAAACATATTCCCAGACTATGAAACCTTCGGCGAGCATCACTGGCCAGAAACAGGCATTCACGAGTTTTTGAAGCACCTACCAGGGGAAATTTTGAAGTGGTGGCACCTCCACATGGCAACACCGTCGGAAGTTGTTGAAAAATATGAGGCTGCTGGAGAAATTGACGTGCCAGAACTGGGTGGAACGGTGTCTTGGGCTGACTTGGAAAGGGATGCAAGTTGCTGGCTTGGAAACACCCTCCAATGGGCTTACTACACATCTGTCAGAAGACTTGAACCCATCGTTAAAGAGTCAGAGGACAAAGATTTTCTAAGAATATGGCGATACTTCCAAACAAGCGACCACCTATATTACATGTTCACAGCCGGAGGAGCCCCAGGCGAAGTTCACTCCTACTTCAGCCCCTTCAGCACTCCAACCGACGCCTATGCAACAGCCCAAGCGGCAATTCTTGACTTTGAGAACCGCTTGCGGCTTGCAACAGTAACAGCCAATGAACCATTCCTCTTTTACCGAGGTTTGGGAGAGGAAAATTATACTGGAATAATGGCTTGGAGCCTTAAGGGGTTCATCAAAGCCCTCCAGAAGGCTGAAATAAAATCCATAGAATTCCACAACAACCGCGGCGACTTTGAAAAATGGGCTGAAAATTCGCTTCATGACAAGGTTTTGGCTAAAAAACTTAGAGAGATTAGGCTTTCGAAAATAAGGGGGCAAGCCTTAAGGAAAGCCTTAACCGCTGCCGCCAAAGAAAGATTCAGCGAGCTGGTTCAACAGTTGAAGGCTTTGACGGAATACTTTTAAACACACGTAAGCCTTTAATAAAACGCATGGCATGTTTTGGGCTTAAAAGGTGAACATCTATTGAGGGAGGAGCTCCCAATATCCGAGAAAATTCTGCAAACACTCCACAACCTATGTGCAACAGCCCCAGATTTGGCGAGGAAAAGCGAAGAACTAGCTCAAGTCTTACAGTTGGATGTTGCAGAGGTTGAGAGGATTTTGGACGGGTACGGATGCGAGGGCTACGTGGAAAGCTTCGCCGACGAGCATGGAAAGAAGTGGTATTATCTAACTGGAAGGGGAATAATCAAAGTTTGCGCCCTTTTCACTTGACTGGCGGTTACAAATGCGAGTTGTAATCCTTTCATGGGAGTATCCGCCAAGAGTCGTTGGCAAACTTGCAGATTATGTGAAGGAGTTGGCGGTGCAACTTGCCAAAAACAGAATCGAAACATACGTGGTTACTTATCATGATTATATGATGGGGGAGTTTGAAGAAAACGGCGTCAAAACTTACAGGGTGACAAATCCTGTTAAAACCCACATAAGTGTTCTCACATGGGTCCTAACATTAAATCAAGAAGTGGAGCGTGCCGCCGCCAACATATACTATAGGGCATGCGGGCACATAGACGCTATGGACGTGCAGGACTGGCATTTTATTCCAGCAGCGGTCACCTTGAAGAAGGCTTTTGGCATCCCCTTTGCATATTCCATTGAGAGTTTGGAAGATCACCGCTCTCATGGTGCTGATTCTCCTTTTAATATGGCTATTAAGAGCATTGAGTGGCTTGGCATGCATGAAGCAGGCAAAATTCTTGCGAAATCCGAATGGATGGCAAGCGAAGCCGCCAGAATCTACAAGGTTCCAGTAGCAAAAATAAATGTTGTTAAACCCGGGTCTGAACGATGGATCAAGACCATTTTGGAAGTCTACAAAAGCCTTCGGGAGGGCTCATAAGTGCCTGACATATTAAGGGTTATGATGCTCACATGGGAGTTCCCGCCAAGAATTGTTGGCGGAATTTCGCCCCACGTCTATTACTTGTCAAGAAGCCTTGCAAAAAGCGGCGTTAAGGTTTATGTCGTCACATGCGATTTTCCAGGTGCCCCTTCGCATGAAACGCTGAACGGTGTTGAGGTTTATAGGGTTGATTCCTACAAGAACCCCTCGCCAGATTTTGCAAGCTGGGTTTACTTGATGAATATGAATATGCAGAAGGAGGCAGCCTTCATTGTTAGGGAGTTAGGCGGAGTTGACATTTTCCACGCCCACGACTGGCTTGTGGCAAATGCTGGAATAGGCTTAAAACACGTTTTTAGGAGACCCCTTTTAGCGACGATTCATTCCACAGAGTATGGGAGGCGGAATGGCATTCACTCCGATTATGAGAGGATGATTCATGAAACGGAGGCTTGGCTCACCTATGAGGCTTGGAGGGTTATATGCTGCAGCAACTATATGATTTCTCACGTGAAATGGGTTTTTGGGCTTCCAGAAGATAAACTCATCATGATTCCAAACGGTGTGGACGCAAAAGAGTATGAAAAAAGCGACAATGACTTAAACCAGTTTAGGCGACGGTTCGCCCTACCAGAAGAGAAAATCGTGTTGTTTGTCGGTCGCCTCGTTTATGAGAAGGGCATACACGTCCTGGTAAATGCAGTGCCGAAAGTTTTGGAAAAAGTCAACGCAAAATTCGTTATTGTTGGAAACGGGTACATGCAACAATCCCTATCAGAACACATAAAAAACATAGGGTTAGCCCACAAAGTTATGTTTACAGGCTTTGTGGACGATAAAACGCTACGGAACTTACAAAAATGTGCAGACGTTTCAGTTGTTCCATCCCTCTTTGAACCCTTTGGAATTGTGGCACTTGAAGCGATGGCAGCCAAAAGTCCAGTTGTGGTTTCAGATACTGGTGGCTTATCAGAAATAGTTGAACACGAAGTGACAGGCATTAAGGTTTATCCAAACAACCCAGACTCGTTGGCGTGGGGGATAACACGTGTCTTGCTTGACAATGATTTAGCTAATAATTTGAGGAAAAACGCCTACCGAAAAGTTGTTGAAACTTATAACTGGGAGAAAATAAGCCAGCAAACAAAAAAGGTTTACGAGAACGTTTTAAGCGAGTACTCAAAGACTTTCTGGGCTTAGCACAGCTACTAACTATGGATACTTAAGCCTAATTGCTTTTTGCGGGCAGGCGTCAGAACATTTCAAGCAGTAAATGCATTCTGGGTCGCTGAACTTCTCCCATGGAAGATCCAAAATTGGAACCACCATTGGACAAGCTTTGACACATTCGCGACATTCACCCTTAATACATCTTACGGGATCTCTCCGCAAACCAAGAAAGCTAAACTTGTTTAGGAAAGCCATTATAGCACCATGAGGGCACAGATACCTACACCATCCCCGCGGAACATAAGCTGCCAAAACAAGAACACCAACAAGAATGAACAGCTGAGCCCAGAAGAGAGGAGGCAAATCCAAAACCCCGGATAAAACATCTAAAACCGGCTTCTCCATAACCTCCATTGAAAAAATTTGAGTGCCCCTCGGCAACGTTGAAAACAAGGTTTCAGCCGGACTTACAGCAGTGAAGGGGGCATAGGCAAATATGCCCAATGCCCTCTCATAGTCTCTGTAAGTTCCGGCAAGTTTAGTTGCCGAAAATGTTAGGCTGATAAAAAGTGCAATACCTAAAACAAAATATTTTACTAAAGTCATGTTCCTATGGGTTTTAGGTGAAACCTCTGTCTTCTTCACCTTAATGAAGCTTATCAGGTCTTGGATAAAGCCGAAAGGACAAACCCAACCGCAGAGGGATTTGCCGATCAAAACACCAACTATGAGGAAGGATGCTACTGCAAGCCATGGGAAAACAACTGGCGACTGTCCCCATCCGCTAAACATCAGCTGTAGCGCTGTAAAAGCATCTCCAACAGTGTTAGGCTGATAACCCCAAGTCCATAAAACTGGAAGCACTAATGGAGGGGATCCTAAATTAAAGAGCATAGCACTGAACAATATGAAGGATAGAAACTGAACTATTCTGCGAAACGTGTTAAATTTGAGTAGATTTTGACGGATGCTTGCCTTCAACATTTCAGCCCCATTTTTCAATGAGATAGTGAAAGTTTAGGTTATTTACTTTCCGATAACTTTAACATTTTCCACAAGAACCCATGGCGCAACGAGCGAACCAACCTTTCTTTCATTGTTAGCCAAATCTGAAATATTCTTTAAAACTTCAAAAACGTTGCCAGCCAGCATAGCACCTTTAACTGAGTGGACAATTCTGCCCTTCTCAATTTTCCATGCGGGAGTTGCCACAACAGAGAATTCCCCGCTTGCTGGATTGCTGCTATGTGCCCCTTGTAATGAGTAAACCAGAAGCCCCTCATCAACTTCACCTATAAGCTCCTCAGGAGATTTTTCCCCAACTGCAAAATGGAAATTTGTTGTCTCAACATTTGGTGTTGACAAATAACCAGCCCTGAAAGCGTTTCCAGTGCTCTCCATCCCCTCTTTTTTGGCAGTATAGTTATCATAAATGAAGTTCCGCAACACTCCTCGCCCTATTATGAGGGTCTTCTGTTGCGGGACTCCTTCGCCGTCAAACTTCCATGTTCGAAGCCCACCCTCAAGTAAGCCATCATCAAATATTGTTACGGTTTCTGAGGCCACTTTTTCACCAATCCTACCTTTAAGAGCTGACCGATTTCGCTGCACACAATCCGCCTTAACAGCATCCATCAAAGTATAATAAAGAAGCTGTTGTAAGGCAAAATGGGCGAAAATAACCTCCATATTTCTCGTCTCCACCCGTTTAGCCCTCAGTGCCAAACCAGCAAGGCGAGCAGCCTCTCTGCCCACCCATTCAGGGTCTATTTTGTAAATTCTCTCAGCGTTAAACTCGAAACAGACGGGTGTTACTTCACCACCTTCATGAGCTACCGTTGCCAAACTACATTCTATAATTGTTCCACAATCAAAGCCCACCACACCGTTTGAGTTTACAACAGCCCTAGAAAGGTAAGAAGCCCCTGTTCCACCCTCTATTGGAAAGACACGCTCATCGGTTTTTTCAGCGGCATCCAGCATCAAAGAAGAAAGCTTAACCAAATCCTCTGGAGATAATTCACAAACAGCACTATCAAATGTGCCTCTCACATCGGCGCAGGGTTTTTTATATGGGAAGCCCTTCCAATCCTTGTCCGGCTTACTAGCTTTCGCAGATTTCAAAGATTTTAGAACAGTTTCCTCCACCGCCGCTTTGCTATTAACAATGTTTGTGTAAGAAAAGCCAACCGCCTTATTAACAACTGTCCTAACTCCAAGTCCTTGGTCGATTATTCTTGAACTTTTGGCGATTTGCCCTCTCTCAATGGCAACAGTCGTCGTTAAACCTTGATATACGAAGGCTTCAGCCTCGTCAGCTCCATGTTTAAGCGCAAATTTAACAGCGTTTTCAGCCAAACTAATTGTTTCTTCCTCTTTAAGCACTGCCACCTACAAGCACCTCTTTAACTCTTATATGGGGACCGCCATCACAAACAAAGGCTGTTTGACCCTTACCGCATCTTCCAGGCCAAAGTTCAAAGTCCTTCCCAACAGCATCCACTTTATACAATGTTTCAAGCGTGTTGCCACTTATTGAGGCATTACGCACGGGCTCACCAACTTCACCCTTAATTATCTCATAACCCTCTTGTATTCCAACTTGGAAGGTGCCATCTAAATTTGCATGTCCGCCCCTGAAGCTTTTGAAATAGTACCCAAATTTTATGTCTTTGATAAGCTCTCCAAACGAGTAGTCTTTGGGCTCTAGGAAAGTGTTGCGCATCCGTATTATTGGCCCTACACGGAAATCTTCTGCTCTTGCATTGCCGGTTGGCTTAGCATTAAATTCCTGTGCTGTTTCGCGGTTATGCATGAGCCCGACGACGACGCCGTCTTTGACTAAAAGTGTTTTTTGAGCTGGAACACCCTCATCATCATACTTGAAAGAGCCAAAAGCACCCTCAATGGTTCCATCATCATATATGGTTACAACTTCGGAAGCCACCTTCTTGCCAAGCTTACCCATGAGAACAGAACCCGACAATGTTAAATCCGCCTCAGCCAGATGACCAAAAGCCTCATGAACAAAAACTCCGACAACATTTGGACCTAAAACCACAGGGAAAGCTCCACCTCTTGGAGTTTTAGCCTTCAATTGCTCAACAGCTCTTTTTGCAGCCCTTTCGCCGACAACCTCTGGGGCTTCTATATCAAAAACTTCGTAGCCACCTGTGGAACCTACCTCTTCACGGCTGAATGTGAAGACTTCCCCTTCTTTGGCGGTAACTAGAATTCTTGACCAAACATATAGTTTGTCCTGCTCAATATATGCACCTTCATTATTCATGAAATAGTTGACTCCAACCAAATCCAAATAATCTACAGTGCAGCTTTTGACACGCTTGTCATATCCCAAAACTGTCTCAGAAATGGTTAAAGCTGTTCTTATCTTGTCTTCTATAGGGATTTTTGAGGGATCTTTTTTTGGCTTCACTGAAACGCGATCTTCGAGGGCTCGGCTTTCAACAAGCTTTATAGGATTTTTAAGCTTCTGGCTTGCGGCTTTAGCCATCCTACAAGCTTCAGAGACAACGTCCACCAAAGTTTTAGCATCAAGCGAGCATGAAGATGCAAAACCCCACGCACCATTGACGAGCACCCTTATGGCAGCACCATTTTCAATGCCTTCTTTTGCCGCCTCAACCTTATCTTCTTTAATGGCAAGCATAGTCTTGGAAAGTTTCTGTGCACGCACCTCCACATAATCAGCGCCAAACTGGTTGACAGCAGCATTAACAACTTTAGTTAAAACGTCCTTCAACGTCCCCCTCCCCAAAGTAAGCCTTTTAGGGGATGTAATCAAGAAAACGACGTTTATAAGAATTGCCACTAAACAATAGATGAAAACTTTATGCCTTCCGCGTGATAAACTTCACTTGACTCACAAAATCGCTTTCCCGCAACTTCTCTAATTCAATTCGGCGAAGCAGCCCATAACTGGAGTAGACGTCCTCCAAAATCTTCCGCTCAATAACATAAGCTCCAGACTTTAAGAAATCCTCAAGCCCCTTCGCAAACAAGTCAATTTTATCGGCGATCTCATCCCGCCTAACAGAATAGTTACTCTCTAAATACCGATAAATTAGATTTGTAGCCTCATCCCCAAAAACCTGCCTCATAACACGATCAATTATCCTCGAAATTTTCTCGTTTTCTCTGCGAGTTTGTTGGTTTATAGTGCACATCATGGAAAATCAAAGTATCGTGCGTATTACGACTTAATAAGCTTTGTCGTGTATATGTACAACACACAAACACAACAAAAACATACAAAAACAGTCACATGAAGTCGGTAAGATTCAACTGTCGGACTTTTGGCGAAACGCTCTTTGCAGTTAAAGCCTCATCCTCAAAAATTATTGGGCGACCATAAACTCCGTCATATCCTGGCACAACTTTAATTCGGTCTTCCCTAACCCTTATTATGGCTTCAGCAACCCTCGCGTCTACAATAGTCTCTAAAGCTTCCCTAGGCGCATCGATAAGTACGGAATATTCATCCCCAAACTTTTCGACCAGTTTATTGTAAATGTTCCAAACCTGCTGTGTTGATGGGGAATCGCTGTTTAAAACTGTTGCAATAATTTCAGAAAGGGGAAGCAAATGCAAATATCCTATGGCGTTTTCTGGCTTAAATCCGGCTGGACGATCTGCAAGTTCCTCAACCCTTTGCTCAACGCCTTTGGTCAGTTTTTTGCGGCAAACTGGACAAATGTTGCCCAGTTTTATGGCTTCCCTCGGCGAAAGTGAAACGTTACAGTTTCTATGTCCAGTCCAATGATACTTCCCATAAGCTGGATCCGTTTCAACCGTGAATCTGAATCTTTCCTTGTCCTTGTTTTTTATAGCTTCAATTATTTCCCAATAATTTGGACTTTTCAACTCAAAAATGTTGGCTTCCCTCCCTATTCGCCATGGCCAGAAGCTGTGGCTGTCGCTGTTAGAAACCAACGTGAACTTGTCAAGTTTGCTTAGACGCCAGTTCATAGGCGGATCTGATGATAGCCCGGTTTCTAGGGCGAAAATGTGTTTTGTCATGTCTTGGTAGCAGTCCTCTACGCAGTCGAAGCCGCTGAAAGCTCCAAATATGCTAAACCATGGTGTCCAAGCATGGGCCGGAAAAACCATGTTATCGGCTGAGACTTCCATAACCTCCTCCACAAGTTGTGGGGCAGACATGTTAAGGGTTGGCCGCCCATCAACCGATAAGTCGCCATATTTGGCCAGGCGTTCGTTTATCTGAACTGCTGTTTCTATGCTTGGCGTTAGAATGACGTGGTGAATCTTTTTCACATCATTTTCAAAAGTGAATATTGTGCTAACCTCTGTTGTTATCATAAAGTAAACGGGAAAGTCTGGATTCTCGGCAACAAGGTATAGTCCAGTTCCAGGCTCCTCCACTAACGTTTCTTGAAGTTCCTTAAGCCATTTGGGATGGGTAAAGTCTCCGGTGCCGACAAGGTTTAAGCCCTTAATTTTCGCAAAACGGGCAATTTCCCCAATGCTCATTTTATGGCTTGTGGCGCGGCTATAACGCCCATGGATGTGGAGGTCGGCTATAACCCTCATTCTTCTCAGCTAAATGTTCACAGTCTTACTTATTAAAGTCGTTTGCGGAAAATGGTTTATAGGCTGCCGAGAAAACCTTGTAATCGATAATTATGAAGATGGGCTTTATTGTTAATCCAATTGCTGGCATGGGTGGGAGGGTTGGGCTTAAAGGAACCGACGGTGTTCTAAAAGAGGCTATTGCGAGGGGAGCAAAGCCGGTTTCTCCGAAAAGGGCTGTGGAGTTTCTTCAAGAACTTAAGGAAAGCATGCATGAAAAATTCATTAAGATAATAACGTGTCCGGGCGTTATGGGTGAAGATGAAGCAAAGGATGCTGGTTTTGCTGTGGAAATTTTGCCCATGAAAATTGGAGCTGAGACAACGGCGGAAGACACTAAAAAGGCTGTTGAGCTTTTGGTAGACGAAAAAGTGGATTTGATAGTTTTTGTTGGTGGAGATGGCACGGCGAAGGACATTCTCGACGCGATGAAAAAGAGGGGCGTTGAACTGCCGGTTTTAGGTATTCCTTCCGGTGTTAAAATGTATAGTGGCATATTCGCCGTGAACCCTTCAGACGCTGTTGAAGTTGTCTTAGCCTATGCTAAAGGGGAGGCGGAAATAACAGAATTTGAGGTTATGGATGCTGATGAAAGGGCTATCAGAAGCGACACTTTTGCGGTTAAGCTTTACGGCTTTTTGAAAGGACCATTCCTCCCCATGAGGATTCAAGGAAGCAAACAGGTTAGCCCAGAAACAGTTGACGAGAAGGAGAATCAGATGGCAATAGCCAAATCCATAGTTGAGGAGATGCAGCCTAACGCCACATACATTCTTGGACCCGGAACAACCGTGAAGTGCGTAGCCGAACTGCTTAGTGTTCAAAAAACGGTGCTGGGCGTTGATATATACAAGAATGGCAAAGTCATTTTGGATGTTGATGAGAAGAAGATTTTGGAAAACGTGGAAGACTGGCAGAACACGTGGATAATTTTGTCGCCGATAGGACGGCAAGGCATTCTTTTAGGCAGGGGAAACCAGCAGATAAGCCCGGAAATCATAAAACGTGTTGGAAAGAGCAGAATAATTGTTGCGGCTACTAAGAGTAAGCTCCGCGACATTGAAGGCGGAATTTTAAGGGTCGACACCGGAGACGCTGAAACCGACAAAATGCTTAGAGGCTACATTAAGGTGGTTACGGATTATAGGGAGTGGCGCCTCATGCCAGTACAGTGAAATTAAGCTCCAAACTTTTTAACCTTGCCAGTAAGATTCATTAGAATTGGCATTAGGTCTTTTCCCCTTAATCTTCCCAAACCTCCTTTGGCGCATGTTCTCTCGCCGTACTCTTCAACATCATCACAGCGCACGTACGGACCCATTATGGCTAACGGGACTGGGTCACCCTCATGATTCTTTGTTATACATGATGTTGTGTGGTCAGCCGTCAAAGCCACGTAAGTTTCGCCCACATCAACCTTATTAAGTATGTAGGAGAGCATTTTGTCAATTTTCTCGATAACCTCAACCTTCTGTTTAATGTTTCCATCGTGGCTGGCAACATCTGGAGCTTTCACATGCAAAAGCACCAAATCATTCTTTTCCAACGCTTGAACAGCAGCCTTCGCCTTAGCAATATAATCTGTCTGCGGAGTCCCCGTTGCACCCTTAACGGTTAAAAGTTGCATGCCAGCAGCCCTACACACACCACGAATCAGCGAAGTTGCAGCCACACACACAGCGTTAACACCATAAATTTTGCTGAGAGTTTTAATCTTCGGCAAGGTGCCAGCCCCTCTAACAAGAATAGCGTTTGCTGGAGGCAGCCCACGGGCAACCCTCTCCTTGTTCACCGGGTGCTCCTTCAAAGTTTCATGAAATTTCCACATGAGCTCGTTAAGAATTTTGGCGGTATGCTTCGCCTCAAAACTATCGTTTAATGGCTTGACCTCCAAAACTTTCTCCCCAACAATTTCAGGGTCGGAGTCGCTAACAGCTGACGAAAGTTTCGAACCACGTAAAACAAGAACTGCACGGTGCTGAACAGTATTTTTAAACAAAAATTCGACCGAAGAATCTGAAAGTCTAGCTTTTTGGAGACTTTCGGCAAGTTTAGAAGCATCAGAATCAGCTATTCTACCAGCCCTCCTATCTAAAACCACAAAATTCTCATCTACTGTTGCAAAGTTGCACCTAAAACAGACATCCCCTTCCATAACATCTATTCCAGAACCCAACGCCTCAAAGGCACCCCTACCAGTATAAACCTCAAAAGCGTCATAGCCCAAAAGCGCTAGCGTTGCTGTGTCGCTTCCCGGTGGAATGCCAGGAGCGATTGGATCCATTATTCCGCAGACCCCAAAACTTGCTATGTGATTCATTGATGTTTTTTGGGCAGCCTCCAATGGGGTTTTCCAGCCCAGCTCTTTTAATGGTCTGTCAGCCATTCCATCTCCGATTACTAGGAGAACCTTCAAACCTAATCAGCCTTCAAGCAGTCCTAGTCCTTAAGTTGTTGGCTGTGGTTAAAACGCTTATTGTTAGTTTTCTGTTCCACGGAAGAAACTTTAAATAATTTGAACCGCATTTTAGAATGCAAGTGGTTGAAAATGGGCGATCTAGTTCCACTTTGGTAAACTTCTCTTGAAAGCGCCCAGCATCAAAACCAACCATACATTAGAATTATATTCGACAAAGAACCAAAAGCAGAGGAGAGGATGAAATGTCAGATTTAGGAATAACAGTCAAAAAGTCTGAAGACTTCTCAGAATGGTACACGCAGGTTGTGCTGAAGTCCGGTCTTGCAGACTACGCGCCAATAAAAGGGTGCATGATCTTCAGAGAACTCTCTTATGCCATATGGGAGAAAATCCAAGAAATCTTCAACGCGAAGATAAAGAAGACTGGACATAAAAATGTGTATTTCCCCTTGTTCATTCCTGAAAGCTTCCTTAGGAAGGAGGCGGAACACTTTGCGGGTTTTGTGCCAGAGGTTGCATGGGTTACCATCGGCGGCGACACACCATTAGAAGAGAGACTTGCCATAAGGCCGACATCTGAAACCATAATTTATGCAACATACGCCAAATGGATCAGAAGTTGGAGAGATTTGCCTATTAAACTTAACCAGTGGTGTAGCGTTGTTAGGTGGGAGACAAAGGCAACCAAACTTTTCCTCAGAACAAGGGAATTTCTATGGCAGGAGGGCCACACGGCTCACGCAACAAAAGAGGAAGCTGATCAAGAGGTTATGGAAATCCTAAACGAGTACCGTGACTTGATGGAGAATTATTTGGCGATTCCTGTGCTTGTTGGTAGGAAAACTGAAAGTGAAAAGTTCGCCGGAGCCCTCTACACAACAACATTAGAGGCTATAATGCCCGATGGCAGAGCCCTTCAAATGGGCACATCGCATAATCTTGGGCAGAATTTCTCAAAAGTTTTCGGAATAAAATTCATAGGCGAGGATGAAAAGGAGCATTACGTTTGGCAAACTTCTTGGGGCATATCAACACGCGTTATTGGCGCCCTAGTAATGGTCCACGGCGACGACAAGGGACTTGTACTACCGCCAAAAATAGCCCCAATACAAGTGGTGATAATTCCCATACCCTATAAAGAGGCCGACACAAGCACAATACACGCCAAAGCAAGAGAAATCTATAAGAAACTGCAGAAAGCTGGAATTTCCACGGTCTTAGACGATAGAAAAGAGTATACTCCGGGATGGAAATTTAACGACTGGGAACTGAAAGGCGTGCCATTACGAATCGAGATAGGGCCAAGAGACGTTAGAGAGGGACAAGTGACAATCGCGAGAAGAGACACATTTGAAAGGTGCATTGTAAAAGAAGGAGAAGTAATCGAGACTGTGCAGCAGCTCCTTGAAGCAATTCAAAACAACCTATTCAACAAAGCCAAAAAATTCTTGGAGGAGATGATAACCTCGGTAAAGACATATAACGAATTCAAACAGGTCTTGAAAGAGAAGGGCGGATTCATAAAGGCTGCATGGTGTGGCGGCCGAGAATGTGAGGAAAGAATAAAGGAGGAAACAAGCGCTACTATTAGGCTTATTCCCTTCCAAAGGGAGGAGCCATTCTCCAACTGCGTTTACTGTGGTAAGGAAGCAAAGGAAGTTGTTTACTTTGCGAAATCATATTAGGCGCTGCCATCTGCTTTCTCACTTTCACAGTTTAACGTGTTTCTGAAGCTGTTTTGCAACATCTCTTAAACCCAGCTTTTCAAACGTTGTTTTTGTTGGAATTCCCTGCTCATCCCAACCTCTTTTTCGATAGTACATGTTAAGCATAACCTCATATTTCGCCCTGTCAAGTTTCGTGCCCTTCAAATTTCCTTTTGTAAGCGGCTCCTCAAACCATCTTGCTGGTGGAAAGTCCATTTCCCGACTCCAATTCTTGCCGTACTCACGCACCCAAAACGCTCGGATTAGCGTGTAAACTCTGTCGGCTATGAGGTTTAGTTCATCCCACCCTATCTCAAGACCAGTAGCTGCATACAGAAACTTTGGGTACCATTCAAGCTCAAAGCCAAGTTCAATCCATGGAAGCCTACAAACAGTGGCGCATTCAAAAAAGCCTCCCCGAATGCGCTGAAATTCAATAACTTTGTCAACTTTCTCCTCGCTATACCGCTCTCTTCCAACTTTGACCTCCCAAGCTATAACCCAAGCATCCTTGTGATGAGCCCCGATAGGGCTTGTGGCATAGGAAAGAGCCATAGCTGGTGCAGCGTGACAATCATATGCTGAAATCTCTAAGCCTTTAACGTGCATAGCCCAACGGCTCGAACCCCCTCCAATTTTTTCAGCTGCAAAACGCACGCCCTCCGCAAGTATTGCGCCGAGACCACGTTTATATGCAATGTCCTCGATTAAAGCCCTAGCAGTCTTATAGTCGCCCCATGGAATTTTTTCACTAATCAGTCCCTTTTCAGAAGCCTCCATTGCAAAGCCAATAACATTGCCAAGTGAAATCGTGTCCAAGCCAAATTCGTCCGCCATTCTATTGAGAGCCGCAACCTTCTCTAAATTGCCAATGCCGATGTTTGAGCCTAACATGGCGACATTTTCATAATCAAGTTCAGACTCCTTGCGGTCGGCATCCTCAACGGCGTTGCCACAAGTCATGTTACAGTTTGGACAACCCCTTTGGGAAGACTTAATCTTCTCCATGGAAAAACCGCCGATGGCTTCAGCATCCTCAAAAACCCCTTCACTGAAGTTATATGTGGGTAGAACGCCATTTTCTTGGCTCCACTCAATGGTCATCATAGTGCCTTGACGTTTCCAAAAGGCATAATTCGGCTTTGTCAAAACCTCTCTGTAGGCTTCTGCGCCAAGCTCCTTCAAATCCTTTGGATGAGCAGCTGACAATTCACCGCTGCCAACAATGACAACAGCCTTCAAGTTTTTGGAACCCATAACAGCACCCATACCAGGTCTTCCGCCACCTCTTCCCTTCTGAGAGACTATGTTAGCGAAGCGCACAAGGTTCTCTCCGCCTTGCCCAATCACAAGGATTCCGGCGGTTGCTCCATAAACGCCCCGCAATCTATCCTCAGTTTCGAAAGCGTTTAAACCCCAAAGTTCTTTAGCGTCCAAAAATTTCACTGTGCTATCCTCAACCAGCAGAACGGTTGGTGCCTCAGCTTTCCCCTCAACTATTATTGCGTCATAGCCAGCCTTACGCATTTGAACTGCAGCATAAGTCCCAATATTTCCATCACCATAGCCGCCTGTTAGCGGGCTTTTGGCTGCAACAACCATTTTACCGCTGCTTGGCAAGGCAAAACCAGTTAAAGGACCGGCTGCAAATATCAGTCTATTCTCTGGCGAAAGAGAATCTACGCCGGGTTTAAGCTCATCCCACAAGATTTTAGCTGCAAAACCTCTTCCACCTAGAAAATTCCTCGCCATCGCAGCGTCGTATTCCTTAACAACAGCCTTCTGCTTAGATAAGTTCACTCTTAAGAATTTACCATTCCAACCATACATGACGCATCATCTTCAATGCAGACAGCATATATCACATTTTAACGTTAATAAAATTCACTGTTCAAAATAGCCTAAATTTGAAGTTTCTCCGGTTCAACACGCCTCCCTTTTATGCTTAAATCGCTAACCTTGAATTTTCTGCCACCATAAAGAAGTGCATACTCCTCACCATTGTAAAGGGCTGCAGCTATTCTGCCAATGGCGTCCGCTTTCATAATACCGCTACCACTGGCGCCGCCAACAACAATCAAATCCCTCTCTCCAAAAATCACCGGATGCCCATCCAAAGTGTTAATCTCATAAAGTCCAGCAAACGCAGAATATGGACGACAATTCCTAAACTGGGGAAAATACTTCACAAGAACCTGATATATCCCGTACTGGTAGAAGTTTTTCTCAGGTTGTGGGTCTTCCTCAAGCCTAAAAGCCCTCGGGAAATCATCAGCATAACTCAGCCAAAAAACCCCCTCGGATGGAAAAGGTCTTATTAATACTCTCGGTTTTGGCAAAATAGTGAAGGGAATACAGCCAACAGAATTGAAACCTTGAGCGAAAAGCAACTGCCTTAAAAGTGGATTTTTTGCTTCTATTGCAAAAACCTGCCTCTTCTTAGGTTTTATAAAACACTCAATTCCCACGTTGTCTAAAAGTTGGGGGATCCAGGCGCCAGCCGCCAAAATCGTCTTCTTCGCCTTAATTATTCCACAATTCGTTTTTACACCTGAAACTCTCGACTCCTGCCAGAAAAAGGGTTCTCCAGTTATCCCGAGAGGCTGGCATGCCTCAACAATTAAATCCTCAACTTTAACACCATAGCGAATTTCCCCACCAAGCCGCATAAACTCCTCCTCATAAAACTTAACAACGCAGTCAGCATCAACAATTCCGGCTTTAGGAATAAAAATTCCCTTATAAACATCTTTTAATCCCATAAGCTCAGCTTCCTCATCACTTTGTAAATATATAGTTAAGCCAAGACGCTTAGCAAGATCCTCAGCTTCATACTCCTGATACCTTAGATTTTTAGCTGCCAACTCTTTTAAAATCGAAGCCATCTCCATAAAATCGTCCTCGCTTAAAAGCCACAAATATCCCACGAAAAGCAACTTTAAGTCAACGCCAAGCTCTGTTTGAACATGACTATAAAAATCGACGGAAGAATCCGAAAGAACATAATTTATGGGGGAGGAAAACAGGCAGCGGAAGGCAGACATACTTTTTGCGGTGCTTCCCTGCCCTGCTGCGTTAAACTTGTCAACAACCAAAATTTTTGAATGCGGATTCTGCCTCTTAATGTGATAAGCGGTTGATAAGCCAATAACACCAGCCCCAACAATTACTGCATCATATTCGACCACAACTCTCCCCTCAAAGTGCAGAGTTTAAAGAAACATCAAAAACATGTATTAGAAATTTGCCCCAAAAACTGTTTAAAAGGAATGTTTATCTATTTCAAAGGAATATGAGTTTAGAAACGCTTGGAATGTGAAAGTTATGAGCTTGCGAACCGACATAAAAGCCATTTCAACCCTCGCAGTTATAATTCTTATAGTAATTTCCGCGATAATAGGCGGAATAATTTCGTACGCCTTCACAATAGCCTACTATGCTAAAAAGCCTCAAGG
>JBMFMB010000001.1:0-199543 GCA_049970895.1 Bathyarchaeia archaeon | reverse complement strand
ATTTTCCGCCTTATTGATTGTTAAATCTTGGCAGCTGTTGTTCAGCAGCAGCCGCTGCATCTTCTCGATAAACATTTGTTACGTTTTTAACACTGTTTTCTTTTTGTTTTTCCTTCTTGTTTGGAGGTCTATTGCGAGCATTATGATGTAGGGCATTGAAAGATATGCGAGTGCCGTAAACGGGTTCTCCAGTTGGGTGGCAAAGCCCAGCATGTAGCTGATTATGTGGCCTCCGTAAGCCTTCAAGGAATCGAAGGCTATGAAAGGCAAAAACGTCAGTGTTAGGCAGACGAAAAACTGGGCGAGCACACCTCTTTCTCTGCCAAGAATAACTGATGGTAGTGCTGATGATAGCACAAAGACCCATGCGAAGGCGGATACAAAAACTATCATGCCAACCCTATAAATTAGCCACTCTCCAACAAAGGGCCAGAGGATGTTGACAAAATTAATGAGCGACTTAACGGCTGTTTCAGTGAACATTTGATAGCTAACAATTAAAATCCAAGCAACTGGAACATATAATGACTTGCCAAGCCGCCCTACCCATAAACGCCATCCATGGATTAATTGGCTTTTAGTATCTTAAATTTTACGATACTGTGCAATTTATTTATAAGCAAGTTACAAACCGGCATAATACCCCCTAAACAGTTTAAAATGAGGTTTAAGACACGCTCTGCGAAACTTTGAAAGCTTGAAAGGACGAAGGTTGAGGTGATGAACACGCGAAATTTGGCTTTAGTTATCAGCTTTTCATCGTTATATGCAGTTTTCTGCACATTTCCAATCTTTCAAATAATTGGTCTACCATACAAAGCCATAACAGCCGCGGCCATCATGGCACCAGTTATAGGCATGATCCTTGGCCCCTACACTGGAGCGTTTTCAACAGTTGTAGGCGGAGCAATTGGCTTGTTAACGGGATTTTTCTCCCACATAAGCCTTGTTGCAGGCGTTGCCGCCGCCTTTTGTGCTGGTTCCCTCTACACTGGAAGGCGAGATTTATGCGCCTTAACTTATTTCTCGCTTCTACTGCTTTTCGGCTTCTGTCCCTTCGTTGGGCCCGTCTGGCTTTATCCATCACTAATGTGGTTCCAGATCTTTGGCTTTGTGGTTCTAATTTCTCCCTTGCAGTCTTGGGCTGTGAAAAATATGAATAACACGAAAAGTGACACCATAAGTGTCTTCAGCTTTTTCATAACATTTCTTGTCTCCACGTTAGCCGGGCAAATTGCCGGTTCACTTATGTTTGAATTAACCCTATGGCCATTATTTACAGCCGATGTGGATGGTGTAAAATTCGTCTGGCAAGCTACCACTTTTCTATATCCAATTGAAAGAGTAGTTATAGCATTGGCCTCAACTCTTGTTGGCGTGGTGTTACAAAAATCCTAAAATTGGGAAGCATCAGCAAAGGCGTACTTAATATTTAATTTTCTTTTTTGGCTTCAAGCTGTTCATGAAAATGCACTCTTTTGGCGGTAAAGCCATATCCTCTGAGCCATAGACCCCATCATCAAAGTTGACGGGTGCCCCTTTAATTAGAACTGCTGGAATCTTTTCTGAGGTTTCGCCCAGTAGAAGGTGGGCTGCCGATGCCAAATCATCTGCCACAGCGTGTAATGTGATGGTCAATTTTTTCCCAAAAATGTCCTTTTCGCCTCTGCAATCCTTTGTTGGTTTGAATCCAGCGACGGCCAAAGCCAAACCTGTTGTGCCAAGCCTTAACGGTCTCAAGCCACTATCAACAATTAAAACTGCAACTTTTTTACCGGTTTTTTGCATCATTTCTTCTCTAATTTTTTCTGCCCATTTCTTCGGGTTTTTCGGCCACAAAACAACGGTACCTTCTGGTGCATTTTTGTTGTCTATTCCAGCATTTGGCGCTAAAATATAGTCTTTCAGCGTTAAAACAGCCCTTTCTACCCCTCCGTAGATTTCCTCTGCCTCTTGCATAATTAGTTCGGCTAGTTGTGGCGGTATGGAGAATTTGCTGGCTAGTTTTTCAGCTCTTTTTGATGGTTTGACTTCGTCTAATTTCACGATGCGGTTTTCCGCGTAAGCTACTGTTTTTGATGCCAATGCTAATATGTCACCATTATCAAGCACCAGTCCCTCTTTTTCCAATGCCTTTAGGGTTACATCTGCTATGTTGTCCCCTTGCTTTATGATGTCTGTTTTTATTGGGAAAAGTTTCAAGGCTCATCCTCCATGGGAGATCGGGATGAAAACCACTTCATCCCCATCTTTGAGAACTGTTTCTAAACCTTTCAAGACGCTGATTTCCCGTCCATTCACAACTATTAGAGTGTTTGGCCTAGGGTCGCCCAATTCCGGATCAATTAACGCCTTCTCTATCTTCGGAAATTCATCAATAACGCGTTTTATGGCTTCCTTTAGTTTAGCGCCTTTACTTAGCTCTAGTACTACTTTACTCTTGTTTGTTATGTTACGGAAGCTGCCAACAAATTTGATGTTTACCTTCATTTTCCACGCCTTTTTGTGTGAAGTGCTATAATACAATAATAATTGATACGTCGTTGACGTTTGTGCCTGTTGGACCAGTAAAGATCAGGTCACCAAGCTTAGAGAAGAAGCCATAGGAGTTGTTGTCCGCCAAAAATTCCTCAGCCCTAAGCCCCAAAGCCTCCGCTCTGGCTATGGTTTTTCCGTCAGCTATTGCCCCAGCAGCATCTGTTGGTCCATCCACCCCGTCCGTGCTTAACGAGGCTATAACAACTCCATCTAAGCCTCTAATTTTCATTGAAGCCGCTAGGGCTATTTCTTGGTTCCTTCCACCCTTGCCTTTTCCGGTGACCGTGACTGTTGTTTCACCTCCAGCCACTATGCCAGCGGGCTTTTTAACCGGGTTTCCGGAAGCCGAAACTTCGCGGGCTATTGAAGCCAGCACTGTTCCAACGTGTCTTGCCTCTCCTTCGAGAAGCGAAGTGAGCAAAAGCGTGTTTAACCCCTCAGATTTTAGGGTTTCACATGCCGCCATGCTTGCAGCCCGATTGTTTCCAATAACAACATTGAAAACTTTTTTAAAGGCTTCATCGCCAGCTTTAGGTGTTTCTGGAATGAGCCCCTTTTCGCCGTCTGTTAAAACTTTCTTTATTGATTCGGGTGCTTTATCCCACAAACCATACTTTTTCAGAACTTTGATGGCGTCGCTGAAGGTTGTGGAGTCTGGAACTGTGGGACCTGAGGCGATAAAATCAAGCGGGTCGCCTAAAACATCTGATAAGATGAGGTTTAGGATTGTTGCAGGATAAGCCTTTTTCGCAAGCCAGCCCCCCTTAAACTCTGAAATGTGCTTTCTAACAGTGTTTATCTCATTTATTGTGGCACCGCACTTCAGCAAGTCCTCTGTTATACGCCTTTTGTCGGCTACTGTGATTTCGCCTTTTGGCATCGGCATTAGGCTGGAGCCACCCCCAGAAATTAAGCAAATTATCAAGTCGTCTTCGCCGGCTTTTTCTGCCATTTCAAGCATTTTCCTCGTCCCCTCAACTCCAGACTCATCTGGGATTGGGTGGCTTGCCTCATGAAGCTTAACTATCTTTGTTTGATGCAAGCTTCCTTTTGGGATGTTGACGAGCCCGTTTGTGATTTTGTCGCCCAAGACCTCCTCTAAGGCTTCAGCCATGGAGCCGCTTGCCTTTCCACCGCCAACAACATATATGCTCTTAAATTTTTTAAGGTCAAAAGAGTGCCCGTTAACTTGGAGGATGAAGCCTTTAAGCCTAATTTTTGACTTTATTATCGCTTTTGGATCTACAGCTTTGATGGCGGCTTCGAGGCTTTTTAGGGCTAGCTTCCTTGCCCTTTTATTAAGGCGTGTTTCGCCGTTCTGCACTATCTGCCCAGCATTCTTGATTATTGTCATCTTTCAGGCACCATTGAGGCTTTTAAATGGAGCGAATCGTAAATGTAATAAGTTGAGCTTTAATAAAGTGTTTTGCACACATAGGTGAACATTATGGCTAAGCCTAAGGTTTACGTAACCCGAGAGCTTCCAGAAAGGGGCATGAAAATAATAATGGAACGTTTCGAAGCTGAGGTCTGGCCTGAGTATGGTCCACCTCCAAAGGCGGAAATAATACGAAAAGCAAGGAACGTTGACGCTTTAGTCACACTCTTATCGGATAAGATTGACGCTGAAGTTTTTGATGCTGCGCCAAAACTGAAAATTGTGGCTCAGATGGCTGTTGGCTTTGACAACATAGATGTTGCTGAAGCCACAAAAAGGGGAATATACGTCACAAACACGCCTGGCGTTTTAACAGAAACCACAGCGGATTTTGCTTGGGCTTTGCTTATGGCTGTTGCAAGACGTGTTGTTGAGGCAGATAGGTATGTGCGTACTGGGCAGTGGAAGGTTAGTTGGCATCCAAGCATGTTGCTGGGCAGGGATGTTTATGGCGCAACATTAGGCATTGTCGGGGCTGGCAGAATAGGAACGGCGGTTGCGCGGAGGGCGAAAGGCTTCAACATGAAAATTCTCTATTACGATGTTGTGCCCATGCCGCCTGAGATTGAAAAGGAGCTTGGCGCAAAACGTGTGGACCTAGACACGCTTTTAAGGGAATCCGACTTCGTGAGCATCCACGTCCCGTTGATGAAGGAAACTTATCACCTAATCAATGAGGAGAAGCTTAAGCTTATGAAGAAAACCGCATACTTAATTAACAATTCCAGAGGACCAGTTGTCGACGAAAAGGCCCTTTATAAGGCTTTGAAGGAGGGATGGATTGCAGGCGCAGCCCTAGACGTTTTTGAGCAGGAACCAACGCCGGTGGATAATCCTCTGCTTAAGCTCGACAATGTTGTTGTGGCGCCGCATATTTCAAGTGCCAGTTATGAGACGCGTTCAAGGATGGCTGAGATGGTGGCTGAAAATTTGGTTGCGTTCTTTGAGGGCAGAACTCCGCCTAACCTGGTTAACCCCGAAGTTGTCAAGGTGCGTCCATTATCAAAGCTCTTTTGACATGATTTTCCACTCTTCCAACTGTAATGGTTAAATACTCTCTTCATGCTACTTTCAATTCACCTTGGATGTTGGGTGTTGCTGATGATTTCCATATTTGCGGACAGAATGGCATCCTTAGGGACTGAAACGGCTTTTGAGGTGCTTGCCCGCGCAAAAGCCCTTGAGAGGCAAGGAAAAGAAATAATCCACTTGGAAATAGGCGAACCAGATTTTGACACGCCCAAGAACATTAAGGAAGCCGCTGTGAAGGCTCTTTACGCTGGTTACACCCACTATGTGCCAGCCGCCGGCATTCCAGAACTGCGGGAAGCCATAGCCGAATACATTTCAAAAACTAGGAAGATTCCAGTAGACCCCGAAGAGGTTGTCGTCACTCCCGGTGCAAAGCCAATAATGTTCTTCGCAATACTGGCGTGTGTGGACCGCGGTGAGGAAGTCCTATACCCAAATCCCGGCTTCCCAATTTACGAGTCCATGATAAACTTTGTCGGAGCAAAACCTGTGCCTATTCCACTTTTGGAGGAGAACGATTTCAGACTAGACCACGAATATGTTAAGGAGAAGATAACCAAGAAAACCAAAATGATCATTTTGAATTCGCCTGAAAACCCGACAGGCGGCGTTTTGACGAAGGAGGATTTGAAGGTTATTGCCGACTGCATAACCAAAAGAGACGATGTAATTGTGCTTTCAGACGAAATTTACAGCAGAATAATCTATGAGGGAACCCATGAAAGTATTGCTTCGCTTCCGGGAATGAAGGAGAAGACAATCATATTGGACGGCTTTTCGAAAACTTACGCTATGACTGGCTGGAGGCTTGGCTACGGTGTCATGCGGAAAGACATAGCAGAAAAGATAACACAGCTGATGGTTAACTCAAACTCCTGCACTTGTGCCTTTGTCCAAATGGCTGGCGTTGAAGCCCTCAAAGGTCCGCAGGATTCCGTTGAAAAAATGGTTGCAGAGTTCAGAAAGCGTAGAGAGGTCATTGTTGAAGGCTTAAACAACATTAAGGGTATAACGTGTAAAAAGCCTAAAGGCGCCTTCTACGTTTTCCCCAACATAAAGGGCGTTGGAAAGAAGTCCAAGGAGTTTTCGGACTACTTGCTCAATGAGGCTGGCGTGGCTGTTTTGCCCGGCACTTCCTTTGGAAAGTATGGCGAGGGTTATTTGCGTATATCTTTCGCTAACTCCGTTGAGAACATTAAGAAGGCTATAGACCGCATAGGCAAGGCTGTTGAAAAGCTGAAAGGTTAAGCGCCTTTAAACCTTTAATCTTCCACTTTTTCTCCTACAAGGGTTTCGACGATTTCTGAGGCTAATTGTATTAAGTTGTCCGCTTGTTTCACAGCTTTTTCCTCGTTTACCTCTTCCATTTGTGCCAGCTGCTGCACCATCCCCTCGATTTCTATTAGGCATCTCAAAACTGGATCGTTTCCGAACTGCATCTTTTCAACAGCCTCTCTCACAACGTTTTCTATGAAGGCTGGTTCTCCTAGGCTGTAGTATATGGCGTTTCTAGCCTTTCTTATGGCTTCTAGAATTAGGCTTGGAGCCATATAGGGCATTTTCCTCGCTGCTTCAAGTTCTGCTTTTGCCTCACGTAAGTATCTTAAAGCCCACCCCCGCCTGTACTGGTCCATCATAGCCTAAAGCCTCATCCGCCTTTTCTAAGACTAGAAGCCTTTTAATAAAGTTACTCGCCCTCCTCAGAGCTTTCAGTGGACGCTGGCGTTTCCATGCCGGAATAGATGTGGGTTATGTATCCAGCAATTTGGTTTCGCACACGTGTTGTTGCTCCTTGCAGAAGCATGGTGACAGCCCGCTTATTTTCTTCAAAGTCGCTGGAAAACCTGTTGGGGAAGCGTCTAATGAGCTCTTTGGCTATGCGTTTAATGTGCTCTGTGCGAACTTTTCCCAAGCTTTATTGTCCCCCAAGCAGCCATCCTTAGCGTTCACCCGGCTTGCCCCGATTAAAGTGAACACTCATAAACAATAAAGGGGTAATTTAAATTTACGTCCTTAATTCCTCTAATTTATCTTCACTCCGAAAAATTCCTCAAAATTTCGAATTATCTGATCTGCAGCCTCCTCAACACTTACCCCTTTAATTTCAGCTATTGCACCAACAACCGTTGGAATAAAAGCCGGAGTTGTCAGCTTCCCGCTAAAGGGACTCTTGAAATAGCGTACTGGACCATCAGTCTCGGTTAAAAGGTTTGTTAATGGCACTTTTTTAACCACTTCGCGGATGCCATTTGAATAGGCTGTTGGTGGACCCTCACTGATGTAGCATCCTATTTCGATGGCTTTTGGCAAAACGCTTATTGGATTGCTAAACCAGTGTAGAAGAACTTTTTTCAAATTGTAGGAAGGGAGCATATCTACAACTTTTGCGGTTGTTCCACGTGAGTGAATTATGACTGGCAAGTTTAGCCTCTCAGCCAGATGCAACATTTCATCAAAAACCATCAACTGTTTATCCCATATTTTCTCATATTTGTAGTCTAAACCAACTTCGCCTATGGCTATTAGGGCTTTATTCCGTCTCTGTTTCGTTATAAACTCCGTTGCTTGCCGCAACTCATCTTCAGTCAATGTGTTTACATTCCATGGGTGAATTCCTAAAGCCGCATAAACCATCCCGCTGTAGCGTTCGGCTAGCTCAAGGCTTTTTATGCTTGTTTCAAGGTTCATGGAGTTTGAAACCAAAGCCACAACATTGGAGTTTTTGGCGTCTGAAACAATTTCGTCAATCTTTCTAGCGTACTCCTCGTCTGATAGGTGTATATGGGCGTCGACAAACTTTAGTGGCTTCATAGAGGTGTCACTTTGAGCATAAAACTACAAGTCTAGACATTTTTATAATTTCCTCTCTTAAATAAAGAAAGTTGGGCTTTAATGCCCAATTTTGGAAGATTGGATGCAATAAACGTTAAATATTGCTTTAAATAAAGAAAGAGGCTACGGAGGAGGTCTTTATGGCAGATTTAGAGTTGGCAATAGCCCCCATGCACAGGCTTTGTAAGAAAGCTGGAGCTGACCGTGTGAGTGAGGCAGCTGCAAGAGAACTCGCAAAAGCCCTAGAAGAAATAGGGATAAAGATAGCAAAAGAAGCTCTGGACTTTGCAATGCACACTGGAAGGAAGACTATAAAGGCTGAAGACATCGAGATTGCCGCCAGAAAAGTTATGGGCAGATGAAAGCTGCTTCTCCCCTCTTTCTTTTTAATATACCGCTGCGGCTAGCAACGTATATAAGAAGCGAAAATGGAATCTATCCATAGCTTAAATTGATTAGGAGACATCTGCCTATGGGTGGAAAGAAGAAGCTCAGCCTGAAGCAAATGGAACGCATGCAGATGCGGAAGGCTGAGGAGGAGAAAAAGAAGAAGGAAAAAGAGAAGGAAAAGGCTGCGGCCAGAGAGAAAAAGCTGGCTGGAATATTTGTGCCAGACGTTCAGGGCGAGAAGATTCTTGAGGAGCTAAAGAAGATGCGGGTTTTGACGCCTTACACGGTGGCAACTCGTTTCAACATAAGGATAAGTGCGGCTAAAGACTTTCTAGAACGGCTTGAAGAAGACGGTTTGGTTCAGCTTGTTTCCGGGAACCATGACATAAAGATTTACAGGGCTGTAGACTAACCATTTTATTGTATGGTGGCACTTACCAAATTTTCACGGTTGGAGTTGAAGGTTTGGCTTATCCCAAAAGAGTGTACACCACCGACGAAGTTAAAGAAGCAGAAAAACTTGTTAGGAAAGGCTATAAACACCGCTTAACAGTTAAGGGAAGCCCAGATTTCAAACAGAAGGTTAGAACCGCGCTTAAGCTTGTCAAAACCGCTGGATACTATGACTTTTTGAGGTCATACATTAAAAGCATAGTGGAAATAGATGGCTTCACACAGCTTCGGGAGTCTGAAGCCTCCATTTGGGCAAATAAATATGCAGTGGCAAATCCAGTTGACGCCGCAAGCCTTTTTGTGCAAAAGGCCCATCACATGAAAGAATACCTCGAAGGAAAAATGTATTATGGCGGGGAAGCCGAAAGGCGCTCAGTGGAAAAGCGCATAGAATTCCTAGAAACGTTGAGGAAGAAAACCCGCAAGAAAGATGTCAAGGAAGAGTGTGAAAAGCTTTTGAAAAGTTGGAGTGAAAGCGTATACTTATAACTTTTCAACTTTAATGGTTGTTCCGCTTTTCACCTTGCTGAAGAATTCAAGGTTTTTGGTAACCTTGCCTAAAACGTTTACAGGACTGTAGGGTTGGGACTCACCATAAAATATGCATAAGGCGCTCCCCATGGGCCAGAAGGCTATTGTTCCCTTTTCAACGGTAGCCTTTGCCTTTTCCTCACCCATCCTTACTGGGATTTCGAAGTAGACTTCCTCCTTCCAGATGGCTGCTCTTCCTTCTATTGGGAGTTTCCGGACAATCATGTCCACTGTTCTCGGGGCTAGGTGGCGGACAAGCTCCCCTTCAGCTTCGCCTAAACCCTCAATTACAAACTTTATTTTCACCCGTGAAATTTCGTCCGTTTCAGCCATATTTATGCACTTTTCCTAGAAAGTCTTCTAAAATCTGTTCTAGGGACAGCGGCCCCAGAACTTTGAGTTCGTATTTCACCCTTACTGTTGGCTTGTTAATTTCTATGACTCTTCTTAGGTCTACTGGTGTCCCGATGACAACGACGTCGCATGGCGTTTTGGCTATTGTCTCTTTCAACTCTTCGATCTGTTTTTCTCCATAGCCTAAGGCTGGCAGAACCGCCCCAAGATGAGGGTATTCCTCATAAGCCTCCTTTATTGAGCCTACAGCGTATGGTCTTGGGTCTGCTAATTCGCTGGCTCCAAGCTGCTTCGCCAATATTGTCGCTGCACCATAGGGCATGTTTCCATGGGTTAATGTCGGCCCATCTTCAATGACAAGAACACGCCTACCCTTAATCAGCTCTGGCTTGTCAGCGGTTATTGGCGACGACGCCTCAATAATGGTGGCGTTTGGATTAACCTTCCTTATATCCTCCTTAACTAGGTTAACGTTTTTCGGGTCCGCCGTATCCACCTTATTTATTATCACAACATTCGCCATTCTGAGGTTGGCTTCTCCCGGGTGATATGTGATTTCATGTCCCGCCCTATGAGGGTCTGCCACAACAATGTGGAGGTCCGGCTTATAGAAGGGTATGTCGTTGTTTCCTCCGTCCCAGACGATTATGTCTGCCTCTTTTTCGGCTTCTCTCAAAATTTTCTCGTAGTCAACCCCAGCGTATACAACTACTCCATTGTCTATGTGGGGTTCGTACTCCTCTCTTTCCTCAATAGTGCACTCGTATTTGTCAAGGTCTTCATATGTGGCGAAGCGTTGGCAAATCTGTTTTCTCAAATCGCCATAGGGCATTGGATGCCTAATCACCACAACTTTTAAGCCTTTGCCCTTCAAGATTTTTGCTACTTGCCGTGAGGTTTGGCTTTTTCCAGAACCTGTTCTCACGGCGCCTACAGAGATTACTGGCACCTTAGCCTTAAGCATAGTTGTCTTCGGTCCCATCAGTCTGAAGTCTGCGCCGTTTGCTAGCGCTATCGACGCTTTGTGCATGACATATTCGTGGGAGACGTCGCTGTAGGCGAAAACCACTTGGTCGACGTCAAAATCCCTTATCAGCCTTGCAAGTTCCTCTTCAGGATAAATTGGTATCCCCTTTGGATAGTTTTTGCCCGCCAGCTCCGGCGGGTATATGCGTCCCTCTATGCCGGGAATCTGTGTGGCTGTGAAGGCCACAACCTCGTAGGCGTCGTTATCCCTAAAATAGACGTTAAAATTGTGGAAGTCCCTTCCAGCTGCGCCCATTATAATAACCCTAGTTTTTGCCATAAGGCCGGGTGCCCCCGCAAAACCACCAAATTCGGTGAGGGCACTATACTAGCAGCATAAACTATAAAAACCTAGCTGTTTCAACCTCGCCCCACCAGACGAGAAACAGCCTCACCTATGAAGTTTACTTGCTCAGCTGTGACGCCTGGATGAACTGGTAGGGAAAACACCTGCTCTGAGGCTTTTTCTGTTTCTGGAAGCCGCTCCTTTCCAAATTTGCGGTAGTAGGGCATTAGATGGATTGGCCAAGGATAATATACTTCGGCGCCTACGCCCTCCCCTTTCAGTTTTTTCACAACTGCGTCTCTTTTCGCTCTGTCCGCGTCTTTAACTCTCACAGTGTAGAGGTACCAGCTGTTCCTGCAGCCTTTAGGCTCAAGTGGCAGTTGGAGATTTTTTAAGTGGCGGAGTTTTGCTGTTAGCCTTTCCGCGTTTTCCCTCCGCTTTTCCAAGAATTTTGGCAGTTTTTTCAGTTGCACAATGCCTAATGCTGCTTCCATTTCTGGCATTCTGTAGTTGTGTCCTAAAAGAATGGATTTGTATTTCTCCTTCTCTCCATGGCTTCTTATAAGCCTCAATTTTTCGGCAACGTCATCGTCATTTGTGGTTATCATGCCGCCTTCGCCTGTTGTCATGTTCTTGCTTGCATAGAAGCTCCAGCACGCGGCATCCGCGTAAGCGCCTACCGGCTTGCCATTATAAGTTGCACCGTGGGCTTGGGCTGCATCCTCGATAACCTTTAACCCGTGCTCGTCGGCTATCTCCCTTATCGGTTTTAGGTCTGCTGGTGTGCCGTAAAGGTCTACGGCAACTATCGCCCTAGTCCTTTTAGTCAAAGCCTTCTTTACCGCTTCTGGAGAGATGTTGTAGGTTTCCGGGTCTATGTCCACAAAGACTGGTTTTGCTCCGGCCAGCACGACGGTTTCAGCTGTGGCCACAAAAGTGAAGCTTGGCAAAACCACTTCGTCGCCCTGCTTTACGTCAACAGCCGCAAGAGCCATGTGCAATGCTGCTGTACCACTGTTCACTGCTATGGCATGTTTAGCCTCAACAAACCTTGCAAAATCCTCCTCAAAACGCCTAACCATTGGTCCGGCACCAAGCGCGTTGGTGAGGATGCCGCTTTTCAAAACCTTTACAACAGCCTCAACTTCCTCTTCGCCTATTTGTGGAGCATTTATTGGGATCATGGCTTAAGCCTCTGCTATTATGATGCCTCAAAACGTATTAAAACTTGCCCAAAACCCAATGCTTGTCCAGGTCATTTTGTAGTTGAGAAAATTTTGCAAATACACTACCCCTCTAAAGTTTTTAGCGCTCTTATCTGGAAAAGTATCGGGCAAGATGGACAAAAGGGGGATTAGGGGTTGGAAAAATTGTGGTTGTTTGAGTTCAGGTTTTTTATTCTGTTTATGAACTCCTCCCTTTCCTTTTCCACCTCGTCAATTCTCTGTTTTAGGAATTCCAGTTCTTCTGATATTTCCTCAAGCCAACCTTTTATGGCTTTTCGGCTTTCTTCCGGCGTCGTTTCTGCGAGATATTTGGAAACATCCTGCGGTTTGCTCTTTTCCAGAGAGTTTAGCGGATAGTTGATTTTTGGAGGTTTCATGAAGGGGAAGAAGTGCCTTGTGGTTCTTGGTTCCAAAAGTTTTCCGCTTAAGGCTGCTGCAACCACATGTTCGGCTGTTATTGGCGGGTTTGAGTTGCCAATGTATCTGTGGATGCGCCTCCTACCGATGCGAATTTGGGGATTCTGGAAAACGTTGACTTGAAGAACTGGTATTTGCGTGTAGCCCAAACTTTTTAGTGCAAGCCATCGGTGCATTCCGTCGAGTATGACGTTTGTTTTTTCATCGGCGATTATCGGATATTTTAAGACATCGTCCTTTTGAATCTCCCTTTTTAGCATTTCTAGATATAATGGGGAGCCCTTCTCGTGGGGCTTTAGCGAGTCGATTGGTAAGATGGCAATTTTGAACGCTTCTGCCTTTTCAGTTTTTGTTTTGGTTGCCACTTTAAAGTCGCCCTATTATCGGCTATTTTAATAACTGGGGGACCTCGATTTTTTCCGGCTCGTAATCCACAAGCTTGCCAGCCAAGAACTGCTCATAAGCGCCTAAATCCAATAGTCCATGTCCGCTATAGTTCATGGCAATAACCTTTTTCTCGCCAGTTTTTCTGCATCGCAAGGCTTCATCTATGACGAATTTTAGGCTGTGGGCTGTTTCAGGAGCAATTATGAGACCTTCTGTTTGGGCTAATATTTGGGCTGCTTGAAAGACTTCTGTTTGGTGATAGGCTATTGAGCGCATGTATCCTTTATGGATTAGGTAGGATATTGATGGTGCCATGCCATGATACCTTAAGCCTCCGGCGTGGATTGGTGGGCAAGCATAGCCATGCCCTATTGTAAGCATTTTGAGCAGTGGTGTTAGTTGGGCTGTGTCTCCGAAGTCGTATGTATAAACGCCTTTTGTTGTGTGGGGAACAGCCTTAGACTCGCAAGCCACAAACTCCGTTTCAGTCTTGCCCTTGAGCTTGTCCATCATGAAGGGGTAGCAGAAGCCAGCATAGTTGGAGCCTCCGCCTATGCAACCGCATACAACATCCGGATACTCGCCAATAATCTCAAACTGCTTTTTAGCCTCTAAGCCAATGATGGTTTGGTGCAAAAGCACATGGTTTAGAACAGAGCCCAAAGAGTACCTTGTATCTTCATGTGTAACTGTGTCCTCTATGGCTTCGCTTATGGCTATGCCTAGCGTTCCAGGATGGTTTGGATTCTCCTTCAAGAGTTTCCTTCCAAAGTTTGTCTGGTCGCTTGGCGATGGGAACATTTCAGCGCCATACAACTGTGCTATTGTTCTTCTTCCCGGCTTCTGCTGGTAGCTAACGCGAACCATGTATATGCGGCATTTTAAACCGAAAATTGTGCAGGCAAAGGCTAGGGCTGTTCCCCACTGCCCGGCACCAGTTTCCGTCACTAGTCTCTTTATGCCTTGTTTCTTGTTGTAGTAGGCTTGGGCTATGGCAGTATTCGTCTTATGGCTTCCAGTTGGACTAAAATTCTCGCATTTAAAGTAGATTTTTGCCGGAGTTTTCAGAAATCTTTCAAGTCTTCTAGCACGGTAAAGCGGCGTTGGTCTCGGCAACCTCAAATAGGCTTCTAAAACCTCTTCTGGGATTTTTATGAAACGTTCTGTGGAAACCTCCTGCTTTATCAGCTCTTTTGCAAATATTCTCTCGAGCAGTTTTGAGTCTATGGGCTTTAGGGTTGTGGGGTCCAGTGGCGGTGGGAGCAGTTCTGGTAGGTCTGCTTGGATGTTGTACCATGCTGTGGGGATTTCATCCGCGTCTAGCAATGTGAAGTATTCATTTTTTTGAACTTTAAAGCTCATTAAGGTTCACCTTTGCACATTTTAGTGCATTTAGGCATGTAATAAAACAGTGAACATATTTATACTTTATTGCACAAAAAAGTACATTAGGAGACGGAAACATGTGGAACACAATAAAAAGGCACTTTGAAAACTACCCCGAACGCCTAAAAGTAGCCAAAATCCTCGTAGAAAACGGGCTAAGCGTAAAAAATGGAAAGATATACCTTAACGAGATAGAGATTCCGCCAACCCGCATAGCGAGAGTAGCTGGAGTAGACAGAAGAACAGTAAACGAAACAATAAAAACGATAAGGGCAAACCGCGAGCTCCGCCTAATATTTGAAGGCTTAAGATCTGCGGGGCACTCGCTAAAGGAAATAGCAAAACACTTGGAACTTGGCGTGGTGGAAATAACACCGGTAGACGCCAGAATACCAGGCATATTGGCAAACTCAGCCATGATACTGGCAAGAAGCGGTCTTAGTATAAGGCAGGCTATCGTGGACGATCCGGAGCTTTCTCCGGAGCCTAAGCTGACACTTATTGTGGAGAGGAAGGTTCCAGGTGAGCTTATTCCAGAATTCTTAAAGGTTAAGGGCGTTGCAAAAGTCTCTGTTTACTAGACGTCCGGGTTTTCGAAGGCGGTTATTATCCATTTTTCCCCATACCTTTCAATATGCAAGTTACCGTGTGATCTCTTTCTGTTGCATTAACTTGTTCCACTGGTCTGCTGGAGATCTTTTGGGGTTGCTTCCACCCACTCGTATGTCGAGTTATCCAAGCGAAGGACTATGTGGGTTGTCCCATCTTCCACGTACTCGTATTTGCCCAAAACCTTGGCGCTGACCTCTATTTCGGTTATTATGCCGAAAAGTTTTAGAAACCCTAGCTTCGTGGCGCGCACTAACTGTTCGCTTGTCACGTCCTCCTCATGCATTTTTATGGCTATCTTGCTGGTTTCCTCTGCATCAACTATGGCGAAACCCGCCAAATAGATGGTTTCCTCTTTTCCACTTGCGGTTTCACGCCAATAAATGGGCACATACCATGCGAGGCGATAGTTGCCTGGTGATATCTGCACTGGATAAGAAGCGGCATTTCAGCGTCATATATGCCAGCGGCGGGTTTCGGAAGTCTTCCCTCTACAAGGTCTTTGGCTGTCATGCCAGAAATGTAGTTAGCTTGCCTAAAGTCGTAGAAGAATATGCGGTTTCTTGTAGCTTTGAAAACTCCTGAAAGGGTTCGCCTATTGCCAATAGGGTTCACACCAACACCTCACCTAATTGTGTTATATTTGCTTGAAAGGTTTTGCTATTTTTTCGCCGATAAATTCTAAAAGTTCATGATAGCGGCAAAACTCTTAATACTCATTAAAAGCCCCTAAATGCCAAGGAGCAATAAACCATTTTGACGGTGCTTAAAATGGGATGTGAAAAGGGAACAAGGGCTTTTCTACAGGGAAGCGAGGCATGTGTTGAAGCCGCATTAATTGCTGGTTGCAGATTTTTTGCTGGTTATCCCATTTCGCCAGCTAATGAGATTTCTGAACACATGGCGGCGCGCCTACCGAAGGTTGGCGGCGTATTTCTACAAATGGAGGATGAGCTAGCCTCAATAGGAGCTGTTGTCGGTGCAAGTTGGTGTGGTGTTAAAGCTATGACAGCCACCTCCGGTCCGGGGTTTAGTTTGATGCAGGAGACCATTGGATGGGCTTTCATGACTGAGACGCCATGCGTCATTGTTGATGTTCAGAGGGTTGGTCCAGGCACTGGGCAGGCGACTAAGTGTGCGCAAGGCGATGTTATGCAAGCCCGCTGGGGGACCCATGGCGACTACATGGCTGTTTCGCTTTGTCCCAACTCCGTTCAGGAGATTTTCGAACTCACCATTAGGGCTTTTAACCTTGCAGAAAAATATCGCACGCCAGTCATCATCTTAGCGGATGAGACTACGATGCATCTTCGAGAGCACTTACTCATACCACCCTCAGAAAGCATAGAGATAGTTAACCGTAAAAAGCCAAAGGCTGGAGAGCAAGCATTTTTTGGCTTGGAAAGTGTTGCGCCGATGCCTTCCATAGGCGAGGGGTTTAATGTGGCTGTTACCGGCTCAACCCACGATGAGCGGGGGGTTAGGTTCACCGCCGACCCCACAGTGCATAGGCGAGTCGTGGAAGCTATTAACAACAAGATAAGGAAGAATGTAGACGACATTGTGGAGGTGGAAAGCTACAACATTGAAGACTGTAGGGTTGGCATAGTGGCTTACGGCATTACATCGCGGGCAATCTACGAGGCTGTTGATGAAGCCGAAAAAAGAGGGGTTAAAGTTGGCTATGTCCGCCTTAAAACCCTTTGGCCCTTCCCAGAAAAACCAGTGCAGAGGCTTGCGGAAAACGCTGAAAAAATAATTGTGCCAGAAATGAACTTGGGACAAATAGTCAACGAGGTTAAGAGGGTTGCCGGCTGCACCGCAGAAGTTGTGCCCCTAAACAAGATTGGTGGTGGAGAACTAATCACTCCAGAAGAGATTTTGGACAAGATTTTGGAGGGATAAATAGATGCGTGAGGGCTTTTCACCAAGTAAATATTTGAGGCCTGGACTGCGTTTTCCTTTTTGTCCCGGGTGCGGTTTATATGTGCTTAGTGACACTTTTTTGAGGGCTGTTTACGAGCTTGGCTATGATGACTTTAGGAAATTCTGCTTTGTCAGCGGGATTGGCTGTTCCTCATGGATACCATCGCCATATTATTTGGCGGATTCCGTTCACACATTGCACGGGAGAAGCATACCAGTGGCTACTAGCATAAAGCTTCTGCGCCCGGGACTCCACGTTGTTGTGTTTGGCGGAGACGGAGACATCGTCGGCATAGGCATGGGGCACTTCATACACGCTGCAAGGCGAAACACAGATATCCTCGTCATAATGGGCAACAACATGATTTACGGAATGACGGGTGGACAGGTGGCGCCAACAACCCCACTGAAAACGAGGACGACGACAACTCCTTATGGAAGTTTTGAGCATCCACTGGATGCCGCCAGACTAGCGGCTGTTGCAGGAGCCAATTATTCGGCTAGGTGGACAACAGCCCACCCAAAAGAGCTTAAGGAATGCTTTAAGAAGGCTCTTCAAATGGACGGCTTCAGATTCATCGAAGTTGTCGCTCAATGTCCAACGGCATATGGCAGAAGAGCCGGATTCAAAGACATTGGGGAAATGCTGAAGTGGTTTAGGGAAAATGCCGTTCCAGTGACGGAAGCAGAGAAAATGGGGGAAGAAGAGCTTGAAGGCAAAATTGTTGTCGGAGAATTCGTTCAAAGGAGGAGGCTGACGCTTGTGGAAAGTGTTTATGCAGTTTTGAAGGAGGCAGCGCAGAAATATGCCTAAAAGAATTGAGGTTATTATTGGTGGGCATGGCGGTCAAGGCGTTGTGTTAGCCGGGCAGATTTTAGGGAAGGCAGCCGCCTTTGATGGGAAGAATGTTGCGCAAACGCAAAGTTATGGCGCCGAAGCCCGCGGAAGCCTAGCAAAAAGCGAAGTGATAATCTCAGACAGCCGCATAGGTTTTCCAGCGGTTAGAAAGTGTGATGTGCTTGTGGCTATGAACCAGGAATCCCTTGACCAATATCTGCCTCTTTTAAAGGATGATGGAACCCTAATAGTTGACAGCAGCGTCGAAAAAATACCAGAGGTGAAGGCGAAAACATTCAAGGTGCCAGCGGTGGAAACAGCCAGAAAAGCCTTCGGAGAAAGCCTCTTCGCCAACATGATTATCCTCGGGGCACTGGTGAAGATAACACAATTGGTCAGCGTTGAGTCCATGGAAAAGAGCATAAGGGAAAGCATTTCAGAGAAGACTGTGAATGTGAATTTAAATGCTTTTAGGAAGGGCTTACAGCTTGTTTAGGAATTTGCCGACTTTTAAAACAAGTTTTATATGCTTTTAGGATTTAGGTTAGGCTTAAAAGGGTGAAAAGTTATGGTGGATTTCAGCTTCTCCGAGGAGCAAGAACTTTTTCGCAAGGCAGTCCGCGAGTGGTGCCGAAAAGAGCTGACGCTGGAAAAGGTTAGGGAGATGGACAGCAAAGGCGAAATTCCTATGGAGATAATCAAAGGCTTGGCTGATTTAGGATTGCTGCTCATGACAGTGCCCGAAGAGCATGGCGGGTCTGGTGCAGATTGGGTTACTGCTTGTATTGCGGCTGAGGAGTTGGGCTATGCTGACATAAGCATTGCTGTGCCAGTGCTTTTCCTGGTTGAGGCTTCATGGGGCTTTGTAACTGACAAGTACTGCACTGAAAAGGTTAGGGAAGAGGTTATACGGAAAGCCGCCAAAGGGGAAGCCTTCATAGGCATAGCCTCAACAGAAGCTGGCGGAGGCTCAGACGTTGCAGCCATAAAGTCCACCGGCGTGAAAAACGGGAACCACTGGGTTTTGAATGGTGAGAAAACCTACATTAGCGGAACAGAAGAGGCCAAAAAGCTTGGCGGGGGACACTTCACGCTGGTTAGGACTGCGCCACCGCCGCCCGGCGCATCTCATCGGGGCATGACAGCCTTCTATTTGCCCATAAATGCGCCCGGCGTGGAGGTTGGCAAAAGATTCGAGGAGATGGGGAGAATGGCCATTTCAACGGGCAGCATAGTCATGGATAATGTTAGGCTTTCAGATGCCTACCGCATAGGCGAGGAGGGGAGGGGCTTCTACCTAACAATGGAGGGCTTTGATAATGCGAGACTGCTTATAGGTGCCACCTGTTTGGGGGCTGCCCAAAGAGCCTTGGAGCTTGGGATGGAGTATATTAAGGAGCGGAAAGCCTTCGGAAACCCCATTGGAAAGTATGAGGGTATCCAGTTTGATCTGGCTGATATGTGGGCTGAGCTGGAAGCTTTAAGATCTCTTGTTTACCGCACGGCGTGGATGAACGACGAAAAATACAAGAGGGGACGCTTCACACCACTGGAGGTCACAAAATATATCTCGGCTGTTAAACTGAAGGTGCCGCCCTTCGCCTTCAAAGTTTTTGAGCATGTGCTTTTATGGATGGGAGCTTGGGGCTACACAAAAGACTGTCCATTGGAAATGGGGCTACGGGGCATAATGTCCTATTACATAGGCGCAGAAGGAGCCATGAACATCCAAAGGATAATCATAGCCAGAGAACTGCTGGGCAGAGAATATATACCATACAAATAACCCCGTTTTTCCAAATTACATGCAGACCGGGCTGTTCAATTAATGAGCTTTAACCCGCAACCCAAGCTTTGGTTGAATAACGCAAAACCAAATAATTCCACCGCAAAAACCATCAGAATTAAGTGAAGAGCCTCCATGAAACTGCTCCTCATTACTGGCACCACAGCTTTTACAACAATAACAGCTGGTCATTTTAAAGCGTAAAGAAAGCTCCGATAATATACCTATACTTTTCGGCTCTGCTAGAGGTCATAAATAGGCCTGTTAAAAATGGATGTGATTATCGCAGAAACGTGCTTAATTTGATACAGTTGAGGAAAAATTTATATTGTAATGCTGTTTTTCATTGTGACGCATTAGGGGTGTTCGATTTGTCATCGCCCGCATCCACAGGAGTCCCGGTTCTAATATTAAAGGAGGGCTCAACTCGTTCCAGGGGTAGGGAAGCGCAGCACACAAACATTATGGCTGCACGCATAATAGCCGAGACGGTGAAGAGCTCTCTTGGGCCTAAGGGCATGGATAAGATGCTTGTGGACAGCTTTGGCGACGTGACGATAACTAGTGATGGTCGCACAATTTTGGATGAGATGGATGTTCAGCATCCAGCCGCTAAAATGATGGTTGAAGTGGCTAAAACACAGGATAACGAGGCTGGGGACGGTACAACGACAGCCGTTATTTTGGCTGGGGAACTTCTTGCTAAGGCTGAGGAGCTCATTGGCAAAAACATTCATCCAACAATCATAATTGATGGTTACAAGAAGGCCATGGAAAAAGCCCTTGAAATTTTGGATAAAATAGCCATACCAGTAGACCTAAACTCCACAGAATATTTGCGAAAAGCCGCCATGACATCCATGGCGAGCAAGCTTGTATCTGAGCATAGGGAATACCTCGCCGACTTGGCTGTTAACGCAATTCTGCAAGTGGCAGAGAAGGAGGATGGCAAACACAAGGTGGACGTTGACGACGTCAAAGTTGAGAAGAAGCCAGGTGAATCTGTTAGGGACACGATGCTCATTAATGGCATTGTCCTAGACAAAGAGGTTGTTCATTCCGGCATGCCTAAGCGTGTTGAAAACGCGAAAATTGCACTGCTGGACTGCCCGTTGGAGATTGAGAAGACCGAGTTTGATGCTAAAATCAACATTGAAAGTCCAGAGCAGATGGACGCCTTCCTAAAGCAGGAGGAAGCCATGCTAAAGGACATGGTGGAAAAGCTTGACGCTGTTGGCGCGAATGTTGTGCTCTGCCAGAAGGGCATAGACGACATGGCACAGCACTTCCTTGCCAGAAAGGGAATCCTAGCCGTCCGCCGCATCAAAAAGTCGGACATGGAGAAGCTTGCAAAAGCCACTGGAGGAAAAATAATAACCAACCTGGATGACATGAGTCCAGCAGACTTGGGTTATGCAAGCCTTGTAGAAGAGCGCAAAATCGGTGACGACAAAATGACCTTTGTTGAAGGGTGCAAACATCCAAGGGCGGTCACCATCCTCATAAGGGGGGCGACAGAACGCGTAGTAGAAGAGGCTGAACGCTCAGTGCATGACGCCCTCTGCGTTGTCAAGGACATAGTTGAAGAACCAAAGGTTTTGGCTGGTGGAGGCGCACCAGAACTTGAAATAGCAAAAGCCCTGAAGAAGTACGCTGAAACCCTCCCGGGTAGAGAACAGCTAGCCGTCAAAAGCTTTGCAGAAGCCTTGGAGGCTATACCTGCAACGCTGACTGAAAATGCTGGCTTAGACCCAATAGACATACTCTCGGAGCTTAGGGCGAAGCATGAGAAGGGCGAGACGTGGGCTGGAATTGAGGTGCATTCGGGAAAGGTTCGGGACATGAGGGAGGCCGGTGTCTTCGAACCCATATCCGTCAAGAAACAGGTTGTTAAGTCCGCAACCGAAGCCGCCTCGATGATTCTGAAAATTGACGATGTTATAGCTGCTGGGAAGGCTAAGACTCCACCGACGCCGCCTAAGGGGCCATCCGAAGGCGAATACTAAGGGCTGGGGAGCTAGAACACGTCTGGAAGAGAGAAGAAAATCTTAATTGGTCCACCAAGGCTTACCCGTTTCGAGAAAGCCAGAGTAGTTGGCGCAAGAGCCCTCCAAATTTCTATGGGTGCCCCCATCCTTGTTGATGTTCCAGAAGGCTATTCAAGCCCAATAGATATAGCCCTAAAAGAGTTGGAGGCTGGCATCCTCCCAATAACAATCAGGCGGACGCTTCCAGATGGCACATATCAAGACATACCGCTAAAGTGGCTTCTGGAAGAAGAAAAGAAGAAGTGAAAAGGCTCTGCTCTTTTCTAACATTTTTCCATCTTCGCTAACTCTTTTGCCGTTTCAAGGGTTTTCCTTATCCTTTTCCAGTGAGCTCCTTGCCAGTAGATTTGTCCGCATTTTGTGCACTGCCAGAACTCGTTGTAGTGGGAGAATGTGGTTTCTTCCACCTTGCCTTTCACGTTTTCCTTTGATGTTGGCTTCACTTGCGCATTGCATTTTGGACAGCGTGAGACAGCCATGTCAATTTCTAAGCTTATGCCAAATTTCTTAGCGAGTTGCGCCAGCCTTTCAGCTTCTGTTTTTCCGTCTACGTAGAAGGCTTGGACACCTTTTGCTGTGGCTTGCTGGTAAAGCTCCAAATCCCTTGTTAGGAGGATGCGTTTCTCCCTCTTCGCTATGCCGATTAATTGTGCGTCATCCAGCCTATTCGAGTATTTAACGTTGTGCCCCAGCATCCTAAGCCAACGAGTGAGTTTTCCAAGCATTCCGTCAACAATGAACTTCAAGGCTGTTTTACTCCTCCATTGGCACTTTTGCCTTGATTATTTTGCCGCATCCTGGTTCAGCCACTATTTCGCCTTCATCCATAACTAGTTTTCCACCTACAAAAGTTTTGACAGCCCTGCCTTTGACGGGTTTGCCGTCGAAAGGTGAAAACTTAGCCTTAGAATAGAAACAGGAAGAGTCAATTATAAACTCCCTTTTCAAGTCAATAGCCACCAAGTCGGCTCTAAAACCCTCTTTTAGGCTTCCCAAATCTTTTAGCCCAAAGATTTTCGCGGGATTTTCGCCCATAAACCTAACAACTTCGGCTATGCTGAGCCTTCCAGCATTCACCTCAGTGAGCAGCAGTGGCAGCGTTGTTTCAAGCCCGGGGATGCCAACCTTAACATCCCACACGCTTTCCGCATTTTTCTCTGTCAGAGTGTGGGGTGCGTGGTCTGAGCCTATAACGTCAATCCAACCGTTTTTCAAGCCTTCCCATAAGGCTTTGATGTGGCTTTTGTCCCTCAGCGGTGGCATTGTTAGGGCTAATGTTCCTATACGCCTCAAATCCTCATCTGACAAGAACAGGTGGTGGGGCGCAACCTCACATGTTACCGGTAGTCCAGCCCTTTTCGCCTCAACAATTAAGCTTAAGCCTTGCCTTGTGCTTATGTGGCAGAAGTGCACCTGCGCCCTTGTTTTTTGGGTTATCTCTAATATGCGTTTTATGGCTTCTGCTTCAGCCCTTTCAGAATGTGCCTCAAGAAAAGCCTCAATATCCCGTTTGCCTTCTTGCTTAAGCTTTTCCTCAACACTTTTAATTATGCCCTTATCTTCAGCGTGAACCGCAATAGGAATTTTTGAAGCCACTTTCTGGAAGGCCTCCGCCAATGCATTGTCATCGTTTATGTTTAGTCCGCCCACTTGTCCGCTTAGGAAAAGCTTGAAAGCCACCGCGCCAGCATCAATTATCTCATCTATTTCGTATAGGCTTTTGGGAAATTCGGAGTAAAAGCCCACATTAACAAGAACCCTTTCTTTGGCTATCTCCATTCTGTTTTTAAAGGTTTCAGCACTCATGGTCACTGGAGCATTGTTGGGCATATCCAAAACTGTTGTAAAGCCGCCTGCTACCGCGGCAGCCGTGCCGCTGTAAAAGTCTTCTTTATAGGCTTTACCCTCATCCCTCAAATGAACGTGAACATCAATCAAGCCCGGCAAAACCAACAGCCCTTTGAGGCTTATTTGGGCGTCAGCCCTTGGCATTTGTGCCTCTTTTCCGATTTTTGCTATTTTCCCGTTTTTGATGGCTAGGCAGCACTCTGTAATGGTGCCGTTTATGTAGGCTTTTAGGTCTTTTAGGACGAGTTCAGCTTTCAAATTTCCACTCTTGTCTGGAAAATAAGGCGAGGAGAAGCTAAATAAATTTAGCCGAAAGCCCATTAACAAAACTTTTTTCTGTTACCGCCGCAACGGCTTCTTTAACCTTCTCGAAGAGTGTTCTGCTTATAACGCCCTTTTCCAAGGCTTTTTCAAGCTTCTCCATATCAACAACTTTTGTTTTGCCATCTGGTCGGATGCAAACGTCCACTTCTAGATCTATGTAGCGCACTGCGTCTGGGTAGATTTCCACAGGCGTGTTTATGTTTATGTATGCCCCTTTCCATCGTCCATCCTTTGAGAAGTAGTTTGTTGTTATGTGCCATTCTCCAAGCCTTGTTTCGCTTACAGCCTTGTCACCAGCCTCTTTTGCCATGCTAAGCCCGTCGTAAAAGCCGTCAGCCCTAATGGTTCTGCTATATCTTAGCTCTTGGCTGTTTATGGCTTCAACCGTTGCTTGTCCAAGGTGAAAGACGGCACCGCTAAGCTTAACGTGTTCCACATCAACCGCTGAACCCTCCTCTGGAAGCTCAAGCCGAACTTGCTCCCTTAAAATTTCTTCAACCTCACTTCTGCTCTGCCCCTTTTCCAAGAGTTTTTCAGCCATTTCTAGGGCTGCTGAAACCTTGCCGCCGCAGCTCTTATAGAAGTGGTGTCCATTAATGGTTGGTGAAACAGAAGCCCTTAACGCGTCTAGCCTAGCCTTTGAAAGGCTTGGGAACTCAACGTCCATAAAGTATAAGCCTTCAACGAGCAAGGCTGGTGCATCAGCTAGTGGCGCGTTCTCGTTTAGGACTTTAACTTTTTCGCAGAGTGTTGCCACCTCGTTTTCTAAAACTGTTTTTGGCATGTGGGCTGCTGGCTCTCGCCAAATTATGCCCCATCCTTGGGGTGCCAGTTGTTTTCCAAGGGCGTAAAGCTCAGCCCTCCTGTTTACGTCTCTAATTTTTAGGCTTACACCACCATTGCTTTTCTGCACTAGAATGGCGTTTTTTCCAACAATCTTTAGCTGGGTGGTCAAAACTGGGGTTTTTCTTCCGATGCGTTTTCTCAAAACTTGAACTATTAACGTATTTTCGTTTTGGGCTTCTTGTTTTGGAAGCACTCCAACAACGTCCTCGCCTATTAAGACGTGGAATGCGTCGCTGCTTTCGCCTATGATTTTGCCCTTGTATATGCCGTCCACGCTTACGTTCCATTTCCTTGTTATGGCATCCTCCAGCGAAGAGTGCAAAATGCTTTGGAAAGCCTTTACCGCTTCTGGTGTGCCAAGCGCTACCACTCCTTGAAGGTCATGTCTATCTTTAATCTTTAGGTCTGGAGGTTCGTTGTTGTCCGGTATGCCAAAACGCGCCTTTATGGTTTGGGATGGCTGAACTATTTGGAAGCCATTTTCCAAGAGCAGTTTTGTCAAGGCTGTTGTGTATATACCCCTAACTTTGGCTTTCAAGGCTAGCCAACCCTTTCAACCACGTAAAGCCCGTTAACGCGCTCAACATTGAATTTTACGCCTAGGAGGGTTTCAGCCAGCCAAATATTTGTTTCCAAATGGTCTGATATGGCTCTTGTTAGGTAGGCAGATCTACCTCTAGCCAGTGCCACATATGGGATGAGCATGTCAGCCAAATGCACATCAACAGTAGCCTTTGAAGAAACTTCGGCGTGAAGCTTTTCGGCAGCCTCAACCCCAACAGCCTCGCTCGTTTTTCCAAGCTCTCCAATGGCGTCTGCGCCTAGCACCGCACTACGGTCAGTTTCAGCCCAAAGCACTAGGGAGCTTCCCTTCTGAAGCGGATTAGAACGGTCATTTACGATTTGGATTTCCGCTTCCAACCCATACTTCTGTAGGTGGTTGTTGGCGGCTTTTGCTTGGCGTTCAGCCACCCGCCTATCCGCCAAAAATGTGCAAACCGACATGCCCTTAACGGTTTTTATGTTGCCGAATTCTTCTAGGCATATGGGCTTAAGCTCTTTGCAAGGCTCAACTGTTAGGGTTACTTCTCCCATGCCTTTCGGGTAATAACCATACTTTTGAACTGTTATGTCGGCGTTTATGCCCATCCGCCTCAAAACTGGCAAGAAGACAAAGCGCATGTAATTTATTGTTGGCGAGTGGGAGACGTCTGTTCCACCTCTTGAAATGTGGAGGCGGACGCTCTTCTCTGCGAAGATGCATATGGGCAACACGGTCATAATAAGCATTGGTATGCTCCCAGCAGTGCCAATCTCAGCCTCAAAAACTCCGCCTCTAACCGTTTTTGGAGTGAACCAGAGTTCCCGAGAGTTTAAGACGGCGCCTTTAACTTCTGCGCCGCATAGTTTCGCCGCTGTTAAAACTGCCTCCAAGTGTTGCGGCCTCAAGCCTGGTTGTGGTCTGTTTTGGCGGATGTTGTATATATGAAGCGGCTTTCCAAGAATGGAGGCTAGGGCTACTGAAAGCCTTAATATTGTTCCGCTTCCGCTTTTCTGGCTTCCATCAATCTCAATCAATGGTGAAATGGCTCCTCTTCGCCTTGAACGCTGTGGTGGCTTTCACAGACAATAATTAAATACGGCTATAAGGGTATTAAGCATTTGAAAGAGCGTGAACCAGCACATGAGCACGGAGAAAGAGCGCATCGAAAAACTCGCGGAAAAAGTGGACGAACTCCTCGTGGTTTTAAACAACATAGCAGAAGACCTAAGAATAGTTTCAGCATCATTAAAATCTATAGCCGTCTCCCAGCTTGCCCCACAGCCAACAGCACCCACACCATCCGCACCAGCGCCAGAGGCTCCCCAAGCAGAAAAACCCCTAAGCATCGACGACGTTAAAATGATGTTCCCAGAAGATTTAGAAGGACTTCTAAACTTCGAAGATAAAGGCGAATACATCAAAATCACGCCCCGCCAGTACCTAGGCGCCGAAAACTTTGCAAAAATCGCCCAAATAGCAAGAGGAGCAGGAGGAGACTACATAAGCGCTGGAAAAGAAAGCCACTTCCGCATACCAAAGAGGAGAATGGGCTAAAACCTTATTTCGAAGTCGCGGAACTCGCCAGTATAATTCTCCCACCGCACTTCCACCTTTGTAACTTTTGCTCCTGGCGGCCCCCGCCTACAGAAGTCTATGAGGGCTTTTACGGCTTCTTCTTCGCCCTCAAAAACGGCTTCAACCCTTCCATCTGGAAGGTTGCGAACCCAGCCCTTAACGCCTCGCAGTCTAGCCTCATGCCTAGTTTCAGACCTAAAAAACACCCCTTGAACACGCCCGCTGACAAAAACGTGCGCCCTAACCTTCATGGCGCCAACCTTCTAAACAAAGCCTATCTATTTTAAATTTGGAAATTATTTGAAAGGTTTTCTTGCCTGAACAATGACATGGGAATATTCTTCGCCATGAATTGGTAGCAAATCCATGGGATTGTAGGGCCAAACACCAGAATAGACCTCTTCAACCCAGTCTAATATGAAGCCAGCTTTTTCCAATACTTGTTTGAGTCTATTTTCGCTTGCTATTTGCGCCACCTTGTATTGTTCAGCAACTTCCATGCTCTTGGAACCCTCCCTATACCAGATGGACGTGAAAACCACTTTTCCGTTTGGTTTTAAGACTCGAAAACTTTCCTTAAGAGCTAAAACAGTTTCTGGGATGTTGTCAAATCCGAAGAAAGATGATATTATTGAAAAAGTTTGGTTTTGAAAGGACAGATGTTTTGCATCGGTAACTACAAGTGAAAGTCGATCATAAATTCCAAGATTTTTAGCTTTTCCCATGGCTCCACGCAGTGGTTTTTCATCCACGTCTGTGCCAATAATCAGAATGTCTTTGGGGCCTTTTTCTGCAAGTTGCAAGATAAATCTGCCCATCCCGCTTGCGATGTCCAAAACCATGTTATCAGACTCTTTGCATGAGGCGGTAACGTAGTAGACGAGTTTCTTTTTGAGCTTTTCTAGTGCTGCTTTTTGGTCTTCATGCAAATATGAGAGGTATTGCCTTTGTATTTCATCATATTTACGTTCATCAGCCACGTCCACTTTCCATGTAAATTCATCCGCAGATAGCTTTGCATCTTTAATTAGTCCAATTTCCTCTTTGACTTGATACATGTGCCCTTCACCGCATTTTAAAAATCCATTAACAAGGCGTTTTTCCACGGTTTTTCCATTAAAGACCAGCGGAGTTTTACATATTGGGCATGCAAGAATTTTTAGCAGTTCCTCATGCATGCAGGATTCTCCTCAGATGAAAATTTTTAGACTGCTTCAATAAATTCTTCCTCTTTCACTTTAACTTAACTCTCTCTAGAGGATAGTTTTGTCGTCTCGTCATTCACCTTAAAAAGACTGGGGTTCAAGACCCGTTTTCTGGAGGCTTAGCCTGATGCTGGAGGCTAATCGTGGAAAATTGTTGGTTTATGTTTCAAGTGCGGAAACCCGTGAAGAACGGTTGAGGGCTGTGAGCGTTGCGGTTAAGAAGACTGCCAATATGCTGAATTTTAGGCTTTAAGGTTGTTCCGTTAAAGGGTGTGAAGGCACCCATTTACGTCTATTATGAGGATGGTGAAAATGAACCTGTGCCGCTTTACTGTGACAAGGAAACGGGAAACAATGCAGAAGGTTTGCACAGCTTTGAGGAATATGATGTTTGTTTTGTCCTTCCATCCAAAATATTCGGCTTTAAGAAAGATTAGGAGGGAGATTATCCGCTTTTCCTAAACTTTATGGACTGGTTTTCAAGGGTTATCTCATAAATCTGGTTGACGTCAAAGTCTATGCCCAGGCTTTCATACTCTTGCTCTGTTAGGAAAAGTATTACTTTTGGAATTGTGAACCGCACTCGTCCGGGAAAGATGGGCAGTTGCTGTTGAAGCGCTTGGAGGACATCCTGCACAACTTTCGCCTCTTCGGTTTGGGGTCTTATGGCGAACTGTGGAACTGGGCGCTCTTCAACAAGCTCTATACGTTTTCCAAGGTTTCCGTCAATGTCGCGGATAGACTCAATCTTGTTCACTCTAACACGGAACATGCTCATCCCCCTTAGAGAGTCGGAACACGGCTATTTAGAGTTTTAGAGCAGTTTATATGGTTGAACGTTGTTTTTGGAATCGCGATTCCAGTTGTGGAGCAGAATTAAAAGGGAGTTCGCCTTCATTCAGGGGAATTTCCTAGTTCTTCTTCTAAGCTACCTTCTCTTCAACATGGGCTATGCCATGACATCACCCTTCGAATCGCCATTCATAGAAAGCCTCGGAGCCTCCGCCACAATGATAGGCGTCATCGGAGCCGTAGGCTCATTCATCCTATTTTTTGTGAGAATTCCCGGAGGCTACATAACTGACAAGCATGGTAGAAGGCAGATAATTGTGACAATGACTTATGGCGTTGTCTTGGCAAACATCTTCTTCATTCTGGCTCCCAACTGGATTTTCTATTTTGTTGGCGTAATCGTATCGAACATTTGCCTAATCTACCAGTCGGCTCTTGAAGCCATTGAGGCGGATTCCATTTCGCCTGAAAAGCGCGGCTTTGGATACGCTGCCTACAGAGTTTTGCCATTCCTACCTTCAATATTTATGCCTTTAATTGCCGGAGCCATAGTAAGCCAATACTCCATTGACCCTGGGATGCGCATAATCTACGCCATAGTGCTTGCTGTTGGTTTGGTTGCCGCTGTTCTGCGTCACGCTTTCTTAAAAGAGACGTTGAAGGAGCCTAAAGACATCAGTTTTAAAGAGCTTAAGCTGGCGTTTAAGGAATCTGCCAAAGAAATTTTCGCCTGCTGGAAGCTTATGCCAAAAAGTTTGGTTTTCCTTTTAATGTCAACTTTAATTATAGCTTTTACAGACCCCTTCTTTTATCGTTTCGGCTCCCTCTACGTCTTGCAATTTGTTGGGTTAAGCGATGTTGAGTGGGGTGCTGTGAACACAATAAATTTGGCGACAATGCTTGCTGTTGGGCTCTTGCTGGGTAAAGCCATAGACATTATTGGAAGGAGGAAAGCCTTAATACTGGCTCACATGATATTCACGCCGGCAGCATTTTTCTTTGTTCTCTCCAATAATTTTCTGATGTTCGCCATAGTTTACGCCTTCTTCGCCGTGGCTTCGGTTCTTTTTGGTCCAGCAACGGCGGCACTGCAAGCAGACATAGTTCCAAAAGAGATGAGGGGCAGGATAATGGGAAGCACAGGCGCCCTCTACATCCTCGCCGGGGCCTTAGGCTCTTTTATTGGAGGAATTCTATACGAGAATGTGCATCCAACAGCCCCGTTCCTGTTGTGTGTTCCCTTGGATGTAATTGCCCTACTCATAGTCTTGTTTAGGGTTAAGGAGCCGGAGAAAAGGGAAGCCTAAAACGCCTACTCCATTTCTATGGTGGCTGGAGGCTTAGGTGTAACATCATAGTAAACTGCTGAAACGTTTTGGCATCTCGCAAGAATTTCATTGGCTGTCTTCTCCAGAGTCTTCCACGGTAATTCTGAGACTTGCGCCGTTAAGAAGTCTTTTGTTTGTATGGCTCTTATGCTTATAACGTAGGGCTTTTTCTCGGAAGTTTCCCTAACAGCGTAGAGCACCCTTGTTATTGTCGGGTTTTCGCTAGTTATCTTAGCCTGCAAAGAAACAAGCTTCGATATATCCGCCTGGAAGGCTTTGCCCTCCGCGGTTTCAGCTTTCACGCCAACTATTTTCCCGTAGCGTCTCTCGCCGCCTTTCACGCCTGTGGCTTTGTCCCTAAAAACTTTGATGTGGACGTTTCTTGATGGCACGTTTAGGAGGCGTGCCACTGTTTCCTGCACATGCGACGTTGAGGGTTTGGCTGGTGCCTCCTCGTTGTCTATTATTGCGGCGAAGTATTGGCTTGGCTTATGCTCGGCAATGGCCTCTTCAACTATCGTTGTTGCCTTTTTCAGTGTTTCCAATTTATCCGGGCGGATTTCGCCTACAACCCGCACCGCTAAGCCTGGTCCTGGGAAGGGTTGCCTTTCAGAAACTTCTGGTGGCAGACCTAGATATCTGGCAACCATCCGCACCTGCTCCTTATAAAGCATCAGTAGCGGCTCAACAACTTTGAATCCGAATTTTTCCATGGGGTTTATGCCTATCTGCTCCAAAACGTTGTGCTGTGTTTTTACACCGCCAACAGTTTCCACAACATCTGCCCGTATAGTGCCTTGCACGAGAACACGGCAATTTTCCTTCTTCGCCGTTTCGCTTAAGACTGTGTAGAAGGTTTCACGGAACTTTTTGCGTTTTTCCTCTGCGTCACGTAAGCCTTTCATAGCGTTTAAAAAGCGTTCACGGACGTCGACAATTTTAACCGGCACTTTGAACGGCTCTTTTGATAGGATATCGGCGACTTTTTCTGGTTCGCCCTCCCGCATGAAGGCGTCGTCCAAAATCACGCAGACAAGGTTTTCGCCTATAGCCTTGCGGGTTAGAACAGCGCATGTTGTGCTGTCCACACCGCCGGAAACAGCCACCAAAGCCCTTTCGTTGCCTATAGCCTTCCTTATTTCAGCAATCTGTGTTTCAACAAATTTTTCCGGGTTGAAACTTTCCATGCCTTTTCTCCTCGCCCTTTAAGTGATTAACTGATTTACTATTTCGCGACTTATGTATTTACCGCCCCTAGGCACCTTTAAAACGCCAGAAAGCCTCTTCAAAGCTTCGAAAGGTATGGGGTTTTCAAGTTCGCAGAAGTTTTTGAACATTATGAAAGTGGCTTTGTCTCTGCCCTTAAGGAAAGCTAAAAATTCCTTGTAAGAGTTTAAGCATGTTTCATCCCCATACTTTTCCCAAAGCTCTTTTGGGTCTCCGGCAACCCGCTCTATGAAGTCTGCAACACCCCTAATCTGCATTGATGGACGCTTAACATAGAACAACAGCTTCTCAGCCTTTTTAGGTCCAACAAGGTTTCGCCTCACAAAAGCATACGATTTCTTGCCACCCTTGCATCTTTCACAAAGCCTACTCCACCATTTCTCGTCGGTCAACAGAATAAAACCGTACTGCTCATCCGACAAGCCGTGAATCACCCCGCATTAACCATGGTTATTTAGGCTTCAAAATAATAATTTTGGTGGCCTACACCTTCGTGTCAAGAGCAAATTTTCACTCATTAAACATCAAAAGCCGCTGGAAAATCAGCCGATTTTGAAATAGACTTTTAAAAACAGCTGTTCCCTAAGGCTTGAAAGCCACCAGAAAAGCCTTTTCTTGACTGTTAAAGTTTTTCTATGCTGCTGTATCATTGTCTTAACGCAGAAAGAGGAGGTTTCCCTTTGAAACCAGATGAGGCTAAAGCTTTAGCCACAGCGTTAAACGAGTTGAGTGAAAGCCATGCCGATTTCCTCCAGTCCTTAAGTGGCACTGTTAGGGAGGTTAAAGCCTCTAAAAGGCTTTGGAACAATGGCAACAAGCCGTGGCTTGTCAAGTTGGGCTTAGCCCTGATAGTTTTTCCAGAACCCTTCCTAAGCGATGTTCTGGGAAGCCTCCTAATAGCCGCTGGAACAGTTCAGGAGGGGATTCGCCGCCGAACCCTCCACATTGAGGATGTACCCAAAACCTTTCAAAGCGTTATGAGGGAGCTTCGGGCTTCGGAGGAGCGCATAGTTGGGAAGCTTGTTTAAATCTTATATTTGTAGCATGTTAAAAGCATAACATGGTTGGGTGAGAAAGGCATGAAACTCGTAACGGTGCTGTTACCCGAAGCCTATTTGGAAGGGTTAGACGAGCTTGTTAGGGCGAACATGTACCCGAGCAGAAGTGCCGCCATAAGATCGGCTGTCAGAGACTTGCTAAAGAAGGAGCTTTGGGAAAGGAAGGAGAGATAACCCACAATCCTTGCTTTTCATTTAACGCTTCTTGCAACGTCCCTAAACCTTTTGGCGGCTTCAGCTGGATTTTCAGCCATGGTTATAGCCCGTCCCACAATGAGGTAGGCGGCTCCAGCCTTTAGGGCTACTTCTATGTCGCCTCCTTGAACGCCTACGCCTGGCGAGTAAATAGGGATTTTTCCACCCAAAACCATGTGCACTTCCCTTATCTTTTCTGGGTATGTGGCGCCCACCACGACGCCGTCGGCGCCCCACTTTAGGGCTTTTTTGGCGAAGACAATGTATTGTGGTGTTTTCCTTCCGCTTTCGGCGTCCACAACCATCTGCCCATAGCCCTCGCTGGCGCCTTTATGGCTCATGTAAACGAGCACTATGACGCCTTTAAGCCTGTTTTTTGCAACTTCAAAGACTGGTTTTAGACCTTCCTCCCAACCAACAAAGGGATTGGCGATTAAAGCGTCAAAGCCAGCCTCATAATAGTATTCGGCTATCACTTGGTTTGTTGAACCTATGTCATTTACCTTGCAATCCATTATTGTTGGCAACCCTTTTCCATTTGCCCTTTCCAAGAGTTTTTTGACGCCGTTGAAAACTCCAAGCGGCAAAATTAGGTGGTGGTTGAATTTGACAGCACAAACGTAAGGACTAACAGCGTCAATGACTTTTTTCGCCCTTTTAAGAAGGGTTTTGCGGTTTTCAAGCTTCTCGTAGGGGAAGTCTAAAGCCAAAACAATTTTTGACTCCCTTTCTCTGGAAGCTTCAGTCATCTTCTCTTTGAAGGACAAGCTGGGGCACCCAGAGCCTATTTTTGAGTCGGGCTAAAAACTTTTATTGTTTCAATTTCTCCGCCGCAGCACAATCTAATGTATTCTAGGGCTGTTTTCACTGCCTCTTCCAGTTGTTGGCTTGTTATTCCCGGCGCTCCATAAGCCACTAAGAGTATGTTTTTCGTGTTTAGCGTAATTTTTGTTTGATCAGCGTCTCTGTGGGGGTATACACACAAAACCTTTAGGCTGTCAGCTAAAACAAGCATGTTGCTTGTCAGTGCCATCGGCTTTTCCATTCCAATACCGGTGAACTGTTCGCCGTTTTCTGCAAAACGCACATTGAAGGGTGGATGAAGCGTGTCCATGTCGAAGCCGCTTACTGGGATTATGGTCTTCATAGAAGCCAAATTGTAGGCGTCCACAGCCGTCGAAATGGTTGGGAGCTCTTCGCCGTGTAAAACTCTCCTCAGCAAGGCTTCACCGGAAGGCCTTATCTTTGTTGGGTCTATGCCCAGCCGCCAATAAAAGTCCCGGTAAGCTCTCACAACAGGGTTATCCTTAAGCCCCTCAACACTGTGATGGGCTCTGACCTCGTTGTATAAAGCCCTCTTCAGCTCTCTTATTTTAGTGTTCTCCTTTTCCACAACAACGCCGTTAATCGTTCCTATGCTTATGGCTAATTGCGGAAACTTTGAGGCTGCTTCGGCGCACCAGTAAACTGTTATGGGCCGCATTTTAAACCCGGCTAATACCTTTTATTGAAAGGTTAAATATTTTAGTGGTTTAAGGCACTCTTCCCTTTAAGGCTGTCTGGAATGGTTGGCGAGTTGGCGGCTTTGGGGGCTGCTTTATGCTGGACCTTCTCAGCCGTGCTTTATAAGAAGGCTCTATCTGAGATGAAGCCTATTTCAGCTAATGTTGTTCGCTGCGCTGGAACAAGCCTAATTCTTGTTTTGTTTTTCGCCCTAATTGGGAAAATCCATGTTTTTGCAAGTTTGCCAGCCCAAGTGGTTTTGCTAGCCTCCGTTAGTGGCTTAATTGGGTTAGGGTTGGGCGACACCCTTTATATGAACAGCCTCGAAATTCTCGGTGTGGCAAGGGCTGTTCCAATAACATGCACTTACCCCCTCTTCAGCCTTGTTTGGGCTTACCTCTTTGCAAGCGAAACCATTACGCTACCAGTTGTCCTCGGAGCGCTGGCAATTGTTTTTGGGATTTGGCTTTTAACCAGCGGAGAAAAACAGCAAAACCAAAACAAAGGCTCCGGTGAGGGTTGGAAAAGACTGTGGGTTAGAGGCTTTATATTTGCCTTGGCAACGGCTATCGCTTGGTCTGTGAGCATTTCGATGATTAATTTGGCTGTTAAGGCATCCGCCAGCTTGGAACAAGCCTACGCCATAAACACTCTTCGACTCGTGGCGGTGGCTGTTTCTCTGCTGGCTTTGACTCCTTTCGGTAATGTGAGACGCTTCATTCAAAAAATGAAAAGAAAAACTGTGGTTATGCTTTTGGCTGGAGGCTTAATAGCCATCGGGCTTGGGTGGTTCTTTCTAACAACAAGCTTCATTTACATTCCAGAGGCACAAGCCGTTCCCATATCTTCGGTAACACCCCTTTTTTCAGCCTTATTTGGTGTGATTTTCCTACGTGAAAAGGTTACGGCTAAGGTTGCGATAGGCTCAGCATTGGTTGTGGCTGGAATCTTTTTGGTTTTTATGGAATAGCCTCGTTTTCCACAAGTGCTTGTTGAAAAAGTTTATATGGTTGAACCTTGAATGCTCGGTGTGGGTCGTGGAGACCCAACTTAGTGAGATTGGAAAAATTTCTGAAAAGCAAAGTGTAAAACCCCTATCCCTTCTAAAAGCGACAGAAAACCGCCACAAACTGCTTTCAAAGCCAGAACTTTCGGCTGTTGTCAAAATAGAGGCAAGTCTGCTGAAGGGTGCAAGACGATACTTTGAGGAGCATGGCTTTGTGGAGGTTGTTGTACCGCATCTGACAAGGGCTACTGGCGCATGCGAAAACATCGCAACAATGTTTGAGGTGGACTATTTTGGCAAGAGGCGATACCTAAGCCAAACAGCCCAACTCTACCTAGAGGTTTTAACACCCTTCCTAGGCAAGGTCTGGTGCATTGGACCAAGCTTTAGGGCTGAGCCATCCGTTGACGAGCGCCACTTAACGGAGTTCACCTTAATAGAGTTGGAGTTCGCCGGAGACTTTGGGCAGCTTCTAGAACACATTGAGGGCGTAATATGCTCAATGGTGGGCTGTGTGCTTGCTGAACGCGGAAAAGAGCTGGAGCTTCTAGGCGTAGACGCGGACCGTTTAAAGCGGGTTAGAAAGCCCTTCGAGAAAATAACCTACACCGAGGCTGTTGGCTTGTTGGCTAATTACGGCGTAAAATGGGGCGACGACCTAAAAAGTGTCCATGAGAAGGCTCTCGTCCAAATGGTGGGCAACAAGCCACTTTTTGTGACCCACTTCCCAAAAGCCATAAAATTCTTCAACATGAGGGAAAACGACGAAAACCCAGCCGTCGTCAATAGTGCCGATTTGCTTTTGCCCATGAGCGGCGAAGCCGTCGGCGCAGCGGAGCGGGAGTACCGCTACGAGAAGCTCTACGAGAGGCTTGTGAGCTCAACAATGTTTAAGCAGCTTGTCGAAAAGGGTGGAAGCATCGAGGACTTCCACTGGTACTTGGAATTCTACAAGGAGCACCGTGTTCTGCATTCCGGCTGCGGCATAGGGCTAAACAGGGTTACACAGTTTGTCTTGGGAGCAGACGACATAAGGGTGACCACAGCTTTTCCATTGAATAGAGCTTCAATACTCTAATCATCTCACATCCTCCTTTTTCTTTCCGTCGTCATGCTCGAAGCGGTACAGTTTTATACCAGCATATTTCTAGAGGTGAAACTTGGCGGACTGGGAAGGGTAACACTTACATGTCTGTGTCTCCGAGTGTTCGCGAAGTTCTTGCAAGGCGAATCGCCGGCGAGATAATCCTCTCAAACAAGCCAGGAGCCACTATGCGAAAGTGGCGCGAGTTGTTTGGGGTTTCCCAGACAACGCTTTCTGATAAAATGATGCTTTCGCCATCGGTTATAAGCGACTATGAGAGCGGAAGGCGAAAAAGTCCTGGAACAAAGTTTGTTAGGCGTTTTGTCTGGGCACTTTTAAAGATTGATGAGGAGCGGGGAAGCCGATTTATCCGCGAATTTGCCAAACTAACCAGTTCGCCTAGCATGGCTGTTGTGGACTTACGCGAGTTTCCAATTCCCGTGCGTGTGGAGTATTTGTGTAAAGCCATAAAGGGCGAAATTGTGGCTTGTTCAAGCCCAAACGTTCGGGATGTTTTGGGCTACACAGTTGTGGACAGCAAAAAGACCATTGAGACGCTTTCCGGTTTTGAGTATTCCCAGCTCTTCGGCGCCACAACAGAACGCGCACTAATCTTCACAAACATTGGAAATGAGAACTCGCCTATGATGCTTGTTCGCATGAGCAGCCTAAAACCAAAGGTTGTCGTTTTCCACGGTGTCAAGCCAGACGAATACTCCATTAGATTGGCGGAATACGACCGAATACCACTAATCTATTCGGCACTGCCAACAGTCGAGCAGCTTGTAAAATCGTTAAGGAAGCTTTACCGCATAGCCTTAAGAAGAAAGCTTGGGAAGGCGGTCCGCCCACCCCCAAAAGTGAGCACATAAAGCCGTTTAGGCGTAGGGTGGGTTTAAGCCTTGATAAAGGTTGGGTGTTGCGGCTTTCCAACCTCGATGAAACGCTACTTCGAAAACTACACCCTAGTAGAATTAAACAGCACATTTTACGAGTATCCGAAGCTGGAAACCGTCGCGGGATGGCGTGAAAAAGCCCCACAAAACTTTGAATTCACTGTTAAAGCCCACCAAGACATAAGCCACAAGGCAAAAATGCATTTGGATGAAACAAGCCTGAAAGCCTTTGAAATCATGAAGCAGATATGCAAAACATTAAACGCGAAAATATTGTTGATACAGACGCCAGGGTCTTTCCGCCCAGACAAACTCGGAGAGGCGGAAAAATTCTTTAAGGGAGTGAACCGTGAAGGCTTAACCCTAGTTTGGGAAACCCGCGGACCAGGGTGGGAAAAACCAGAAGTTTATGAAAAGCTCCGCCAAGTTTTAAGCAGCCTAGACATCGTGCATGTAACAGACCCGTTCCGAATCTTACCAGCCTATATAAGCCAAACCGCCTATTTCCGACTGCACGGCTTGGGCGAAGAACTATACTACTACCAGTACACGGATGAGGAACTAAGGAAACTGGGTGAGATAGCCAAAAATTTTGAGGCTCAAGGCAAAACGGTTTATGTGCTATTCAACAATCTCGCCATGTTTGAGGATGGATTACGCTTCATGCAATACCTTCAAAGCGGGAAATTCCCAAAAATCACCGGCAATGTTGGCTTGGAATCCGTGAAAAGCGTTATATCGAAAACACGGTATCCAGCGCAAAAAAGCATGCTGGTCAAGAAGGTGGGCTGGAGGCTTGCGGAAATCGAAGAGGGCAAACAGGTTAGGCTGGCGGATTTACTGGCGGAACTGCCATCAAAAACATACAAGAGCGCAGATGAGATCCTAAAGGAGTTGAAAAATGCCAAAAAGCTAGACTGAAACAGCCACCCCCAGCTCCAAAATTTTCGCCTTAAGCATCCTAAAATCCCCTATAAGCAGTTGTTTATATTTGGCACTGTAAAGCCCAGCAGCAGGATGCAAAGTCGGAAAAACAGTTACAGCCAAGCCCAAAACATTTGCTTGGTAAAATTTGCCCCTAGCCTCTGTTATACCCTTAAAGGTTATACCTGCCTTTGCGAAAATGTAGGCTGTTGAATAATTCCCAAGGGTAACTATTATTTTTGGCTGTATGGCGGCTATCTGCCTATCCAAAAAAGGCGTGCAAGCCTCAATTTCGGCGGGGGCTGGCTCACGGTTGCTAGGCGGACGACACTTCAAAACATTCCCGATAAAGACCTGGCTTCTGAACAAGCCAGCCTCAGCCAAAAGCGAATCCAAAAACTTTCCGGCAGCCCCAACAAAGGGCTTTCCCTTAACATCTTCCCAGTAACCCGGAGCCTCACCAACAAACATTATTTGTGCTTCTGGACTGCCATCGCCTGGAACAGCATTTTTGCGAGTTCGCCAAAGACCACATTTCCTGCAAGCCCTAACCTCTGAAGCAACAGCCTCCAAAACAGCCCCTTTCGAAGAGTGCATGCCCTCCAGCCAGTTTCGGTGATAAGCTGGGAAGCACTTATTAGCATTGTCAAAGAATAATTTAATGGAGAAGCGCCTAAGATGGGCTACGTTAGGGTCAGGGTGAAAATTCGAAACATCCACATGCCAGAACTCGAAGCCGAAAGGGAACTTCTCGCTGACACCGGCTCAATATATACTATGATTAAACGCAATTTTCTTGAAGGGCTTCAAATAAAGCCGCGGGGCAAACGAAAATTCAAAACAGCTGACGGAAGACTTGTCGAGCGGGAGGTTGGAGCCGCAGAGATAGAGATAAACGGGCAAAGCACATACTCAATCATAATCTTCGGCGAAAACTCCGACGCGGAAGTTCTTGGTGTGACAACTCTTGAAGAACTTGGACTGCAAGTTGACCCAGTAACGGGTGAGCTAAAGCCGCTAGAACTTCTACTTTTATGAAAGCCTCGTTAGAAAAAATAAATTATTCTAGCGATTAAACGTGGTGAAGTTTCCACCAGCAACAAGCGCCTTCGTTATTAAACACACCACTTCACTTTTTAAAGAATACACATTATTTTAATAGTACCCAACCCTAGTTGTTGTAAAATTCTAAAGAGGGGATAGTTGCTATTGGCTGAAAAACCAGCCAAAAATTCATGTAAAATGTTTAGGCGTTTCAAAGAGGAATTCAGCTTCGTTATTGGAAACGTTTTCATACTCTTGGCCGTCTGGGCTTTTACAGATTTTGCCCACCTTCTTCCAGACACTATTATTCGCTTTACGTTGAGTCTTTGGGCGGCCCACCTTTTACAATAAGTTCAATTTTGTCGGCATCATGGTTTGTCATGGCTTTTCTACAGTTGGCTGACGGTTACTGGGCGGACAAGAGGGGGAGAAAGCTCTAATTGTGGGTGCAAGCTTTTCCAGAACCCTCATATACCTTGTTTTCGCTGCTGCTCCAACAGGCACTTCATCCTTTTAGGCGAAGTGCTAATAGGCATAGTCACCATAGCCCAGCAGGCAATGTTAGCGTTGGTTGCAGACTCTTCCCACCAGAAAAGCGTGGTCTAGGCTATTCGCTTTCCATGCTTGCCTGTGTAACCTCCATCCTTTCGCCAGTTGTCGCCGGAATATTATGCCTAAAATATGAGCTGGTAGCCGGAATGAGACAGCCTACATAATAGTTTCCATATGCTGGCTTATCTCCGGAATAATACTTCTAAGGTTGAGGGAGACGGTGAAAACTGAGAGAGCTGGATTTTCCTTTTCAGAGTTTCTGAAAGAATACCCTAAAGCCTTTAAAGAGTGCGTAACCATCTGGAAATTCTTACCAAAAGCGACGCTTTACCTTTTCCTCATCTTCACGCCCCTCCTGTTTTTTGTTAGGATGTGCATACCCTACTACGTGCTTTACGCCACCAAAGTTTTAGGAGTAGATGAACTCCAATGGGCAGTTCTGCAAACCGTCAATTCAATAACATTTTTCTGCACACTGCTTCCAGTAGACAAGATGGTGGACAAAATTGGCAGAAAGAAGCCACTAATCTTTTCCTCCATATCCGGAGCCCTTGCGGTGGCATTGTTTCTACACGGCAACCCTTTGGGATTGTACGCCTTTTCAATGTTTTCGGCAATCTGCAACGTCCTAGTCTTTACTGCATACTTATCCCTACAAGCTGACCTAACCCCCAAAAGAGTACAGAGGAAAACTTTTGGGATTTTCAAACTTCATAGACTGCCTCCTCGGATCTGCGGCGCTGCTTTTAGGCGGCTTCCTCTATGAAACGATTTCAAAAATGGCGCCATTCCTTCTTCTGCTAGTCGCCATGGCATCCACAGCGGTGGCAACAACCATTTTCGTAACTGAACCAAAAGTCAAGCAGAGCTAGAGGGAAAGGGAAGGTCACCTTAAGCTTTTTCTGCAACCATTTTCCATCCAATAAGCCGAAATCCCTACAAGGGTATCCAATTTACAAAAGGTGCAGAGCATAAATTTGAGCAGGCAAGTGCAGAAACTATAGGGGGTAGGTACTAGGTATTTTGCAGTATGCCGCCAACAGCAAAATTGACATTTACAGCATACGCGCTAGTGCTTCTGCACCCCGCATTCCGGGCTGAACGCCCATGCCCTTAGCCTTTGAAGTGGCAGCCTTAACCTCGGCGTTTAAAATGTCTTCAAAGGTTTTTACTCCGCTCACCATGGCCGCAACCACTCCCCAGCGTTCTGCAACCTCAATGTTTAGGAATCCGCACATAACAAAACCCTTCTCCGCCAAAATCAAAATCAGCGGAGGCGATTCTGGAAGCTCAACTTTAACACCTAAGCATGTTTTATTGCCAACCTTAACTTGAGCCACATTTATCATGGAGCCATTTCACCCACAGCCTCATGATGTGTTGTAATTTTTAAATAAAAATTGCCACAAAGAAAAAGCGAAACAACATGCTGACAAGGCTAAAGGCAAAGGTGCAGTCAGCCATAAAAACCCAAGCAAAAGCCGCCAACAAGATAGGCTTAAAACCAAACATTATAAGCGCCATAGGCATCCTTCTAGCCATTCTTTCAGCATTGGCCTACGACAACGGACGCCAAAGCACAACAATGGCTTTGGCTGTTGTCCTACTTCTGCTATCTGGATACTGCGATGTGCTGGACGGAGCCTTAGCAAGACTATGCCAAAAAACAACTCCTTTCGGAGGCTTCTTGGACTCACTTCTTGATAGATACGCAGACTCAGCGGTTTATATGGGCATAATATTGGGCAAACTGTGCACAGTTCCATGGGGTCTCGTCGCGTTAATAGGCTCTTTGCTGGTGAGCTACTCCCGCGCCAGAGCCGAAGCAGCGGGCATAAAAATGGAAACCATAGGTTTTGCTGAGAGAGCCGAACGAATAATAATAATTGCGGCTACAAGCATAGCCGAAATATTCTTTGTTGGCATAATAGAAGCTGGCATGATACTGTTGGCGGTGCTCACAAACCTAACAGTGCTGCAGAGAAGCCTATATGCCTATAAGGCTTTAAGCAAGAAAGGGAAAAACGCCGAAGGCTAGAATTTTCTGCCAACGCGGAGCTTACGCTCTTCTCTTGCACGAACCTTCACAATACCATAATGGACGGCGCATGAAACACAATAATATTTTGTGTCAACAGGCGCAGAAATGTAGGCACCTTTCTGGCGAAGCTCCCTAGCCAAAGCAGGATCAACCAAAGAAAGCCTTCGCGTCACTTTTTTTGCTTTATCCCTTGGCACAAGCTCCCCGCAGTTGGCACACTGAACAAAACCGCTCCTACCCTTAGCGCCCTTCGACCTTCCTCGACTCTTCCTCTTATATGGCATAACACAACAACCTTTTGACTGTTCTATGCATGATAAAGCCATGCACACCTATATATCTGTTCTCAGTTTCAGAATGTAAGCAATATTCGCCTTAGAATCAATTTTTGGAATAATCTTCCCAGTGGACGACGTGAAGAGGGTTGTTACGCCTGGACCATGCCCAGAAGTAACGCAGTTTGTGTGGACAACTATGCCAACTGAAACAGCGCCCTTGCGGTAAATCCGCCCATAAGAATGGTCAGCGTCCAATATTGCCACCAAATCGCCAAGCCTCAAATCGTCAAGCCCATACTCCTTCCTTGTGGCTTCATCGAAAAGCTGTATGTCATAATCCCCAGAATAAGTCTGGTTGGCACCCAAACCTGAACCCATAATTGCCGCCGGAATAACATGCGTAACCGGGACCTCCAACTTGTCGCCGACGGGTTTCGGGTCTAAAGCCTCCAAAAAGCGCGGGTCCATATTCATAACCTTAATTTCTGGAAAATCCAAAAGCTTCAAGCCTACGCCGAAAGCCTTCACCAGAACCTTGTCGCCAAGCATGAGCTTTTCAAGAGTTTCGGGCTGAAAGTCCACAAGCACATGTTCTATCCCACCATGCTTGCCAGTGACAACACCCCTAGCGCCTTTGGCATCCCCGGAAACCACAACAGCCTCATTCCCAACACATGAAAGCACGTTTAAGGCTGTATTCGCGCCTTGACCATACCGTGGATCATTCTCCTTGTTCTCTATGCTTACTCCTGGCTCCACGTGGTCGGCTTCCCAGCCACATGCCAGATCGCCAACCCTCACATTGTAGGTTATTCCGCCTACGCCAGGCAAAACCATGGGAACGCCTTCGGCTGAAATATTGTATATGCCTCTTCCATAAACTGGGCTTGCAACCTCACCCACAACTGAAATCTTAACAAGCTTGTCAACGTTTGTTCTTAACACGTTTTTCTCCTCGACGGATAGTCAACGCTGGTCTCGGATAATAAGTTTCCTCTCCATAAAGTGATGTATTGCTTGGAACACGACAAGTTTTAAATGTCTCTTTACATTTTGAGTTGAGTGAGCAGCCAAACACAAAAACTTGGAACAGTGGGAAAACATGGCTGAAATCGGTTTAAGGTCAAGAATGCTGGTTAGAGACGTTATGAGCAGCCCAGTGATAACCGTGGATGAGGACGCCCCAATAAACCACGTCGCAGAACTCATGGACAAGCATGCCTTAGGATGCATAATAGTGACCAGTAAGGATGGAAAACCCATAGGAATCATAACAGAAAGAGACCTAGTAACAAGGGTCCTTGCAAAAAACGTTAAGCCCGACACTTTGAAGGCAAAAGAGGTTATGACCACTCCACTCATAACAATAGAGCCAGACGAAACAATAAATGAAGCCGCAAGAAAAATGAGCAGACTAAACATTAGGAGGCTAGGCGTAGTCTACAAGGGGCAACTCATTGGAATTCTTTCCAGCAAGGACATATTAGCCGTCATGCCAGAACTCATTGAAACGATTCAGGAGAAAGCCCTAATAGAAGGCGAAAACCTAGCCCAAACAACCATGGTGGAAGAGGAGGAATCCTCCCTAGCTGGCTACTGCGACCGCTGTGGCGGGTGGTCGGACAACCTTAAAGAGGTGGATGGGGAATTCCTCTGCGAAGATTGTAGAGCCGAATTGGAAAGTGAATAATGAGAAAGGGGAGATTTTTTGCGTGTCAAAGAAGTATTAAATGAAAAGCACCCCTTTATTTATGATGATGAGCTTGCAACAAAAGCCCGCGCCATCATCCGCGACTTCTCCCTAAGAATGCTGCCAGTCACAAACAGGGAAAGAAAACTTTTGGGAATAGTCTCCCGCGGCGCAGTTATGACCATATCCTCCTCTGTTTCGTCCATAAAAGTGAAAGGTATAATGACAAACCCAAAGCATGTCGCCACAACGGAAGACGATGCCTTCCAAGCGGTTAGGGAGATGCTACGCGTAGACGAGTGGTGCACACCAGTTGTAAACAGCAAAACAGAAAACTTATTGAAGGGAGTTTTTGGCTTAGAAAACTTCATAGAAAACATAATTAAGACAAGCCCAGAAAAGCTTGCAAAACCAGTTTCAGAAATAATGTCAACAAACCTCCTAGCATGTTCTCCAGACGATGAAGTTGACAACGTTTGGCGGTTAATGCAGAACAAGTCTTTAGCCGGACTCCCTGTTGTCGTCAAAGACAAGCTTGTGGGCATCGTTACGCAGAAAGACCTCCTTGAAAGCGGAACCCTCATGCCAACATTTGAGGCGCATAAGGGAAGGTTTAGGGCTCCAACAAAGATTTCAGCCGTCATGGAAACAAACGTTATCGCTGTCCAACCATCAGTTAAGGCGATAAGAGTCGCAAAAGTAATGGTTTCAAAAGACATTGGAAGGGTTCCAGTCATAGACAAGGACGGAAAGCTAATGGGCATAGTGGACCGAGAGGACATAGCAAGGCTTATAATCAAATAGAAGAAGCGGAAAAATTGAGCAGAGAAACTTTTAGGAGAACGCTAAGAGGAAAAGGTCCAGTCTCATTGAAGGGTTCCGCGGCTAAAAAGCGCGAAGGCGACGTGATGCACATAGCCAAAAGCCCAGTCATAACAATGGCTCCAACAACACCCATACACGACGCCATAAAAATAATGGCAAAAGAGGGGTTCCGAAGAATCCCTATAGCCGACCCTGGCACAAAAACCTTGGCTGGCATAGTAACAGCCACAGACATAGTTGACTATCTAGGCGGAGGCAAAAAATTCGAAATAGTCCAGCAGAAGTTTTCGGGGAACATTTTCAAAGCCATAAACGAACCCATAAAACTCATAATGAGCCAGAAGGTTTTCGCCGTTGAAACCACAGCGGACATAAGCGAGGCAATAAAGCTCATGAAGGAGAAAAATGTGGGCGGCTTACCAGTTGTGGACGAAGAAAACCATGTTAGGGCAATAGTTACAGAAAGGGATGTAGCCCACATGTTCGCAGACAGAATAAGCGGAATAAAAGTTTCACAGTTAATGACTGAAAAAGTGGTGACAGCACTGCCAAAAACAACAATCTTTGAAGCGGAGAAAACGATGATTGGACAGGGCTTCAGAAGACTCCCAATAGTTTCAGACTGCAAAGTCATAGGCATAGTAACAGCCATGGACATAATACGCTTTTTCGGCTCGGGAGAAGTGTTCAAACACTTAAAATCCGGAACGATAACACAGGTTTTGAACACGCCAGCCATGGAAATAGCAACAAAAGAAGTTGCAACAATCACGCCAGAGGCTGAAATTGGACAAGCAGCAAAAATCATGCGGGAGAAAAACCTCGGCGCCCTACCAGTGGTCCAAAATGAACGGCTTGTTGGCATAATAACCGAAAGGGACTTCTTCAAAATAATAGAGTAAAATTTTAGGCAATTCTATGCAAAAGGAAGCCATCTGCCTCAAAGTCCCCAAAAATGAAGGAGAAAAAGCCATAAAAACAGCCCACAAACTAGGACTAATCAGCAAAGAACTGGAGATTCAAAGAGACAACGCACACATTTATATCCCCATCATCAGAAGCCCATTGCAAGACGAGGTGCAAACCCTCCAAAAACAAACCGCAAGTCTAGAAATCACAATTCACAAGTTTCCAGAACGGAAAAAGCATCCAAAAACGCTTATGGAAATTTTGGAAGGCGAGCTCCCACCCCACCTTTTGGCTTGTGTTCCTCGCGCCATGGATATTGTCGGCGACATAGCCATAATTGAAAGCCCACCGGAACTTGAAGCCTACAAAAAAGACATTGGAAACGCCATCTTGCTATTCCATAAAAACTTGCGGACTGTTCTAGCAAAGGCTGGGGCGATAAAAGGCGAATACCGCACAAGAGAATACACACTAATAGCTGGAGAGCCAAAAACAGAAACCATACATAAAGAGCATGGCTGCCTATACCATGTAGACCTAGCCAAAGCTTATTTCTCACCACGCCTATCCCACGAACACAAACGTGTGGCATCAATGGTTAAGGAAGGCGAAACAATCCTAGACATGTTTGCGGGAGTAGGTCCATTCTCAATCCTCATAGCAAAAACCCATGAAAACGTTAATGTTTACGCCATAGACATAAACCCAGACGCAATGGCTTTGCTAAAAAGGAATGTCCGACTAAACAGAGTTGAGGGAAAAGTTCACCCAATCCACGGCGACGCAAAAAAAATTGTCAAACATAAGCTTCGAGGAGTGGCAGACCGCGTTATAATGAACCTACCAGAAAAAGCTATAGAGTTCGTTGGAGCTGCATGCGAGGCGCTAAAACCCGAGGGAGGCATCATACACTTTTACGGCTTCGTCACTGCAGAGAACCCGTTAGAAAAATTGAAACATCGGTTCAAGGAAGAAGTTGAAAAATCCGGGAGAAATGTGGTAAAAATCCTCTTTTCAAGAACTGTTCGTGAAACAGCCCCATACGAGTGGCAAACCGTCCTAGACGCTGAGGTTCGCTAAACCTCAACAGTTAAAGTTATCCTAACTCTCTGTTTTGGGTTTTGCAGTTTTTTCACAAGAGCCCTTGACAAGTCGCAAGCTGCCTTATCAGCCCTTATTGCCAAAGTTCTGCTGCAGATGTATCCACTTTTTCTCACGACCATGTCAGTTGGATGCGACAAAATCAGCATTGGGCTTCCAAAAGCCCTCACCACGTCAACAACACCGCCAGCGTCCATTAGAATTTTTAGCCTTGCGTTTTCTCTACGGAGAAGTTCCCTAAACTCTTGTTTCAAATCTGGAAGACCTTTGTCGGCGGAAACTGCGATAATGCAGTCTCCCCTAATGGAAAGTTCTTTCTCCTTCGTTATTTCAAGCGTTGTTTTATGTTTAGCTTTGACATTCTTATGACCAAATGCTGTTATACATTCGGTTATTTGCATGAGTTGAAACCTTTCAACAATTTACAGCTCCAACTTTAAGATTATTGCGTCGTGCCCAACTTCCAAATAGTCTGCTGAAACCCACATGTTCAAAAGCCAAATTTGTAGTAAAATGGTGTGGCTAAAGAGCATTCATAATGAACCTCAGCAAACGCAACTTCACTTTTACGCTTCAAAATTTGTAGCTCCTTTTCCAATAACCGCTTTCCCACACCCTTACTCTGATATGCCCTATCAATATCTTCAATAATAGCCTTAGAGCCAAAGCCTCAGCTTGTACATAACCAATGACCTTTCCATCCGCAACAGCAACAAAGGAGAGGTCCGGATTTTCTTTTAGCACTTCTATAATGCTTCCTATACTGCTCCTTAACCGAGTGGGGATTTGCCAAAGGAGCCAGCTCTGAAACATCAGCCAATCAAGCTCAGACATCTTTCTGATGAAAACTTTAACATGGCCCACACCACTGCGGATTAAAGCTCTTTTGCCAGATATAACGCTGTTTTTGCAATGTCATAGAGCTTCTCGTTATAGCCGCAGATTTTGAAGTCGTTCTTAAAATAAAGGTTTAGGGCTGGAATGTTATCTATGGCGGTGTCAAACATCAGAACCCTGGCGCCGTTTTCCCTTGCAAACTCATCCATAGTCTTCCGAAGAAGAGAGCCTATCCCTCTACGTCTATAACCAGCGTCAACAAGTAGGTTTATCACATAAGCGCTTCTGTTCCATCTGTAAAATGCACTCTCCCAAAACAACAATTTCGCCATCCTCTTCTGCAACAAAGAATCTGCACTTCTCGTTTGGGCTTTCAAAATTGAAAATAGCCCTAAATCTTCATTTAAGGGCTCCTTGTTTCTTTTAATAAGCTCGATTATTTTTGGTAAGTCGTTTTGCTCTGCCACACGAATTTTTAGCATTTTACTCCAAAACCTCTATCGAATCCACTTTCCCATCACCATCCAAGTCAAAGCCCTGTATCACTTTCGCAAATGTTTCCTCGCCCCTATAGCTTCTCAGCGTCTTTTCGTGGAAGTTTGTTAACGCCAAAACACACGCCTTAGTACCAACAGCCTTATTCCCAGCCAAAACAATGACCCGCTTACTCGCATCCCATGGGTTAACAATCTTAGCCACAAGCCCAACAGTGTCAGCCGTATAAACCTGCCCAGTTTTAGATGAAACCAAACCACCAAATAGGAAGCCTTGCTCGGATGGCTTCATATTAAACTTTAAGGGCAGATATTCGTTCAATTCCTGCGTCAAAAGGTTTGTTCCCGGTCCACCAACGAGGATCAGATTGTTCTTCTCATCCTTCTCAGCCTTAACGTCCACGTCAAGTTTCACAGCGAAATTTTCGGGCATCCTAGTAAATTGACCGAGAAAGAAAGCCAAGTGGGAGGCATAATGCCCATCCCGAGCGCTTGTTTTGAAGGGTCCATGGGGCATTGGGCTGCCCACAACAATTTTGCCATCAAAACATCTATCTGGACGGATGAACTCGCTGAAAAATCTTCGAACCTGCTCGCTAACGCTGGCAAATGGCAGCATCTCCATGGTTCTATATCCTTTTGGCAATTCTATTCCAAAGGCTGGCGAGGCGGCTGTGTAATATTTGGCTGTGGCTCCCTTTTTCTCCTCCTGCCTTGCAACAGTTATTGCTCCAGCCTTAACCAGCTTCCTAATATGATAGTAAACCTTCTGCTCGTGAATTCCAAGCTCCTTTGCAATTTCAAGGGGGTACATTGCTCTCTCGGAAAGCATGACCAAAATTTTCCAGCTTAGCCTATTCAAAATGAGTTTAAGCTTCTGCGGATCGTCAAATACCTTTATCTCCTTAGCCATCTGCGTTTTGCCATCATCATGTAACAGCAGCTTCTTGCCCATGGTTTTTCACATGCATAATAAACGTCTTTATTATTAAAATTTTTATTATGGTTGGCGGAAGAGATAACCACACAAGCCAGCAAAGAAGGATGAAAATGATTGGCTGCTATGTGACGGGCATACTTCCAAGACCAAAAAAGCTTGTTGAAGCCACAAGAGCCTATGAAAGGAGGAAAATCAGCGAAGAGGAGCTGGAAAAAGCCTTCAAAGAAGCCACAATAAAAGCTATAGAGACGCAACTATCAGCCGAGCTAAGCCATATTTCGGACGGAATGCTCAAATGGCAAGATCTGCTAAGACCCTTCACAGAAAATCTTGAAGGCATAAAAGCCGGAGCCCTCGCAAGGTGGTTTAACAACAACACCTTTTATAGAAAGCCCATCGTTCAAGGCGAAATACGGCATAAGAAAGCCATAGTAACAGAACTAGCTTACATAGAGCATTTACCAAGAAGTGTTCCTTGGAAAGCCATACTGCCAGCACCCTACACTTTAACAAGGCTTTCGGAAAACAAGTTTTATAAAAATGAAAGGGATCTAATGTTCAGCTACGCCGAAGTTCTAAAAGCCGAAATTGAAAGCCTAGCGAAAAAGGGCTTCCAGTATGTTCAGCTAAGCGACCCAGCACTCATCTACAACCCACTGAAAGAGCCAATTTCTAGAGATGTGCTTGCTGACGTTAAAGAAGCCCTAAAAATTGTTGTCAAAAATGGAAATGTAAGAACTTGTCTCCAAACCTTTTTCGCAGACTTTTCGCAAATTCTGCCAGATGTCCTAGACTTTCCAGTTGACGATTTGGGAATAGACCTTTACGAAACCAGCCTAGAAAAACTGAAGGAATACGATTTCAATAAGGGTGTTGCCTTAGGGCTTGTGGATGCCCGCAGTTCATTAATCGAGGATGAAAATGAACTTTTTACGGTGGCTGAGGAGCTTATTGAATCCATTTATCCTTCAAAGATTCACAAAGTCTTCATTTGTCCAAACTGTGATTTGGAATTTCTACCTTGGGAGAGAGCCGAAGAAAAAATGCGGGTTATTAGCCGTTTAACCAAGCGTTTAAAGGTGGGGTTGGGGGTTCATGAATAAGCTTTTCCCAACACAGGAAATAGGAAGCCTTGCCAAGCCAGCATGGAGGGTTAAGGGATACAGGGGAGAAACCCTATCAGAAAGCGAGATAGCAGAGGCTGTAGAGTGGGGTCAGAGACTGGGAATGGTGGGCGTGGATGAGCTGGTTAAGATTTTGAAAAAAGGGGAAAGAACACAAGATGATAGGAGGGCGATTCTTGAGTGGTCTGCAAGGTTTGTCATCCGCTTCTTTGAAAACGCGGGGCTCGACATAGTCTTTGATGGGGAACAGTGGCGTTCAGAAATGTACGAACACGTCATTAGGAACGTTGAAGGCTTCAAATTTTTGGGTTATGTGAAATCCTTTGACTACAGATATTTTAACAAGGCTGCGTGCGTAAGCAAGCCAAAATATGTAAGACCGTTCTATGTTGAAGAGTTCGCCTTCACACGCAAAAACACAGACAGAGAAGTTAAAGTACCCTTCACAGGTCCTTACACGCTTGTTGACTGGACATTTAACGAATATTATGAGAAAAGGCTAAGCGGCAAAAATAAGGATTTTAAACAGAGGAAGCTGGAAGCTCGAAGGGAGTTTCTCTTCGACCTAATAAGAGAGGTTGTAAGACCAGAAATAAGTGGACTTGTGGAAGCCGGAGCCGAATGGATTCAGATAGACGAGCCAGCAGCAACCACAAACCCGTCAGCTGAGGAAATGGAGTTGTTTGTTGAAGCCTTTAATGAGACTGTTAAGGGTTTTAGTTGCATCTTCAGTCTCCACAACTGCTACAGCAACTATGAAGTGCTGGCGAAATATGCGGCTGAACTGCGAAACTGCAGCCAGCTAGCCCTCGAATTCGCCAACAGAGACAGCAGACAAAGGGGGACTGGCGAAGTGCGCGTAGGCTATAGAGAACTGAAACTCTTCGAGGATTACGGCTTCGAGGGAAAGTATGGATTAGGCGTAATAGACGTCCACACAGACTTTATTGAACCACCAGAACTTGTGAGGGATAGAATACTCCATGCCGCCAAAATCGTCGGAGACCCCAGCAGAATTTATGTGAGCACCGATTGTGGATTAAGAACAAGGACGTGGGATGTAAGCTTTGCAAAATTGAAAAACATGGTTTTGGGCGCCGAACTGGCAAGGAAGGCATTAGCTTAAAGACCATTATGAAATTTTTGTAAATGTTATTAACTTTTAGTTGATAAATTAAGCCTTTTAAAAGGCATAAGCGGCTAGAAAGCCTATAGAAAATTTTTAGAGCTGAAATTTTTCTCTTAAAAATGCTTATTACCAAAAAGCTTCCCTAAATAAGGCTGCAAAAACCAGCGAAAACGAAGGGAACTGTGACAAAAGCATGTGTGGAATATTTGGATGCGTTTTAAAGGAAGGCACCGCCGCACCAATAATACACCAAGCCCTTAAAAGGCTGGAATACCGCGGCTACGACTCGGTGGGCGAAGCAACAATACATAATGGAAAACTATACGTTAAAAAGGACAGCGGGAAAATAGACGAAGTCCACAAAATCCACAACCTTGACGATTTGCCAGGCTGCATAGGCATAGGCCACACAAGATGGGCTACCCATGGAGCGCCATTAATGATTAATGCCCATCCCCAAATTGATTGTAGTGGGCAAATAGCAGTTGTTCACAACGGAATAATCGAGAACTTCGCCGAGCTGAAACTTGAACTAGAAGGGAAAGGCCACGTCTTCCAGTCTAGGACAGACACTGAGGTTATAGCCCATCTTATCGAGGAAGCATTTAAGATGAATTCTTCTCTGAGGCTGGCGGATGCTGTTCTTGAGGCTGTTAGGAGGCTTGAAGGCTCTTATGCTATTGCGGTTATTTCTCCGAAAGAGCCGGACAAAATGGTGTGTGCTAGACATGAGAGCCCACTTGTTATAGGAATTGGAGAAAACGCGCTTTACTGCGCCTCAGACATTCCAGCATTTTTGCCACTAACAAATAAAGCGGTCATAATCGAAGACGGAGAACTCGTCACCCTATCCTTTGAAGGTTTCGAAATCAGAAAAATTGTAGACTTCAGCCCAGTTCTGCGTGAGCCAAAGCTCATTGACTGGACTCCTGAAATGGCTGTTAAGCAGGGCTATCCTCACTTCATGTTGAAGGAGATTCATGAGCAACCGGCATGCTTACGGAACACTTTGAGGCTGCAGGAGCACTATCTTGACTTGATGGCGACTTTCCTAGACAGAGCTAAAGAAGTGTTTCTGGTGGCTTGTGGCACATCATACCACGCATGTCTGGCGGCTTCATACATGTTCTCCAAACTTGCTTTTCTGGCAACCTACCCAGTAATAGCCTCAGAATTCATAGAACAGCATGGCAAATCAGTAAACATTGACAGCACAATCTTAGCCGTAAGCCAATCAGGCGAGACGGCGGACACGCTTGCAGCGGTAAACGCTGCCCGCCAAAGGGCAGCGACAATCCTCGGACTTACAAATGTTATAGGCTCAACGCTTACAAGGGTTTCAAGGGTCTACATAAGCCAGCAGTCCGGCCCAGAAATCGGGGTGGCTGCAACCAAGACATTCACTTCACAGCTTTCGGTTCTCGCTCAACTGGCGCTTAGGCTTGCGAAAAAGAGGGGGAAGATTTCGCAGGACGAAATGGACTTTATTGAGGCGAAGTTGAAGAAGCTTCCAGACATTGTGGAGACTGTGATCGCCACACAGGAGGAGAAGGTTAAGGGCATAGCTAAAAAATACAAAGACGCCAAAGTTTTCTTCTTTTTGGGAAGGGGCATAAGCACAGCCACAGCTTATGAGGGCAGACTTAAACTCATGGAAATAGCCTACATCCCGGCAATAGCATTTCCAGCAGGCGAAAGCAAACACGGCCCAATAAGCCTCATCGAAGAGGGTTTCCCAGTGGTTTTCATCTGCCCAAAAGACGACACTCATAAGACAATTATAGGAAATATCATGGAAATGAAAGCAAGGGGAGCCTCAATAATAGCCGTCATCGAAGAGGGCGACGAGGGGGTCAAAAAGCTTGCAGACGACTATGTTGAAGTGCCAAAGGGCATACCCGATGTGCTGTCACCTATACCATTTGTTGTTCCACTGCAACTTTTGGCTTATTATATGGCTGTTGAAAGGGGATATGACCCCGACAAGCCAAGAAACTTGGCCAAATCCGTAACCGTAAAGTAGTTATCCATTTTTGCAATGCAAATCAGTTAAATGCCCATTCCACATATTTTGATACGGTGCAAAAGTTTGGAGAGAGACTGGGAACGATTAATTGAGAACCTAATAAAGGAGGGCATACTTCGCTCCCCAAAAGTGATTAATGCGATGCGAAAAGTGCCACGTACAAAGTTTCTGCCAGAAAACATGCAATCCTACAGCGCCGTTGACACACCCCTTCCAATTGGTTTTGGGCAGACAGTTTCAGCGCCACATAGCCTTGGCTTTGGCCTCGGCTAGGCGAAACATGGTTGCAATAATGAATGAAGCCCTCCAATTGGAAGTGGGCCACAAAGTCCTTGAAGTGGGAGCAGGCTCAGGATGGCATGCCGCTACAATGGCTGAAATAGTGGCGCCAAGCGAAGCCCCAAGAAGCGAATGGGGACACGTCTACACCATCGAAATAATTGAGGGATTGGCAGAGTTCGCTAGAAGAAACATAATGAAAGCTGGGTACGGCGACCGTGTCACAATAATATGCGATGACGGCTCCATGGGTTATCCAGAAAAAGCCCCATACGACAGAATAGTTGTCACGGCGGCGGCTCCAGACATACCAAAACCACTAATTGAACAGCTAAAAAATGGCGGAATAATGCTAATTCCAGTTGGAAGCATACACCTATTCCAAAGCCTGATAAAAGTTGTGAAAAGTGCCGATGGGAAAATTAGCCGGGAGAATCTGGGCGGTGTGGCTTTTGTACCTTTAACTGGGCGTTACGGGCACAAACTTTAACCTATTTTTAGCCAATTTCAAGCTTTTCCTTATATGCCGTCAAGTCTAGGAAACCGTGTCCGCTTATATTCATGCAAATCACTTTTTCAACCCCGGCTTTTTCGGCTTTTAAGGCTTCGTCTATCCCAGCGCGGATGGCATAACTGGATTCCGGAGCAGGCAACCATCCCTCGCTTTGGAGGAAAATCCTTGCTGCCTCAAAAACAGCCTTCTCATCTATAGGATAAGCCACTGCTTTCACAAGGCCATGATGCCTTAAAAGGCTTATTATTGGGGCAGCCGCATGATAACGCAATCCATCGGCTTTTATCGGCGGCATCTCAACCTTATGCCCCAACGTGTAAACCTTCAGAAGAGGCGTGTATTCAGCCACATCACAGAAGTCGTAACGATATTCACCTTTCACAAGGTTTGGGGCTGCAAGTGATTGAGCAGCTAAAAACTCACATTCCCTTTTCCCTTTCAAAACTTCGCCAATGAAGGGTAAGGCTATACCTCCAAAGTTTGAGCCTCCCCCGAGGCAGCCGATTATCAGGTCTGGTTTCTCATCTATGAGGTCAAACTGCTTTATGGTTTCCAACCCGATTATGGACTGGTGCATAAGCACATGGTTTAGAACGGAACCTAAACAGTAAACTGCATCTTCATGAGTCTCAGCATACTCTAACCCCTCTGAAATTGCTATTCCAAGCGAACCTGGATGTTCCGGATTTTTCAAGAGAACCTCCCTACCAATTTTTGTCTCTCGGCTTGGTGAAGCGTAAACCTTCGCGCCAAGAAGCTCCATTAACGTTCTTCTGTCCGTTTTCCAATCATAGACGGATTTAACCCAGAAAACAACGCAGTCTAAACCTAAAAGCCGTGCGGCATAAGAAAGGGCTGTTCCCCACTGTCCGGCACCAGTTTCAGTTGTTAAAGTTGTTTTTCCCTCTTTCATAGCGTAATAAGCTTGAGCAACCGCCGTGTTAGTTTTGTGAGAACCTGTTGGAGACAAATCTTCCCGCTTATAATAAAGCCTAACCTTCCTAAGCCCTAAACACTTTTCCAGTCTTATTGCCCGATAAAGAGGCCGAGGTCTCCCCATGTGCAAGTAAAGTTCGCGAATTTCCTCAGGAATTGGAATCCAACGTTCATTTGACATCTCCTGCCTCAAACACTCCTTAACCATGACTCTAGCCAGAAACTCCATCCTTGACGGCCCGGTTTCTGGTTCCTTTGGGGGTGGTAATGGTTCAGGTAGATCTGGCAGTATGTTATACCATTTTGTTGGGAGCTCATCTACTGGTAATGGAATTTGGCTGCGCATCCTCTTTTCACCCATATGAGAAACTGTTCTATTAAGGTAGGATGGAATTAAAAATTTCCTATATGTCTAGCTTATCCGAACCATCTTTCAAGCGTTGTTTTTCCCTTCAGCTTAGATATTCCCTTCTGCATTTTTTCCAAAGCTTTTCTAACGCGATCTTCTGAAAAGTCCCTTTCACGGCATATAAAGTCTAAAACTCCCTCCACGTCGGGCTCCCGCCACTCTATCTTGTAATTATCCGTCACTTTTGGATGTAGGAAAATCTCCTTGATTTTTTGCGGCTCCACAGGGAACTCAGCATTCTTAATGTGGGGTAGGGCATTTTCTAGGCTTCCATACTCTTTTATGAGTTTTAAGGCTGTTTTTGGTCCAAGCCCTTTTATGCCTTCTGGATTAAAGTCCGTTCCCACCAATATTCCCACATCAATTAACTGTTCATGAGTTATTCCGCACTCTTTCAAAACCTGCTCAAGCTCAATGACTTCTGGCTCGACCTCGATGTAAACGTTTTTTCCAGGCAACTTTCGTCTCCCAGAAATGGTCACGTTTCTAACAAGACGGGGAGCACCGAAAAGTAGGCAGTCATAGTCTTGGCTTGCGCAGTAGTCGGCGTCTCCCCGCTTAACAATGTGGGCGGCTTGGGCTTCACCTTCACTTGGAGCCTGAACCCATGGGATGCCCATCAAGTCTAGGAGGCGCTTGCTGTCCTCAGCCATATAATCCTTAAGGCTTGCAGTAGCTTGCGCATACATTCTGGCTTCTTCAATTTTTCCCTCCCTTAAAGCCTGCTCATACTTTATTAGGGCTTCTTCCTTGGCTTTCATGCGCCTTTTAATCTCAGCCTCTTTAAGGGCTGGCGGCACTCCGTCAAAGACGTATATAGGTTTTATTCCCAACTCTACAAGGTTGCTTGTTCTGTAGAGGAGTCCGCTTAAATGGCTTGTAATGCGCCCGCTGCTATCCTTTAACGGTGTGCCGTCGGGCTGGCGGATTATAGCCAGAAACTGGTAAAGCGCGTTGTAGGCGTCTATGGCTATAGATTTTCCACTTAAATCCTCAAGCTTTACGACCATTTTTGGAACAATGTCCCGAAGGTTTACTCCCAAAACGGTTCCCGCTAAATAATGCATAGGTTAAACTTGGATAATAAATTTGCTAATACTGACGGTACAGCACATTTTATAAGGAAGCTTGACAATTACAACCATTACGGTTGAGGAATAGTAATGGCTGAAAAAACAGCAACAATAACACTAGTTACATGCACAAGCTGCGGCAAGCCTATTCCGCCCGGAGCGGAAGCTACAAAGTTTTTCTGCCCAAACTGTGGAGAAATCTTAATTAGGCGCTGCAAAAAGTGCCGCAAGTTTGGACGCCAATATAAATGCCCAAAATGCGGTTTTACGGGTCCCTAGGGACATTTGTAGGACCTACTTACGTTTTCTGAACAGTTTGACGCCCTCTATGTCGCATACGTATTCGAAGCCTGCCTTTATGAGGCCTCTTGCCTCATCAACTGTTTTTGCGACGGCTGAGTGGTGCTCGTCACCCTTATAGGTATCCTCGCAACTCGGCACGGTCACGGGCATATTCATTTCACAGAAAATGTAGGGGGAGGGTGTAGGTCCAGCAGGGCTGAAATCAGCCTCTTGATCAAGGGGGGTGAAAATTTGGGTAAAAAACGGTTTCAAGCCCTTATATATTGTGATCACTTCTCTAAACTTTAAAGGTTTAACCTTAAGGTCAGATTTAATGTTTTTTCCCGAAATTAAAAAGTGCTTCTTCTTTACATTTGAATTTACCAGGACTGGAAACTCTTTTTCGTAAGGTGAAAATAGTACGTCTTTTTCTTGCCGTCAAGGGTCATGAGCGTGCTGTATATCGTCAAAGGAGACAGCATGCGAACCCTCAGCTCACGGTCTTTCAAAGCTGGCTTCGCGGGGAAAGCCAGGTCAGTCACTTTAAGCATGTTTTGGCCCAAACGATAAACCCTTTCTTAACAATAGTAGTTGCAAGATCCTGAACAAAATTTCTCGATAGGGGAAGAAATATATAAGGTTATGTCGCCTTCAAAAACGAACTGCTTTTTATCCCTATTCAACATGCAATACCCTCCAAGCCCTGAAAACGTAAACATTTTAAACTGCCTCTTGCCAAAGAGATAGCCTCTATCATGCAGAAAATCGGCCAGCTCTCGCGAAACACTACTATAAATGGCAGCTTGAATTAGCTAATTATAATCTGTAGGCAAAACAACTCGTCCCTGCTAGATATTTCTGAGAGTTAATCGCACCCTCACCGGTTAAAAACCACCCGTAACAATCTTCAATTCCAATTTAACCTCCAGCCTTTAAAAGCTTGCCATTAAAGTCTCGCCACAAATTGTAAGGGCACTCGTTCCAGCAATATCGGCTACCCTGTAAATGCATCCTTTACATTCAGGCTTATCAAAAGTTTAGCTTTTTCCTAATGGATATGGCGCCGGGCAAGGCTTATCTAAAAAGTTTGCTGGGTAATCATATTTAAAAACGCTTTTAGTTCTAGATGCCTTGTTAAACTGTTATGTGGGAGGTGATGTTTTGAGTTTTAGAGTTGAACGGATGGAAGAGTTCATTAAGAGTTTGGAGGAGGCTAGAAGGCTTATCCTTGAAAGGGAAAAGCTCCTAAAGGAAGAGATCAGCTATGCCGTTAAGGTTAGAGATTACACATCAAAGGCCATCTACGTCCTCACAACCGAAATACTCGAATTAGAAAAGCTATTCATAACCTACTTAACAGCACAAATACAAAAATGAGTTCGCAATTTTATAGAAAAATGGGAATACTTTAAACAGTCTTCTGGGCATAGGCATAACCATTCTAATCATGTTGCCTCCATAGAATGGTGTTCCATCATTAAAACTCGGCTTTCACAAGTTTTATTTCTTTTAATAAATTTTTGTCCGAATTTAGCAACAAGCTGGCGTCACATTTATCTTGTGGTATAACTTCGTAAGGCCGCATCAAACTTTAAAAGATTGCCTCAGCATCAATAACTTAACAGTGTCGCCCGCGTTACCACTACCAATAGCCTTATTAATAGCTATGTAAATCACGCTAAACATAAAAGAATAGAAAATGGGGGTTTGCGGGATTTCGCTCTCCGTCACTTTAAGCGCGGTTTTGTTGGACCATAGGAGGTGTAAAATGTGGGAAATGTTATAATTTCTTACAAAATTTTTCCGACAGACATAACTGTGAATTTTGAGGATTTGAAGAAGAAGATTGAGGCTTCTCTGCCGGAATTTGCAACCATATATGGTTATGGTGAAGAGCCTATAGCTTTTGGCTTAAACGCCTTAATTTGCGCCATCAAAATTCCTGAGGATAAGAGTGGAGTGCTTGAAGAGTTGGAAAAACGTTTTGAGCAGATAAGCGAAATAAGCCAAGTGCAAACAATAATGGTTAGAAGGGTAAGCAGATAAGGTTAAACCTTTATATAGAGATTTACTATGTTTCGAAACAGAGCAACCAATAATTGTGGAAGGGTTTTAGGTGAGCGAAGTTCAGCTTCGTGTCGGAGATGCAAGGCAAAGAGACGTTGGTAGAGGAATAGCCAGAATAGACCAGAGGACAATGCAAAAGCTAGGCATAAGCGCAGGCGACGTGATAGAAATAGTTGGCAAAAGGACAACATCAGCCATAGCATGGCCAGCCTACAGCGAAGACCAAAACCGCGACATAATACGCATAGACGGCTTTACCCGCAAAAACGCAGGAGTGGCCATCAACGAATACGTCATTGTGAGGCCTGCAAAGGTTAAAGAAGCCTTGAATGTCACGCTAGCCCCGGTGGACATGCGCTTAAACGTGGACGAAGATTTCACAAACTTTGTCAAGAACCGCCTGATGGAAAGAACTTTGGTTGAAGGGGACACAACCCTTGTCATGATGCTTGGCCACGCCATACCCTTTGTTGTGACGAAAACTAGGCCTCACGGCATTGTGAAAGTTACCCCAGAAACCAAGCTGACAATTCTCAGCGAGCCAGCCCCAGAAGGGAAAGGAGTGCCGAGAACAACATACGAAGACATAGGTGGTCTCCATGAGGAAATTCAAAGAGTTCGCGAGATGGTGGAGCTTCCGCTGAGGCATCCGGAGCTCTTCCAAAGGCTTGGCATAGAACCCCCAAAAGGAGTGTTGCTGCACGGGCCGCCGGGTTGTGGTAAGACTTTGTTGGCTAGGGCTGTGGCAAACGAGTCTGAGGCCAACTTCTTCTCCATAAACGGGCCGGAAATTATGAGCAAGTTTTATGGCGAGTCTGAGGCACGCTTAAGGGAGATTTTCCAACAAGCCCAGCAGAATGCTCCAAGCATAATATTCATCGACGAGTTGGACGCCATTGCACCAAAACGGGAGGAGGTAACAGGTGAAGTTGAAAGGCGTGTTGTGGCGCAGCTCTTAGCCCTAATGGACGGCTTGTCCGGAAGAGGAAACGTCATAGTTATAGGTGCAACCAATAGGCCCAACGCCCTTGACCCAGCTCTTCGCAGACCTGGAAGGTTTGATAGAGAAATTGAAATAGGTGTTCCAGACAAGCAGGGAAGATACGAAATTCTCCAGATTCACACTCGGGGAATGCCGCTGGCTGAGGATGTAGACCTTAAGAAGCTTGCTGAAATGACCCATGGATATACTGGTGCAGACTTGGCGGCGCTTTGTAGAGAAACTGCCATGAAGGCGTTGAGGCGATACTTGCCGCAGATAAACCTTGAGGAGGAGCGCATACCACCAGAAGTTCTGGAGAAAATGGAGGTTAAGATGGAGGACTTCCTAAACGCGTACAAGGAAGTTACGCCGACAGCCATGCGGGAAGTTTACGTTGAAGTTCCAGCAGTTCATTGGGACGACATCGGCGGACTGGAAGAGGTTAAGCAGGAGCTCAGAGAAGCAGTTGAATGGCCTCTAAAGCATCCTGACATCTTCAAGCGCATGGGGATAAAGCCTCCTAAGGGCATACTGCTTTATGGGCCGCCGGGTTGTGGTAAGACTTTGTTGGCTAGGGCTGTGGCAACGGAAAGCGAAGCCAACTTCATAACGATTAAAGGTCCAGAAGTCTTCTCCAAATGGGTTGGCGAATCTGAAAAGGCCATAAGGGAAGTCTTTAGAAAAGCGCGGATGGCGGCGCCAGCGGTCATATTCTTTGATGAGATTGACTCGCTTGTGCCTCGTCGTGGTTTAGGATTTGCAGACAGCGGCGTAACAGAACGTGTGATAAGCCAACTCTTAACAGAGATGGATGGCATAGTAACCTTAGAAGATATTGTTGTTATTGCAGCCACAAACAGGCCTGACATAGTTGACCCAGCAGTGCTTCGCCCAGGAAGATTTGACAGGCTTATATATGTGCCAGAACCAGACGAGAAGAGCCGTCTCCAAATATTCAAGATCTACACTAGGAACATGCCCCTTGCCAAAGATGTCAACCTTGAAACTTTAGCTGCCATGACGAAGAACTATTCAGGCGCAGACATTGAGGCGGTTTGCAGAGAGGCAGCCATGCAAGCCTTGAGAAGCGACATAAACGCGAAGGAGGTTACGATGAAAGACTTTGAAGAGGCCTTAAAACGCATAGGGCCTTCCATAACGCCGGACATGGAGAAATGGTACAAGAGTTTCATGCAGCAAGTCCGCCAAGTGCAAAAGCCAGCAACGCCAGTAGCCTAGGAGAGAGGATGACGTGCCAACAAAGCTTTGGAAAACCCAACCCATCTACCATGCACTGCTTGAAATCTTGAAAAAGAAGGGTGCTATGACAGACACAGAGCTTTTCGAATACTTAAGCGAGGAATTCAAGGACATCGGATACAAAGACTTCAACAAGGCACTTATGCAGCTTGAAATAGGCGGGAAAATACGGACAACATCCCTTGTCCGCGGAAAGAAGAGAGTCGAGCTCATAGCCTAAATTTTCCAGATTCCCTTAGAATTTTAAACGTGCAGCAGATGAAAAATTTTTCAGACGTAATAGTCATCGGAGGAGGTCCATGCGGCTCCTTCAGCGCCCTAAACCTTTCAAGAAGAGGCTTTAGTATAGCGGTCTTCGAGGAGCACAACGAAATTGGTGTTCCATGCCACTGCTCCGGTCACATAAGCATTAACGGCTTAAAAAATCTTGGACTTTATCCGTTATCAAGAGGCATTGTTGAGAATACGTTTACTGGGGCGAAGATTTATTCTCCAAGTGGCAAAGTGCTTACTATCCGCCTAGCTAAATCAATAACGTGCACTGTAAACCGCGCTTTGTTTGACAAGCACATTGCAGAGCTAGCCCAAAAAGCTGGTGCACACTATAGCATGAGCACAAGAGTTGAATCTTTAATATTTGAAGGCGGATTTGTCAAAGGTGTCGTCATTAAAAGGGATGGCAAGTCCTCTGAATTTTTTGGCAAGATAGTTTTGGATGCTGAGGGGATCTCTGCAAGAATACTGAGACAAGCGGCATTGCCACTGCCTAAAAGTGGAAAAATTGTTAAAGGGGTTCAGGTTGAGGTTGAAAATGTTAAGGATGTTGAAACGGACGTCGTCGAGGTTGTCCTCGGCAGCTGTTATGCTCCTGGATTTTATGCTTGGCTAATTCCCAAAAATGAGGAGGAGGCAAAAGTTGGTTTGGCAACAGAGACAGGAGACCCGCGGGCTTTTCTGCAAAGGCTTATGCGTAAACATCCAGCGGTTTCAGCGAAACTGCAAAATGCAAAAGTGGTCAGAGAATCCTATCATCCGATAACTTTGGGTGGACCAATAGCAAAGGCATACGCAAACGGCTTTCTCGTGGTTGGCGATGCTGCTTCACAAGTGAAGCCTACAACTGGCGGCGGAGTAATATTTGGTTTAAACTGCGCGAGGATTGCCGCTGACGTAATTGCGGAGGCATTAGATAAAAGCGACTTTTCTGCAGAATTTTTGAGCATGTATCAGGAGCGTTTCATGAAAATGTTCGGTTTTGATGTGAAAGTTATGCTTAAGCTTAGGGAAATTATGGATAGGCTTACAGACGAAAGTTTGGACGCCGTTATAAGCCTCTGTGAAAAACTGCGGCTGAATGAGGCTTTGAAAGATTTAAAGGAGATAGACTTCCAAGGAAGGACTCTTCTTAAATTGGCGCAAAACCCGAAGACTTTAATGGTGCTCGCCTTTCTCCTTCTTAATTACATGTTGGGGAAAACTTAAAACTGGATTTTGGCAAAGTAGCAGTGGCTGAACAGTCCATGAGCGAGTTCCGCTACAAACAAGTTATTGTTTTTCGTTCAGACTTAAAGCTTAGCAAGGGGAAGGCGGCAGCCCAAGCTGGACACGCAGCGGTATCTGCAGCTGAGGAAGCCCGTAAGCATAGAAAAAAGTGGTGGAAGGCTTGGTTAAACGAGGGGCAGTGCAAAGTTGTTGTTAAGGTTAAAAGTGAAGCAGAACTTTTAGCACTGGAGAAGCAGGCGAAAGAGATGGCTTTACCCTGCGCCTTAATCATCGACAGGGGATTGACAGAAATTCCTTTCGGCACAATAACATGTTTGGGGATAGGTCCAGCCCCCGCTGAAAAGGTTAATAAAATTACCGGGAATCTCCCGCTTTTATGATTGAGGTTTAAAATTGCGCGTTTCGAAACTTGAAAAAAGCATTGGAATTGAAGTTTACGCCACAAGCTCTCCGGGCATTGGAGGCGTGATAAGGCATTCGTGTGAAGACTTTATTGTCGAAGAATTGCTGGTGAACGGCTCAAAAGCGGAAGTGTCAGTTCCTCATATATCGCCGCCAACCCATGAGCAGCCATTAACCAGCCGTTACCTGCTTTGTGTTTTAGTTAAGAGAAACTGGGACACTTTCCAAGCTCTTGAGGCTATTGCAGAACAGCTGGGGATAAGCCCTCAAAAAATTCACATCGCTGGAATAAAGGATGCAAAAGCCGTCACCGCCCAACACGTAACAATTAGAGATGTTAAGCCTGAAGATGTTAAAAATATAAGCATAAGAGACATAAAAATTGTCCCGTTGGGCTATTTTAAAACCAAACTTTCACCCTATTACCTGTTTGGAAACTCCTTCAAAATAACGGTACGCGCATTAAGCCACACAAAAACAGTTATCCAGCAAAGAATAGAAAAGGTTGTTAAAGAAATTGAAGCGTTGGGTGGAGTGCCAAACTTTTTTGGGCATCAACGCTTCGGCACAATCCGTCCAATAACTCACCTAGTTGGAAAAGCCATTGTTAAAGGCGATTTTCGAAGAGCAGCGATGCTATTTCTCGCCAAGTCGTATCCCTTTGAACATTCAGAGTCGAGAACTGCCCGCGAAGAACTTTACCGAACACAAGACTTCAAGAAAGCCTTGAAAACCTTTCCAAAACACTTGTATTACGAGCGTTTGATGCTTAAACACTTGGCAAAGAAACCAGACGACTTTAAAGGCGCTTTTAAAAAGCTGCCTATAAAACTGCGTATACTTTTCCCCCAAGCCTATCAGGCTTATCTCTTTAACAAGTTTTTAAGCAGAAGAATAGCGTTGGGACTTCCATTAAACGCTGCAGAGGATGGAGACTACGTTGTTAAAATCGAGGCTACCGGTTTGCCAAGCGAGAGGCTACGCGAAATTGCGAGCCGGGAGAAACTTTCTGAAATAGACAGCGCTATATCTTCTGGGAAAATGGGCTTGGCACTACCATTAGCCGGTTTTAGGCAACACTTGTCGGAGGGCTATCAAGGCGAAATTGAAAAACAAGTTTTAGAAGAAGAGGGAATAACCCTTGAAAACTTTAAAGTGAAGGGGATGCCGGAACTAAGCCTAAAAGGTGGTTTGCGCATAGTTCTAACAACATCAAAAGATTTTAGAATAGAGGAAATATCAAAAGATCCTTTAAATCCACAGAAAAGCATGGTGAAGATAAGCTTTACACTACATCGTGGATCATATGCCACAATATCCCTAAGGGAGCTTATGAAACCCCGCAACCCAATCAAAGCGGGATTCTAAAACGCGCTTAAGTCTTTTCTATAACCTTCTCAGCATTTTCTATGAGCTCCATTTTTCTATCTGCTGGCAGGACAACATTTGCGGCGTATTGGTGCCCATCCGCCATTCCAAAACTCTCAGAAGCCTTCTCTAGAAGATTGACAGCACTGGGCAGTTTTCCGCTGTCTATTAGTTGTTGCATGGGTTTCGGCACCCGCACGGAAGCTTTAACAAACTTCTCCTTAAGCCTTCCCCATTTCGGTATTTCTGGTGGTACATTAACAAAGCCAAGTAAGTACTTGTTGGGCTTTATTAGCCGAGCTTGATAGGATAGGAAGGAGCAGAATTGTCCAATAACCTTTGTTCCCATGCCAGCGTACAAGTTTCCAGCGTCAAACCATTGTATGTGTTCAGTTTCCCTAAGCCTCTCGCGATATAATATTCCTAAAAGCTTGCGGTTAACTTCCCTTCTTCTCTCTTCTAATGCGTTAATTCTCTCTTCTATTTCTGGACTTATTCCTTCTAAACACGCCTTTATACCTAAATCAGGGCCGTTTTCATAATAGCCGACAGCGCCTAAAATTTGAAGTTTTGAAAATAAAGCATCTACGTTTATATTCAACTTTGTAATTTCAAAGTTCTTTCCCTTTTTCTGAACTATCCCAGCTTTTAGGGATTCCTCCAAAACAATCTCGTTAATCGATTTGAAACCTTCTGGAATTTCGCAGCTTCCAACAAGAGCCAAGTATCCCAAGTCATAGTTGCTTTTGTTTAAGGCTTTTGCGAAAAGGTAGCAGCATGTGGCTCCTGAAAAGTCTGTCTCGCCCCTAAAGCCGAAATTTTCAAGGTTTAAATCCAAAACTTTTGGGTCTTTGGAAATTTTTGGGTCGTGATGGTCTAGTATTATGGTTAGGTTTCGCCCCTCATTGTATTTGGATATTAAGTCTGCGTGGGATGAGCCTATATCCACATAAAAAATAGTTTGCCCATCCTTCGAGTGCACGTCCTCAATCACTTCTGTGTAAACCTTCTCCAGACAGAAAGTCTTTGTCCTTACTTCATCCCTTTCTAGAGCTTTTTGGGTTATTGCTGCTGAACATAAGCCATCCGCGTCGTCATGGTGAATAATAATGGCTTCTTTTGGTGCCTCCCTCCTTAGAATTGAAATTACGTTTGCAACGTGTTGGTCAAAATCTTTTAACGACATTTCCAAGCCTCTAACTAATTGTCTTTAAAAGATCTGAACGAGTTATTATTCCAATAACCTTTTTGCCCCTCGCCACCAAAACTCCTTGTCGCCTCTCAAGCAGCGGGCGAACACTGCTTATGCTTGTTTCTTCAGAAGCTATTGGCAGTGGCGGATCCATGACATTTTTAACCTTCTCGTTTGCAATATTTGAACCTAGTTTTCTAATTATACTTTCTTCAGTTATCGTCCCGACAACCTTGTGCCCCTCAATTACTGGCATTTGGGAAATGGCGTGCCTGACCATGATCTCGCTAACCTTCAATATGCTGTCTTCTGGTCTTGCGAAAAGAACACCTCGCGTCATTATATCCTTACACTTTACCTCTTTTCCTTCGGTTAAGACTTTCAAAATTTTGTTAACCGTTGACAGTCTAGGGTCAACTTTTCCCTGCTCGATTTTCGCAATATGCGCCTGTGAAACTCCAACAAGTTCCGCCAGCTTCTTCTGGGTTAGTTTAGCCTCAATTCGCAGTTTCCTAAGCATGGAGCCCGTTATTATCAATAAATAACCACCAGTTATTCTAAATGCAAAGTTAATACAGCAAAATATATATTTATGTTTTCTACATAAACCGAAACTTCACAAATGCGCATCAATGGAGGATTAAATTGCGAAACATAATAGTTGAAAGGTTGAGGCAGGCTCCTCTTGAAAAGCAAAGGCTGGAAATTGTGGAAAGGAAGGGTTTGGGGCACCCGGACTACATTTGCGATGCGGTTATGGAGCAAATATCCCTACGCCTAAGTAAAGAATACTTGGAGAAGGCGGGTACAATACTCCACCATAATGTTGATAAATCCCTACTCGTCGCTGGGCAGTCCGAACTTAGATTTGGAGGAGGCGTCGTAAAGCAGCCCATGCTCTTTGTTTTCGGCGACAGGGCAACCACAGAGTTTGACGGCGTAAAAATAAATGTTGAGGAAATAGCCGTAAATGTTGCAAAGGAATGGTTTAGGAAAAACATGCGCTTCGTAGATCCGGAAAAACATGTAAAATATCAAGTGGAACTTAAACCGGGCTCAGCGGGACTCATGGACATCTTCAAGCGGGAAGGGAAAGTTTTGGGGGCAAATGACACGTCTGCAGCTGTTGGTTATGCGCCAATGACTAGAACAGAGAAAATAGTGCTTAAAACAGAGCAGTTCCTAAATTCGAAAGAGTTTAAGCAGCGCCACCCGGAATCAGGCGAAGACATAAAAGTTATGGGTTCACGGACCAACAACAATCTAAACCTGACAATTTCAATGGCTTTTGTAGACCGCTTCATAAGCAGCGAAGAGGAATATTTCGAAAAAAAGGCGAAAATTCTCGAAGAAATAGACAAATTTGTTAGAGCCAACACGGATTTCGAAAAGATAAACGTTCAACTGAACACGTTGGATGCACGCGGCAGAGGAATAGACGGAGTATACCTAACAGTTTTGGGAACAAGTGCAGACAGCGGAGACTCTGGGCAAGTGGGTAGGGGAAATCGTGTAAACGGTTTAATATCTTTAAACAGGCCTTTCTGCTCAGAAGCTGCTGCTGGCAAAAACCCGGTAAGCCACGTTGGAAAAATATACAACGTTTTAACATTCAAGGTTGCGCAGCACGTGTACGAGGAAGTGCCTGAACTTGAGGAGGTTTATGTATGGCTTCTTAGTGAAATTGGGCGCCCAATAGACCAGCCGGCAATTGCTGCAACACAAGTTGTTATGGCAGAAAACAGTTCACTTGACAAAGTTAAGAGTAAGATAGAAGCTGTATTGGATTATGAACTTGAAAACATAGACAAGTTTTGCATGGATCTAGCTCAAGGAAAAATTTCAATCTGCTAATTAATCCCCCCAACTCAAAAACTTACATTTTTATGTTTAAAACGCTTAAATCGCCTTATTTAGAAGACCTTAGAAAGCGAGGAATAAGTATCATGACGGAACCTGTCGAAAAGTTGCCTATTTCTGAATTCTACAAGGTAATCGATTACATTACAATTTTTAAGAGTGAAAAATGGTGGGAAGCCATAGTAATCTTTGAATCCTTTGGTAGACGCTCCATTGGGCTATACTTGTGGCAAAAGAGGGATGGCGTTTGGAAAAGGAAGCACAAGTTTAATGTTAGGAATATGGAGGAGTGGAATAGACTTAAGGATGCCATAGAAAGGCTTGCACCCAAATTATTGCAACGGTAAACCTAACTCTAAATTCTTATTCAAAATACAAATCTAAAATTGAATAACTTTATTATTTCACTCATTCAAATCTCAAAGAGGCGGTTAGCATGGAAGTTGAAGAGGAAGCCCAAGAAATTCAATTCAGCGAAGGTTTAGATCAAGAAGAGCTTGAACAAATGCCACAGGAGCCCGTAGAAGAAGAGCAAGCATCAGAACAAGAAATCAAGTCAAAAGAGGAAGAAGGCAAGCCAAACGTAAATAATCAGGTGGATAGAGGTAGCTTTATACACGGGCTTTCCGTAGGCTTTGGTTTAGGTTGCATTGCAACTTTTATTATAATGTGGGTTGTGGTCTTCTTCACTCCGCAAATGCCGCCAGCATTAACTTATGAATCCATGCTTTCGGTTTTCATCTATCCGATGATATATTTGCTGGCAGTGGGGCTTATTGCATTAACAGCTGGAATAGTAAGAGAATATTATGCCAGAAAATAGCAAACGCTTCAAATCGTCAAACATTGAAATAATTTTTATAGTTTCAGATAAATTTTAATTGTGGAAACATGCCAAGCAAAGTTAAAAATTTGTTGGAGAAAATTGTTGGCGAAAAGGCACCAGGACCAGCACGCACGTTTTCTATTTTTCATGTCCTGCGTGCAATTGAGCTCGTTTCTGAAAAACCATTGGGTCGAGGTAAACTTGCCCAAGAGTTAAGGGTTGGTGAAGGCGCCGTTCGCACTCTAATAAATCGGTTGAAAAAAGCTGGAATTGTTTCAACGTCGAAAGCGGGCTGCCAGCTAACCGTTAAGGGACTTAAGCTCTTTGAGGAATATAGGAAAATTTTTAGAAGGCGAGCTAAAATCGGAAAGACTAAGCTTATGCCTACGCCGTTTAACTCTGCTATATTGGCTAAAAACTGTGGAGATAGGGTTAAATTGGGTATAGAACAGCGAGATGCTGCGGTGATGGTTGGCGCGAAATGTGTTACCACGATAATTTTCAAGAATGGGCGGCTAATTATACCATCCGTTTGTGATGATCTTTCAAGGGACTACCCGAAAATTGCAGAAAAGCTTATTGAAGTTTTACAGCCCGAGGAGAACGATGTTATTGTAGTTGCTGGTGCTAACAGTTTAGAGTCGGCTGAATATGGGGCTTTAGCTGCAGCATGGACATTCTTTGATTGTTAGTACGTGTATTTTTCTCCTCCTGCAAGTACGCGTTCCAAAGCCATGTTGAAGTTGACCATACCCTCATTTGTTTTCGCCGAAACTGGGATGAGAAGAAACCTTAAGCCAAGCTGGTAGATAGCCTTCATCATGTTTCTGCTCATGAGGCGATTTGTTCCCTCAAGCTTTTGTTCAATGGCAAATTCTAAGGCTTTCGGGTTTGCCGACCAATCCACAATTTTGTTAACGTCCTCATCTGACAGTAAGTCGCATTTTGAGAGCACGTGTATTTGGGGTAGCAGAAATCGGTTGTAAACAGCTGCTGAAAGAAACAGATTTGAAACATAATTCAATGGGTTTAGCGAGAAGACGGCGTCAAAAAGGTAGACTATGGCCTTTCGCTCCTTTGTAAGCTCGCTGGCTATGTAGGGTCCACTCGCTCTAAATGCAAACAGTTCCATTTGCCCCGGTGTGTCAACCAAAACAATGTCTGATTTTAAATCCTCCACCTCTTTTGAAATATTTTCAATCTCGTCTGCTAAGAGATCCGCAGCCATAATTAGGGCACCGTTTGGTCCTAAACCGTACTCTTCCATGATTTTGTCTACGCTTATATAATCGCGGGCGTCTACGTCTGGCGAATATGGAAGCGTTAGGGCTCCGGGGTCTAGGTTCACTATTGCCACGTCTTGCTTGGAAAGCCTTAGCCATTCACTGAAGGCTGCTGTTAGTAGAGACTTTCCAGAGCCAGCTGTTCCAATGATAAATACAACAAACATGCTAGCCCACTTCTGTGAGGTGAGTATACGCAATAACTCATATTCTATGGTAAAAGCTTTTTTCGTCACGTCGGGATTTCAGGAAGCTTTAATTCCTCAATTTCGTGATATCCCTTTCTTGAGGCTAAAAGTATGATGACGCCTACACCAACTAAGGCGACAACAATAATTAGGGATGTGATTAGGTAGATTGGTAGAACGGTCACGGTTATTATTGGGCTGTCGGCTCCAGCGTAATCATTGTTTCCAGACCAGCTTGCACGGATGTAGCATATACCAGCCTCATTAAGGTTAAGGGTGCATGTAAATTCACCACTATAGCCTGTGGTTGTTAAATTTGCCGCAATCCATTGAGAGCTACCTATTCTAACGTAAACCGTTATTTTTTCGTTTGGCAACTTTGGTGTTAGTTGCCCTGAAAGTGTTATTGTGCTTCCCTGCGTAATGAAAGTTGACGAGGTTGTTAAAGATATTGTTGAAGCTTTCAATGTTGTGTAGCTTGCAGAAACTTGTCCGGGTGATTGTTGTTCGCAATTTTCAAGTGTCACTACTATGGGAGTTTCTCCAATTAGGTCTGGTGGGCATTCCCCAACTCTCCATACTGTTTTCCAATTTCCGCCAGTACATTCTGCAATATAATAACTGACGCCACCGTAGTTCACATAATAGACTTTTGTCCTCACATATCGTGGCGGGTTTGGAAGGTTAACACCAACATTCATATGCGTCTTATCTTTATAGTATAGGAGGACAACGTCGAGACCCCCAGCCTTCATTATTGAGGCTGCCACATAACTAAGGAGGTCGCAGTCCCCTTTGTTCTCCACAATTGTTTCCACTGGGTATTTGGCTGGTATTGTTACTTCGTAGGGTATCTGGTGAACTATCATTAAAACTCCATTTGCGAAATTCTCATAATCGCCTTGATATATTTCCCAAAGTTTGTCTGCAATCGGTTTTAGCGCTTGTGGTGTAACAAATTTTGCGAAGTCTACTTCTGAAACTTGCTTGTGATTTTGTCCAATGTAATATTCGTAAAGTGATTGGGGTACAACAACGTTTAACCTATATTGCTTTGCGCCATCTGGGCGGTCTAAAAGGTTGTAGGTGAGCGTATAATTTTCCGGGAAGCACGATGAAAGCGTGTAGGAAAACGCGAAAAGAACGAGGAGCACCATTAGAATTCTTGAAAGTTTTTGCCTCATTTTCTCAGAATCGTTATTGAGGGCTTATTTATGGCTTTTATGAAACCACGATCAATAAGTCTAGTATGTGGTTGCTTCGGAGAACCCGGATTTTCAATCATCTGGCATAGTATCAGCGTCTAGCCTGCCCATCATCGCAACCAGATAACATTTTAACTTCATTCTTTAAGTTTAACTTTTCCGCCCTTCTCCTTTATCAGTTCAGAAAGCTGGATTATGGCTTTTCCTAGGCGGTCCTTTGCTGTTTTGGAGTCCTTAGCAGTTGTTGACAAGTGGATTTCTATGTGGGGCTTTTTTTCGGCTCCTCTTGGATGGGATTTTATGTAGACGTATGGGTTGTCGTGCATTGTAATGTCAATCAGCGGGGCTAGGGATGACTCCATAATATTGTCTGCATATATGCTAGTTTCGAAGAATGTCACATCTCCAGCTTCTTTCCTAAGCAAATTGGCTATGTACTCATCGAAAATGGCTTCCATCTCGGATGGAACACCCGGCAGAGCAATCAAATCTGTGTTGCCTATTCTTAATCGGACTCCTGGTGCTGTTCCAACGGGGTTAGGCAACGGCTCTGCACCTTGTGGCAGTTTCGCCATTTTAACCCTATAGTGTGTCATCTCAACAGCGCCTATTTTTCCAGCTTTAGCGTACTCCTCATACTTCTTCCTAACCATTTCCAAGGCTTTTTCGTTAAGTTCCAAGTTGCGGTTTATGGCTTTGGCTATACCTTCTAATGTTTTGTCGTCAAAAGTTGGTCCTAATCCACCTGTTGTGATCATGAAGCGGGGCTTCCGACCTAACGCTTCACGCACTGCACTTGCAATTTCCTCAACGTCATCGCCAACAACTGTTATTCTTTTAACAACTATTCCAAGTGAAGTTGCACGTTTGGCAAGCCATTGGGCGTTTGTGTTCAGAGTTTTCCCAATCAATAATTCATTGCCGATACAGATAATCTCCATTTGTACGCTCACATTCGCACCTCTGACAAGTTTATTAGGAATAATCTATAACGATCTTTTATGTTGTTTGCTAACAAACCATAAAACAAGGGAAATTTTGCTTGACTATTTCTTTTTGCTACTTAGCCACCATTTCAGGTATTCCTTTCTTCGCCTTTCCTTCTCGTCCTCTTCGCTCTCAACCGGGGGCTTCAATTTTTCTCTTAACTCTATGAGTTCTTGTTGTGTTACTGAAAGTCCGCAGCTTTGGCAGACATAGTGTTTGGTGGCTATTATATATCGCATTTCTCCACCGCATTCTGGGCAGTATGGCATTCTAACCACTTTCTGCATTAAGAAGGGGTGGGCTTTAAGAAATAGCTTTCGATTAAGGCTTAAACTCATGTTATAAAGTTAACTAATCCCGCTTCCTTCGCGAGTTTAACCGACTTTTCCATTTCATCTCTTGTTAGCCTTCTCCTCAGTTCTGGGATTTCATATGCCCGCCACTCTGGTCTATATTGAAACATGACGTTCACCCTTGTTTCTTTACCGAGATTTTCAGCTATCCAGTTCAGTATGGGCTTTGTACAACATTCAAGATGGTTAGGCAATACTAGAACACGTATTATGAGCTCGCCATACTTCTTAGCGGTCAAATGGTTCTGGGTACAAACTTTCCAATAGTTTGGGGCTTCCGAAATTCTCTCAGCACAGTCTCCCGGTCCATACTTGAAGTCGAGGAGGTAAACGTCCGCAAAACCCGCTAGAAGCTGGGCTGTTTCTTGACTGTAATAGGTGTTTGAGTTCCAAACAACAGGTATATTCACATTCACATGCTTAAATGTTTCAAGCCACTGCTCCAACCATGGTGTTGGCTCTCCGCCAACAAGGTTTGCATTTCTACATCCGCCCCTACGTAGCTCTTCAACTTCACCTGCCAACTTTTCTGGCTTGTAGGGCTCTCCGCTTTCGATCCATTGGGATATTGTCCAGTTTTGGCAGTGTTTACATCGCATTGTGCACCCCATAGTGAATATTGTTCCGGAAGGCACAAGCTCTGGCTCTTCGCCCATGTGTTCAAAAATGCTTGAAACAGTTATCGCTGCTCCACACTTACAAAAGCCTAATTTACCCTCAAGCCTATTCACTCTGCACCTTCGAACGCAGAAGTGGCAATTTTCAAGTATGCGTTTTGCAATGGCAATTTTGAGGTCTAAGTAGGATTTTTCTGGCTTCGGCATCTCCGCTAAATCTTTCCTTTTCAAATCTATTTCTCGTTCAAGTTCGCAGAACTGTCTCGTAAGTTCTATGTGAATTCGCCAGAGCTCCTCTAATGCGGCGTCCTCCTGAAAGTTTGCTGGGAGTTTTTTGGCTATCAGAAACTTTGCCGGCTTCTCGTTTTGCATTACAGCAAAATATCTAGCTAAGCTCTTTCTTGCCATTTTGTCGTTCAGCACGGCTACAGCGTCTGGACGAAGGATCCTCCACATCGCACTCGACCAAATTTAGACTGCGAAAGTGTTAGAAAAGTGTTAGAAGAGCGCATAGGGGTAAGCGTAGCCACTAGCATGGAGTTTCCCCTTAATTGGGATTTCCCGCCCACAAACGGGACAGCGCATATCCTTAGTTAAATTCCATTTTGTAATTTCAAAGCTGAAGCGTTTAATCAAGAGTTCATTACAGCTTGGGCAATAAGTGTTTTCAGCTGGATGCCCAGGCACATTTCCAATATAAACATAGTTTAAGCCGACGCTCTTGGCAGCAGCATAAGCCTTCTCCAAAGCTTCAATAGGTGTTGAAGGAATATTCGTAAGCTGATAGTCTGGATGGAAACGCAGCAAGTGAAGGGGCGTGTCCTCTCCAAGATTTTCCCTTATCCAAGTTGCTAACTCCCTTATCCTATCTATTGAATCCCCTATTTTCGGCACAACCAAATTTGTGATTTCAATGTGAATGCCATTTCTTTTCATCTCCTTTAAAGACTCGTAAATAGGCTCAACTGATGGAACGGCAGAAAAGACCCTATAAAAGTCTGGGTCACCTCCCCCCTTAAAATCCACTGTGGCAGCATCAAGGTATGGTGCTATCGTCTTAACGGCTTCGGGGGTCATATACCCATTTGTAACGAAGGTGTTGAAGAATCCCAGTTGATGTGCAAGCTTAGCTGTATCGTATGCGTATTCAAAAAATATTGTTGGTTCGGTGTATGTGTAGCTTATTCCTTGGCACCCGTTATCCCTGGTAGCCTTAACAACTTCTTCTGGTGGAAAGTCTCTTCCAGCAATCTTTTTTTCCTGGCTTATCATCCAATTGTCGCAAAATTGGCAGCGGAAGTTGCAGCCAACAGTGGCAATGGACATGACGGATGCTCCGGGATGAAAATGCGAAAGGGGTTTTTTACCAATTGGATCTATACATGCGGATATTGCCTTACCATAAACGAGCGAGTAAAGGGTGCCCCCGTCATTTTTTCTAACAAGGCAGAAGCCTGTTCCACCGTTATTTATTGTGCATCTTCTGCCACATAGATTACACTTAACCTTCTTATTCTCTAGCTTCTCATAAAGCATAGCCTCTCGCATTTATTTCCCCTCCACATGGAAGCCATTGTTGTTAAATCCTATGTTTAACGCTTTATAGGCGGCTCTAAACCCCCTTTTATGTCCGTCAGTCACTATTAATCCAGCCTCGCGGAGCTTTTTCAAGTGGAAAGATATTGTGGTGGCTGAAACTTGTTTTGGAAGGGCCTTCTCTATTTCATTAATTGTTTTGGCTTCGGGGTATGCTTGCAAAAGGTATCTAAGTATTCTCGTCCTTGTTGGGTCGCTTAGAGCATCACATATTCTGTGGCCGTTAAACTGTTTCTTCAAAGTATTCACACTATTTTAATATAAAAATGTAAAATTTAAGCCTTCCTAACAAGGACTGCAAATATTCTATTGGCTTGATTGGGATTGTTTAATCTCAAAAACAAAAGGAGGAGTAAAAGTTTTCACATCTAGTTCCGCATTTAGTAAGCCTTCTAGAAAGCCAGCCCAAATTTCAGATTCACTTATAAACGGAGCTTTTATCATGAGGTATTTATCTTTCTGGTAGAAGTCTCCGAAGCCTTGAACCCTCAAGCGTTTAAAGACCTCTGGCCATTTTTCCTTATTTGATGTTTGTATGCCCAATGTGGCTTCCATGGAAACTTTCGCTGCCTCACCCATCTTTCGCCCGATCTCCCTCCACTTTTCCTTCGGAATGTTTTGAATTAGAATGTTTACAAGTTCTATGTTTAGGAAGGCTATGCGGCTTATTCCACAATAATATTCGCCTGGAAAGCGCCAATCGTAAATCATCATGCTTCTATAAACGTCAAGCATTTTTGAAATGAGGGGTTTTATTCCAGGTTCCTTCCCTTCTCGGATCAGTTTGTCTATGAATTCTCGTTCCTCTTTTTCAAGGATTATTGTCGTCCTTTTTGCTGAACCTTTTTCTTTGTTTAGGATTTCCTCTATGCGTTCTTCCTTTTCTTCTTGCATACTTAGTATATCTTTAAGCATACTTTATATGCTTTGCTCCGTAACGGGAAAACTACAACCGAACATTTTTTTAACAACTCTCGCAGCATACTTTACTGCCGATGAAGAGCCTAAAAAGCTGAAAGGATGATGCTCCCTGGGGTATCTGAGGCGCAATACGCTTTAAGAAATCACCTTCCTCCTAATCAAGAAAAGCATAAGAGCCAAACCAGCCAAAAAGACAATGAAACCTGAAACTATTGAGATTGCATAGCTTAAATCTAAGGCTTTAAAGAGCACAAGAACCACGTATGGTCCGCAGAAGGTTAAGAGTGTGGAAAGCAATGTGAGGGAAACACGCCAGAACCTTGTATTTAGATCAAACCTGAAGGCTTTTTCCTTTTCACTTTTGTTTTTATCTTGGCTCATGCATTATCAGTCCTCAGCCGTCTTAAGTATAAAGCATTTAAAGGAGCATTCCCTTATAACCCTTCCTTAACTTCGTTTCCTAAGGCTTTCATTAAGAACTTGAAAACTGAGAATCCAGCCCCTCGGTCAGCCTTAAAACCCGTTGTTGCGCCTAGAAGGCATACACCGTCTAGGCCTTGTTCCTTTGCCATTCCAAGCATAAGTCCTGTGGCTCCTGCAATTCTTCCCTTGCTGTATAGTATGGCGCCCTTCTCCATAAATTCCATGGCGAGTCTTGGTGAGGTGGCAGCCACATAAACCTGCGAAGTGCTTTCAGCTGTTGGGATTCCACCAATTGTAATGATTAGGCTGCAACTGTGTTTGATGGCGAAGTCCAGTATTTCGCCACACAACTCGTAGTGGGCAACCACATCCTCGAAAGAAGGCTGCGTATCACCAGTCAATATTATAAAGTCATTTTTCTCCATCGGCGCCGCGTAAAACTCGTATTTTGGTAGGCGGCAAACACCGCCAGAGTCGACGGAAACATAGTCTGGGAAGTATGGCGCATACAATTCTGCAAAGGGTTTAGCCCCACAAAACTTTATCAGAAGATGAGCTGCAATCTTCCCAACATTGCCAAATCCCGGCAGTCCCTGAACAAAAATGGGATTCTCAAGCATTGGAGTGAAGATTTGGCGGAAATATGGCTTGTCCATGATAGACGTCCACTCTCGGATTAGGGATACTGCCATAATAAAGGTTTCCGGTTTCCTAAAAGGTTTTAAGAGAGTTTGTTTTAGCATAAAAGTAGCGGGGTGGGGTAGCCAGGATTAACCCGCTGGGCTCATAACCCAGAGATCGGTCGTTCAAATCGACCCCCCGCTACCAAAATTATAAGTGTGTTAATCATCAAAACATGGTTTAAAAGATATGTTAAGGTTAATGTCTTTTTCAGGTTGTATTTAAAAGTCCATCAAAGGGCTCTTCATCAGAAAATACTACTTAGCCATTTTATTGCTAATGTTTCGCATTGAAGGACGAGTTCCACATTTTGTTTCAACGATATCATGCTATAAAGTCTGTCGGAGCTTCTCTTAATAAATTTCTTTAAATTGGTTCTTTCGATCCTGAAATGTATCATGGACTGATATACACGCAAAAATGTGTGCTGGGGAAAAATTATAAGCGGCATAAGCTTGGATACATAGCTTATAAGTGGGAGACCATGCAAATTGACGCTGTTGAAAATGCCCTATTCTCAGTTACCGTAAACCCGATGCTTAAAGAGCTTATCAGCCGCTTTGACATAGAATGCCCGGTAGATGGGAGCCTACTCCTAAACTCCCTTAAAGATTTCCTCGGAGAACCCGTTTCTCTATGCCCCACATGCCAGCACGTAAACCGTCACATAGCCAAACCATTCTATGAAATTGGAAGCCGCCTTCTAAAAGCCGACAAAGATTTCATGAGAAAACAGTTTGTAAAAGACAAGTATGGAGGCGCTTGGTTCAAGGGCTTCGGCCTAATGATGAGAGGCGTCAGAAAATATGGTATACGCATACCCTTCGTACCAGCAGGCCCCTTCGAAATAGTCTGGAACTTCACATACAAATGCAATCTACGCTGCAAACACTGCTACGAAGATGCCGGTGTCGGAAAACTTCCAGAACTATCAACAGACGAAGCGAAACAAGCCATAGACATACTTTCAAAAATAGCTGGAATCGGCTTGCCAGCCTTATCCTTCAGCGGAGGTGAACCACTAACAAGAAAAGACTTCTTCGAGTTGGCAGCATACGCTAAAAAACGCATTCCATATATTAGCATAGCCTCGAATGGAACACTGTTGACCAAGGATAATGCAAAGAAGATTAAGGACGCTGGAGTAGACTATGTGGAAATAAGCATAGATGGCGCATCATCAGCAGTGCATGACGAGTTTAGGGGCATACCTGGAGCCTTCGAAAGGGCAATTCAAGGCGTGAAAAACTGTGTTGAAGAGGGCATAGATACATGCATCGCAACAGTCCTTCACAGAGACAATTTGGCGGAGACAGAAAAAATCCTACAGCTGGCCAAGGAACTGGGCGTACGCTTCATGCACTTCAATTACATCCCAACAGGAAGGGCTAAGGAGCATGTGGAACTAGACTTAACACCTGACCAGCGCCTCCACGTTTTACACGCTATAGGCAAGGAAATAATCACTTTATATTTGCAAGCGAAAGAAGAGGAAATGAAAACCGGAAAATCAAACATTAAAGTTGACAGATTTTTCAGCACCTGCCCACAATACGCTAGCGTCACTAAAGAACTGTCACAGCAAATGGGACACAAGTTCATAGTTGAAGCCCACTACGCAGCAAAAAAGGGTGTGGAAAACGTCGCAAACTTCCTCGGCGGATGTGGGGCGGGACGCCTATACTGTGCTATTGAACCAAATGGCGACATAAAACCATGCGTCTTTTTCCCAACAAACAAAAACACCGTTCTGGGCAACATATTAAGAGACAACTTTGAAGAGATATGGGACAACGACCCACTTCTATGGCAGCTGAGGGTTAGAGAAAACCTTGAAACCTACCTTGTGGACGGGAAAGAGGTTGGCTGCGGAGTCTGCCCAGACAAATATATCTGTGGTGGATGCCGTGCAAGAGCATACAGCTATTTTAACGGAAATGTGAAGGCCCCAGACATCGGCTGCATCCATAATAAGGTTTTATGGGAAAAAATAACTGGTTTAAGACGCTAAACTAGGCTTTACCCTTTTCTTCCTTACCAAAATATGTCGTCCACTTAAGCTTGCGAGCATCCCTCTTAAGTTTTAGGGAGCTTTTCCTACATTTGCTTGAACAGAACCAGAAAATTGTCCCATCATTTTTCACGTACATCATCCCAGTGCCCGGTGGAAATTCGTTGCCGCAAAATGAGCATTTCCTAAGTTTTGGCAAAGGGAGCACCTCCAAACCTTCAACTTGTCTATCTTGTTATCTTCTTTGCTTCCCTCTCCGTCTCCCTAAGCATAAGGATGTCTTGCACCCGCACAGGGCCTTTCACATTTCGTGTTATTATTCGTCCTTTGTCCTTTCCTTCTAAAATTCGGACTCTCACTTGGGTAATTTCGCCCGTCACACCTGTTCTCCCTATTATTTGGATGACTTCTGCCGGTGTGAGTTCCTCTTCTGCTGCTTCCTTTTCCTTGCTCATTACTTGGCTCCTTTCCTAATCTGCTCAACTCTTTTAATTATCTCTTTGACGAGTCCTCCAGCGTCTCCCTCGTTGATTATGCATGCTGAGGCTGCTGAAACATCTATACCAACAGCGTCTCCCAGCTTCTCCTTGCTTGGAACATAAACGTAGGGTATTTTTCTTTCTTCGCAGAGGAGTGGCAGATGGGCTACAACCTCTGGTGGGTCGACATCTTCAGCTATAACCACGAGTTTTGCTTGTCCCCTTTCAACAGCTTTAGTCGTCTCGTTTGTCCCCTTTCTTACAGTTCCGGTTTTTGCGGCTATTTGTAGGGCTTCATAGGCCGCATCTGCAACCTCCTTCGGGACCTCGAATTTTACGTAGAATGGTTTGGACATAAGCCTCACCCTTCAAATGCACAGTTTAATCAACAACACCTATTTATGAATGTTTCGACAGAACACGGCGAAAACTCTTCTACACGCGATGTAACGTAGAAAGGTTTAAATAACATGTCACGTTTGAACCTTTTTGTTTTTCGAGGGGAATATTAAAGGTTGATTAGGCTGGGTCGAGTGCTCCATATAAGTCCAAGCAAGAATGTTATAGTTAAGGTTGAAAACACTCCAAAGATAGGTGAAACGGTGGTCGACGAAAATTTAAAGCCCATTGGCGAAGTCTTCGACATTTTCGGTCCGGTCTCCTCGCCATATGTGGCTGTTAAACCAAAAATTGCCAAGCCAGAAGTTTTGGTTAACAAGGTGTTGTATGTTCTCCCCTCGAAGAAGGGAAAGGAGAGAAAATAGAATGGATGATGCAGATGTTGGGGATGCAAGCCCAACATCAACCACTCAGCAGGCTAAAGTTCAAGTGTGCCCCGAATGCGGCAGCACAAGATTGATGCGCGATTATGAATGTGCAGAACTGGTTTGCATGGACTGCGGCTACGTCATAGCCGCAAAAATAGCAGATAGGGGACCCGAATGGCGGGCTTTTGATGACGAACAAAGGGCAAAAAGGACAAGGGTTGGCGCCCCCCTAACGTATACTATTCATGATAAAGGCTTGTCAACGATGATTGACTGGCATGACAGAGACATTTATGGGAAGGGCTTGTCTCCAGGTCAAAAAGCCCAGGTCTACCGCCTTAGAAAGTGGCAAAGGCGGATAAGAGTTTCAGACGCCACTGAACGTAATCTCGCTTTTGCGCTTTCTGAGATAACAAAAATTGCTAACAATTTGAACCTTCCAAAGAACATTTTGGAAACGGCGTCCCTAATTTATAGAAAAGCCGTTAAGGAGAGGCTCATAAGAGGCAGGTCTATTCAAGGGGTTACGTCGGCGGCGATTTATCTGGCTTGTAGGCAATGTGGTTTGCCTAGAACTTTGGAGGAAATAGCTCAAGCATCCAACGTGAACAAAAAAGAAGTGGGACGTAGCTACCGCTTCTTAATAAAGGAATTAAACTATTTTATTCCGCCCCTTAAACCAAGCCAGTATATAACTAAATTCTCAAATCAGCTGACAATGCAAGGCAAAGTGGAGGAAATAGCCCACAAAATTTTGGCAGCCGCAAAAGAACTAAAACTAACATCTGGACGAGGTCCAACCGGTATTGCAGCTGCCGCTAGCTACATAGCTTCAGTGCTCACGGGGGAGAGGAAAACCCAGAGGGAAATTGCCGAAATAGCACAAGTGACAGAGGTCACTATTAGGAACCGTTATAAAGAACTTGTAGAGCGGTTAATATTCCAAATGAGCTTATAGGACTTTAGGCATTGAAGGGTTTAGAAAAGTTCCTCTCCTCTTGGCAACATTCCTCGCCCTCTTCTTTTTCTGGTTTGCTTTCCAGAATTTTTGGAACAGTCTTACTTAACTCTTCTAGGATATCCTCGGGAATTTTATCCCGTAGACTCTTGATTTCTTCTTTAAGCTTGTTAACTTCCGCCTCTAAGGTCTTAGCCTTTTCACTTAACTCCAAAACTTCCTTTAGTTTGTCACTCTCCTCTAAAAGTGTGCGCCTTTCCTCTTCTAGTGCCTTAATTTTCTCCTCCAATTTTGCTTTCATTTCGGTAAACCGCATTTTAAACCACCAATTAAATGGTTTGGGATTCTGCGAATTGCCAATTTGCTGCAAAACACATTTTAGTCTCTAAGGCAATACCTATAATAGGGTTGTAGTTTGGTTAAGTGTCCTAAATGTGGGGGAGAAACCGCTTCCCCAGTTAAGACTTGGACAATTTCTCCGCGGAAACCTGGAGAAGGTGCACCAAAAGTTATGGGAATTTTCGAATGTCCCAGCTGCAAAGCAAGGTTTAGGGCAACTATAGAATCTGAAGCGATAGTCGAAGAAACGGTAAGTATTAAAAACATGGTTGAAAGAATTAAAGTCATAAAGGGTGAACTTATGCAGACCTTGAAGAACCTGCGGGAGAAAATAAAAACTTTGGAGACTGAACGTGCAAATCTTATGATTGAAATTGAAAAATTGAAGAAGGCAGCAGAGTCAAGGGTTAGTGCACTTGAAAGCGAAGTGAATATGTTGCGAGAGGAAGTGAAATCTTTAAGAGAGTTGCTTGGCTACACGGAAGAAAAGTAAAAAACAGTTGAGCGGATTAGAAACTAATGTCTGCTATTACAGTTTAGGACTGCAAAAACTTTTTGTAATATTCCTGAGCCTTAGCCACAGCCTTTTCTGGATTCTTTAAAATTGGATAACTCGCGCCGGGGGCGAGTTTTTCACATTTACTGAAGTATTCAACAACTTTTTTGACGTTTCCTCCGTAAATTGCTAGTCCTCCGGCAATTTGGTACCACACTTTTGCCCTTGTGAAATCTTTTTCCTTTTCAAATTTCTTGGCATTTTCTGCTGCCTCCTCCATAGAAACGCCGATTTTTCTCGGGTCAAGGAACATAGTATTAAGTAAGGCTTCATATGTCTCTTTGTCGTCTCCACAGAGTTTTTCAAGTTCAGTCATCTGTTTAACCTCAACGTTAGTGGTTTTTGCCTCCTCCTTCTTTTTCCTTTTAAATATATCCAATAAACCCATGATTTTCCTCCTTAACTGCTCATCTGTTAAGCTCTACGGCTGCTTATCCATTTATGCGATGATTAACTTTAAAGGTTTGTCTGTCTATTTTTACTTTGTGCCATATAAATTCACATTCGACCTTTCAAAAGTCCCCCTTTTCTTCTTCACCGAAGTAGCTAGAATTGTCCATGAAAAAGGGATGCATAAAAAAATTAGTGATGCATTACAAGACATCATTAAGAAGTTCAGGATTCAGGAGGCAACAGGGTTAAATTTGTCTGATGCTGTTCAGCTTTTAAAAGACTTTGTTGACATGGAAATTAGGAACCGCCTGGAGAGGGAGAGGTTCAGAAAGGCAAAGAGAAGGGCGTTGTTTTTGCCCCACTGTTCGAGGAAGTATATGGATAGTCGGTGCAAGGCTAGATTTGAGCCTAGCATCCCCTCTTACATTTGTGCCCGCTGCTCTTCTGACTGCCTAATTAATAGGGCTGTTTCTATGGCTGAGGAAAAGGGGTACGACGTTTACGTAATACCTGGCGGTTCATGTGTTTATAAGATTTTGAGGCTTAAGCGCTATGATGGTGTCGTTGGTGTTGCTTGTGGTGAGGAGATAAAGCTTGCTGGAGAGGCATTGTCCAGAATGAATGTTGTTGGGCAGGCGGTTCCTTTGCTCAGAAATGGCTGTGCAAACACTTACTTTAACATTGAAACTTTGATGCAAGTTCTCTAAAAAGAAAAATTGGTGTTATTTTGGGCGAGGCGACAAAGGTTCTACTTCTTTTCCTCTTTAGCCTTCTTCTTAGTTGTCTTCTTCTTGCAAGCCAACAATTTACACCTCAAATTAACAATTAGATGAGCAATTTAGTGTTATATAATTTTTACCCATTATTTTTGTAAATTGCAAGTGAAATTTGTTGGAAAATTGTAAAGGTAATGTTACTTGATTATTTCTCGCTTTTTCCATCTGAGGTTTTTGCTGTGGCATTTACGACATTTAGTTGCTGTTGTGGCGTTTCGTGCGCCGCACTCTCTGCAGATTTTCACGTAAAGCCTACGCTGCTGAGCCAAAGTTTTTTTGAAAGGATCCATTATTGGCATTTTGCTTCACTTGGTCCTCTTTGTAGCTAAACAAACAGAATTTGCGTCCAAATATACTTTTTGCCTTCATGTCGATTTTGTATTGGTAAACTAACGTTTTATCAGTTTTTCCAACAGCATGGCTACTTCGCTTGGTTTTTCAGCCACTTCAACGCCAGCCTTTCTGAAGGCTTCTATTTTGCTTTCAGCTGTTCCGGCCTTTCCCATTATTATTGCGCCTGCGTGTCCCATGCGTTTTCCAGGTGGGGCTGAGCGTCCAGCTATGAAGGCTACGACTGGTTTTGGATACTTTTCTTTGGCTATGTATTCCGCTGTGAGTTCTTCTAGGTTTCCGCCTATTTCGCCTATTAGGGCTATGCCTTCTGTTTGTGGGTCCTTTTCAAAAAGTTTTAGGGCTTCTATGAAGTTTAAGCCGACTATTGGGTCTCCGCCCAAGCCAATGCATGTGGATTGACCCAGCTGTTTTCTAGTTAAACCGGCGGCTATTTCATATGTTAGTGTTCCGCTTCTTGAAACCATGCCTATGCTTCCGGGCTTGAAGATGTGGGCTGGCATTATCCCGAGCTTGCATTCTCCAGGCGTTATTATTCCAGGAGTGTTTGGCCCTATTATTGTGGCGTTAACTTGTTTGGCATAAGTCATAACATTTATTGCGTCTTTCACTGGAATGTGCTCAGTAATTATGACAACCGTTTTTATTCCGTTTTCTAGGGCTTCTAGTGCGGCGTCTGCTGCGAAGGGTGCTGGGACAAATATTATTGAGGCGTCGGCTTGGTGGTTTTTTAGGGCTTCTTCAACAGTGTCGTATACTGGGACGTTGTGGACTTTTGTTCCGCCCTTGCCGGGGGTTACACCAGCAACTATTTGTGTTCCATATTCCAGCATTAATTTTGTGTGAAAGCTTCCCTGCGCCCCGGTTATGCCTTGAACTATTGCCTTAGTGTTTTTGCCAACTATTATCCCCATATTTTCATGCCCCGCTCTTGACTATTTCCACCACGCGTTGGGCCGCCTCCTCCATGCTTTCCAACACGTGGATTCCAGCCTCAGTTAGTATTCGTTTCCCCTCCTCCTCATTTGTTCCCACTAGACGGATAACCAGTGGCTTTTCTATGCCCAGCCTTTCTTTTGCTGCTAAAACTCCCCTTGCAACTTCGTCGCAGCGGGTTATACCGCCTAAAATGTTTATGAATAGTGCTTTGACGTTTGGGTCTGAAAGCACAATTTTTAGGGCTACAGCAATTTTTTCTGATGGGGCACCACCGCCTACGTCTAGGAAGTTTGCTGGTTTTCCGCCGTAAAGTTGTATGGCGTCTAATGTTGCCATTACCAAGCCGGCACCGTTACCTATAACGCCTATATCCCCGTCAAGCTTTACATAGGCTAAGTCGTTTTTTGCAGCCTCAATTTCTTGTGGAGAAAGCTCTCCTTCCAAAATTCTTTCTTTAAATTCAGTATGGCGGAATAGGGCGTTATCATCAATTATTAGACGAGTGTCGACGGCGACAAAATTTCCATCTGGAGTTTCAACGAGGGGGTTCATTTCTATAAGTTCGGCGTCATAGTCCATTCCAGCCCTATAGAGGCTGTGAAAGATGTTTCCAAGAATTGAAAACTGGTTCCCGCTGTACCCCATGCGCTTCGCTATTTGTCTGGCATGATAGAGTCTAAAACCGTGTTGTGGGTTTATGGGAAACCTAATCACTTTTTCCGGGGTTTTCACGGCAACCTCCTCTATTTCCATGCCGCCTTCGGACGATGCGATTGCAACATAGCTTTTGATGAATCTGTCAACTGTCATGCCGAAATAGAGTTCTTTTTTGGCTTGTATTTTCTCTTCAATCCACACGCTTCGAACAGGGATTCCCTTAATTTGCATGCCTAACAGTTTCTCTACGGCTTTTTCAACTTCTGCTGCTGATTCTGCGAAAAGAATTCCTCCAGCTTTCCCCCTTCCAGCCACCGGAACCTGCGCCTTTACAACCAATGGTGGGGTAAGCTTTGAGGCTATTTCTCGGGCTTGGGCTATGTTTGTGGCTAATTCTCCTTTTGGTGTTGGGACACCGTATTTTGCAAGTATTTGTTTTGCCTCATATTCAAGAAGCTTCATTCTAAAACACCTTTATGCACTATTTTATGGGTTCTATTGTGACGTAGGATTTTGTATCTTTTATGCCTTCAATTGCCGATAGTTTCCTTAAAACCTCGTTGAGTTTATCTCTTTCAACGATTAGTACGGCGTCAACGTCGCCGGCAACTCTGAAAGCTTTTTGCACTATGGTTTCTTTGATTTTCTGGTAGACTTCGCTTCTTTTTGGCGGATCAACTTTAATGAATATAAAGGCTGGTGTTGATGATATGCCAAGGGCGTTTAATCCTTTTTCCGTGACGTCTATGAATCCTCTACCAGTCCTTATGTAGTTTAGGTCTCTGAGCTTTTTCAGGTGGAGGTTTAGGGCTTGTCTGCTTATGCCTAACTCTTTTGCTAGGTCGCTTTGCCTCACGTGTAAAGTGTATGTGCTTATTGATTTTCCCTTTTCATATAGCATTCGGAGCAACCGGATTGAGCGTCTTGTTAATGTTTCCAAGTTTTAACGCTTCTCTAAGCATTTGGATGTTAGAGAAAGTTTACAATGGTATGGGTTATTTAAGCATTTAGCAAGTTTTAATTTGTTTAAACCTTCGCTCTAAGCGTTTTAAGGTTGCGGTAAAAGTTAAAACCGTAATGTATTTATTTATGGATAAAAATGGTTATGAAGCCATAGAAAAAGTGGAAACAAGGAGTGAGGCGGTCCAAAATGTCTGAAAGCAACTCAGTGTTGATCGGGAAGAAGCCAGTAATGAACTATGTACTGGCTTGCATAACCCTCTTCCACGGCGGAGCAAAAGAAGTAAATATTAAGGCAAGGGGAAGAGCCATAAGCCGTGCTGTTGACGTTGTTGAGGTCGTTAGGCGCCGATTCCTACCAGACGTTAAAGTTAAGAAAGTAGGTATCGGAACTGAGCAGGTGGCACCCAGAGAAGAGGGTGGCACGCCTACAAACGTCAGCACCATCGAGATAACACTGGAACGTTGAAACACTACGGCTGAACTTTCCAAAGCTCCGCCGCCCCTCCTTTATTTGTGGAGGGCATTCCCTTAGTGAAGACAATGTTGTGTAGTTTCTGCTTGAAAAGTGGAATCTTATGCCAAAAATGTTCAGAGAAGGTTAAATCAGGCGAAGTTTCAGAGCTTGATTTGAAAATTGCCCGTTTACTCCTTTCATTAGAGGAAACTTATCCTTCCCTTCAGAATGTCTATTTTTATAAGGCTGTAGATGCTGGAAAAACCTTGGCTATCCTTGTTGGGAAGGGAGACGTCCCTCGTCTTCTTGGATATGGTGGGAAGATAATTAAGGCTTTGGGTGAAAAGACTGGCAAGTCTATACGGGTTTTGGAGTATGGGGTTGATGATAGAAAGTTTTTGGAGGATTTGTTTGCTCCCTTAAGCATAGTCACAATAAACACTATTTGGCTTCCAGATGGGTCAACTGAAACTCGGGTTATTTTGAGGAAGCGGGGTGGGAGGCAGCCACCTTTTGATGTAAAGGCTTTAAAGGAGATTGCCCGTAAAGTTCGCAACATGACGTTGCGGGTGGAGTTTGCAGACTAGTTAGGGCGTGTGAACTAATGAAATTGGACCCTATTGGGGACTGGAGGAGAACCCATTACTCTGCTGAAATTCGACCGGAGCTTGATGGGCGAGAGGTCATCCTTTTCGGCTGGGTTCAAGAAATCCGAGATTTGGGCGGAATTCGCTTCATAATATTGCAGGACCGCGAGGGGACTGTGCAAATAACCGTTCCAAGAAAGAAAGTGGGCAGCGAAGTTTTGTCGAAGTCTGAAGCCTTGCAAAGGAGATATAGCATAGGCGTGAAAGGGATTGTGAAGAAGACGGAGATCACTCCAAGAGGGGTCGAAGTTATACCGAAGGAGATTAAGATTTTCAGCACAGCTGCGCATCAGTTGCCAATAGACATAACTGGGAAAGTGCCAGCAAAGTTAGAGGTTCGGCTTGACGCCCGCGCATTGGACCTTTGCCGTGAGGAAAGCATAGCCATCTTCAAGATTCAGCACACGGCTGTTGAGGCAATACGCAATTTCCTCTTTGAAAGGAGCTTCATAGAGGTTCACACTCCGCGAATTATTGCTTCAGCCACAGAAGGTGGTGCAGCACTTTTCCCGGTGGACTATTTTGAGAGGAAGGCTTTCCTTGCGCAGAGTCCCCAACTCTACAAGGAACAACTTGTCATGAGCCTTGAGAAAGTGTTTGAAATAGGCCCCTTTTTCAGGGCTGAAGAATCCCACACTCGGCGGCACTTAAGTGAGTTTGTTTCAATAGACATTGAACAGGCCTTTGCATCAGCCGAAGACGTTATGCAGTTGCTTGAACAGTTGATGCAGCACACGTGCAAAGTTGTCCGCGAAAAGTGCAAGAAAGAATTGGCAATCTTGAATCATCAAGTGGATGTGCCTGAAATCCCCTTCAAACGCTTGACTTACGACCAGGTTCTTGAAGACTTGAAAAAGGAAGGTATAGAGATTCCATGGGGTGAGGACATACCAACACCAGCCTTCAGAACGCTTGGCAAAATTCACCCATACTTCTACTTTATAACGGACTGGCCGACACAGTCCAAGGCTTTTTACATAAAGCCCAGAGATGACAATCCGGAAATCTGCGAGGGTTTCGACTTGATGTGGCGTTGGATCGAGCTTTCTTCTGGCGGGACAAGAATAGCCTCAAAAGAGCTTCTAATAAAGCGGTTAAAGGAGAAAGGGTTAAACACGGAATCCTTTAAGTATCATCTGCAAGCCTTTGATTATGGCATGCCGCCCCATGCCGGCTGGGCTATCGGTTTGGAGAGGCTCACCATGATGTTGACTGGGAAAAAGAATATTCGTGAAGTTACGCTTTATCCTAGGGACAAGTTTAGGCTCACACCTTAACAATTTTTGGTTGTGTGGAAAGCTTAAATTGACTGCTTCCTCTAGATTTTGCTGCCACTATTGTTTGCCTAGCTTATTTGTAGCCTTTTTAGAAAATGTTTAATTAACTGGTTTGGTGTAAAGCTGTGCAGATGGAAGGATAAAATTGAGTGAAGAGTTGGCTAAACTTCCCCCGCAGGTTCAGGAACGCCTCTTGAGGTTTCAGCAATTGCAGCAGACACTACAGTCTGTTTTAGCCCAGAAACAGCAGGTGGAGCTGGAGTTAACAGAGATTGAGCAGGCTTTAAGTGAGCTGCAGAAAGTGGCTGACGACGCTGTTATTTATAAGGCAATAGGCTCTCTTCTAGTTAAGACCGACAAGGCGAAGGTGACAGCCGACCTAAACGAGCGGAAAGAACTGCTAAACATGCGAGCCTCAGTCTTGGGCAAACAGGAGGAGCGCCTTAGAAGCCAGATGAAGGAATTGCAGGCAAAACTTCAACAGGATTTAGCTCCTGTTTCGGGAACACAGCCACAGTAGATGGCATTAGACGATGGCGAGGCTTGGTGAAGCTTGGAGGAAATAGGCTTTCCAGAGCTAACCCCAGAACAGGTTGAAGAGCTCTGCTCAACAGCCGAGGAGGCTGCAAGAAAATATGTGCTGTCAAAGGTTCCGCCAAAACATGTTGAAACATTGAACATAAGTGTTGAAACGGACGGCGAGAAACCCTTAACATTAACCGTTGATGTTGAAGTAGTCTTGTCGCCGCTAATGCAGGAATATGACGTTAAAAAGCTTGCAGACGAGTCCGTGAAAGAAGCGTTTAGGTCGGCTGAGAATTATTTGAGGGAGCTTAAGTGTCGTTTGCAGAAATAACCAAAATAATGGATGAGGTGAATGTCCAGCACATAGTCTTACTATGCCATCATAATGCTGACCCAGACGCCATATGCTCCGCTTATGCCATGGCAAGCCTAATTAAAAGGTGTAAGCCACAAGTAAGCGTTGAGATTGGGGCAGCCCAAGGAATAAGCCGCCTTTCAAAGCACATTCTAAAGCATTTGCCAATTGATGTGAAAGACCAGCCCAATGTGGAGGGGGCTGATTTGATAATGCTTTTGGACACGAACACCATTCAGCAGTTGAACAACCTTGCAGACAAGGTGAAAGCTTCAAAGGCACCCATAATTGTTATTGACCATCACGCGGCTCACCCAGAAACAGAGAAGATGGCGAGGCTTTGCATCACTGATGAGAGTGTTTCCTCAACATGCGAAATAGTTTACAACTTTTACAAGCAGTTGGGCGTGAAAATTGAGGAGGATGAGGCGAAGGCGCTTTTTCTCGGCATAGCCTTTGACACCCGCCACTTTGTTTTAGCTAACTCTTCAACATTAAAAGCCATAGCTGAACTGATAGATACTGGGGTGAATGCCCAAGAAGCGCTGGCGATTTTGTCTTTGCCCATGGATTTTTCGGAAAGGGTTGCAAGGCTTAAAGCTTGTAAAAGGGCTAAGCTCTTCAAGATTGGCGACTGGATAATCGCCTTGTCCCATGTTAGTGCTTTTCAGGCTTCGGCTGCCAGAGCCATAATAGACCTTGGGGCTCATGTGGCTGTTGTGGGTGGGCAGAAAAATGATAGTTTGGAGATAAGCCTCCGCTGCACAAAAGATTTTCATGAGAAGACCGGCATTCACCTTGGGAGGGATATAGCCAAACCCTTAGGCGAATACCTTAACGGTATGGGTGGGGGGCACTCGACAGCTGCTGGCGTGAATGGTTTTGGGGAGCTGGAGGTTGGGCTTAAACGTTGTTTGAAGCTTTTAAGGGAAAAGATAACACAACAGATGAAGACTCAAATTTAGGTAGTTACTCTTAAATGGTAAGTTTTTGGCTTAAGATTTGGTGGAAAAACCAAGCATGGCGATAATTGAAACAAAAAATCTCACGTATACTTACCCGGGCGCCACAAAGCCTTCAATTAGCGATGTTTCCATAAAAATTGAGAGGGGTGAATTCGTACTAATAACTGGTCCAAGCGGTTGTGGAAAAACAACCTTATGCAGATGCTTTAATGGGTTGATTCCTCACTTTTACCAAGGCGAGTTGAAAGGCGAAGTAATCGTTGCAGGTTTAAGAGTTCAAGAACATCAAACCTATGAGCTTGCAACCCACGTGGGCTTGGTCTTTCAAAATCCAGAAAACCAGCTATTCGCCCTATCCGTGGAGAAGGACGTAGCCTTTGGACTCGAAAACCTTGGTGTGCCAAGGGAGGAAATCCGCAAAAGGGTGGACTGGGCGCTTAAGCTTACTGGGATTTACGAGTTGAGGGAGCGAACACCTTTAGAGCTTTCTGGCGGACAGCAGCAACGGGTTGCCATTGCATCGGTTTTAGCCATGCAACCAGAAGTTATAGTCCTAGACGAGCCCACATCCTTCCTCGACCCTTTAGGCGCCAAGAAAATTTTTGAGGTTATTTATGAGCTGAACCGCAAGCTTGGAATAACCATAGTGCTTGTTGAGCATAGGCTGGATTTGACAGCCAAATATGCAGACCACATCATAATAATGGACGAGGGCAAAGTGGTTTTGGACGGGGAGCCCCATGAAATTCTGGGCTCAGAGGAAGCCCGCCTAATCGGTGTTGGGGTTCCAAAGGCGACACGCCTCTACAAAATCTTGAAAAGCGGCGGAATAAAGCTGGGCGGAAGGGTCCCATTGTCCTCTGAGGAGATGGCTGAAAAATTGAGGGAGGCGCTTAAACGCCTATGATTGAGGTTCAAGACGTTTACTTCAGATATCCAACTGGTGTGGAGGCGCTGAAGGGGGTTTCCCTAACCATTCAGGATGGGGAATTTGTAGCCATAATGGGTGAAAACGGGGCTGGAAAAACAACCCTTGTGAAGCATTTTAATGGACTACTGAAGCCGACCAAGGGGAAGGTGCTTGTTAACGGTGTGGAAACAACAAAAGTGAGTGTGGCAACGCTGGCAAGAACCGTTGGCTTTGTCTTTCAAAACCCGGACCACCAGCTTTTCAGCGAAACCGTTGAGGAGGAGATAGCCTTCGCCCTAAAAAACTTCGGCTTCAGCCAAGAAGTTATAGAAAAGCGGGTGGAGTGGGCACTAAACCTTCTTGGCTTGACACAGTATCGGAAAACTTCACCCTTCATGCTCAGTGGAGGCGAGAGAAAACGGGTGGCACTGGCTTCTGTGCTGGCATGGGACCCAAAAATACTGATTTTAGACGAGCCCACCATTGGGCAGGATTATCAGCAGAAGGAGAAGCTTCGCCAGTTCATTTTGCAGATGAAGGCTCAAGGAAAAACAGTTGTCATAGTGACTCATGACGTGGAGTTTGTGGCTGAATGCAACCCTAGGGTTGTGCTCATGCGTGGCGGAAAAATAGTGGCTGATGGAGAAGCCAGAAAAATCCTCACAGACCCAGAAATACTTGAGCAAGCCTCCATAGTGCCACCACAAATAGCTCAAATCTTCATAAACCTATCAGACTTGGGCTTCCCAAAAAATGTCATAGACGTTTACGAAGCCGGAGAAATTCTGCTTAAAGCATTCAAAGGGAGGCAAAGGGCATGAGCTTCTTTGATGGACTACGCTTCAGAAAGGTTAGCTCCCCCGTCCACAAACTCGACCCGAGGATAAAATTCGTTTATGCGTGTGTGATTTTTGTTGTAGCCATACTTTTCTGGGAGTTGCTACCCCTCATCGTGCTTTTTCTGATGCAGATACCCTTCGTTATTGTTGCCGGAGTTAAACGCGAGTGGGCTCGCTCCATGAGGGGTGCAGCCTTCCTAGCATCTGTAATATTCTTTGTCAACTTCATTTTTTCCTTCATAAGTGCTGGCTATGTGGTTACACCATCAGCCTTGGAACACGCTTTAGCCATGACACTGCGCTTTATAGTGCTCGTTGAATCCTTCTCCATATTCTTCCTAACAACTTCGCCAGACCATCTAGGCTTAGCACTGGAACAGTCCCACGTGCCTTACGAGTTCTGCTTCGCCTTCACAACAGCTGTGCGCTTCGTTCCAGTCCTAGCCGAGGAAGCCCAAACCATCATGGACGCCCAAAAGGCAAGGGGCTTGGAACTTGAGAAGGGCAACTTCCTAAAAAGAGTTAGAAACTACATCCCCATACTGATTCCGCTTATTGTGAGTGCCATCCGCAGAAGCCTCGAACTCGCTGAAGCCATGGAATCCCGCGCATGGGGAGCAACCAAAAAACGCACAAACCTATACGTCTTAAAGCTCCGCAGAGGCGACTATGTTTTCACGCTTATAACTATTGGCATTTTAGCCGCCGCAGTCCTTGTTCGCATATACTTTAGGATTCCACGTTTAGAAGAAATCTTGATGGGTGCTATTTAACCGCAAGACTTTTAACACAGACATTCGTGTAAAGGGTTTCTCGGAGCTTGAAAACTTGAAATGGTTAAAGGCTGCGGCAGAAGAAATCATTTCAGGGATTAAGAGCTCCATTGAAGAGCTCAACCCAAAAGAGGTTGAACGCTTCATCCAGCTACTACTGGGAGCAAAGAACAAGAAAATATTTGTTGTAGGCATGGGAAGAAGCGGCTTCGTAGGAAGAGCCTTCGCACTGCGCCTAATGAATTTAGGCTTTAACGTCTACTTCCTAGGCGAAACAATAACACCGGCAGCGGAAAAAGGAGACGTGCTGATCGCCATTTCCGGGACCGGCGCAACAAAAATGGTTTTAACAGCCAGCGCGGCGGCAAAAGAGATTGGCGCAACAGTTGTCGCAATAACATCTTTCCCAGAGTCTCCCCTGGGGCAGATAGCCGACTTGGTTGTGACAATTAAGGGCAGGACTAAGGCTGGCTGGCCAAAGGAGGAGGATTATTTGGCTAGGCAGCTTATGGGTGAGAGGGAGCCCCTAACACCGCTTGGGAGCATATTTGAGAACAACTGCATGGTTTTCTTGGACGGCCTTATTGTGGAGCTTATGCACCGTATGGGGACAACTGAGGAAGATTTAAGGCGTAGGCATGCCACAATAGAATAGTTGCTTTATTGGGAGAGTGCTGGAAATTCGGGCTAAATGGAAAAAGAAGAGGATGAAGCGTCAGAAGAAGAAGAGGCAGAAGCGGAGAGCCCGATACAAGTAGCGACAGTAGTAGCCGTTTTCTGCTGATTTTTTTGTTAAGTTTGTTAAGGATTAAGCATGCATATAGCTTATTAAGACTTGCGATATTATACTAATTGGAAAACAGCCCATCACCCTAAACGCTACAAAAGGGAAAACCAGATGCTCGAAACCCAAAAAGTCAAAGAAGAGCCGCAAGTAGGCATAATAATCGAAGGAAAAGCCAAAAAACCAGCTGTCTTCAGAGAAGTCTACCCAATACAAGAGCCATACGTTTATGCAGCCATAGTGAAAGACCCCGAAACCCAGAAAACCCGATATGAAGTGATAGAGCCAACACTACAAAAAGAAGACGAAAACCTTCTAAAAGAGATAAAAAGCCTCCTAATGGAAGAGATAGACGTAAACCTAAAGGAGATAGAAACCAAAGAAAAAGCAGAAAAATACCTAAGGGAAAAAACAGCCCAAATAATTAAGAAATACTACATCAAAGTTCCGCCAGAATCTGTTGACAAACTCCTCTACTACATAATACGGGATTTCATCGGTTATGGAAAGATAGACCCCTTGATGAAGGACCATTTTATTGAGGATATTTCGGCTGACGGGGTAAACATACCAATTTATGTTTGGCACCGCGTGTATGAGTCTATCCCAACAAACATAATTTTCAATGATGAGGCGGAGCTAAACTCCTTCATAATTCGCCTCGCATATTTAGCTGGGAAAAACATTTCCATAGCCTCCCCAATTTTGGACGCCTCCCTTCCAGATGGCAGCCGCATACAATTAACCTATGGAAATGAGATAACCCGCAGAGGCTCAACATTCACTATTCGCCGCTTCCGCGTCGATCCATTGACCATCTCTGACCTGATTGCTTTCAACACACTTTCATCCGACATGGCTGCGTACCTATGGTACATTATAGAGAATAGGGCTTCAGTGCTTGTTGCTGGTGGCATAGCCGCTGGCAAAACAACAATGCTGAATTGCCTATCCATGTTCATAAAGCCAGAAATGAAAATAGTTAGCGTCGAAGACACACAAGAGCTTAACCTACCCCATGAAAACTGGGTTCCGTCGGTTGTCCGGCTTGGTTTTGGACATGAAGAAAGGGGAAGCGGAAGCATAACACTATTCGACCTTTTAAAGGCTGCCGTACGCCAAAGGCCAGATTACATTATTGTGGGTGAAATCCGCGGGGAAGAGGCCTACACGCTTTTTCAGGCCATGGCGACGGGCCACTTGAGTATGTGCACAATCCACGCCGAATCCGTAGAAGCCGTAATAAACCGTCTGGAATCAGAGCCCATGAACATTCCAAGGCCGCTCATAGCCATGATTGACGTTATAATGGTTATGGCTAGAACCGAGATTGAGGGAAAACCAGCGAGGAGAACGCTTACAGCGACGGAAGTTGTTGGTTTAGACGCGAAAACAAAAGAGCTTATAACCGAGGAGGTTTTCAAGTGGAAGGCCAGCGAGGACAAGTTCGAGTTTTTGGGACATAGCTTCCTCCTCGAAGATCACATGAGGAAGCTGGACATAAGCGAGGAAGATGTTAGGCGAGAGCTACAATACAGAAAAACAGTCTTGGAATGGATGGTTAAGAAGGGCATTCGCAAGCACACTGAAGTTGCCAACGTAATCCGTGAGTATTATGCTAACCCATCACGTGTTTATCAGAGGGCGAGGATGGAACTGCGATGAAAAGCCAAAAAATTACTAAAGCCCTCAAAAGAGCTTATGAAGGTTTTCTCTTAAAGCTAAATCGGCTTAGTCCAAAAGTTCACTCCAAAAAAGTCGCAAGTGAATGTGAAGGCGAGAAATTTAAGGTTGGAAGACTTCAATCGTTTGCTTATAGGATGGTTGGCAGAAAAATCGGTCGTGTTTTGCCCCTTTTTGAAGATTTGAGCCTACATTTGCAGAAGGCTAGTCTTAAGACTGGTTTTAGGGTTTACATAAGCCTAACAGTCTTCTCAACCATGCTAATTGCACTTGCCACTTTCATTGCAGTTCCATGCTTGCTAGTCTTCCTTTTTGGCGTGTCCATTTTTCCAGCCCTTCTTTTCGGTTTGGGTGGAAGCCTTTTCGCTGTCGCTTTTTCAATTATCGGATTTTACATTTACCCGGTTTATCGGGCTGACAAGTTTCGGAGGGAACTTGAAGACGAGTTGGCTTTCGCAACTGGTTACATGTCAATTTTAGCTAGTGCTGGTGTCCCACCAGAGAAGATTTTCTATTCGCTTTCAAATCTTCCAGTTTCGTTAGCGGTTTCTGCGGAGGCGAAGAACGTTATTAGGGATGTGAACCTCTTCGGTTTGGACATAATTTCAGCTTTGGAACAAGCCTCCAAGCGGACGCCCTCTGAAAGGTTTCGGGAGATAATTGAAGGCTTCATTTCAACAATTCATTCTGGAAGCAACCTCGCCGCCTATTTGAGAGAGAAGTCAAAACAGCACATGAAATTGAAGCGTATAAGCCTCCGCAAATTTTCAGACACATTATCCATGCTTTCAGAATTTTATGTAGCAATACTTGTCACTGGACCTTTGCTTCTCATAATCATGCTTGCTGTTATGGCTATGCTGGGTGGTGGCGGTCTCGGACTTTTGAGTCCAGACCTTTTACTCAATATTTTAACCTACATCGGGATTCCTGTGGGCTCAATAATGTTCCTACTAATATTGGATGCTGTTTCGCCAAAATGGTAGAATGCATATGCCTAAAGTGGGAAAATCAGTTAAGCAAATCGTTTGGGTGTCTTCGGCTATTCTAGCCATATCCATAACGGTTTTCGGTTTTCTCGTCGCTTGGGGCACCGCAGTATTCGACGAGTTTGTGTTTTTCGCTGTTATTGCTGCTTTCACTCCGCCCACAATCATAAACTACATTGATTATAGGTGGAAGAGAGCCATAGATGAGCATCTGCCAGACCTCTTCAGAAGCATTGTGCAGGCGCAAGAAACTGGTATGACGTTGCCAAGAGCCTTGGAGGAGGCGGCGAAAAGGGATTTCGGACCGTTAACGGCGGAGCTGCGGAGGATGAACGCCCAAATCTCTTGGGGCATGACCTTAGAAGAGGCTTTAATCGCCTTCGCCAAGCGTGTTAACACCGTTCTTGTTCAGAGAACCATACTGCTTATTATTGAGGCTAATCGTTCAGGCGGGCATGTGGAGAAGGTCTTTGACCCTATGGGTAAGTTTGTGCAGTCCACGCTGATACTTCGAAAGGAGCGCCAAAATAGAACAAGGCCGTATATTGCCATAATTTATGTGGCTTTCTTCGTTTTCCTATTCACAATAGTGCTGCTTTTCAAGTCCTTCTTTGTGGAAATACAGGGCTTGCCTATGCTTGGAACAGCCGTTATGGCGCCAGCAGAGATAAAACGCCTATTCTCGCACATGACGGCTATTCAAGGATTTTTCGGCGGTTTGGTGGCTGGAAAGATGGGCGAAGGCACAGTAAGCGCTGGATTAAAGCATAGCCTAGTGATGATGGTTTGCGGCTACATAGCCCTAAAACTCTTTCTATGAGGTGATTGGGCGTTGAACAAGCGGCGGCTTTTGAGATTTTTCGTGGACAAGCGGGCTATAACCCCAGTGCTGAGCAACTTGCTTCTTATGGCTGTCGCTGTTGCCGCCATGTCAATAGCCGCCGCCACCACATATGTCATAACAACGAACCTTCGTGAAACCATGGGGGAACGCCTAATCATAGAAGACGTCTGGTTCAACAATGCAACTGCATCTGGGGCACACCAAATAAGCATCTACATGCGCAACGTTGGAAAAGTGCCAATACGCATATCAGCTGTTTACATAAACCGTACCCGCTATCCATCACCGACCATAGAGTTGGATTTGGGCGAACACGGCTGGCTTAACATAACCTACAGTTGGGCTTCAAACAGCCTATACTATCTAGATGTTGTGACAGCGAGGGGGAACCATGTTGGAGGCTACTATAAGGCGCCTTAAAAGGCTAAGCAGTAACAAGCGGGGCTTAAGCAACGTCCTAGTCGTGATGCTGAGCCTAATCCTAATAACAGTCATTGTCGCCAACGTTGTGCTATGGAGCTACCAAATGAACCAGCTAGACATCGAAAGAATGCACGAGTCAATAAGCATAAAAAATGCTGAACGCATAACCCGCTCCCAATGGTTTACAGCCCAAAAAGAATTCACAATAACAACAGGAACAAGAATAAGCGGTTCCTATATGGACACAAGAAGCTCGGATGACCTTCCCGAGACTTTTAGGGAAGAACTCCCATCAGTCTATTATAACCCTTCAAACTATGCTTTAGGCGATTCCACAATGCTCGTTTCTGGCGAAGTAGCCGACCTTAAAACAGATGACGGTGTTTACATGCAGTTCCAAAGCTACCCAACAGCATTTTCAAGCACCACTGAAATCTTTGGGAATAATGCCACTGGAACACTTTATCGCAACACCGAAAACACTATTGTTGGTTCAGTTTTCACACCAACAAAAGATGGGGAAGCACAAAGCATCACAATATATGTTAGCGTAACCTCTAGCTCCAAAAATATGAAATGCGCCATCTACTTACATAGCAATCTAAGCCTAATATCTCAAACAGAAGAAATAACAGTCCCCGTCAGCACTGGTTGGGTGACATTCAATTTTAATACGCCAAAACCAGTGCTTAGAGCCAACACTGAATACTTGCTTGTTGCTTGGGCGCGATCCGGCAGCGGCTTTGCGAACTTGCGCTATACTTCTGGACAACCGAATCAAGGGCACTACATAAGTCAACCATATTCGGGAAACTTTCCAAACACGTTAACAAATCCCATTCATGAGTCGAGGGCGTACTGTATTTACTGCACCTTTAAACCAGCCTCCGAAGAAACCGTTGAAGCCGAGTTTGGAGGAGTATCAGACACGTATATTTGGATGAACCTAACATGGACTGTTAACACTTGTTGTAATGTAGACAATGTAACGGTGACTTTCCAACTTTATAATTGGCAAACTGGCGGATATCCAATAAGCGGAGATGGATACGAAAGCCGCACAATTGGAACAGAAGAAACCAACATAACACAATTAATATCCGCCAATCCTATGGCTTTCAAGAATGCAGAGGGCAATTGGAAGATGAAAATAACTGGAACAAAGGCAACAGCAGCACCATTCATCCTCAAAGTTGACTGGATAGAGCTCAAGGCAACCTTATCAAACATTTATAGGCTTGAAATATCCAACTTTTTCGCAATAGACCTGTCAAAATATCCGCTGGACTACGTGTATGGCGTCGAAATATTTGTTAGATACAACGTTTCAGAGGCATTTGAACGCTGGTTTATAAAGGCGTATGATTGGGCTTCTGAGGGTTTCAGCGACGTGGGCTTTAACATCACTGTGGGGAACCAGCCAGTACCTAATGAATGGAATAATTACGCCATAAGCATAACCGAAAATTGGACGCGATACATACGCGGTGACGGCGCCATCCAGATAATGTTCTGTGATAAAGGCACAAGCGAAAACCAAACGCTTGTGCAATTAGACTTTATTGGTGTGCGCGTTATCGTTGATGGCATACGCCTAGACATAAAGAACAGCGGAGCCGCAACAGCCCACATAGTCTCTCTATGGATTATTAACGCAACCCATCACATGCATTATGACGTGGACTTCTTCATAAACTCTGGAGAAAGCGAAACCTACATAAGAGTGAATATAAACTCGCCAGCCGGCAACTTCACGGTTAAAATTGTCACGGAAAGGGGTAATATAGACACTTTTTAGGCTATTTCCTGACAAGTTTATCCTTAAGAGCTTTCATAACTTCTTTCGAATCCTTAGCCTCAATAACCTTAATGTTGTAGAGTTCAGCCATCTTTTTCGCGTTTTCACTCAGCTTTGGAATGGCTATGAGGAAGGCGCTGTCCGGCACTACATCATAGATTTTTGCGAAGAGGGCTATTACTGGCTGTTCTGAAACTATGTCCTCTGTTGCTGTTGCCACATCCATAACCGTCACCTTTTTGGTTATTTCCTTTCGGTAGGCGGCTATGTCAAACATGTGGTTCGCGCCAGACTTGCCCTTCAGAAAGGCTGGAGCCTCAACCTCAAACCCGCTTTCAACAAGAAACTCCTTTATCGGCGTGACGAAGATCCATCCGGCTGTTATTTCGCCCTTCACTTCTTCATTCAGTGTATAGGCGTAAACGTCTCGAATTTCAACTTCCTCAAAAGTAAAGTCTGCTTGGCATTCGCGGCAGAAATGTCTCGTGACGGGTATGTCAAAGCTTTTGCCGCAGTCCTTGCACGTACACCAAATTCCAGCCTTCCTATAGTCAACTTCGGGCTTTTTTAGCTCTTTGTGGCATTTTGGGCAGACGAGTTTTCCGCCCTTTCTGAAGTTTTCTTCAACATCCATGTAGCCACATTTGACATGCTCAATTAGTGAGCCTTTCTCTATGTTGAAGGATTTACAGTAGGGGCAACAATAATGGGTTGAAATGTTCTGTGAGCCACAACTTGGGCAATATAACATTTTGTCGTAAAGTTTCCTTTCAATAACCTTCGCTTCATAAAGCCTGTTCAAGAAATCCTCAACTTTTGAGGCGTCCCCCAAAATTGCCTCAACTTCAGCATATCTATAGCCAAACTTTGGGTCAAAAACTGGTTTAAGCTCGCTCATTCCACCGCTTAAAAATTTACTTAGGAAAAGCTGAACATTCGGGTCCTTGTACAGCTTAACCCTCTCAATTTTTCCCGTTTGCAGCATCAATTTCCCATGCTGGCAACAATCAAACTAGCCTCTAAGGTCAAACCTTACTATATAAAATTTGTTATTGTTAAAACTTTCCATGAGACGCGTTTTCTTCGAAAGGTTTTAAAGGGTTGCAGTGCTTGTCGTTTTCAAAGGTGCCCCAAAATGAAGACGCAAGCAAAAAGGCTTGTGCGCTGTCCAAAATGTGGCTTCACATTCGACATATCCTATGGTAGAGCCTTTGCATGTTCAGGGTGTCCCTCAACAGTCCATTGTGGCTATGCAAAGTGCCCGAAATGTGGATATGAATTTCCGTTGCAATGAGCTGAAATTCGTAGCGAAGCGAAGTTTTAACAGTCATGTTTTTTAACTTGATTTTCTCATATTCCTAGAGCAAAATTTGCGAGAGGCTAGGCATAGTGGTGATCGATTGTCTAGGCGTTTAATACTTCGATGGGCAACCGTTAAGGGTTTAACGGCAATAATCCTGTTCCTCATGACAGCCGCTCTCATCGAGTACGCCGTTGTTCTCTACGCCATTTCCCTTGGAGTTAAGGAAGAAAACCCGTTGAAGGGAAGCTTTCAGTTTCCAGGAACAAACTGGGCCATAAAAATTGTCGTAAGCCCACTTTTCCATCTTGTCCCCTTATCGGTTATTGTTGCTCTTGTCTTCAGTTGGATTTGCATGATAAAATACGCGGCTATGCAGCCTCAAAAACCACTAGAAGGAAAGCCAAAAACCAAACAGCAAAAGAAGGGGCAAACTCAGAAAACTGAGAAACTCACGTCCAGAATAGGTGGCGCCATAAAGAAAATTTTTGGTAGGATAAAGTCTGGACTTTTGCGGATTAAGGGGGTCTCCTATATCTGGAGAAAGGTTATCTTTGCAAGGGCGACAATAAAAAGCGCTTTGATAACCATTCTCATTTTTTCAGCCCTCATCCTATTGGTTTCGGCTATCGTCTACCCTGGGCTAATTTACACGGCTTTTTCAAGCATTTACCAGGGGAACCCATCCCTTCTACAATTTGTAAGATCTGTGAACAACTCTTTGAAGGGCTTTGTTTCAGCTTTAGGTCCCATCGAGTGGCTTTGCTCATCCATAAATAATGCCATAATTTCTGCAGCGCCAGCCTTGCGGGGTTTCCTTTCGGCTTTAGGAGGCTTAACTAAGCCCCTCGTGGATTTGCCTCCAGTTGGCAAGTATCTTATTTTCCAAAATGTTGCAGCTTGGTTTTCGGCTTTGGCGGCATTCTCCTATGGGTTTTTGACGCGAAAAAGTTATCGCCCTAGAAGGGTAAAGAGCAGATAGGGGCTTAGGGGATGGCTGACCGTCCAAGGTTTGGTCCGGCAGGGGTACCCCCAAGTTTTAAGGCTATGAAAGCCGCCCTAACAGATGTTCCGAGACTGCTACGGGAAGAGGGTTTAGACGCCTTTGAATATCAAGCTGTGCGTTGGGGTGCAAAGCCCCAAATTAGAAGGGAAGACGCCGAAAAATTGGGGTTGAAGGCTAGGGAGAACGATGTCGTTTTAAGCCTTCATGGCTCCTACTTCATAAACTTGTGTGGTGGGAAAGAAACTGTTGAAGCCAGCAAAGACCGCCTAATCGCGTGTGCCACTGCATCTCAGTGGATGGGCTCCCAAATTGTCGTCTTTCACCCAGGGTTTTATGGCAGAAAACCTCCAAAAGAGGTTTTCTGGGAATGCCTCGAAGCCATGAAGGATGTTGTTGAAAGGCTTAGGACTCTTGGTATAAGCGAAGTTAAGCTTGGCCCGGAAACCATGGGGAAGCCAACTCAGTTTGGCAGTTTAGAAGAGGTTTTGGCTTTATGTGAACATGTTGAGCAAACCCAACCAGTCATAGATTGGGCGCACCTGCACGCGAGGAACCGTGGGCGCTTCAAAACTGTTGACGACTTTCGTGTGGTTGTGGAGGAAGTTGAGAAACGTTTGGGAACGGAAGCCGTAAAAAACATGCATTGCCACTTCACAAAGGTTGAGTTCACCGATAAGGGGGAGAAGTGCCACCACACAATGGATGAGGCTGGTTATGGACCAGATTTTGAGATGCTGGCAAAGGTCATAGCCGATTTTAGACTAACCCCAGTCATAATAAGCGAAAGCCCAATATTGGATGTTGACGCCATAAAAATGCGAGACATCCTCAGGAAAGTAATGAAGACTTAACAGCCCAGCCTTCTGCGATATCTTTTTCTATAAAGTTTGTGTTCTGTTTGTGGGTGACTTCCAATTTTGGTTAGGCTAAGGGGCTTCCAAAAGCTCGCAACAATTGAGGAAGCAAGAAAACTCTTTTTCAACAGCCTAAAATTTGGGCAGCGGAAAACCGAAATGGTCCTGTTATGGAGTGCGCTCAACCGTGTTTTGGCAGAAGACCTCATTGCAGAAGAAGACTTGCCAAGGTTTGACCGCTCAGCGGTCGACGGTTATGCCGTGAAAGCCGAAGACACCTTTGGCGCCTCCCAGTTTAAGCCTAAAACCCTAAAACTGACAAACGCAAGCGAGGTGAAAAGTGGCGAAGCCAAGCCAGTTTGGACTGGAAACCCTCTACCAAAAGGTTCAGACGCCGTTTTAATGCTGGAAAACGTTAAGCCAGTCGGCGACAGCGAGATAGAGGTTTGGACTGCTGTCACACCTGGCGAGAATGTTTCTAAACGAGGAGAAGACGTAGCAAAAGGCGAAATCGCATTAAAGGCTGGAACCCGCCTAAAACCCCACCATTTAGCCTTAATATCAGCACTTGGCAGAAGCAAAGTAAAAGTTTTTGAAAAGCCTAAAGTGGCGATTTTGGCCACTGGAAACGAGCTTGTTGAAGCTGGAAGAAAGCCACGGGAAGACCAAATCTACGAGACGAATAGGGTTTTGCTTGCTTCCTTATGCTGTGAACTTGGCGCAGAGCCCATAGACCTCGGAATAGCCAAAGATGATGTTCACGAGATTTCAGAAAAGCTAAAGCATGGACTGGAAGGGGCAGACGCTGTAATAACAACTGGCGGAACGAGCGTCGGGGCATCAGACATGGTTCCAACAGTCATAAACAGGCTTGGTGAGCCAGGTGTTCTCGTTCACGGGGTTGCCATGCGCCCAGCAATGCCCACAGCCCTAGCCATCGTAAATGATAAGCCAATAGTAGTGCTTTCTGGCAATCCGGTGGCAGCCTTCTTCGGCTTTGAGGTTTTCGCAAGACCATTAATCCTAAAAATGCAGGGCATTGAAAATGAGCCCAGACCAGTTGTGACGGCGAGGCTTACGAGGCGAACTTCCACAGCCCTTGGAAGAAAAACCTTTGTCCGTGTTCGTGTCTTCCAGCAGAACGGGGAGTTTTACGCTGAACCAATAAGCGCTAGGGGCTCCAGCATAATTTCAACATTGACAAGGGCTAATGGATATGTTATTGTCCCAGAAAACCGCGAAGGACTAGAAGAAGGCGAAACAGTCCAAGTTCACCTATTTGACACATTGGAGGCTTTCGGCGCGGATGTTTAGGAAACTTTTAACTTTTGAAGAGGCAAAGCAAGCCATTCAAAGAAATTTTGAGGCCAAACCGTTAGGCGTAGAGGAAGTTCGACTTTTAGAGGCGTGTAACCGCGTCCTAGCAGAAGATGTAACCGCTCTATTGGACATTCCACCTTTCAACCGTGCCACAGTGGACGGCTACGCCGTAAAAGCAGAAGACACTTTTGGCGCGGATGAAAATAGACCAGTAAAGTTGAGGCTTTGCGGAGCAGTAAATGTTGGGGAAATGCCAAAAATTAAGGTGGAAAAGGGAACAGCCGCAGAAATAATGACTGGCGCCCCAATTCCAGAAGGCGCCGACGCCGTTGTAATGGCTGAAAACACCGAGCGGAAAGACAGCGACCTTTACGTTTACTCTGCAGTGGCGGAGGACGAAAATGTCATGAAAGCCGGAGCAGACATAAAAAGGGGCGAAACAGTTGTCAAACAGGGGCAACTTTTAGGCGCGCGAGAAATAGGCGCCCTAGCCGCTGTTGGAATCTCAAAAGTAAGGGTTTACAAGATTCCACGTGTAGCTGTCTTATCAACGGGTGCGGAAGTAACAGAACCGGGCAAGCCACTAGTCCCCGGGAAAATTTATGATATTAATGCTTATAGTCTAAGCACAGCCGTGTTGGAGAGTGGCGGAAAACCAGTTTACATGGGAGTTTTTCCAGACGACCAAAACGAGCTTGAAAAGGCATTAAAAAGGGCTTTGACATTAGCAGACATAGTTGTGACCTCTGGCGGAGTTTCAGTCGGCCCAAAAGATGTTATTCCAAAAACCCTCAGCCTTCTTGGAAAACCGGGCTTGATTGTTTGTGGAATGGCCACAAAACCTGGAAAACCAACAACAGTCGCCGTAATAGACGGCAAACCCATTTTCGCCCTCCCCGGGCATCCAACCTCAGCACTGCTAATCTTCCACTTACTGGTGCGTCCAATAATAGAGCGTATGGCTGGAAGAAAAGTAACGGAAGCGACCACCATTAAGGCTTTTGCATCAACACGGATGTTTCCAGCACGGGGGAGACGCACCTTCATCATGGTCAAACTCAAAAGAGACAAGTCGAAGCGGCTAATAGCAGAACCCGTCTCAACTGGACTTTCTGGAGCTATAACAACCCTTCTAAGGGCTGACGGCTTTGTGGAAATTCCAGAAAACCAGCAGTTTGTCGACATGGATGAGGGGGTCACGGTTCACTTATTCAAAAGATTAGAGGATGTGACGAGTTAAAATTCGAGCTTCTTTCTTCGGGCAGCTAAATAAATTGTGGCAACCCATGTAAAGACTAGGTACAGAACCATGGCCGCATCTATAAGAACATTGCCCCCCATGGTGTAGTATAGCATAGAAAGAGAGAACGTCGTGTTCATAAAGAACAGTACGAAGGCGCTCCAGAGGGCCCATTTTCTTCGCCTAAACAAGCCGTAGGCTGTGGCTAGGCTTATTATCCCAATCAAACCAATATGAACAAGCTCATAGTCCATCGTGGCTAAAATGACAAAGCAGACAACACCAACAACAGCGTAGAAAATTGAGGCTAAAAGTAAACCTATGTTTTCAATTGTAAGCCTTGATCTGAATCCCATGGCAGATGCCTCTGAAATTAATGCATTAAATTGAAAACATGGTTAATAAATCATATGCTTTGAACGGTCAGTTTTTGGCTCTAAACTCCTTAAATCCACGAATATTTCCGTTTCGAAACACCCTTTTTATATGGGAGAGGATAGTGCTTTTCTGGGAGAAAGGAGAATGCGAAAAAGAAAGGCATTTATACTCCTATCCATAGCCCTCCTAGTTTTAGCAATAAGCCTTGTGCAAGTTTTTGCGGTTAATGCGTGCCACCGCAAGGACCGAAAGCCTCCAAAGATCCACTATGTTTATCAGTATCCTATGAAGCCAGAATAGAGGACAGTGTTCTTGTTTTAGCTTACATAACGGATTCTAAAAGCGGAGTAGCTAACGCAACCCTATGCCACAAGGTTAACAGTCAAGAAAACGTGACGGTGAACATGGGTAGGAATGGCAACTTGTTTTTTGCTGAAATTCCGCCGCAGCGCTACAACTCCACAGTTGCCTATTTGGTTTGTGCCTATGATAGGGCTGGGAACAAGGCATGCTCGAAGGAGTACGCGTACATTGTTAGCGATTTCCACCCACCGGTCATAACATATGTTAAGCGGGTTCCAGCCCAACCCAACTACAACGGAACCGTCTTAATTATTGCGAATGCGACGGAACCATCCCTTGCAAGCGGCGTGAAAGAGTTATTGCTCTCATACAATAATGGCACGGAATGGAATGTCGTTAAAATGAATTTCAACGGCTCATTATATATCGCGGAGATACCAGCATTCCCATATGCCATAACAAGCCTATAACAAGTTCTTTTCAGCGGCTTGCCGTGTACCAAACTTAAATTTTCCGTTTCACCAATTATTATTCTGGAACTGAAGATGTCGGAAGTAGCAATTTTATATGTTAAATCTGAGAAAAGTTGAGCATGTAGAATACACCATGCCCAACTGGGGTCACTGGTGCGGCGCTGGTTATCGCGTAACCAAAACGGAATTCACCTTAACAGAAGGGGATAGAAAGGTCATTAAATTTCTGGAAAAATCTCGCATCCCGTTCAAGGTTGTTGATCTCAGTTTTGGCAGATGCACCAACCCGCCTTAAGGCAAAAATTGCCGGCGTTAATAAGACCCCAACATTAGTTTTTAAGGGGCAGAAACTGTGGGGTTTAGATGCCATAAAGACGGCGGTAGAGAAGAAATTGGAAGTTTACTAGAGATAAGCGAAAGAGTTTAGAGCTTCCTAGGTTAAACTGTTTTAGCGTTTACTAGTGGATGGATTAGAGGATGAGTTATCGCGACTTATATGTTTCACATTCAGCCGTTTTCAGCGGTTTTCAAAAAACTTTTGAGGAAGCCGACTACGTGGTTCTAGGCGTGCCATTTGATGTTACAAGCACTTATCGCACTGGCGCCAGGTTTGGACCAGCCGCCATAAGGGAGGCTTCTCTAAACATCGAAACCTACAGTTTCCGCAGCGGCATAGACATGGAAAAGCTGCACCTTCATGATTTGGGCGACTTGCACGTTTCAACAGACACAGAGCAAACCCTTGAAAGACTCGCGAAAGTTGTTGGCGAAATCATAGAGGCCGGAAAAACGCCCATTGTAGTTGGTGGGGAGCACACGGTCACGCTGGGCGTTTTGAAGGGTTTTGGCAATAGAGCCTCCAAGACAGCCATTTTAAGTTTTGATGCACACCTTGATTTGAGAGACGAGTTTATGGGGTTGAAGGTTTCCCACACAACTTTTATGCGAAGACTAAATGAGCAGCTAAAGCCAGCAAAAATCTTGGAGGTTGGCACTAGGGCCGTCTGCAGAGAAGAGCTTGACTACGCGAAAAAAGCTGGAATAGAATTTATAACAGCCCAACAAATTAGGAGGGAAGGCGTAGAGCAGATGCTGAAAGCCTTAAAGCGGAAACTCGCCAATATAGAAAGTGTTTATGTCTCTGCAGACATGGACGTTTTAGACCCAGCCTATGCACCGGCAGTGCAGAATCCCGAACCAGACGGTCTTGAAAGCCACACTTTGCTGGACATTTTATGTGGCATATGCGACAAGCATGTTGTGGGATTGGATGTTGTGGAAGTTGCTCCAAATTATGATTTTGGGGTCACAGCAATCCAAGCAGCAAAGATAATTTTTGAGTCTCTGGCGAGCATTGAAAAATCGCGGACGCATTAAGCTATACGTAATCTTTGATGTGGATTATTTTGAAATTGGCTTTTGCTTTCTCGTATAGCTTTTCATCTGCCGTTATGAGACTGGCCCTTGTTTTTTCGGCGAGAAAGAGGTAAGCTGCATCATAAACTGTTAAGTCCAGCTTGCAGGCAATGCTTAATTCTTGGCATGCTTTTGTCCAGCTAGGCTCGAAGAGTTCAATTTTCATATCCTCCAGTGCTTCAAGCGCCTCTTTTGCGTCATTTACAGAGATTATTCCGAGTTTTGTTGCTCTCCAAATGGCATTTGTGACTTCGTGGACGATTAGGGTTGGTGCACATAGTTCCACTTGTCCAGTTGTAAAATCTTCTTTCAGTTTTGCTGTGTTCTCTTGGTATGGTTCGCCGGGGAGAATCCATTTGGCGATGATGCTGGCGTCAACAACATATCGTGGCATGCTATTTCTCCCTGTATTCTCTTATCCAAGTTACCAGCTCCTCTGTTGCCACTGGTTTGCTTCTGGCTCTTATTTCGTCGAGTTTTGTTGAAGCTATGTTCTTATTCTCTTCTTCCAATTTCTTCTGGACGGCGTTTCTAATGTATTCGCTCCAGTTTATTTTGACCCGTTTCATTTTCTTTTTAAGGTCTGATGGAATTTTCACGGTAATTACACTTTTCTCGGTCATTTTTTATATACCGAAGGTATATACCAAAGTAATGCTTATAAGTATTACGAACTTTCAATAAAGCACTAGTATCCACGAATTCTTCTCAATTTGCTACATGCCAGTCCTTAATAGTTTTGCAATGAAAAAGCCGTTGCACTCGTGAATGTGCGGGTAAAGCCTCTGACACCTTTCCATGCCCCTTAGTCCAAGCACCCCAATTTTTGGGGTTATTTCAGCCAGCGAGAACTCTGGATGCCATTTTAAGAAACGTTCGATGAGCATTTCGTTTTCTTCGACTGTTATGCTGCACGTGGAGTAGATTAATGTGCCGCCCGGCTTGACTTTTTCTGCGCAGTTTTCCAGCATCTGCCACTGGATTTCAGCCATTTTTTCAACAGAACGTTGTGTGAGCCTCCACTTGGCTGATGGGAACTTTGCAAAGGCTCCAGTACTTGTGCAAGGCGGGTCTAAAACCACCACATCCGCCTCTACGGAGACTGGCAGTGGGTTACATGCATCAGCAATTATAGGCTCGGCAATTTCCACGCCCATTCTGGCAATTTCGTTTTTCCAAACGCTCATCCTACGCCTTGAAAAGTCTACCGAGTATATTATGCCTTGGTTCTGCATAAGCTGAGCCAAATAGGTGGTTTTGGCTCCGGGGGCGGCGCAAATGTCCAAAAGCACTATGCCGGGTTCTGGGTTTGCCACTTCAGCCGCGTAACAGCTAGCCTTATCCTGAATGTAAAACAAGCCTTCACCAAAGCTTTTGGTTCTTGTTAGCGGGGTTTTTGTGCCCAAAACCTTGAAGGTGTGGCGCAGTCCCTCAACCTTTTCAACCCTTATCTCTTCTTCGGCTAATCTCGCCAAAATTTCGTTTTCATCCGCTTTCAAAGTGTTAAGTCTAATGTAGGTTGGAGGAGCTTTCAAATTTGCCTCAAGCATGTTTATGGCTTCTTTTCTGCCAAAGAGCTTGAAGCAGTAACGCACAAACCATGTTGGATGGAAGGTTAAAAGCCCAACCCTTTCCTCGTCGCTAATCCCTTTCAGAACTGTGGTGGGGCTTTCTGTTAAAAGCAAGCCTAGAAAGGGTTCAACGTTTTGGAGGGTTCTCCAACCCAAAATTGAGCGGGCAAGCCTCACAATGTTTTTTGCCTCTTCAATGTCGATTTTCGACCAGTTTTTGGCGACTCTTGTTTGGTAAACGTAAAGCCTCAAAAAGGATTGGACACCCAACGTGAACTCGCTTAGGGATTTTGGCTTCAAAGCCTCGTTTATAAAACGGTCTATGATGTTGCGGCGTCGAACGGTTTCACACACAAGACCGTGGGCGAAGCGTAAAGCATCAACATCGTCTATTTCCAGTTGTTTGGCTGTTCTGGCTATAGCTAGCCGCTCGCTTATCTGCTCCTTCTCCATCCAGCTTAAGGCTTCAATAGCCAAAGACCAAGCTTCTCTAAGCATTCCTTTTCACACGGCTAAACAGCAATAGAAAAGCCATCTTAAAGATTAAAAGTTTCCACGAAAAGCTATACACTAGTAAGGTTTTTAGTCTGTGGCTTGCGATATTTAGTTTAGGTTAAGAGCAGATATGGCTCAAAGGCGCCTAGACGAGTTCTCAATGCCTGTGGCAAAACCCCAAGAAGCCGAAGCGGAAGCCCTACCCTTCACAAAATCCCTAGAAAAAGAACGAAAAGAGCGGGGCTTCCCACCAGCGGCTCCAGAAAATCTTCCACCATCATATTTTGTTTCAGCCACTTATGATGGAAAGGCTGGAAAAGCCCTAATCAAGCTTTACGAGCCTGTTTCTGGGTGCATTTACTTCTGGTATGATAACACTGGGCATAGGCCATATTGCTACACGAATCTTTCGCCTTTCGAGCTTGAGAAAATTGACCGTTTAATGAAGCATCCGGGCTTTGACCACTTCGAAATTGTGGAAAAGTTTGACCCCCTCTTGGACAAGCCGGTAAAAGTGACAAAAATCGTTGCCAAAGACCCGTTAGCCATTGGAGGGCGACCGAGAGGCTGCATAAGGGACATTATCCCAGAAGACTTTCCAAAAGTTGCGGATGTCCCGGTTTCCGCCGAATCCATAAAGGTTTGGGAGTCTAAGATAAAGTATTACCAGTCCTACATTTATGACCGTGGACTTTTGCCAGGCATGGTTTACGAAGTCAAAGATGGTAATCTTGTACCAAAAAGCCTAGAAGAAGCGGAAAGAACGGTTCAACAAATTGTTGCAACCTTTAAGGAGGCTGACGCTGAAGAGCTTCAGTATATTGAGCAGTGGGCTAGGCTTCTAGAATATCCAGCCCCAAAGTTCCGTTACGTCGCCATGGACATTGAGGTTTATTCGCCCATACCGACTCGAATGCCAGACCCAAGAGAAGCAGCCTACCCAATAGTCTGCGTCTCACTATACAGTTCGGATGGGCAGAAAAGGGTTCTCCTCCTAAAAAGGGAAGGGGTTCGCGAAGGCTCGGAACGTTTACCAGCAGATGTGCAAATAGAATATTTTGATTCTGAAGAGAAGCTGATAAGAGCTGTCTTCGAGGTTTTGTGGAACTACCCCTTCGTGGTAACCTTCAACGGCGACGATTTTGACTTGCGGTATTTGGCGCATAGGGCGGAAAACCACGGTTTTAAGCGGGATGAAATCCCGATAGAAATTGGGAAGCGCGTCTGCCTCCTAAAATATGGGGTGCACATCGACCTCTACAAGTTCTTCTTCAACCGCTCCATACAAATATATGCCTTCAACAACCGCTACAGAGACGTTACTTTAGGCGATGTTGGCATGGCACTTGTAGGCTTGGACAAAATAACACTGGAGAAGAGCATAGGCGAATTAACGTACACGGAACTTGCAAAATACTGTTTTAGAGACGCTGAAATAACCTACAAACTAACAAGCTTCGAAGACGAGCTGGTCCTAAAGTTAATTCTTGTTTTGGCTAGGATAAGCAGCATGCCGATGGAGGATGTGAGCCGACAAGGTGTATCCCGCTGGATAAGAAACTTTATGCACCGGGAACACCGCAGAAAAAATATGCTTATTCCAAACGCTGAGGACATACTAGCCCTAAAAGGCAAAACGGCCACAAAAGCCATAATTAAGGGCAAAAAGTACAAGGGCGCCATAGTCGTAGAACCAGTGCCGGGCGTCCACTTTAACGTCGCCGTCATGGACTTTCCAAGCCTATACCCATCCATAATAAAAGTTTGGAATTTGGGCTACCAATCCATCTTATGTGGACATCCAGAATGCAAAACAAACTTTGTGCCAGACACCCCCCACTGGGTTTGCCGCAAAAAACGCGCCCTAGAAAGCCTCCTAATAGGCTCGTTGAGGGACTTGCGAGTTCAGTGGTACAAGCCAAAATCGAAGGACAAGACTTTGCCGCCAGAAGTTAGAAGCTGGTACAATATCATCCAAGGCGCGTTAAAGGTCATTTTAAACGCCAGCTACGGCGTCTTTGGAGCAGAAACCTTCGACCTCTACTGCCCACCAGTTGCCGAGGCAACAGCAGCCATAGGAAGGCACGCCATAACCCAGATAATTAAGAGGGCTGAGGAACTGGGCATCCAAGTGCTTTACGGCGACACGGACAGCGTCTTCCTAAAAAACCCGTCAAAGGAGCAGATATGCGAGCTTGAGGAGTGGACTGAACGCGAACTTAAAATGGGCTTAGACGTGGACAAGGTTTACCGCTATGCGGTCTTCAGCTCCCGCAAAAAGAACTATCTAGGCGTCTTAGAAGATGGAAGCGTCGACGTTAAGGGCTTGACTGGCAAGAAACGCCACATCCCCCTTTTCATTAAGAAGGCTTTCGATAAGATGAAGGAACGACTAGCCATGGTTAAGTCGCCAGCAGACTTTGAAGCAGCTAAAAAGGACATCATCCAAACAATACGCGACTGTTATGTAAGGCTAAAAAGACGCGAATGGGAAAGCCTAAACGAACTAGCTTTCAATGTAGTATTAGGCGAAGAGCCAGAACGCTACACAAAAACAACACCGCAACACGTGAAAGCCGCGAGAATCCTAAAAGAAAGCGGGATGGAACTAAAAGCTGGCGACCTAATAAGTTTTGTAAAGGTTGTAAACGAACCCCACGTGAAACCTGTCGAGTTGGCAACAAAAAACGAGATAGACGTAGACAAGTATGTGGCTTATCTTCACTCCACCTTCGATCAGGTTTTAGACGCTTTAGGCTTAGACTTTGACGAGATAATAGGGTTAACAAAACTTGAACGTTTCATGTAATCAGCAGCCTTACTTCTCCTCAAGGATTTTTAGCCCACGCGCCCTTAAAGAGTCAACAACGCCTCGTTTCGATAGCGCTTTCAGCAAGGCATATCCAATAACCGCAATGGCCACTAAACTGCTGATTGTTAAGCTCAAAATAAATGCAACCCATAAAGGCAAGGGCACACCAAAATCAGGCATTTGTTGCTGAATAACCGGATTACCTTGCACATAAAGGTAGTATAGATACAAGCCTATTGGAATGCCAACAACCAGCGAGCCAGAAACGCACGCGAAAAGTTTACGTTTCCTTAACATAAAGACCAACAAAGCCGCTGCTAAATTCACAACTGGTCCTATAACAATGTCTGCAGGGTCGAGCATGTAATAGATGTTGCTAAAACACCCTATTGCAACACCAAAACTCACCGGTAAACCAAACAACGCCGACAAAGCGATTAAGCAATCAGCAAGACGCAGTTGTACAGGTCCATAAGTTATCGGACCTCCCATCATTGTCTGGACAATGTTAACCACCGCATACAAACTTGCAAAAACCGCTGTTAAGGCTAAATCTTTACTATCAAATTTCAATTTTTCACCTCCCGACACCGGGGTTTATTTGGCGGAACGGGTGGGAGGCCCCACTCACCCGCCAACCAAACAGCATAACTACAAGGCAAGAATAAAAATATTCCTTCGCCTAGCCCTCTTTCTCCACTTCCCAGCGGTTTCCTCCTTAACCGTTTCGGCTGCTGTTTCTGGCTCTATAGCGACGCCTTCAGTTGGCACCTCTTCCCTTCTGAAGAGGAGGAGGTCTATCGGTGGCGGAGGGGTGTTCAAAATTGTTGAGAGTAGGTACATGGCTGTAAAAGTGTGTTGATAAACTTTCTGGAAAACGTGGGGCACCTTTGTTTCTGGATCAACCTCCAGCATCTTGTTTATCTCCGCATCCTTCCCAGTGAGTGTTGCGGTGCCCTCAACCTCAAACTTAACAATGCCGGGCTTTGTTGCTAATTGGAGGTTAAAGCCAACAACAACCATTTGGCTTCTCCTTTCCTTCTCTTCAAGCCTAGCCTTGACATCAAAATTGACAGTTCCAGCCCCATCCTTAACGTCTAGCTTAACCCCTACGATATTTGTAACGTCCACTTTAACCGAAACATTTGGAACATGAAGTGTGGGGCAAATAGCTGATTCCTCACATCAAGCCTATACTAAACCCGATGCTCCTAACAGCCTCCGTGATTAAGCCTCACTTCAAACCAATTTTTGCCTTTTGTGTGTAGCATCCCAATACGCACAGCTACAAAAGAAACATTTGAACCGCAACAGCAACGACCGTCGAAGCGGCCACCAAAAGAGCTATTATAGCGACTACTTGCCGCTCAGTCATGGGCCGCCTATAAGTAATAAGCGTTATTAGGCTCCTCCTATGGTCTGAAAAAAGCCTCTTCCCATCGAAAGAGACATTCGCCTTTGTTCGGAAAAAGAAGTAGTTCAGCAAGATCATGGAGGAATTGATTATGTAAGGTGTAAGCGAAATAAGCAGACACCATTTCACATCAGAGATTATGGCAAATGCTGCCAAGGTGATTCCAATGGCAAAGGAGCCAGTGTTACCAACAAAAATTTTTCCTTGAAAATTAAAGAAGGCAAGCACAAGCCAAACAGCCAAAGGCAGTGTTAATAAAAGCGCGCTTTTTCCCGAAGCAACCATAAGCCCCACCATAATTATAGCTGGACAAACAGTTTCTAAACCGTTTAACCCGCCCAACTGATTAACAGTGTTGGTGACCACAGTCACCATCAGCGGAATTAAAACAAAGAAATAGTACCTTTCAAAATTGATTGTTCCCAAAAATGGAAGAGTTATGGCTGTACGGGCTCCCATCCTATAAGCCAGAGCCGTTAGAGGAACTGCTGCCACTAATGGGAATAAAGCCTTATAACGCCAACGCAGATTCATCCAGTCGTCGAGCAGGCCCATAAACCCTCCGAACAATATGCAGACAGCCAAAGTTAAAGCTGGAGAAACATTGCTGATGCTAGCGGATTCAACATCAAATCCAAAGGCGTGTAGAAAGAAAAGGTAAGCAGCACTCACCACAACATATATTACGCCTAAACCAGTTGGGACCAGAGGCTTGCCGGGCTTATGCTGATCTGGAACTTTTGGAAACAAAAGTTTCTCCCTTACCCGCTTGGGTGTTCACTGTAATACTTTTCCCAGTTAATTTTGTAGAGGCAGACGAGCGGAACAACACCACCATACTTGCTTCCATCATCATCCAACCCTGCGATATATTCTGGTGTAAAGTAGAGCAGTTTAATTGTTGAGCTGCTTTTGCCGTGCTTTTGCTTCCAACTTTCAACCGCATACCGCATCAACTTATAAATTGTTGCATTCTGCCCTTTAGCGTTTGGTTCAAGTTCACCACTATCTACTTGACCATTTTTATTACTATCTATCCAGTTTGTTCCAATAGTATAGTTTCCAAACAATCGCCTAATGTCGTCAAGATTTTCGTTCCACATATCACTTGCCGGAATAAAACCATTGTCTATAAAGCGTTGACGCGCTTTCCCGGATATGGCTGCCATCCAAACCCATTTTCCTTCATCACCCCCGGCATTCACCCACTCACCTGTGTCAGAGCGGATGGTTGTGTAAACAAGGATGTAGGATGCATTGTAAAGTTTCAACATTCTCACCGCCTGTGTTTCGTTGGACATAAAGATGAAGCCAATATTTTCTATTTGGGTTGAGTTCACTGTCGCGTTGTCCGCAAGGGAAGTGACGTTCCCTAACACGGTTATCCAGTATCCATAGTCCCACCAGCTACAAACAACAGTTGTTGGACTCAGACGTGTTCTCATCCAATTCAACATGTCAATCCATTCTGATACAGGGACGCTTAGGTATTGGGGTGATATTGAAAGGCTTCCACCAGAAATTGTGGTTGGCGTATAGGCTTGTGTATAAACTCTCGGCATTGGAAAAGCCAAATTCACCATTAACATCAAGAATATTAAGAACATTGCTATGCCGCTGAACTCTTTTCCAACATGCTCCAAACCATACTTTTTCTTAACACTTATTTTTGGCGGCTCTTTCAACAACGCCACAAAGGGTTTCAGAAGCCCGCTAATGCCAATGGCAGCTAGGATGCTGAAGGCTGGAGCCATAAGCACGAATAGCCGCACCATTGAACATGCAAAGTATAAGGATGTTAAACCAAAAACCAGTAGGAATATGTTTCTGTTGTTTAAGTTTCCTATGATGAAGAATAACCCTATGATGAAGAAGATTATCGTAATGCCGAACTCGTAGTATATGGAGCCCCACGCAGATATTCTATGCTCAGCCACAGACTCAATAAGGGGGGAAGCCTCCCTTGTGAAGGGATTTATCACAGAAATGAATTTCCCAGCTATACCCCTCATGTAGCCAGCATACGAAAGTGCTATTATACCGCCAACAATAAGGGCTAGAAAAAGTATTACGGATATGACCTTCCACTTAGCCGTTTTTAAGTTAGTGACGATTTCAGCTAGAAAAAGTAACCCGAAAACGGCGGCAACCGGCAGAATCGCACCTGTTAGAAGGTAGTTTGGTGAAAGCTTTGGGACGTTTATGGCGATGAGCAAACCGAAGCCGAAAGTTATGCCATATGCCAGAAGAAGCTTCCGTGTGTACCTTTTCATAATAAGCAAAACCAGCGTAAATAGGGTTATAACGCCTATTGGATAGTATGCTGCACCCCACCCTGCACAGAAGTAGCCTAACACCGCACCAGAGGCAAGGGCATATTTTACAGTTGAGTTTACCCGCCTATCCTCGTCAATAGCCCTTAGAAAAAGGAAGGCGAAAAGTAAGAGGGAGAGTATACCAATAGTTTCGTCATCAAAGAATCCTACTGATGTCCGTTGGATATAGGATGGTTCAAGAGCCAAGAAAAGCGCGGACAAAAAGCCCACAGGTTTGCCACCGATATCTTTTCCGAGGAAATAGAGGGCAAGACATGCAAGTGCTCCCATGATGGCTGGGAATAGGGAGCAGAAACTCATTAGGTTTATGCCTACTCCAAGCATTGAAACTATTTCATATAAAAAGGCTGCTGTCATTGGAAGTCCTGGAAAAGCGGCTTTAGCAACGTTTATTCCACTCGGATACCATCTTTGATAGTCGATCCATCCTTTTCCGTTGTTTTCTATGGCCCATGATATGACTCCGTCTTTGACGATTTTTTCTGTGAAGCGGTATTGGAAGTACGGGTCGAACTCTGACAGGAGGAGATTTGTTTTTCCAGTGGTTGGGTCTATTTCCCATCGCATTGGAAACAGTCTTATGGTGAAGGCTATAAAGAGGATGATCGTTAAGGCTGTAATGGTCATTATTGTTGTGTGGTTTATTTTTGGGCGGATTTTTCCCAGACTTTTTATGCCGTTGATTATTCGCTCTTTTTTGGAGGCACTTTTTGTTTCCATTCGTGGTTCCAGCTTTTGATTAAAGGTTTTTAAGGTGTTTATTTTCCTTACGGTTGGTTAAATAGTTTTATGTGGATGTCTTCCTTTTGTAACCGTATTTTTCTGTGTCGTAGAATGGGAATGGCACAATCTTTGCCTTAACCATTTTTTCGCGGATTTCGATGTTTACTATGTTTCCTTCCTGGGCTTGTTGTGTTTGTATGTAAGCCATTGCTATGCCACATTTAAGGAGTGGTGAGAAGGTTCCGCTTGTCACCTGCCCGATGATTTCACCTTTCTCGTTGTATATTTTGTAGCCTTGTCTTGGTATTCCATGCTCAATCATCTGCAGTCCAACCCGTCTCCGTTTGACTCCCTCCTCTTTTTGTCTTAGGAGAGCGTTTTTTCCTATGAAGTTGTCCTTCTGAAATTTCACCACAAAGCCCAGCTTAGCCTCTAACGGTGTTATATTTTCGTCTATGTCATTTCCGTATAGGCATAGTCCCGCCTCAAGCCTTAATGTGTCTCTTGCTCCCAAGCCGCATGGTTCTATTCCGTAGGGTTTTCCAGCTTCGAGAATGGCTTTCCACAAGTTTATGGCATTGTCTGGCTTGTCCGGTGGCGCATTCCACACATAAACCTCAAAACCGTCTTCACCTGTATAGCCAGTCCTAGATAGGAAAACTTCTATGCCAGCCAATTTGGCTGGTGTGCCCTTAAACCTTTCAATTTTGCTTAGGTCTGCCGTGGAGATTTTTTGTAGGGTTTTTTCAGCGTTTGGTCCTTGTACGGCGAACATTGCCACTTTGTCTGAAACGTCCTCAATTTTAACGTTGAAGCCTTCAGCCTTCTTAACCAGCCAGTTGAAGTCTTTTTCTCTGTTTGTGGCGTTTGGAACCAGCAGAAACTTTTCCTCTTCAAGGCAGCTTACCACGAAGTCGTCGATTATGCCGCCGTTTTCGTTGCACATGACAGAGTATAGGGCACTGTTGGGCGTTAAGGCAGTCACGTCATTGGTTATGACATAGTTTAGGAAACTAGCGGCGTCCCTCCCTGTTATGATTACCCTTCCCATGTGGGAAACGTCAAATATGCCAACACTGTTTCGCACCGCCATGTGTTCCTCTGTTATCCCCTTATACCATAGGGGCATTTCGAATCCAGCGAACTCTGTCATCTTCGCCGTTTTCTTGTGTACCTCGTAAAGTTGGGTTTTCCTCATCTGTTAAGCCTCCTCACAAATAGAAGGGCTGGCTATTTTATGGGTTTCACTTCAACGTTTAATGGTATTAGGGCAAGTTTTCTGCCGCACTGCGGGCATTTACCACTATACTTGTGCAAAATCTCGTCTGGGGGTTTAAGTTCGCTTCCCTCATACAAAACATAACCACATTGGTGGCAAACAACTTTTTGAGGCAAGTCCTCATCTCCTCGATAAATGGGTGTAATGCCTACGCCATATTTATCGGTTGCTGAATCCTAACAGGTGCGAGATAGAAACTTTTAATTTTGGCGAAGGTTTATCTTGAGAATCATCAACATTCCAAGTAATGGTCTGTGCTGGTATGGGGAAGTACACATTCATCATCACGGAGAAGCCGGACGCCGCACAAAGGATAGCTTCAGCCCTTGACTTGAAGGGCAAACCCAAGAAAATGGAGGAGAATGGAGTTCCCTACTACATAGCCGAAAGAGACAAGCAGATAATTGTTGTTCCAGCTATTGGACACTTATACACCGTTGCAGAAGAAAAAGGTGGGAGAAACTATTATCCTGTTTTCAGTTTCAGATGGGTTCCCCGTTACATGGCGGAGAGGGGTGCAAAACAAATCCGCGTCTGGCTTGAAACAATTTCAAAGCTTGCCAAGGACGCTGACACATACATTGACGCGTGCGACTACGACATTGAGGGAAGCATAATTGGATACTGCATACTGAAGTATGCGTGTGGCAACAAGGAAGCTGTTGCAAAAAGGATGAAGTATTCTACGCTAACAAAGGAGGAGCTGGAAAAATCCTACGAGGAACTGCTGCCAAAACTGGACTTCGCCCTAATAGAGGCTGGAAGGACAAGACACGAAATCGACTGGCTTTACGGCGTAAACCTTTCAAGAGCATTAACAATAGCCGCAAAGGACTGGAGTGGAAAATACGCAACCTTAAGCACAGGCAGAGTCCAAGGTCCAACACTACGCTTTCTGGTTGCTAGAGAAAAAGCCATCAGAAGTTTTGTGCCAACCCCTTACTGGCAAATTAGAGCTGAAATTGAAATTAACGGACAAGTTTTCGAGGCTGAATACGAGAAAGTCGTAATTGAAACCAAGAAGGAGGCTAATGCTTTAGTTGACGCTTGTAAGGGGAAAGATGGCGTTGTCGAAAACATTGAGGTTAAACAGTTCCAGCAGATGCCGCCAACACCCTTCGACATTGGCGCATTGCAAAGTGAAGCCTACAGCCTTTTCGGTTACACGCCTAGGAGAACTCTAGACATTGCCCAACGCCTATACTTGGACGCCTTAATATCGTATCCAAGGACAAGCAGCCAAAAACTTCCACCAGCAATAAATTATGAGGCGATACTCAAAAGCTTAAGCGGGGTCTCCGAATACAGAAGGCTTGCGGCGGAACTCCTATCCAAAAAAGAGCTTAAACCCAACGAGGGGAAAAAGGAGGACCCGGCCCACCCGGCAATATATCCAACCGGGAATCTCCCAGAAAGAGTTTTAGAAGAGCCTGAAAGGCGAATATGGGATCTTGTTGTTAGAAGGTTTATGGCTGTTTTTGGAGAGCCAGCCGTAAGGCAAAGCCTAAAAGTTTGCATAAACGTTGATGGGCAAAGGTTCTTCTTGAAGGGTAGGCAAACATTAAAGGAGGGTTGGCTACGCTTCTATGAGCCATATGTAAGGTCTGAAGAGGTTCTTCTGCCGCCATTGGAGGAGGGACAAAAGCTTAAGGTTAGAAGGATTATTCTGGAAGACAAGTTCACGAAGCCGCCTCCACGCTACAATCCGGGCAGTTTGCTCAAAAGGATGGAGGAGGCTGGCATTGGGACTAAGGCAACCCGCGCAGATATAATCCAAACATTGTATGACAGAAAATATGTCCGAGACGAAAGGATGATTGTGACGGATTTAGGCTTCGAAGTCCTCGAAGTCCTCAAGAAGCACTGTCCACCAATCGTTTCGATTGGGCTAACGAGAAAGCTTGAAGAGAGGATGGATAAGATTCAAGCTAGCCAAGAGAAACGCGAAAACGTCCTATTAGACGCTATTGAAATTTTAAAGCCTGTTGTTGATGGGCTTAAGGCCAAAGAGAAAACCATAGGTGAGCAATTAAGCATCGCGATAAAAAGGGCGAGGCTTGAAGAAAGGATTGTTGGGCCATGTCCTATCTGTGGAACTGGCATGCTAATGATACTTTATTCGAGGAAAACTGGAAAACGCTTCATCGGATGCACAAACTTCTTCAAAAAGAAGTGTAATGCCGCCTTTCCGCTTCCGCAAATGGGAACAGCACGACCATTAGGAAAGAACTGTCGCGGATGCGGGTGGCCCACTGTTCAAATTCGTATTAAGGGTAGGCGCCCATGGAACTTGTGTTTTAATCCCAAATGCCCATTAAAGGAGGAGAAGAGAAACATTGAAATGCGCAGTGTGCAATAGAGAGGCTGTTGAAAACGGTTATTGCGAACTGCATGCTAGAGCCTATCAGAGTATTATGAAGAAGTATGAGATTTGGAGGAAAGCCTTAGAGATTTCTTGGAAAGAGTATTTAAGTGAGATTGTTAAGAATCCATTTACTGGTGAATGGGCCAGAGAGGTGGCAGAGCACCTAATAAAAACTGGAGAGGAAAAAGGTGGCGCGTAAAGCCAAAAAAACAGCAGTTTCGCTGTCCTATTCATTGCAGAGGCTTTACACAAAGATATCATCAATTAGGCCTTCACCCTTCGCTATTGCAGTAATTGCCATGGCTGTGGCTGTCTTCCTGTACGGAGGCGGATTGCACCTAATTATTGTGAAGCCTCTACCTGCCGTCTATTATGGTGGACGTTTCCTCTTTGTTTATCCGCAGTTGTCCGAGCAATGGGTTTCAGACAGCCTCATATCAATGATTCTATTCGCCATGGGTGTCTCCGGAGCATTGCTCATTTACCAGAGCACAAAATATGCCTACAAGCCTAGACAAGCCTATTTGACGTTTATGATAGGCGCTGTTCTCTTATTTGTGGCATACATCTCTTTAGAGGCTGTGCTGCACTACTGGAAAGGTGTATAAACCCCCTTTTCACCATGGGCTGCTTTTTAATCCAAGCTTGTAGGCTGCAAAGTTTGTTGTCATGTGCAGTGGCGGCGTTATAATAAGCACAGCCAAAACAAGCTCAAGATATAACACCCGTAATGGAAAAGCGAATATTAAAGCCCCAACCACAAAGTCCACTTGGTCCACTATGGGCAAAAGCCCTCCCGGCGGTATCCCCAACCTCCTTTTTATGAATGCTCCTGCCAAATCGCCGAGGAGGGCGCCCATTGAAAGCACAAAGCCGAAATAACCTATACTGCCATATTCTTGGAAAATGGCGGCTTCTGCGAAGCCAACCGCTGTTCCAATAATCAACCCGGAGAAAAAGCCTCTAAAAGTTTTGTTTTTCCCAAATATTGGTTTTCCATCCAAAAATTTTCTTCCAAGGTCTATGGGCAAGCCTCCACCGGCAAGCACCGGTATGGCGTTGGCGCAGTAGGCTGGAAATATGAATTTTATGGCTTCGGCAACCAGTTTTGCAATTGCGTTCATCCTTTATCCTTCACGCTTTTGTGGAAGTTCACACAGCCCTTTCTCGGTTATTTTTGCGTAACATGTGAATTGTTCAGCCATTTTTGCCTTTTTCTCTACGATTATCCTAACGATTTTTGGATCTTCTGTTGGTTTCATTGCAATTATCGTGTTTGCCCAAAACTTCAGCACTCTTGTGGCGACTGGTTCAACATCCACATAAGCCTCATCAAATACGCTTCTAACTTGGCTTAGGACCATGATGGCCACTTTCTGCGTTTTGGCAGTCTGTGCCAGCAAAGCCATCTGCCTATTTAGTTCGCGGTTAAGCTCGAATGTTTTGTCTGGATTTTCTGCCACTTCCATGCGGTATAGGAATGTTGCCGTATCCACAACGACAAGTCCAAAGCCCTTGGCTACATAGTTGGCTAGTTGGTCTATGACAAGTGCCTGCTCCTTGAAGCTTTTTGGCCTTGCGAGAATTATAAGTTCCGCCACCTTTTCAGCGTTTTCAGATGCGATTTGTGAGAGTCTTCTAGCGGAGAATGTGCCGTCACAATCCACAAAAAATGTTTTGTATCCTTGTTTGGCGCAGCTCACTGCACATTGTATTGCCAAGGTTGTTTTTGCTGTTTCTGCTTCTCCGTATATTAGGCTGACCTCGCCTGCTGGGAAGCCTCCTTCGAGGGCTTCGTCGAGCATTTTAAAGTTTGTCGGTATCTTCTGTAGCAATGGCATGCACATCAATAGATATAAGGTGCGAAATAATAATTTGTTGTTGAAAAGGAACAGTCTAGGAAGATTGTATGAGGGCTAAAGTGGCGGTGGCAACAGTTTCAGGGAAAGCCTACTACTTAATAGTTAACGAGTTGAAGAAGGCTAACGTGCCCTTCATAAGCTTAACACCCTACGAGCCCATACCCCTAGAGATAAAAGTTGTAATAACAACCGAGAAGGAGCGCCCCCACATAAACCACGAAAATGTTCTCGTTTATGAGGATGGAATGGACCTGCAAGCTTTGGTGAACCAGACACTGCAGCTTATAGAGGGAAAAGACTCCTACGAGCAGATAGTTATAGGTGTTGACCCAGGCGAAGTTTTAGGCTTGGCTGTTCTGGCTGATGGAAAAGTTATTAGAACTGGAAACTGTTTTGGCATAAACGAAACACTGAGCGAAATAGAGAACATAATAAAAAGCCTTAAGGATATTAGGGCGTCCATGATTGCCGTTAAAGTTGGTGATGGCATTCCAGAATATAAGGAAAGGCTTTTAAAAGCCCTTGATAGGAAACTTCCCAAAAACATAATATTGGAAAGTGTCAGCGAGGCCGGAACAGACCGCTACATTAGCGATTCAAAGCATAGGAGAGGTTTGAGGGACATAGTTTCAGCCATAAAAATTGCTAGGAGAAACGGGCAAGTCTACGCTAGGAGAGGAGAATAATGGACATAAACGTTGCAAGTGGAAAAACACTGTTAGTTGATGGACCAGCATCGGTTACGCTGTTTTCTGGAAAGGCTGAGGTTTTCGGCTATATGTTGCGGAACATGGAAAAAGTCGTGATAAGAGACGGTAAAAGGATGCCCTTCTTCGTGAGAGAATCAGCAGCCTTCAATGTGGCACTTGGTGAGAACGCAAACGTGGAAGAGGTTGAGGGAAACACAATTCCGCCTTCATGGGAAAAAGCCTACGAAGAACTATCTGCCATCCAAACAAGACCAGCTATTGCCCTAGTTTTAGGAACAGTTGATTCTGGGAAAACAAGTTTCTGCACATACTTGGTGAATAGGCTCTTGAATAAAAAACATAAAGTAGCCATTTTAGACGGAGATTTGGGGCAGTCTGACATTGGTCCCCCATGCACATTGGCTTATGCAATTGTGCCGCGGCATGTCACAGACCTTTTCAACCTAGAGGCAAAAAATGCCTTCTTCGTGGGCGTAACCTCGCCAAGCAGAGCCATAGAAAAGGTAATTCATGGGTTGACATTGCTGAAGAGTGAAATTTTGGGCAGTAATCCGGACTTTGTTGTTGTGAATACGGATGGTTGGGTGGAGGGGGAAGACGCAGTAAACTATAAGGTTCAGCTTATAGAGAAAATTGGCCCAAGCATAATCTACTGCATACAGCAGGATGAGAAGCTGAAACCCCTTTTAAAGGCTGTTAAGGCCTTCAAAACATTCGTTATTGATTCTCCGCAGACCATAAAACAGAGAAGCAGAGACAAACGCAGAAATCTCCGAGAGCTGGGCTACATAAAATACCTGAAAAATTCAAGGGTTCAATCCATACCATTAAGCTGGCTTAAAATTGAAAGCGAGGAAATCTTAGTTCCTGGCAAAAACTTTCTGGACAGAAGAAGGGAGAGGGAAATTTACGACTTGCTGGGAATGAAACCCCTATACATGGTTGAGTTGAAAGACAAAGTTTACGTGGTCATTGGCAGAAACCGTTGGATAAACCCTGAAAACGTTAGACGGGCTGAAGAAGTCCTTGGCAAAAGAGTTGTGGTCACATTTAAGGGAGATGAGAAGGGCTTGCTCCTAGCCCTATACAACGGTGAAGGAAAGTTTCTCGGAATAGGCGTTTTAAGGGAAATCGACTACAGAAGAAAGGTTGTGAAAATCTTTACGCCAGTTTCCAACGGCATAGCAACAGTTATCTTCGGAAGAGTGAGGCTAGATGAAAATCTAAAGGAAGTTGCCCCTCCAATAATAGATGAAAGTGTCAAACAATTATAGGCTATTCAGCTCTTGATGGGCATAGCATCTTAACTGGGCATGGCTTGCATAGGGGTTTTCTGGCTTTACAGTACTTTCTCCCCAGCAAGATTAGGAGTATGTGAACCTCAAAATAGTCTTCTGGCTTGTATAATCGCTGGAGAGATTCGCGAACACTATCATAGCTGCCGTTAGCAGGTGCGAGCCCAAGCCTTTTAGAAACACGTTTCACATGGGTGTCCACAGGTATTGTCGGCTTGTTCGCCGAGAAAAGAAGCAGAACATCAGCAGTTTTCGGACCAACACCTGGAAGCAGCATAAGTCTCTCTCTTGCCTTTTCGAAGGGTAAAGCCAAAATTGTTTCGAGTTTTCCGCCAAATTCTTCAAGGATTATCTTTGAAACTTGCTTTATTATTCTGGCTTTGTTCCGATAAAGCCCCGCGACTTTTAAGCATTCCTCAATTTTGCTTGTTTCGGCTCCTGCTAATGCCTTTGGGGTTATTGGAAGGGTCATTGAAAGTTTTGCGAAAGCTTTTTCTGTGTTTCTGTCGGAGGTGTTCTGGGAAATTATCGTTATGATTAAGGTTTCAAATGGGTTGTGATTCTCTGAAACCCATTTTGGCAACGTGAAGTTTTCCCGTAGGATTTGAAGGATCTTTTCTGCCTTTTCCCTATCCATTTTCGTCTTTCCTTTTTGAAAGTAATAAATAGTCAAATGTGTAGAAGCTATAAATATACATCGGAGAATTGGCGATGGAGCGGGCCAAAGTCGTTAAGGACGAGTTGGTTGAGCAGAACATTCACTTTCTCGCTGTTTACCTTGAAACAAAGAACTCTTGCCTTATCCTTTTAAGTGAGAATGAGGATAGGCTTGGAACCCTTGCCATAGCCATCCCGAAACCTCCAGACACTCCGGGACTACCATCGTCGTCTGTGATTCTTGGTAACAGGAATGTTATTTCAGCCCGCATGTTCGCCGAGTATTTGGCTTCGAAAAAGGGCAAGATAGCCATAGTCTCCGTCTACTTGGAGAAAATGGACGAGATGCAAGCACAAGCCATCTTCAAAAGGCTTATTGAAAGAGTTACCCTAACAGAGCCGAAAATGGAGGGTTTGGAAAGCCGAGAAGGGAGTCTAACATGAGCTTAAGGGCTTTTCTGGCGCACATGGAGGAGAAGGGCGAAGTACTGCACATTAAAGATGAGGTTTCCACAAACTTTGAAATCTCCTACATAATGAAAGCCTTCGATAACGGCCCAATACTTATGTTTGAAAATGTTGAAGGTTCAAAAACCAAGATTGTGGCAAACGTTTGCGGAACAAGGAGGCGCATCTGCGAAGCCTTATGCGTTGAACCAGAAGGGCTTTACCAAAAACTTTTGGAGGCTTGGCGTAACCCGCGGAAGCCAAAAATTGTTGAGGCTGGCGCTGTCAAGGAGGTTGTTGAAGAACCAGACTTGCTGCAGATCCCAATTTTGACCCATTTTGAGAGGGATGCTGGTCCATACATAACTTCTGCTGTTGTTCATGCAAAAAGCCTCGATAGAACCATAGAAAACGTGTCCATCCATCGTTTACAGCTTTTAGACGAGAAGCATCTGGCAATACGCTTGGTTCCAAGGCATCTCTATAAGTTGTGGCAGATTGCTAAGGAGGCGGAAGTTGACTTGGACGTGGCAATATCTGTTGGTGTTCATCCAGCGGTCATGTTAGCGGCTTCATCTCCGGTGCCTTTTGGGGTTAATGAGTTTGATGTGGCAAACACGCTTTTGGGTGGAAAACTTGAGCTTGTGAAGTGCAAGTACGTGGATGCCTATGCCCCAGCGGATGCGGAACTTGTCTTGGAAGGGAGAATTTCAGCTTCAAAGGAAGTGTCGGAAGGTCCGCTGGTGGACATCACTGGGACGTATGACATTGTGCGCAAACAGCCCGTCGTTGAAATTGTGAATGTAATGCACCGTAGAGACTATATTTATCAGGCGCTTTTGCCTTCCGGGATGGAGCATAGGCTTTTGATGGGTCTCCCCCATGAAGCTTCGATTTATGAGGCTGTTTCAAAAGTTGTGCCAAAAGTTAAGGCTGTAAACCTTTCAGTTGGCGGTGGCGGATGGCTCCACGCAGTAATATCCATCGAAAAACAACTTGACGGCGATGGGAAAAATGCTTTACTTGCGGCTTTTGCAGCTCACCCAAGCCTTAAACACGCCGTTGTTGTGGACTCAGATATCGACGTTTTCAACATGGCGGATGTTGAATGGGCTATTGCTACACGTTTCCAAGCTTCAGAAGACCTTATCATAATAGAGAACGCCAGAGGCTCAACACTGGATTCTTCGGCAGACCAGGAAACGGGTTTAACCTCAAAAATGGGTTTAGATGCCACCAGACCCTTAACAAAGCCCAGAGAGAAGTTTGAGAGGGCACAGATACCAGCCAGCAAACGTGTTGAGGAGTTGACGCGGAAACTGCTAGGAAACTGAAGCGTCTGTTTGCAAACGCGTCAAATTATATATGCTTGTTTCCATATAGAAAATTTGGTGACCTTGTGGAAAACGAGGAAGAATCAACAAGAAAGGAAAGCCCACTATCCCTCAAAGTTGAAGACGTCATGGTTAGAGAAGTCATAACTATAGATGAGGAATCAACCGTCAAAGAGGCAGCCGAAGCCATGAACAAGTTTGAGATTGGCTGCCTAATAGCCGTCAGGAAGGGAAAAGCCGTCGGCATAATAACTGAAAGGGACCTTCTGAAAAGGGTTGTCGCCGAAGCCAGAGACGTTAACAAAACAAAGGTTAAAGATGTAATGTCAAGTCCGCTGGTGGTTGTGGAGCCAAACATGGAACTGGAAGAGGCAGTAAAACTGATGTTTCAGATGAAAATTAAGAAGTTGCCAGTGGTTGACGGAAAACGCCTCGTAGGACTTGTAACCTTGACTGATATAGCCCGCTTCCAACCCCAAATGATAAAAATCCTCAAACAACTTGCCATGAGACAAGCTGCGCCAAAAAGCATGAAGAAAGTCATAGACTACTATGTGGTATAGTTTAGGCTTCACTCGTCCATTTAAACGTGTTTAAGCAAAGTTTTAAGCCATTTTAAAAGCGATAAATACGGCTGAAACCTATGAAGAAGACTTTGGTGTTTAAGGTTAACCCTGAAAATCCAGAAGTCAAAATTATACGAGAGGCAGCCAACATAATACGAAATGGCGGCTTAGTAGCCTTTCCAACGGAAACGGTTTATGGCTTGGGAGCCGACGCCTTAAATGCCAAGGCTGTTCTGACGCTTTTTAGGGCTAAGAGACGTCCGCTGGACAACCCGCCAATAGTTCACGTTGGAAAATTTGAAGATGTTTACAAGCTTGCAAGGGCTGTTCCAGCCGAAGCAGAAATCCTAATGAAAACCTTTTGGCCTGGCCCATTAACGCTGGTTTTCAAACGTTCCGCCGTTGTGCCTGACGTGACTGTGGCTGGTTTGGACACAATAGCAGTGAGGATGCCAAAACATAATGTAGCCTTAACCCTAATCAGGGAAAGCGGCTGCCCCATTGCGGCTCCAAGCGCGAATCTTGCTGGAAGACCAAGTCCCACGACGGCTGAGCATGTTCTTGAAGATCTTGATGGACGAATAGACGCTGTTTTGGATGCCGGCCCAACCAGGATTGGTGTGGAATCCACTGTTTTGGACATGACTGTTGACCCGCCCCAGATACTCCGCCCTGGAGGGACACCGCGTGAGGCTTTGGAGGCCGTTCTTGGTAGGGTTGAGCTCCATCCAGTTGCCGTTGCAGAGAAAAGGTTGCCTGTTGAAAAGGCGCGTTCACCGGGAATGAAGCATAGGCATTATGCTCCAAAGGCGAAGCTAATTGTTGTTGAGGGCGAGCTTTCAGCCACTGTCAAAAAAGTTATGGAGCTGGTAAACCTTTACAGGGAGAGGGGTATGAAGGTTGGCGTTTTAGCTACTGATGAAACTGCTAATCTCTATGGGGCTGATGTTGTGAAGTCCCTTGGAAGCAGAAGTCGCCTTGACGTGGTTGCGAAGAACCTTTTTAGGCTTTTAAGGGAGTTTGACGCTGAGGGTGTCGAAATCATAATTGCTGAGGGTGTGCCAACTGAGGGGTTGGGTTTGGCTGTTATGAACCGTCTTAGGAAGGCTTCTGGTTATAGAATTGTTAAGGCAAGCGTTTAGAAAAATTTATATAGAAGCAATTTTTCGTGTGATTTTGCCATTTCCTACTAACACGAAAATGGGATGAAGGGGGTGATGGTGTATGGCGGCCATACCCTCTGGAACAGTTCCGGTTTTGGTGTTGAAGGAAGGAACTGGAAGAACCACTGGAAGGGAAGCTCAGAGAAACAATATTACGGCAGCCAAGATAATAGCCGAGCTTGTCAAAACAACTTTGGGACCCAAAGGCATGGACAAGATGCTTGTCAGCAGCTTCGGCGACGTCACAATAACCAATGATGGCGCAACAATATTGAAGGAGATTGACGTTCAGCATCCAGCAGCCAAAATGCTTGTGGAGGTCGCAAAGGCACAAGACAACGAGGTTGGCGATGGGACAACAACTGCTGCTGTTCTAGCTGGTGAGTTGCTGGTTAAAGCTGAGGAGCTCCTAGACCAGAACATCCACCCGACAATAATAATTGAGGGTTTCAAGAAGGCCAGCGAAAAAGCCAGAGAAGTTTTGGAGAAGATGGCTTTGCCAGTAAGCATTAACGATGAGAAGAAGCTTATGGATGTTGCGACAACTTCGATGGGAAGCAAGGGCATAGCTGCAGCAAAAGAGCACTTTGCAAAGCTGGCTGTTGAAGCCGTGAAGCAAGTCGCCGAGGAAAAGGACGGAAAGATTAAGGCTGATATTGACCTAATCAAGATTTTGAAGAAGCATGGCAAGAGCCTTGAAGAAACAGAGCTTGTTAGGGGTATGGTTATCGACAAGGAAGTGGCCCACCCGCAGATGCCAAAAATAGTCCACAACGCGAAGATTGCACTGTTAAACGCCAAGCTGGAGATTGAGAAGACGGAGTTCGATGCCAAAATCAACATTGAAAGCCCAGAGCAGATGAAGCTATTCCTGGATGAGGAGGAGCGCATGCTCCGCGAGATGGTGGACAAGATTGCAGAGGTGGGCGCCAACGTGGTTTTCTGCGAGAAAGGCATAGACGATGTGGCACTGCACTTCTTGGCTAAGAAGGGAATTTTGGCAGTTAAAAACGTGAGCAGCAGCGACATGGAGAAGCTGGCGAGGGCTACTGGCGGCAAAATAGTCGCCAGCGTTAAAGACTTAACGTCAGATGTGCTCGGCGAGGCGAAACTCGTTGAGGAGGTCAAGATAGGCGATGACAAACTGGTCTACATACGCGAGTGCAAGAATCCGAAGGCTGTAACAATAGTGGTTAGAGGTGGAACAGAACACGTTGTTGACGAGGCTGAACGCTCACTGCATGATGCACTGTGTGTTGTTAGAAACGCCATTGAAGATGGAAAAATTGTGCCTGGAGGTGGCGCACCAGAAGCTGAAGTCGCTAAACAACTCAGGGACTACGCTGTAAAAGTTGGTGGACGCGAGCAACTAGCCATAGAGGCTTTCGCAGACGCTGTTGAGTCCATACCGCTGACATTGGCTGAAAACGCTGGCTTAGACCCTGTTGACATAATGGTTGCCCTAAGGGCTGCTCATGAAAATGCCTCATCATCATCCTTTGGCGTTGACGTTTTCACCGGCAAGATCAGAGACATGCTGGAGCTGAACGTTGTGGAACCATTGCGAGTAAAGCTTCAAGTCATCAAGTCTGCCACAGAAGCAGCGAACATGATACTAAAGATTGACGATGTCATCGCAGCGAAGGGCATTGAGAAGGAGAAGGAAAAGGAGAAAGAGAAGCCTAAAGAAACATCAGAGTTCGAGTAAGCCCAAAACTTTCCCACAACTATTTTTCTGTCCAAGGCTCCCTGAAAACATCAGTCCACATTAGGCTTTCTGAAAACGCCTGTTCCATAACACTTTTCCATCTACGCTCTATTTTTCTCCACTCATTGTCTTCCCTTATCTTTTTGAAAAATTCCTCCATGTCGTGGAGGCTTGCAAACTCTGTCATTAGGACAAATTTTCCCGGTGGTTTTCCACCTATGCTCTGCCTAAAGCATCGCAGCGACTTAACAAGATTGAAGGCTTCTGGATGTGTGCCTCCATACTGGAGAATTTGCCTTACAACCTCCTCGTTTTCAGCTTCCTTGCCCTTTACAACAGTCCACATGTCCAAAAGGAAAACCGCCATAAAACACTCCTCTCAGACACTTATTTCAGCATGGGCATTTTTATGCCCTTCTCACGTGCTATTTTCTTAGCTTTTTCATATCCGGCATCCGCATGCCTGACTATGGCGGTTCCGGGGTCTGTTGTTAGCACTGTGACTATGCGTTTTTCAGCCTCTTTTGTTCCGTCAGCCACCAAACACATGCCAGCATGTATGCTGTAACCTATCCCCACGCCTCCGCCGTGGTGGACGCTCACCCATGTGGCGCCTGCAACAGCGTTCAGCAACGCGTTAAGTATTGGCCAGTCAGCTATCGCATCGCTTTCGTCCATCATGCCTTCTGTTTCACGGTTTGGTGAGGCAACGCTTCCCCCGTCCAAGTGGTCTCTCCCAATCCATATGGGTCCTGAAAGTCTCCCGCTTGCCACCATGTCGTTCATTATTTTTCCGAAGCGGGCTCTCTCGCCGAAACCCAGCCAGCAGACGCGAGCTGGCAAACCTTGAAACTTGACATGTTCTTTCGCCTTCTGTATCCATCTGCAAAGCTCCCTATTGTAGGAAAACTCCTTCAAAATCACATCATCCAAAGTGTAAATGTCTTCGGTGCTTCCCACCAGCGAAGTCCAGCGGAATGGTCCTCGACCTTCACAGAACATCGGCCTAATATAACGTTGCACAAAACCCGGATAGGCAAAAGCGTCTTTAAACCCGGCGTTGTAGGCTTGCTGGCGGAGGTTGTTGCCATACTCGAAGGTTACTGCGCCCTTTTCCATCATTTTGACCATGGCTTCCACTTGGGTGCGCATGCTCTGGCTGGCCCTTCGCAGATATTCTTCTGGGTCGTTTTTTCGGAGTTCGTCGGCTTCCTCCTTTGAAAGTCCTGCTGGGTAATAGCCGTTCAACGGGTCGTGGGCGCTTGTCTGGTCTGTCAGCACGTCTGGTATTATGCCCCGCTTTAAAAGTTCTGGGTGCACTTCAGCCGCGTTTCCAAGCAACCCTATACTTCTTGGGATGCCCTCGCGTTTGGCTTCTAAAGCCATTTTCACAGCTTCGTCCAAATCGTCTGTCCAAGTCTCCAAATAACCATGCCTTATGCGTCTGTCAATGGCGCGTTTGTCTATTTCCACTACTAGGGCGACGCCATCGTTCATGGTTACCGCTAGGGGTTGGGCTCCCCCCATCTCGCCTAAACCTGCCGTCAAGACCAGCCTTCCACGGAGGGTTCCGCTGAAGTGCTCTCGTGCCACAGCAGCCAAAGTCTCATATGTGCCTTGTAGGATGCCTTGTGTGCCAATGTAAGACCACGAGCCAGCTGTCATCTGCCCAAACATGATTAAGCCTTTCTGTTCAAGCTCGTAGAAGTAGTCCCATGTCGCCCATTTGGGCACTAGCATGGCGTTTACTATTAGGGCTCTTGGCGCCCACTTGTGGGTTTTGAAGACGGCTACAGGCTTGCCGCTTTGGACAAGCATTGTTTCGTCCGGCTCAAGCTCTGTAAGGGTTTCAACAATTTTTTCGAAGCACTCCCAGTTACGAGCCGCCTTCCCAGTGCCGCCATAAACAATAAGCCTTTCAGGGTCTTTAGCTACTTCCGGGTCAACAACGTTAAAGAGCATGCGCAAAATTCCTTCAATCTGCCAATTCTTACAGTGCAGTTCATGCCCAGTCAAACATTTTATGGGTTTTTCAAGCTTTAACAAGGGGTTTTCACCCTCAGACAAGGAATAATTTGGTTGGAGGTTACTCTAATTCTTTGCTGAAAAGCTTCGCCGCCTCAGCTACGGAGGCTTCCTCATCAACAACTGTTCTGCCATTCTTTATCACTTTGTCAACGAGGTTTACGCCGAAGCGGTAGCCTAGAAAAACGTGGTTTGGCACGTTCAAAATCACTATGTCAGCCTTCTTGCCAACCTCTAAGCTGCCAACCTCTTTGGCTCTTCCAATGGCGTGAGCCGCATTAATTGTGGCTGCGGTTATGGCTTCGGCTGGCGTCATCCTCATAAAGTGGCAGGCGAAAGCTATGATAAGCTGCTGATTTTCAATCCAACAGCTCGGATTAAAATCCGTGCCCAAAGCCACCGGAACGCCAAACTCAATCATTTTTCTTGCTTCGGCAAAACGCCCAGCCATCAGGCTGAAGGCTGCCGCTGGAAGCAGAACAGCAATTACGCCCTTTTCAGCCATAGCCCTAAGCCCAGCGTCAGAAGCGAAAAGCAGGTGTTCGGCTGAGACTGCCCCTAGGCTGGCTGCAAGCTCTGCCCCACCCAACTGGCTCATTTCGTCCGCATGCACCTTAAGCCCTAAACCATGGTTTCTGGCTGCAATGAGGATTTTTCTTGTCTGCTCCAAAGTGAAAACGCCTTTCTCGCAGAAGACGTCGCAGAACTCCGCCAGCCTTCTACTGGCAACGGCTGGAATCATTTCATCAACAACTAAGCTGACATACTCTTCCGGATTGCCCATGTATTCGGCTGGAACTGCGTGGGCACCCATAAACGTGGGGACAACATCAACCGCGTGAAGCTGGTTTAAACGCCTAATAACCTCCAAAATTTTCAATTCATCCCTTGTTGTTAAGCCGTACCCGCTTTTCGCCTCAACCGTTGTTGTGCCATACCTCAACATAACATCTAAAGTGCTTAAGCCAAAGCCCAAAAGCTCGTCTATGCTGGCTTTTCTGGTCTCCCTAACAGTTTTCAGTATGCCCCCACCAGCCTTCAAAATCTCCATGTAGGAGGCACCCTCAACCCTCATCTGGAACTCGTCTTCCCTTGAACCGGCAAAAACCAAATGCGTGTGGGGGTCCACAAATCCCGGCAGAACAGTTTTCCCACCGGCGTTCACAACATCTTCAGCCCTAAAATTCTTCTTTACCTCCGGGGTTTTTCCAACAGCCAAAATTTTGCCGTCCTTTATGGCTATACACCCATTCTTAATTATTCCAAGTTCCCGCATGCGCCTGCCAGTTCTTGGCTTCTCGTTGCCACCAGCCAAGGTCACAAGCTCGCTGGCATTAACAATAAGCGTATCCACCCTTTCCTTTGCAGCAGTTTTCCCCGTCTTGGCTTTACTCAAGGCTTCCTCCCCTTCTCAATGGCGTTTTGAACAGCCACTTCCAACACTCTGTCAACGGTTAAGTTGTCAATTTTCAAATAGTATGAAGCCACATCAACAATAGCCTTTAAAGGCGCCATTCCACAGAATTCCGAACCTATGACTGGAACGTTATAGCGTTCAGCCTCAACTTTCAACAGTTCAAAAACACGGTATAATGGCGTAGCCTCAAAATCGCTTATGCTCATGCCGATCTGTGTTATGTTCTTTTCAGGAATGTATGCAGCCATAGCCTTAACATTTGCAAGTCCGCCCTTCTTCGAATGCAAAGCCTTCGCAATCTTCTTGGCAATTTTTAGGTCTGGGGTTCCAAGGTTTACGTTGAATCCAGCCATAACCTTGCGGGCGCCAGTTATTGTTGCTCCAGCTGTTGGATGAGGCTTTGCTGGACCGAAGTCTGGTTTGCGTTCTGGCTTTGCCATCATTTCTGCCAGCCTTTCATATTCGCCTTCCCGTATCCAGTCCAAGTCCCTTCTCTCTGGTTTTGTGGCAGCCTCGCCGTAAAGGTAGACTGGCACACCACGTTCTTGGGCTAATGTCCTGCCAAACTTTCTCGCCAGCCTAATGCAGTCCTCCATGGTGACATTTTTAATTGGTATGAAAGGGACGACATCCACAGCGCCTATTCTGGGATGTTGTCCCTTGTGGGTTCTCATGTCAATAAGCTCCACAGCCTTAAAAGCCATCTTCAACATGGCTTCAAGAACGGAACGCTTGTCTCCCACAAAAGAGACTACAAGCCTATTATAATAACTGTCGTAGGTGTAGTCGAGCAAAAACGCCTTTTCAGTTGTTTTAAGCTCGTTGAGGATTTGCTCAACGACTTTCGGGTCTGAAGTGCTAAAATTCGGAACGCATTCAATGATTTCCCTCAAAGAGTTTTCACCGCCTTCTCGCCCTTCTATCACCGCCACAGCCTAATTAAAGTTATCAGCAAACCAGACCCTTTTTAGAAAAGCTAAAATCGGCTTTAAATCCAAACTCTTAACCGCTCGGCACAAAAGCTGGTGAACAAAGCTTGACAAGGCATGAGCTCGAATTCGAAGTGCCAACATGGAACCAAATCTACAAAATGCTCATGCAAATCGCCGGAAAAATAAGGAAGGACAATTTTAAGCCAGACGTGATTGTTGGTGTTTCCCGCGGCGGATGGCCCCCAGCAAGAGTTCTTTCAGACCTTCTGGAGAACCCAAACCTCGCCAATGTTAAGGTTGAATTCTATGTTGGTGTGGCTGAAACGAAGGGTGAGCCAACCCTAACACAGCCAGTCTCCGTTAATGTGGCTGGGAAAAGGGTGCTGGTTGTGGATGAGGTGGCGGACACTGGAAAAAGCCTCCAACTCATAAAGCAACATCTGCAGAAAGAAGGCGCCGCCGAGGTTAAGATTGCCACTATTTATCTTAAACCATGGAGCATAATAAAGCCTGACTATTACGCTAAAGAAACAAGCCGGTGGATAGTTTTCCCATGGGAGATAAAGGAGACCATAAGGAAAATAGCCAAAAAATGCAGGGAGCAAGGCAAGCCCATCGAAAGGAATATGGAAAAGCTGGTGAGGGCTGGCTTATCCCGAAGGCTTGTTAATCGCTTCCTAAAGGAAATCCGTGAGGAAGAAGGGGCTTGCTGAAACCTCTTGAAGAGTTTGGCAAGTATGTGGCTGTTGCCGGCTTTAGAAACGTGAAGATAGCCGATGTTGAAGAGTTTCTTGAAACTGTTAGGAAACGTTTAGCAAAAAATGTGGAAGCCCAATTTTTCGACGCTGGGCTTGTGGCTACTTGGCAGCACTTGTATTTTGCGGCTTTAAACGCCCTAAACGCCTTCAAAAACGGCTTGAACATTTCAAAAAGCCTAGCTGTGGAAACACTGCTTTACGCCTCTGCTCAGCGTCAAATTCGAAAAGCAATGGGGCTTATGGGGATAAAGCCAAATTCAGAAGCAATAGCCATTCTCGCAGTGGGAGAGAAAGCAAGCGATGTGGAAGCGGCGTTAGAGGCAATGTCCAAAATTGTTGGTGGACACCGTGACGACTCTGTCTTGGAGCTTTCACGGGAGAAAATTAACGCTATTCGAAAAGCCTTCGACATTTCAGATGTGGAACTTGAGGCTGTTATGAGGGGAAACGATCTGGAGCAAGCCTTGGTTAATCTTGTTATTGAGCGTGTGGCACTTTTGGCAACAGAGCGCTGAACGCTAAAGCACTTTTTCCTTTATAACTGACAGAATGTCTTCTGGCTTAATTACCGAAATTCCAGTCAAGCCGCCAATAACCTCTATTAGGAGGATTTTGTCAGGCTTGTTTAAGTCCACTTTTCGTTCAATGTTGGCTGCCGCCGCCTCAATAATGTCTCTTGTGGATGTTTCTGTGAAGCGTTTCTCCACGGTTATCCGGAAAGTTTCGTCTTTTCCTATTTTTGAGCTTAGTTCCGTGGCTGCCCGCTGGATTTCTCCGAGGTCTGTGCGGATAACCTTCTCAATTGGGATTATGCGCAGTGTATAGCGGAATTCGTAGGGACGTTCTCGGAGAATCTGCCTAAACTTCTCAATAACCTCGAAGGGGTTAAAAGCCGTCTTCGCGGCAATCAATCCAGCCACTCCAGTCTTGTCCACAACCGGCGCAGAGTCGCCAATCTCGCCTAGCAAATACCAAAGTTCAGAACAAGCCTCATCCTCGTTTCCCCTTGAAGTTGTGGCTAGAAGGTTGAAGTCCCTAAGCACCAGACCACCCGCCATAAGATTGGTCAGTGCAGGTTAGTTGGCTTTTCACAGCTTTGAAGGGCTCCTAGCCGTCGCCTCACATCATCCCAAACTATTATGGGTGAATTCAAGCGATTTAAGGATTTCTAGCCATCTAATATTTGATGCTTAAGTATAGGAGGATTATGAGAGCCGCGAAAGTGAATAAGTCCGGGAGCAGTGCGAATGGTCCCAAACCGAACAGTCTAAAACCGAAAGCCCTTATCACTATTGGATTTGACGTCAAAGCATAAAGAAGTAGGGTTGCTGAAAATATTATGAGCCCTATTGTAAATTCTGAATGGGTCTTTCTGTATATGTCGACATACACGAATACTAGAAAGACTAAAATGATTATGTTTATTGTGGAGATAATAGTTTTCGTCGTGTAGAAAAATTCTATGTCCCATGGAATGTAAGGAGGACGTTCTGGCGGCTGCCATGGGAACCTTGGATACCAGAAGGTTGAGGTTGCCCATATAGCGGCTAATATGGCGGCAACTATTAAGATGAGTAGAAGCACTAGTAGTAGCCAAGTTCTCGGATTTCGGTTCATTTCATGCTTCATTTGTTTTGCCTCCTTTTCTATTTTTTCCAAACTTTCTTCAAAATCTCCTCAAACAAGGCGTAGTTCTCCTCCATAATTGGAGATAGGAAGTATGTTTTACCGTACTCTTCACCCGCGGACACTATAAGCCTGTTTTTCTCAAGAACCTCAAGGTGATGCCTTATAGTTCTATAATCCATTTTAAGCAGGTTCGCTAGCTGGTTCGCGTTTTGCGGGGCCTCCTTTAAGGCTTGGATTATCTTTGCTCTTGTCAAGCCCCCTCGGGTGCCAGCTATCAACCAGCCGAGTAGATATTTGAGGGGGCGAGCACTGGTGGACATTTGTTTTGCTCCTGAACAGCTGACCTTACTTTTATTTGGTCTATGGTTAAAAGGTATTTTCTCACATTATGGTATTATTTTGGTTTAATTCTGAAAAATCCTTTAATAAACTGCAGCTTCACGTGTTTTAGTGCGCGCACCTTAACATGTGAATGGGGGGTGGTTTGAAAATAGACAAGAAGAAAGCGTTAATCTTGCTATCAACTGTTGTTGTGGCGGTAGTCATAGGCGGTATAGCGCTAAACGCTTATTCAGCCACCGCAAATGCCTGTACAACAGTTAATAACGAAGATGTTCAAAGCTGGCATGGCTGGAAAGGCTTTGGTTTTATGGGATGGGCTAACGGCAACATCACGGTTGAAAAGCTTTTTATGCATCGCGGATGGATGCGTGGGCGTGGTTCCTGTGGGTTCATCGAGGTTAGCGAAGAGTATAAGGAAAACGTGATTAACATAGCTAAAAACGACACTGATGTGCAGAATCTTCTAAACGAAGGATACAATATTACGGGCGTTAAGCCAATAATCAAAACCGTTGTTGAAAGAGATGGCACGGTTGTAACGAAGGCGACGACCGCCATTGTAATGCTGGAGAAAGATACAACTGGGCGGGCAATGGTTTGGGTGGACCTTGAGCAGGGAAAGGTCGCAAAAATAGCTATCTTAACACTAACGATAATTGAAAAGCCTTAGAAGCGCATAGCAGACCGAAAGAATCATTCTTCTCTCTCATTTTTTATTTTTAAAATTCGGCTTTTTCATGTTGTAATTATGGCGACATTTTGGTATAATTTTGGAAAACCCTCATATTAGGCGCGGTTTTTCGCTTCAACAAAGCTTTAAAAGGGTGAACGGTGAAGGCTTTGGGCGCACTGTCAAGGGCTTTGAAAAATATTTCAAGAAGAAAAGTTCGAACGTTCTTGGTTGTTGTGGCTTTAGGCTTTTCCATTGCAATTATGGTTTCAATACCTGCGGGCATTATGGCAAATCAGGAGTCCATGCAGAGAATAACTGAAAACTTCGCCAACACAATCACCACAATGCAGAAAGAAATTAACAAAACGGCAACACTGATAGAATGCAGCACCACTCCAAACCGTGGAATGCAGACCTTTAGACCAGGAGGCTTCTTCGGCGGGTTTAATCAAACTTTCGTGGACGAGACTATAATGGATGAAATACGTTCCATAGAAGGGGTAAAAGATGTTATACCCTTCCTTGAAAAATCCTCAAGTGAAAACATTTCAGAAACCATAAACACTCCATGGGGAAGCCGCACCGTTTATAGACCCGCATACACGATAATGGGCGTTTGCCTCAACGCAACCATAATTGCTAGCTATCCAATACTGCCAACAAACATAACTACTGGAGAAAACTTATCTGAAGGCGACAGCGGCTACATCCTCATAAGCTCAAACTTAACTAGCTACTTTGGAGTTGATGTCGGCGACACTGTAGAAATTGAAGGCGAACCTTTCATAGTGAAAGGGGTTTTTGAATCCTCAAGCCAGCCGAGAACTGTTTACATGAATATTTCAGACGCTCAAAGAGTTACGGGTCTAACTGGGAAAATAAGTAGGCTATACGTCTATGTGAGCGACGCTTCGTTTGCAACGCAAGTTGCCGACGTAATAAAGGCGATGTATCCTGAACTCTACGTAACGAGTTATCAAGACCGTTTGGAGAACTTGCAGCGTATGCAAGAAATGTATACACAGACGTTAAGCAATGCTGAATCTTCCATTGCGCAAGCGCAAGCAACGGCTACCCAAGTAATTATTGTTGCTGTTGCAGCTGCAACCCTCATCGTCTTTTTTGTGATGCTCTATTCGGTTCGTGAAAGAACAAGGGAAATTGGCATTTTGAAGGCTATAGGCTTCAGCAACTGGAACGTTATGAGCCAATTCATGCTTGAAGGCATGCTGATAGGCCTAATTGGAGGAGTAGCCGGAGTATTGATAGGAAGCATAGCTGCACCATTCTTCTCTTCATTTCTGCTTCCACAAATAAATCTGTTCGGCGGTGCGCAACGAATGCAACGCCCATTCCAAACACAATATCCGAACATTATTGGGACACAAAGCTACAGCGTAGCCACGTTGAGCCCGCAACTAATTTTGGCGGCTCTTTGTGCCGCCGCAGTTTTAGGCGCTTTAGGAAGTCTATACCCCGCTTGGAGGGCCTCAAGAATATCACCAATCGAGGCGTTGAGATATGAGTGAGCTCGTTTTAGAAACAGAAAAACTTGAAAAAATTTACAAGCTTGGAAGCCGAAGAATCCGCGCCCTTTCAGACATAAATCTGAAAGTGAAAAAGGGAGACTTCATTTCCATAATGGGACCTTCTGGCTCCGGTAAGACCACGCTGCTCAACATTTTAGGCTGCCTTGACAGACCAACCAGCGGAAAAGTAATTCTCGACAACGTAGATGTTACTGCATTATCCGAAAAAGAGCTCTACAAGATTAGGCGGTACAAGGTTGGCTTCGTCTTCCAAACCTTCAATTTACTTCCATACTTGAGTGCATTAGAAAACGTTGAGCTTCCAATGGAGGGGACGGGAAAATCAAAGGAGGAAATGCGAAAAAGGGCTCGGGAACTGTTAAGGCTTGTTGGCTTAACTGAAAGAGAAAACCATAAGCCATTTCGTTTAAGTGCTGGTGAACAGCAAAGAGTCGCTATTGCACGGGCTTTAGCGAATAACCCATCCATTGTTTTGGCAGACGAGCCTACAGGCAATTTGGACGCCAAAACAAAATATGAGATAGTTAGGCTTTTAGGCAGGCTAAACACCGAGCAAGGGACAACCATCGTGATGGTCACCCACGACGGCGCCATAGCATCACATGCGTGCAGAGTGCTTTTTCTCAGCGACGGAAAACTTTTGGCGAAAGAGAAAATGGGATTGGTGGCGAAGGAAAAACTTGTGTGTCCTGCATGCGGCAGAGAAGTCCAAGCAGACCACGCTTTCTGTCCTCATTGTGGTAAAAAACTGTAAAGAGGAGGTGATAACGGTGGATTATGCTCAAAAGTCTGGTGTAAAAGGATTTTCAGCAACCATCTTGGTTGTTATGGTCATAGTAAGTCTTGTTGTAGGAGGTTTAGCGGGTTATTTGCTGGGCAGTTTACCAATGTCAGAAAAAATCAAAAATTTGGAAGATGAATTGTCAATTCTTAGACAGCAAACTTCCAATCTCCAAACTGCACAGAAAATTGTAAACAATACTTACATTCTCTGCGGAAACGTTTCGCTTTCAGATTTGTATGAAAGGGTTAAGGACTCCGTTGTTGTAGTTCGCGGAGTAACTGTGCAATACGACATTTTCGGCCGTCCACACTATACTCAAGTGCAAGGTTCAGGATTCATCTACAACTTTTCCGGGCAAATGGTGACTATTACAAACTATCATGTGGTCCAGAGCGTGATTAATTTGACAGTGACGTTTATTAATGGGAATGGGTATGCAGCGACAGTCATCGGTTCAGACCCTTACGCGGACCTCGCTGTGCTTTCAGTTAATGCTCCTCAATATGAGTTTAAACCCCTTGAAGTTGTAAGCTCATCAACGTTGAAAGTGGGTGACATCGTTGTGGCTGTAGGCAACCCATATGGGCTGGCGGGATCAATGAGCATCGGCATAGTAAGTGCACTGGGCAGAACAATAACCGAGGAGCAAACCGGTAAATACCCAATAGCCAATGTTATTCAAACAACTGCGCCTTTAAACCCTGGAAATTCTGGAGGTCCACTCTTAAACCTCCAAGGACAAGTGGTGGGCATAACAACAGCCATCGTGAGCAATTCTCAAGGCTTGGGCTTTGCAATTCCCTCAAATACGATTCTACGGGAAATTGCTTCTCTTGTAACTGTGGGGTACTATGATAAGCATCCTTGGCTTGGCGCTGCAGGCGTGGATATAACATATGAGATAGCGCAAGTTATGGGCGTTAACGTCACTTATGGGTGGTTAATAACCCAAGTTGTAAGTGGAGGACCAGCAGACAACGCTGGTTTGAGAGGCGGGACAAAAAGGGTGTTGATTGCAGGAGAATACGTGACTGTTGGTGGCGACATTATAATAGCCATAAACAGAACAAGAATAACAGGCTTAGATGCACTTTCAGCCTATCTTGAAGAAAATACAGCGCCTGGGCAAACAATAAGCTTGACGATAATAAGGGATAACCAAGAGCTCACAATCCCATTAACGCTTGGGGCTCGCCCATAACCACAAATTTATTTAGACCTCTTCGGGGATTAGGCTTAAATTCATGGACGTGAAACCTATCATTCCAATGTTGGAGGAAGGGAAAACGCCGAAACCAGTAATTGTTGTTCACGGCGGCGCTGGAAATTGGCATCCAGAACGCGTTAACCCGGGGCTTGAGGGTGTTAAGAAGGCGGCTAAAACTGGCTTTGATGTCATGGTGAGGGGTGGAAGCGCCCTCGACGCTGTTGTTGAGGCTGTCGCTGTCATGGAGGATGAAGGCGTTTTCAATGCCGGTTATGGCTCAAGCCTAACCATTGAAAAAACTGTGGAGATGGAAGCCTCCGTCATGGATGGAAAAACCTTGAAGGCTGGGGCTGCCGGACTTTTGAAGGATATTAGGAATCCTGTTAGGCTTGCACGGATAGTTATGGAGAAGACAGACCACGTCTTCATCGTCGGCGAGGGAGCAGAGAAACTCGCAAGATTGTTTAACCTTGAAAGGCGAAACCCGCTGACAGAGCTCCGCCTAAAATATTATGAGCAGGCAAAGCAGGCCTTGCTGGATGGCAAGTTTGAGCTGCCAAAACTTGCAGAGCTGGTTAAAAGCCACCCAGAGCTTTTCAACCTTGAAACCGTTGGCGCCGTTGCCTTAGATTCTGAAGGGAATGTTGCGGCTGCAACCTCCACCGGCGGCTTTCCACTAAAGATTCCAGGTAGGATTGGCGACTCGCCGCTTATTGGTTGCGGCACATACGCCGACAATAGGAGTGGGGCTTGTTCAGCCACTGGTGTTGGTGAGATTGCCATAAGGCTTGTTTTGGCGAAAACCGTTTGCAACTACATGGAAAGTGGCAAAACCGCCCAGGAGGCTGTTGAAGCCGCCATAAAGCTTGTTAATGAGCGGATAGTTGGAACCTACAATTCCATGGGCTTGATTGCCGTGGACACTCGGGGCGAGATTGGAGCAGCCCACAACTCCACACATTTGTGTTGGGCTTACCTCAAGCCTGGAATGCAGGATCCTGAGGCTGCCCTAACGGCAAAATTTCTGAAGTAAATCTTTTAAGATGGTGGCTTGTCATCAAGGCTGTTTCTCGACAAGAGTCGAATGAAAATGCTTAAAGCATCTGGTGATGCTCTCACTATGCCAAACTGTTGGTTAGTGGAGGTGAATAAGGTGTTCGAAGAGGAAGAGGAATGGGAAGAGGAAGACTGGGAAGAAGAGGAATGGGAAGAAGAGGAGTGGTGAAAGCCTTAAAGGGCTTCCCGTTTTCCTCGTTTTCTTTTTAACCCGAAAAGTTTTTAGCACCAGTTAATCTGATTTTAAGGCTCATATTTATTGGCCGGAAACAATAGATTGGCAGTTGCTGGTAAGATGACACGCGTAGCAGTGCTTGATTCAGACAAGTGCAAGCCAAAACGTTGCGGAAAACAGTGCCAACGCTTTTGCCCAATGGTCAGAAGCCACGTTGAGGCAATACGCTTCGAAGACACAAAGCCACTAATTGTTGAAGCTTTATGCTCCGGATGCGGAATATGCGTGAAGAAGTGTCCCTTCAATGCCATATCAATAGTGAACCTTCCAGAAGAGCTGGAAAAAGAGTGCAGCCACAGATTTGGACCAAACACCTTCAAGCTTTATAGGCTTCCAACACCCTCGCCTGGCACTGTTTTGGGACTGCTTGGAAAAAATGGTATAGGAAAGACGACAACGCTGAAAATACTTTCCGGAGAAGTCAAGCCAAACCTTGGAAACTATGAGAATCCACCAGGCTGGAACGATTTGATAAGGTATTTTAGGGGCTCAGTGCTGCAAGACTATTTCCAGCGGATGAGCGAGGGCAAACTAAAAGTTGTACATAAACCCCAATACGTTGACAAGATTGCAAGAGCCGTTTCGGGAAGGGTTGGCGAACTCCTCAGAAAGGCGGATGAGCGGGGCGTCCTTGAAGACATCGCCAGAAAACTTGAGTTGAAGAACATTTGGGATAGATCCCTTGAAGCCCTAAGCGGTGGTGAACTGCAGAGGGTGGCCGTAGCAGCTGCAATATGCCGGGAAGCCGACGTCTACCTTTTCGATGAGCCTTCCAGCTATCTCGATGTGAAACAGAGGCTTGAAGTTGCCAGAGCCATAAGAAGCCTGAAGAAGGAAGAGAAAATTGTTGTTGTGGCAGAACACGACCTAGCAATAATCGACTACCTATCAGACCAGATATGCATCTTCTACGGTGAGGCTGGTGTTTACGGAATAGTCTCCCACGTGCACGGCGTCAGAACTGGCATAAACATGTACCTTCAAGGCTACATTCCAGATGAAAACATCCGTTTCAGAAAAGAAGCCATAATATTCCACGAAAAACCGCCAACCGTAAGCTTCAGCGCTGGCGAAACCCTTCTAAAATGGGACAAGATTGAAAAAACTTATGAGGGCTTCAAGCTTGTCGCTCAGCCAGGCGAAATCAGAAAAGGCGAAATCATAGGGATTCTCGGACCAAACGGCATTGGAAAAACAACCTTCGTCAGGATTTTGGCTGGTTTGGAGAAAACTGACGACGGGAGAGAGTTTAAAGAGCTGACCGTGAGCTACAAGCCCCAGTATATTTCGGCGGAATATGAGGGCACAGTGCAAGAACTTCTAGCAAGCATAGCGAAAGAAGACTTTATGTCGGGTTGGTATAAGGCTGAAATCCTCCAGCCACTAGGCATAACACCCCTTTTGGAGAGGAACATAGCCGAAATAAGCGGAGGCGAACTTCAAAAAGTCGCCATAGCCGCGTGCCTATCAAGGAAGGCTGAGCTTTACCTCTTGGACGAGCCTAGCGCCTACTTGGACGTTGAGGAGAGGCTTAACATGGCGAGAATCATACGCCGAGTGATAGAGGCGAGGAACGCAACAGCTTTCGTTGTTGAACACGATGTTGTAGCCCAAGACTTTATCGCGGACCGTTTGATGGTTTTTACCGGCGAGCCCGGAATAAGGGGCATAGCCAACCCGCCAACAAGCCTGAGGGATGGGATGAACGCCTTCCTAAAAGAGATGAATGTAACCTTCAGAAGGGACCCCGTAACAAAAAGACCCCGTGTCAACAAGGAGGGCTCAAAGCTGGACAAGTATCAGAAGGAGATTGGCGAATACTATTATGTGAGGCATACAGCCATAACAGAGGAGGATTAAATATGGCTGAAATTGGCGAAACGGAGCGTGCGCTTTTAAAGGAAGCCGCTAAGGCTTTAGAGAATGCCCATGTGCTCTGGGGTTTCAGTGTTGGAGCAGCTGTTCTGGCTGAGGATGGAAAGGTTTATGGTGGCTGCAATGTTGAAAGTTGGGTTTCGGGGCTTGGCATCTGCGCCGAGAGAAACGCCATAAACCACGCCGTTTTACACGGGAACAAAAAAGTTAGGGAAGTAGCCATCGTGACGGATGCCAAAAAAGAGGGCGAAACAAAACCTTGTGGTGCATGCCTCCAATGTATCTCAGATTTTGCTGAAAGCCCCGAAATTAAAATTGTCATGGCAAAAGTTGAAAAAGCCAGAGTGCTGTTTGAAACGGTTAAGGTAAAGACGCTTAGGGAGCTTTTCCCAGAACCTTTCAAGAAATGAACAGTTCGCCGAAAAAGGTATAGTTAAATTAATGTGGATGCCGTGCATACATACGTTAAAGATGGTCTACTGTAAATGAGGTGACTGGTGGAGGCTAGCGTGGCGCAAGTCACATTTGAAGAGATAAGCGCATCAGACTTCTTCTATAGGAACCGCGACATAGCTGGATTCACAAACCCAACAAGAGCCATTTTCGCAGCCATCCGAGAACTTGTGGAAAACTCCTTGGACGCCGCTGAAAGCCTCAAAATCCCACCGGAAATTTATGTGAGGCTTTCCTTTGAAGGCGAGGCAAGCAAGGAAACACAAATTTATAAGCTGAGGGTTGAAGACAACGGTTGCGGTGTTCCGCCGAGGCATATTCCATCAGCCTTTGGGCAAGTTCTTTTCGGCTCAAAGTATAAGCTGAAACAGCAGAGGGGAACCTTCGGCTTAGGCGGTAAAATGGCTATCTTGTATGGGCAAATTACAACCCACCAGCCAGCCACAATAATCTCCAGCACCGGCACGTCCCATATCTACATGTATAGACTTATGATTGACATCCAAAGAAACCGCCCAATAATCCTTGACCGAAAAGTGTTATTAAACAAGGAGGGCTGGCGAGGCACCATCGTTGAGTTCAGCCTTGAAGGCGACTATTTGAGGGCTATGCCAAAAATCTTGGAATATTTTAAGCAGACAGCCATGGTTAATCCCTACGCAAACCTAACCTTCGTAGACCCTAAAGGAAGGCTTTACAAGTTTACTAGAGCAACCACCGTCATGCCAGACCCGCCAAAAGAGACCTTGCCTCATCCATATGGTGTTGATGTGGAGCTTCTCCAACGCCTCATACAGGTTACGCCCTACAACAACATGCTGGAATTTCTGAAAAACCACTTCCACCGCGTCGGCGAAGTAACAGCCCGAAAATTCCTAGAGTTCAGCGGCATAAGCCCATCAAAAAACCCGAAGAAGCTTTCCCACGAGGAAATTGTCCGGCTTATGCATATGCTGAAAAAGTTTAAAGAGTTTCTACCACCAGACGCCAGTTGCCTTTCACCCTTAGGCGAGGAACTATTGAGAACTGGTGTTTTGAAGGAGCTCAAACCAGAATTTGTGGCTGTCCACCAGAGGAAGCCAGCCACTTATGCTGGTCACCCTTTCATTGTTGAGGTTGCAATAGCTTATGGCGGTGAAATTCCCCAGAAGGGCGGTTTCCTAATATACCGTTTCGCCAATAGGATTCCACTGCTTTATGATGAGGCAAGCGACGTTTCAGTCAAGGTCATAAACGACATGAATTGGCGGCGCTATAAGGTTACGCCAGACATGCCCATAGCCATAGTTGTCCACGTATGCAGCACAAAAGTTCCCTACAAAACTGTTGGGAAAGAGTTCATCGCCGACAGACCAGAGGTTAGGCGGGAAATAGCTAACGGCTTAAGGGAGGTGGCACGCCAACTCCAACGCTTCCTAACGAGACGCGAGCACGTGGACAGAGAAAGAAAAAGGCTTGGAATCTTCAGCAAATACCTGCCAAGAATCGCCGAGTTCTCCACCAAACTTGCTGGTAGGGATAAGCCTCCAGACATTGAGAAGCTTTTAAGGAGTGTGAGAAGGTTTGGAGCCGAAGGAGTATAAAAGCAGCAGCATAATGGAAAGAAGAAAAGAGGTTTTAGCAAGCCTCCAAAATTTTGGACTAAAAATCTACGAGCAAATTGATAGGGGATATTTTCCATCCATTGAAATGCCGAGCCGCTCAACAGAAAACATCTACTACGACCCAAAGTTTAGACAATTCATCTTGGGCGATAAACGTGTAAGGCGGAGTGCCCGCAACATCCGCCACCTAAAACCCTTCGCCCAACTTGTTTGGACGGCGCTCTTCTCCTATGAGCTGACAAGCCAACGTAAAACGTCAACCTTAAGGGACGTTTATTATTCGGCGCAAGCCTACGAAATGACCTTCAAAGACCAGCAGGAATCCAACAACATAATAACCGACCTAGAAACAGTCCTAGGCTTTTCAAGGGAAGACTTCAACATTTTCCCAGAAGAGCGCTCAGCAGTTTTCGGCGACCTAACAATACGCTATACAGTGCCGGGCTATGAGGGTAAAACCCTAAACTTGACATCACACCCGGACGGTGTCATGATTGGACCAGCACTTACTTCGGCAGAGTTCGTTAAAACATCGGCGGACAAAGTCATAGCCATCGAAAAAGGCGGCTTATTCACACGCTTCATCGAGGAGAATGTGCACAAAAAGTTTAACGCCCTATTAGTGCTCACAGCGGGACAAGCGCCAAGGGCAACCCGCCACTTCATTAGGAGGCTGAACCGCGAACTAGGATTGCCAGTTTACATCTTCACAGACGGAGATCCATGGGGAATGCACATAGCAATGGTCATAATTTCCGGCTCCGCCAATGCGGCTCACCTAAGGGATTTGACAACGCCAGACGCCAAATGGAGCGGTGTCTGGGCAACGGACATTGTCAAGTATAAGTTGCCAACAGACCCATTGGACGAGATTGATATGAAGAGGCTTTACGAACTCCAGAAAGACCCACGTTATAAGGAGGACCCGTTGTGGCAAAGGGAAATAAAAACCTTCATGAAGATTAAACGCAAAGCGGAGCAAGAAGCCTTCAGCAGATACGGCTTAACCTATATTGTGGACGAGTATTTGCCAGCAAAACTTGAAGAGACAAAATAGCCCTCTCGAAGAAAAAGGGGAAATTTAAAATAACCCTTTTAATGCTTTATGCTAAAAGACACGCCACAAACACGTGAGGCTAAAAGTATGAGCGAAGAGGGCAGCATCGGAATAACAGCAGCAGAAAAATTCTTCGGAATAATCCTAATAATCGTCGGCGCCCTAGCCACATATTTCACCCTCACAAGCAGTAATGTGCTGAGCGTCTACACGTGGTTTTTCGGTTTTCTAAGCTTAGTCCTACTGGCACTTGGCATATTCCTAATAATCGCCAAGGCTGAATAAGCCTAGCCTTATAAAACAGCATTTATTTAGGGAACAGTTTATTAGTTTGGTCTGTGGTTGTTCTGCCATCTGTTAGGGAAGATTTGCCATGCCGCTTCGTCAGCCCATCGTTTGTGTTCTTGGGCATGTGGATACCGGTAAGACTCTTCTTTTGGATAAGATTCGCAAAACCAGTGTTCAAGCCCGCGAGGTTGGCGGCATAACCCAGCACATTGGTGCAAGCTTCTTTCCAGTTGAAACCTTGAAGCAGATGATTGGTCCTCTGCTTTCAACTATTAAGGGTGAGATTGAGATTCCTGGTTTGTTGGTTATTGATACTCCGGGGCATGAGGCTTTCACTAATTTGCGGAAGCGGGGTGGCAGCGTAGCCGACATAGCCATCCTAGTTATTGATGTGCTCCGCGGTTTTGAGGCTCAAACTTATGAGTGTATTGAGATTTTGAAGGCTCGGAAGACGCCTTTCCTTGTGGCTGCCAACAAGATTGACCGCATTCCGGGCTGGAACTCTTATCCGGACACGCCTTTTCTGAAGGCTTATCAGCTTCAGGACAAGTATGTTCAGGAGGATTTGGACAACCGCCTCTACGAGATTATTGGCACCTTTTCTCGTTTGGGTTTTAAGGCTGACCGTTTCGACCGCATAAAAGACTTCACACGGACAGTGGCTATCGTTCCCACAAGCGCCAAAACAGGCGAGGGCATAACAGAGCTTCTGGCAGTTCTTGTTGGCTTGACTCAGCAGTATCTTAAGAAGCGTTTGCAAACCACTGCTGGACCAGCTAAGGGCACTGTTTTGGAGGTTAAAGAGGAACCCGGTCTTGGCTTAACGCTTAACACTATAATTTATGATGGAACGCTGCGAAAAGACGACTTAATCGTTGTTGGCGGTAAGGAAAAGTCCATAATAACCCGTGTAAGGGCTATTCTAGTGCCGAAGCCATTGGACGAGATTAGGGACCCACGGGACAAGTTTTCCTCTGTGGATTCTGTTTCCGCAGCCGCAGGAGTGAAAATTGTTGCGCCAGACTTGGAGGGCGCCTTGGCTGGCGCACCCTTATACGCTGTTGGGGATGGCGAAGACCCTGAAAAGTATGTTAGGATTGTTTCTGAGGAGATTGAGAAGATTAGGATTGCAACGGATGTGGATGGTGTTGTTTTGAAGGCTGACACTTTGGGTTCTTTGGAGGCCATAGCCGAACATCTAAAGCGGAATGGTGTGCCCATACGTTTGGCTGATGTTGGCGATGTTTCAAAGCGGGACGTCACAGAAGCCGCCATAGTGAAAGAGCATGAGCCCTTCTATGGAGCTATTTTAGCCTTCAACGTCAAAGTCCTGCCAGACGCCGAGGAAGAAGCAAAAAACACTGGTGTCCAAATTTTTAAGGATAAAATAATCTACCATTTGATAGATAACTATCTTTCTTGGCTTAAAACTCAAAGAGAATCCAAGATTGAGGCTGAATTTGAAAAACTGGTAAAGCCTGGAAAAATCCAGATTTTAGAAGGTTATGTTTTCAGAAGAGCCAAGCCCGCCATAGTTGGCGTTGAGGTTTTGGCTGGGAGAATAAAGCCCAAAACAAGTCTTGTAAGGGCCGAGGATGGCGAGGATGTTGGCGAAATACAACAAATTCAAGAGAAGGGCAAGGCTTTATCAGAGGCAAAGCAGGGTATGCAAGTGGCCATAAGCCTAGACAAGCCCATGGTTGGGAGGCACATTTTCGAGAAGGATATCCTCTACGTGAAGGTTCCAGAGCAGCATGCTAAGGCTTTGCTGAAAAACTTTATGGATAAGCTTTCGCCAGACGAACAAGAAGCCCTAAACGAGTACGTCAATCTAATGCGGAAGAAGGTGCCCTTCTGGGCTGCATAAACTTCATAGGTTTTAAACCGTCACATTTAAGAGACATCTATGGTTGCGAAGTTTTGGCGGAGCAAATGGTTCATCGCTCTACTAGTCGTTATTATTGCAGTTTCTCTAACTTTCCTAGCGCTTAGAATTGATTATGGCAGAAGGGAAGATGAGGTTCTCCAGTACTTTTCCAAGCAGGAGGGCATGCCCGACGCCTTTTCAAAGCTTGAGGAGCTTACACCTCAAGGCTCCGTTATATTGTGCTGGTGGGATTATGGCAGGGCAGTGCGGGAATGGAGCCACAGGGAAGTGATTGAGGCTTATCCTTCAGGGGAAATATGGTGTACGCTGGGCATTAGCAGAGATCCGCTTCTTAGCTTTGAAGCCCAAATTTTCGGAAGGTGGGGTTCCCATGAGAAGATTCGCGCCATAGCCACTATGTTTATGCTTCCAGAAGGCGAGTCCTTGCAGCTGATGAGACAATATGATGCTTCATATGTTCTGGTTTTTGTTCCAGACGAGCTGAAAAAGTTCTATTGGATAGCCCACATAGCAGGCTACAACGCCATAGACTATCTGGCTTACACAAATAGCGATTATGAGCCCACGCCCCTTGCTGTCAAACAACACTGTTGAGGCGGTATTCGACGAGGAACTACACCCAACCTACTTCACAAAACTTTATGATAATGGAAAGGGCAAAATATACTGCATCAACTATTCTTCATCCTAACTTTTGAGCTGATGATGGATGTGAAATGTTAATAAGATGCCATAGCTATTCATGTATTTGGTCGTGTGCCATGAAGGTTAGTGTTGCCATACATAAAGAGGGCGAATGGTACGTTGCCATCGACCCAGTTACAGGGGTTGCCAGCCAAGGCAAAACCATTGACGAAGCATTAAAAAATTTTCAAGAAGCTTTTGAACTGTGGTTTGAAAACGCGGAAGAGTGGGAGAAGGAAAGAGCCAAAAAGGGCGAAGCAGTTGCCACAATGCTGATTGAAATAGAGGTTTAATTTTTCTCGGCTAATTTAATGAACTCTTCTGTTGTTAGTCCAGCCTGAAATAATATACCTTTAAGTGTGCCTATTGCGATTTCTTCATGTTTTGGAACAACAACTGTGCGCATCTTATCTTTATAAAAACCTTTTAGGATGATGTGGCTGCCTCTTTGCCTAACAACTTTAAAGCCGATTTTACCTAAAGCCTTAATCACCTTTCTATAAGAATATGGCTTAAGCCTCAACTCGTTCACTAATGCTCTTTTGAGCTTGAAATAGGTTAAAAGGTTAACCGTGAAAACTTTATGGTTAGCTACGACAGCAGATGTACGTTTCCTATTCTCACGTTTTTTAGGTGCTTTTGTGCTGCTTCTAGGCATTCTTTTGCTTGTTTTCTGCTTGTTGTTGGCAGGTCGTTCATCACATAGCATGGGTAAAACGCCAATAGCGTGTAGGGGATTTCTGGGCTTATCTGGCTTATGAAACTGGCTATTTTTTCAACTTCTTCAGCGTCCACATATCCTGGCACTAGCAGTGTGCTTGCCGTTAAGACTGGCAGTTCTGGACGTTTCGCGTAATATTTTTCGCCTATCATTTGGAAGTTTTGTAGGGTTGGCTTGTTGGATACTCCGCATAGGGCTATGGCTAGTGGCTCGCTCCATGCTTTTAGGTCAAATTTTATGTTTCCTCCGCTTTTTAGGGCTAGTTCTGCGGCTTTCTCCGCCAATCGCGGGTTCATGTAGCCGTTGGTTTCCCAACACACGCGCAGTATCCGCTTTTCCATTTCGGCCTTTTCTAGGGCTATGCGGCTTGCCTCTAGCGAGTGCGGCATCTGCGGTGACGGGTCTCCTCCAAAATAGCATATGCATGAAACCCTTTTGTCTAAGGTTTTTTGGGCTAGGGCTTCTGCACTCATGGCTGGCTTGTGTTTGGCTGAAAGGTTGCGGTAATGCCAGTTCTGGCAGAAGAGGCAGTCATAACTGCAAGCGCCGTAAAAAACAGCTAGGTTATAGTAGCCATATTCTGGTTCTGGCTTGTAAGCATATTTCGGATAGCCACTTCCAGTGCAGCCGGGACAAAACCACCAGCTAACACAGTTGGTTGGCAGTCCATCATAATACCACTCTAAAACGCCTTGTTCGGCTGTGCCGCCGAAACGTACAAGGCGGTTGCCAACATTCCAAACAAGCCCGCAAAAGCCACTTCCGCCAGCGCCTATAATACAGTTGTTGGCACAAATACCACAAGTCAAGCCGCCCCTATCTCTGGGCGGTTCCGCTGGCAGACCATAAACAGCCCGGCTTTTCGCATGCACTTCCCTAGTTATTTCTAAGGCTTTTTCGGGCTTTTCCCTAATGCATTTTAGGCAAACGCCCAAATTTCCAGAAATTAGGGGCGAATTTTCACCGCAGATTTGGCATTTACCCATGAATGGCTCAAAAGATACTATTGTGCAACCAGCCTAAAAATCTAGAGGGGAGGGTCTGCTATTGGCTTTTCCACAAGCCAAAAACTATAGAGGGGTGGGTGTATTTGTGGCAACCCGACAACCACAAAAATGACTAGAGGGAGGGGCTAGTCAATTTAGCAAAACCACACAGCCTAAAATTGACCAAAATTGCCCTTTTTAGCCGCCGCCCACTGGTGGTATAATAGCCAAAACGTCACCGTCAGCCAATTCCGTCCTAAGCCCCTTAAGGGTTGAGGCGCTTCTCCCATTTATTAGAAATTGGAGAAAACCTTTCACGTCGCCAGTTCTGCTGTCATAAACATATTCTACAAAGCCCTTCCCATAACGCTCAGCCAACCTTCCAAGAACCTTCTCCACAGTAACATTTTCGCCGTCCGGAAACTCCAATGTTTCCTCGCGTTTGCCGGTGATTTCCCGCAATGTGGTGAAGAAGCGCACTGAAACCTTCAAAGGCTTTCACCATCAAAATTGAATGAGCAAACAAATGGAAAAGCTTTTCCCAAAGCAGAAGCCACTCTATAGGCAAAAGTGTCACCATTGGATGCCGCAACAATCCTCGCCATAGCCTTCGGACTTGCAATGGACGCTTTCAGCGTCTCCATAGCCTACGGAATAACCACCAAAGCGAAAGCAAAAACAACGCCCTCAAAATGGCTTCTCCTTTGGAGCCTTCTAAGCCTTCATGCCAGTTCTGGGATGGCTCATGGGCTTTGAAATCCTTGAGCTTATAGCTGGTTTTGACCACTGGCTTGCCTTTGGGCTCCTCGCCCTAATAGGATGCAAAATGTTATATGAAGCAAAAAGCATGGAACACCAGCCAAAAGCCAAAAGGCTTGACCTTTCCACTCTTCTGTTATTGTCTGTTGCCACAAGCATAGACGCCCTAGCACTGGGCTTAAGCTTCGCCCTCCTAAAAGTCTCCATAACAACGCCGATAGCCATCATCGGCACAATAACCTTCACATTATCCCTCTTAGGCGCAACAATAGGCGACAAACTTGGAAAAACCTTATCAAACAAAATCGAGATTTTGGGCGGAATAATCCTAATAGCCATAGGCACAAAAATCTTCCTTGAGTACGTGGCTTAAGCCAGAAACATTTGTTGAGTTAACCAGCATTTACTTCTGGAAAAGTTTATATTTTACCGCATTTCTTGTTAACCACGAAACCATTTTAACATTGATTGGAGGAAAAGTGTATGGCTTACTTAACAACAACAGCTTCAGGTCAACCCGTCTTAATCCTAAAAGAGGGCACAGCCCGAAGCCGTGGAAGGGAAGCCCAAAGAAATAATATTATGGCAGCCCGCATCATAGGCGAAGTCCTAAAGACAACGCTTGGACCCCGTGGAATGGATAAGATGCTCATCGACAGTCTAGGCGACATAACAATAACCAATGATGGAGCCGCAATCTTGGACGAGATTGAGGTGGAGCATCCAGCTGCCAAAATGATGGTTGAAGTGGCAAAAACCCAAGATGACATGGTGGGCGACGGAACAACAACGGCCGTCGTCTTAGCTGGAGAACTCCTAAAAAGGGCTGAGGAGCTCCTAGACCAGAACATCCACCCAACAATAATTGTTAGCGGCTACCGAAAGGCTGCCCAAAAGGCTGTTGAGGTGATAAACCGCATAGCCAAACCAGTAGACATCGAGGACCGTGAAACCCTCAGAAAGGTGGCTTTAACATCCATGGCAAGCAAGGCCGTAGGCCCAGCCAAAGAGCACTTGGCAGAAATAGCCATAGACGCCGTAAAACAGATCGTTGAAAAGAGGGGCGATAGGCTGGTTGCAGACATAGACAACATCCAAATAATAAAGAAGACTGGAAAGGGGCTTTTTGAATCCCAGCTTGTAAGAGGCGTGATAATAGACAAGGAAGTTGTCCACCCCGGAATGCCCAAAAAAATTGAAAACGCCAAAATCGCCCTTCTAGACTGCCCACTAGAAATTGAGAAGACAGAGTTCAGCGCAGAAATACGCATCCGCGACCCATCCCAGATGAAGGCCTTCCTAGACCAGGAAACCCAAATGCTGAAGGAAATGGTGGAGAAGATCAAGTCTGTTGGCGCCAACGTTGTCTTCTGCCAAAAAGGCATAGACGACATGGCACAACACTTCCTAGCAAAGGAGGGCATACTAGCCGCAAGAAGAGTTAAACAGTCAGACATGGAAAAATTAGCGAGGGCGACTGGCGGAAGAATAGTCACAGACCTGGATGACTTAACACCCCAAGACTTGGGCACAGCGGGCATTGTCGAAGAACGTAAAATTGGCGAAGACAAAATGATATTCGTTGAGGACTGTAAGAATCCGCGTTCTGTCGGCATTCTCATAAGGGCTGGACTTGAAAGGATGGTGGACGAAGCCGAAAGAGCCATGACAGACGCCCTATCAGTAGTTTCAGACGTAATAGAACACAACAAAATCGTTGCTGGAGGCGGCGCAGTAGAAGTTGAAATAGCCAAAGAGCTTAGGGACTATGCGGCAAAGGTTGGCGGACGCGAACAACTAGCCATAGAAGCCTTTGCAGATGCGATAGAGGTGATACCGCGAACACTGGCTGAAAACGCCGGGCTAGAACCAATAGACATAATAGTCGAGCTTAGGGCTGCCCACGAGAAAACCGACGGCCACCACATGGGCGTAAATGTTTTCACAGGAAAGGTTGATGACATGTACGGCAACGGTGTAGTGGAACCAGCCATAGTCAAAGAGCAAGCGGTAAAATCAGCCACGGAATCAGCATCAATGATATTGCGCATAGACGACGTCATAGCCGCATCAAAACCAAAAGAGGAGAAGGAGAAAGAAAAGCCTCCAAGCGAAGGCGAAAGCGAAGAATTCTAATAAAATCACCCAAACCTTTTTCTAAATTAAATTTCCTAAAATCTTTAAGGAAAATTTAACCCATTTTTATTTTATCAGTCTAGCATGGAAAAGGTACATTCCTCTCAAAGTAATAAGTGATCATCCATGCCAGTGATTTGTAGCAAGTGTCGCTCAGAGAATGCTGAGGTACAAATTCCATACGCTAGGATGAACCTCTGTCCAAGCTGTTTTATGAACTTTTATAGGGCTAGGGTACGAAAAACTATTGAAGAATTTAGAATGTTTAGGGAAGGCGACACTGTCGGTGTTGCAGTTTCGGGTGGTAAGGACAGTGCTGCGCTTCTGCATGTATTAAGAGGGGCTTTTCCAAGGCTTGGGCTTAAGGCTTTACACATAAACTTGGGCATACCAGAATATTCGGACCACTGTCAGGAAAAGGTTGAAAGGCTTGCTAACATGCTGAGTGTTGAACTTCACGTCTTCAGTCTTCCAGAAGAATTGGGCATTGGGATAGGCGATTTTAAGAAAACACCTTTCAAGGGGAAGCTTTGCTCTGCTTGTGGAACGATCAAGCGTCGCATTTTCGAGGAACTAGCCATCAAAACCAAAGTTCGGGTTTTGGCAACAGGGCATAATATGGAGGATGTTGCTGGAGTTATGTTTAACAATTTCCTTTATGGACGCTGGGAACAGTTTGTTAGGCTTAAGCCAGTTCTGCCACCACTGGCGGAAGGTATGGCCTCAAAAGTTAAACCTCTGATAAAATGTCCTGAAAACGAGAACTTGCTTTACTGCCTTTATGGTGATATACCCTTCCGCGAAATCGACTGTCCCTTCGCAACTGGAACTGGAGTGCGGAAAAGAACAAAAATCCTAGAGCTTTTGTCAAGGGATAATCCCTACTTTAGGCATCAGCTACTGAACCGCTTTTTGGAAATCATGCCACTGGTTGAAAATATTGCCAAAAAGCCCGTACTTGGCAAGTGCAAAGTTTGCGGCTTTCCATCATCAAGCGAGGTTTGCGCCTTCTGCAGACGCCTATCCATGGTTAAGGAAGCCATAGGCAAAGCTTAAGCTTCTAAAAGGAGAATGGAAATTTGTGGACGAAATCCCAGAACATCAACGCCTACATTTGGTGAAAAACCTTAGGGGAATAATCTACCTTTCAAGAGGGGTTTCCCCAGAAAAAGAGCTTGAATGGCTTAAAAGAAAATTTAGGTATAGAGAGCTCGCTGTTTCTGAAACCATAAAACTCGAATTAAAGTGGAAGAAACTCTTAACATTGCCAAAAATAGTGGAAAACCCAGTTTTAGACTCGCTTTTTCAAGCCTCCAGCTTCGTCTGTCCATTAATAATTTTGAAGGAAAACAGCCTAAAGGATTTCGAAAAAGCCATAATCGCCACCCTCAAAACAAAGGAAAAGCTCGGAGACAAGGACCTAAAATTTAACCTACGCCTTGTGGACTATGCCATAACCGATTTCTACACGAAATCCATTGAGCTTGCACTAAAATCGGATTTGGCTGGAAGGAAGAGGCTTGCTGAAAAAGACTTGGAAAGGTTCTGGAGAATCCCGGAAGATGTCAGCGGAAAAACTCTGGTAGCCTACATAGACCCGCTTTTAGTAGATACTGGCGGCATACAAAAACCAGTGTATATGAGCCTTGTGCCAAGCTTTGTTCTCGACTTCGGCTAAAGCGTCGCCGCCATTGTTTATTCAGAATCCAACTTTAAAAATATGAAAATTCTATACTGAAAATTCACAACTTAAGTCTCCCATGCACCACTGTTCTATTAGGAGAGAAATGCAAGGCCCGAAAAGTTTGGGAGAACAATACTACTGCATAGGGGTTAGGGTTCCAAGCGGACCAAAAGGGCGGCAGTAAACAGTCAATGGTAAGATGAGGCATGTTTTGGAAAGGCTTAACGCTAGTGTTGACGAGCTAGGCGGCAAAGTTTACATTAGGTATTAACAGCTGTAACGGCGGACTATTGCAGAATTTGTTTCGCCGCCTCTTTGTAAACCTCAAAATCATGCCTACTATACAGGACAAGCACAACCTCTTCCAGCTTGTCCTCCTTCTCCAAGAACTCCTTAACCGTTTTTAGGGCAACTTTACAAGCCTCTTCAATGGGGTATCCGTAGGCACCAGTACTTATCGAAGGGAAGGCTATAGTTTTCAAACCCTTTGAAACTGCAAGCGCCAAAGAGTTGCGGTAAGCCTCCGCCAAAAGCTCCGATTCTCCGCTCTTTCCTCCTCGCCAAATCGGTCCAACCGTGTGGATAACATACTTAGCCTTCAAGTTTCCGCCAGTGGTTATTACAGCTTTCCCTGTTGGGAGGCCGTTAGGCCATTCAGTCGCCCTTATGCGCTTGCATTCCTCAAGGATTTTGGGTCCGCCCTTTCTGTGGATGGCTCCGTCCACCCCGCCGCCTCCCATTAGGGATGGGTTTGCAGCGTTCACTATGGCGTCTGTTTCCATTTCAGTTATGTCTCCTTGAACTAGGCGTATTTTCGCCTTTCCAACATGATACTCGATTTTCTCCGACACCGCCAACCCTCAATATTTTGTGATGGCTTGCTTATGCTTTTAAATGTTTAAGCTTATCAAGGCGACATTGGCATACTAGAATGGCGAGAGAGGCGCATTAAAATGGATTATGAACTATTGGAAAGTTTCATTTTCGAAAAGATGTCGAAAACCCACCTTCCAGGATTAAGCCTCGCGATAGTTGAGAAGGGCAAGCTAACCTACAGTAGGGGCTTCTGCTTTAGGGACTTGGAGTACGGTTTGAGGGCTACACCAGAAACCTTGTATGGCATTGGCTCGGTTACAAAGTCTTTCACGGCTTTGTCCATAATGCAACTTATGGAGAAGGGAAAATTAAGCCTCGACGACCCTGTTAGGAAGCATATTCCCCAACTCAAGTTGGAGCCTAAGGGCGGAGAGCCCGTTAGGATATGGCATCTGCTTTGTCATGCTTCTGGCATACCGGCACTAGCCTATGCTGAAGGTCTAATCCGATATGTGACTGGTGCTGGCGGTAAATGGGTGCCCATTGCAAGCGCTGAAGACCTTTTCGCCTTTATGAGAGATGCAAGTCTGTGGGTTTTGGCAAAGCCCGGTGAGAGGTGGTTTTACCTAAATGAGGGCTACGTTATTTTGGGCTACATTATCGAGAAGGTTTCGGGCTTAAGCTATGACAAGTACGTTAAAGAGAACATACTCAAACCATTAGGGATGGATAGAAGCTTCTTCTGCAGAGAGGACGTTGATGCGGACGCTAACGTTGCAACGCCATACATTATCACCCGAGACGGAGAACCCAAAAAGTCAGTATTTCCCTACGGGATTTATGCGGATGGCGGACTAATAAGCAATGCGATTGATTTGGCACACTACCTTATCATGTATTTAAACCGCGGGAAATATGACGGAAACACTTTAGCCTCACCTAAATCCATTGAGGAAATGGAAAAGCCACGGGTTAAGGTGCCCCTTCAAGTTTTTGGTGGAGAGTCTTACGGCTATGGATTAAGCATAATCCCCAACTTCTTCGGCCACAAGCTTGTCGGTCACGGCGGTTCTGTGCTTGTTTACACGGCGTACATGGGCTATATACCAGAAAAACATGTTGGAGTGGCCTTGCTGGCGAATGGAAGCGGCTATCCGCTGTCTCAGATGGGTATGTATGCGCTTGCCCTATTACTAGACAAGAACCCAGAGGAGCTTCCCTTCATCAAATATGAGAAAGCCTACGAACTGCTAAGCGGATTATACGAGACTTATAAGGGGACTATGGACGCTAGAGTCGTGCCTAAGGGCGGGCTTCTTCAAATAGAAATCTGCGACAAATATATGGACATGATAATACCATTAATCCCAGAAGATATCGAGGGCAACGTTAAAAAGTTTTACGCCGTACAAGCCGGCGGAAAGCTTCCAGTGGAATTCATTGTTGATGGCGACCGTGTCGAACTTATTTATGAGCGTTATAGGCTAAGGAAGGTGGGCAGCTTACCGCAATAAAGCCGAAACAATGAACCATAAGCCGAAAACCACTAGAACAGCAAAGCAGAAAAGGAAAACAGCTGTGAAAACTTTCTCATTCCAGAAGCGCCTCGATTTGAAAACTGTTACAGAAACAAATGTGTCCCATGCTAGATCGCATAGCCAATGCACAATGGCGAAAGCCAACAACCCCACGGCGCCGAATGTGGAAGCTTGCAGAATGAGGGCAACGCCAACAGTTGCCCACCAAAAGAAGAAGTATGGATTTGCACTGGTTGCAACCAAACCAGCGATAAAGGAGGCATGCCCAGCATGGCTTGTCTTTGCAGCGGCTTCCCTCCTTGTTTTAAAGGTTTGGAAGCCCATGTAAATCATCACTAATCCGCCAATAAAGCCTATAACCTTCTGCACAAGGGTGGATGCGAAAAAACATGAAAGCCCAAAATATAGGAGAAGGATTAGCGGGAACTCTACAGCCCCATGTCCAAAGGCTATTAAGACACCAGCAATTTTGCTCCTATAACCCTTTGCAATTGTTACGGCGAATACTGGTCCCGGCATCATAACCCCTGAGAGGGATATGAAAACCACGGAAGCCAAGAAAAGGTAAAAATCCGTTATAGGCTCCATGGTTTTAGCCGCTTAGACTGAAAGGATTTTCTCTTCTGCGGCTTTCGTTCCGCTTCCGAGACTAGTATTGTATCCGAGGCGTTTCAGCGTTGTTTCTATTGCTGATATCGTGGCTGCTATGTCATTTTGGTTCACGTTTCCCATGTGTCCAACCCGGAAGCCCTTCCCCTTTAAAGGTCCAAGGGTTGGGGCAACAACTATCCCACGATTCTTAATTTCGCTTCTAAACTTGTTGTCGTCTATGCCTTCCGGATAGTAGATGGCTGTGACAGTGTCCGCCTCGTACCCCTTTTCCGCCACGATTTTAAGGTTTAATGCGTTCATAGCGGCTCTAAAAGCCTTAGCCAAAACATGATGTCTCCTAAAACGATTTTCTAATCCCTCATCAATCACAAGTTTCAAGGCTTCGTGTAAAGCGTAAATCATGTTCACCGGCGGAGTTGCAAAATACTTTGTTGGGTCCCGCATAACTGGAAGCCAGTTCTTGAAGCTGCCATACCACGAGCCAACAGATGTTTTCCGCCTTTCCAAATATTCCAAGGCTTTTTGGCTGATGGCAACCAAAGCCAAGCCTGGCGGAACACCTATACACTTCTGCGAGCCAGAAACACAAACGTCTATGCCCCAGTCGTCTACACGGACTTCCATTCCGCCAAGCGAGCAAACAGTGTCAACTATGTAGAAGGCTTCGCTATGTTTCCGCACTATTTTGCCTATCTCCCTAATCGGGTTCGCAACCCCTGTTGAAGTTTCTACATGAGTAACAGTGACAGCCTTAAAACTACCATCCTCCAACGCCTCCTTGACTTGTTCTGGCTTTACAGCCTTGCCATACGGCGCTTCCAAGACGCGGGGAACCGCACCGTAAACCTTACACATTTCAACAAAATACTGCCCAAAAAACCCGGAAACAGCATTCAGCACTTTGTCGCCAGGTTCTACAATGTTGGCTACCGCCATCTCTAGGGCTAAAGTTCCAGAACCAGCAACCACAAAAACATCACTTTCAGTAATGAAAACGCGTTTCAAGCTGTTTAGGGCTTCCTTGAATATGCCGGCGAATTCTTGGCTTGTATGCGACATGGGAGGCTTGCACATGGCACGCAAAACCGAGGGAGCCACATTCGTTGGACCCGGAATCATGAGAAGCTCCCTTTCAAACATGCGCTCTTCACCATTTCATCCTTGAATGCTGATTTTAAGGTGTCCAACCTTTATAAATGCTAAACCCTTCTAAACTCTGGAAAGGGTGACGCCGTCATGAGCGTTGAATCCATCAGCGAAATTCCAGCAGAAAAATACCAGTCGCTGGGCTTGACATACGAAGATTTCCTTTGGCTTTTAAGGAAAATGTGTGAAATGCGAAATTTCGAAGAGCGGGTTGAAAAACTGTTTTTTGAGGGGCAGCTTATTGGTCCATGCCACCTATATCTTGGGCAGGAGGCTGTTGCCGCCGGCATCGTTAAGGCTTTGGACAGGGAAGACTTCATAATCTCCACTTATAGGGGGCATGGTCACGCCATAGCCCGCGGCGTTCCATTAGAGGCTTTGATGGCTGAGTTGTTTGGCAGAAAAACTGGCACTTGCAAGGGTTTGGGTGGTTCCATGCACTCTTCCATGAGTGTTGAGCATAACATATTGCTTGCTTCGGCGATTGTTGGCGGGGGCATACCTATAGCTGTAGGCGTGGGACTGGCACTGCAATATCGGAGGAGCAGCAGAATTGTGGCTGTCTTCTTCGGCGACGGCGCCGTGAACACCGGCGCATTCCACGAAGCCCTAAACTTGGCGGCTATTTGGAAACTTCCAGTCTTGTTCGTTTGTGAAAACAACTTTTACGCCTTTTCAGTTCCACATAAGGAGTCTTTTGCTGGGGAAAGCATAGCTGCACGCGCTTCTGCGTATGGAATAAAATCCTATTTGGCTGATGGAAATGACGTTGTAGCCGTCTACACAAGTGGAAAAGCCGCCATAAACCATATTCGAAGCGGTAATGGTCCAGCCTTTATAGAATGCAGAACATACCGAAAGAAGGGTCATGGCGTCTACGATAAGGCGGAATACCGTCCAAAAGAGGAGGTTCAAGAGTGGATGAAAAAGGATCCGATAGAAAGGTTTGCCAACAACCTCATAAGGCTTGGAATGATAACAAAGGAAGAGTTTGAAGCCTTAAACGCCGAAATAGAAAAGGCTTTGGATGTCTGTGTGGAGAAGGCGAAGGCTGCGCCCTACCTTGATTTCGGCGAGCTTTGGAAACTAGTCTACATAGAAGAGGTGCCGTTTTATGGTTAGGGAGATAAGCTACGCCGAAGCCCTAAACGAGGCACTGCGAGAGGAAATGGAACGGGACGACCGCATAATTGTCTTTGGCGAAGATGTAGGCGTCTTCGGCGGAGTCTACAAAGTCACAAAGGGGTTGCTTGAAAAATTTGGACCGAAAAGGGTTAGGGACACGCCCATATCGGAAGCCGCCATAGTCGGCGCAGCCATAGGGGCCGCCCTCGCGGGGTTAAGACCAGTTGCGGAAATAATGTATATGGATTTCATAACCATAGCCATGGACCAGCTGGTTACCCACGCGGCAAAAATAAGGTTTATGAGCGGTGGGCAGGTCAGCCTACCAATGGTTGTTAGAACCCAGTACAGTCTTGGGAGAGTTCATGGTTGTCAGCACAGCCAGTTCTTGGCTTCATGGTTCCTAAACGTTCCAGGATTGAAAGTGGTGCTTCCCGGAACTCCGAAAGACGCTAAGGGCTTGTTGAAATCCGCCATAAGGGGCGACGACCCAGTGCTGTTTGTGGAGTCTGGCGTGCTTTACAGTTGGAAGGGTCCAGTGCCGGAAGGCGAATACCTTGTTCCGATTGGGCGGGCTGATGTAAAGAGGGAGGGTTCAGATTTGACGATTGTGGCTTTCTCCAGAACTGTTAGGGAGGCTTTAGCCGCTGCGGATAGGCTTACAGCCGAAGGCATAGACGCTGAGGTTGTGGATTTAATGACACTCAATCCCATGGATGTGAAAACATTGGTGAATTCAGTTAAGAAGACGAATAGGCTTCTGGTTGCAGATGACAGCACAAAGACTGGTGGGATTTCAGCCGAAATAATAAGCCGCGTTGTGGAGGAAGCCTTCGACTATTTAGACACACCGCCAGTCCGGGTTAATTCGCCAGACCTTCCGGTACCCTTTGCCCAACCACTAGAAAACCAGTATTTGGTTAATGCCGACAAGATATGCGAGGCGGCTAGGAGGATGGTGAGCTAATGCCCTTCGTTGTTTTTCCAAGAGTAGACCCAGTAATGACTGAGGGCATAATCGCCGAATGGCTAAAACGGGAAGGCGACATGGTTCAAGTGGATGAGGTTATAGCAATAGCTGAGGGTGAGAAAACCACTTTTGAGGTGCGCTCACCCTACAGTGGGCGAATGGCAAAAATATTGTGCAAGGCTGGCGAAGTTGTTAAAGTTGGGCAGCCTATATGCCAAATCGAAAGCGAAGAGGAGAAAGCGCCAAAAGTGGCTGTTGAGGTGAAGGCTTCCCCACTAGCCAGGAAGCTGGCAGCCCAGCTTGGCATACCCCTACACGAGATTAGGGGCACTGGTCCGGATGGGCGAATAACGAAAGAGGATGTTATGCTGGCAGCCCGAGAACGGAGCATCACCATTCCAGAAATTGAGGTGAAGACCGAGGTTGAGGCTGTTAAGCGCAGAGTGCCCTTCGCTGGCATAAGAAAAGCCATTACACAGAGGCTTAGTGCTGGTTTCCATGAGGCTTTGCCGGTCGCCCTAACAACAAAATTTGCCGCAGAAAAGCTTGTCAAGCATAGGGAGAAGACTGGCGGTTCTTTTACGGCTTATGCTGTTAAGGCTGTTGCCCTAGCCCTCCAAAAGCACAAGAACCTAAACGTGACACTGGAGGGCGGAGAACTCGTTTATCATGATGAGGTCAATATTGCTGTGGCTGTGGACACGCCTAAGGGCTTAATGGCACCAGTCATAAAAGGTGCGGATAAGCTATCCATCCAAGAGATAACAATGCAGATTAACACTTTTCAGGAGAGGGGTTTAAGGGGCGAAATAACCCTTGAAGAACAGTCAAACCACAGCTTTACTGTGACGAATCTTGGAGCACTGGGAATACAATATTTTACGCCAATAATTAATCCGCCAGACCCGGCGATACTGGCTGTTGGAAGCATAGAAACTGAACCACACATAAAAGAGGATGGGCGTGTGGAACCGTGGAAGGTTGGCTATCTAACCCTAGTTTTCGACCATAGGGTTGTTGACGGCGCACCGGCGGCAAAATTCCTAGCCACCATCAAGGAGTTTTTGGAAAATCCTGAAACTATGACCATGGAAAAAGTCTAAAGCGCTTTAGGCTGTTTTATCCATTGTTTTTGCATTTCCACTATTTCGCTGCTGTTTTTTGCTTTCGCATAGCTTTCGAGCATCTCTTTGTTCAGTTCTAGGAAGGTGTGTCCCCACTTGAATATGGACAGAAGCCTAAGGGCTTCTTGGCGGTATCCTGCTATGTATAGGGCTGCTGCTAGGGCTTCAGCTGTGCTAAGCTTTGTGGGGTAGCCAAAATTAACTGGGTTTCCGGCGATTAGGTATGGTAGGCACCGTGACGTGCCCCTTACATTTTTTAGTAGGGGTTTTTCTGCGTGTTCCCAGCTGAAGTCTAGGGCTGCCAAGCCAAAATTTGCTATGCGCTCTTTGTCTGCTGGTGAGAAAGCCCTTTTCGAGTATGGGTTTAGGACGACTGCTCTTTTTGGCAGGTGTTTTATTTGGCGCACAAGCTGTATTAGCCCGTGGCGTTTAAGTTTTAGGGCTGTGCATTTTTTGGGGTCGCATTGCCCGGCATGGTAGACAACTATTCTAATTGGTTTTTGCCGCACTAGGCTTTTGCACCTTCAAGTGGCTCATTGGGTTGTCCAAAACCTTCGGAATCCATTTTAGGAGGTCTGAAGCCACCATGTGGTAGCCCTTCTCCTCAAAAACAAAGTCTCCGGCTGCACCATTAACAAAGGCTCCGGCAACAGCCGCCTCGAAGGGGTCTGCGCCTTGCGCCAAGAAAGCGCCCACAATTCCTGAAAGCACGTCTCCAGTTCCGCCAACAGTCATGCCTGGGTTACCAGTAAAATTGAGTTTGAAGCGTTTTTCGTCTGCGATTATGTCTATTGCGCCTTTAAGAAGCAGAACTGCGTCCAGCTCTGCGGCTGTCTTCTGCACTTCTAGGGTTTTCTCCTTTAGGTTTTTGGGCAGCCCCTTTCCAGCGAGTATGGCGTATTCTCCAGCATGGGGTGTGAGCACTGCTGGCACCTTAAGCCTTCTTTTGAATTCCGCGAAAGCCTTCAAGCCGTCGGCATCCAACAAAAGTGGTTTGCCATCGCCTTCAACAACCTCCAGTAAGGCTTTGACAGCGTCCTTTGTTTCAGTGTGGAGCCCCAATCCGGGTCCGATAACAATAGCATCAGCTTTCTCCACAAGAGTTTTTAGGGCTGGGATGTTTCCCAAATTCAAGTGGTCTCCGTCAAGCTTTACCGTTATAAGGTCTGGCATCATGGAGGCGATGTCGTGGGCTGTTTTGCTTGGCGCTGCAACATAAGCTAAATCAACTCCAGTTCTTAGGGCTGCAAGCGCCACAAGGGCTGGGGCGCCTGAGAAGGTTTCGCTTCCACCAACCACAAGCAGTTTGCCAAAATCTCCCTTATGAGACTCTGGAGCACGCGTTTTAAGGACGAGGCTGACGTCTCCGGGTCCAGCATAGTTTTCCAGCTCTTTTGGCAAGCCTATATCCTTAACCAGCAGTTCGCCAACATAGTCTTTGGCTTTCTCCAAGCCCGCCTTAACCTTGTAAAAGGTTATCGTCAAATTTGCCTTTACGGCTGTTCCTAAAACTTCTCCAGTGTCCGAGTCTATGCCCGTTGGCACGTCAACAGCCACTTTGAAGGCGTTTAACAAGTTAATTTTCTCAACAAGCTGCTGTATTGGCGGTTTCAATCTCCCCTTTGTGCCTGTTCCGAGCAGTGCGTCCACAATCACGTCTGCCTCTATGTTTGGCATCTGGGCGCTGTCGTAAACCTCGTGGATGGTGACGCTTTCCCTCAGGAATTGCAGAGCCTTCCAGTTCTCCAAAGCCGCTTTATGGGAGATTTCCTTCGCTTTTCCAGCTAAGATAACGGTTACTTTAAAGCCTAGGGCGGACAAGTGCCTTGCAGCAACAAAGCCGTCTCCACCGTTGCCGCCTAAACCACAGAAAATTGCCACTTTCTTTTCTGGTGTGAATCTTCTGGCTATTTCCTGGGCTACGTTTCTCCCAGCATTTTCCATGAGCTGAAGCAGTGAAATCCCAAAATATTCGGCGTTCAACTCTATGGCCCGCATTTCACGGCTGGTAATGCCTTCGCCCCCAACACTTTCAGCACTCATACCTTGAACCTAACAGCTAATATCACATATTAGGGATAATAACATTTTCAAAACAGTCCGCTAAACTGCCCATTTCTGGACGTGGCAACTTAAGCTGAAAAATGATGTTTATTCGTTTTACGGCATCTGATCTTTTCTGTTTATTTTATCTGCTTTTAATAAATTTAAAGGTAATTTTGAGCAAAACAGCTCTGATGCAGAAACCTCTCAACCCGGTATTTCCTCTGAGTAATGCTAAAGAAGGCTAAAAACCTCACCTTAATTAAAAAGAGGAATTATTACCATTTTTGTCCACTTAAGTTGCCACGTCCCCCATTTCTAACAACAAAATATTTTAATGGATTGGGGGATAGACAATATTACGAGGAGGTTTAAATGCCAAAAGCATTTGTCCTAATCAACACGGAAATAGGCTCAGAGGCAGACGTCCTAAAAGACCTTAGAAAAATTGAAGGCGTCGAAGAGGCGCATTCTGTCTACGGCGTCTACGACATAATTGCAAAAGTCAGTGCGGAGACCATGGACAAGCTTAAAGAGATTGTCACTTGGCGCATCCGAAGATTGGACAAGGTTAGGTCAACCCTGACAATGATAATAGTTGAAGAATCAGCAAAATAGCCTAACTCTCCTTCCTTTTATTTTCAAAGCTCAAGCACACCATTTTTAAGCCTTCATAGAGGTAATGCTTGTAGGCGGGTGAATGACTCTCCAGCATATGCATATAGGCTTCGACGACACAGACTCTCCGAGGAAAGGATGCACCACCTACATTGCAGCACTCTTAGTGGAGAAACTGCAAAAATTAGGCGTAAAATTCTTAGACTATCCGAACCTTGTTAGGCTAAACCCAAACGTTCCATGGAAAACAAGGGGCAATGGAGCCCTCTGCCTAAGAATAAAATGCGAAGAAAGCCTCATTAACATGGTTAAGGAAACAGTCATAGAAACAGTTGAGGAAAACTCCGACCTAAAATACAAAGGCACAGAGCCCGGAATAGTCTTCTTCCAGAAGGCGAAAATTCCAGGGGAGGTTAAAGCCTTTGCGAAAAACGCCATAACAGGCATTGTGAACATGAAAACAGCCCTAAAAATCCTAAAGCGTTTTAGAGCTGAAGCATTAGGCTTCAAAAGTGGACGCGGAATAATTGGCGGTTTAGCCGCTGTAGGCGAAAACCTCTCTGGAGACCACACCTTCGAAGTTATTGCATATCGCGTTCCGGAAAATTATGGCTTGAAAAGGAAGATAGATGTGGCTTCTGTTTTTGAAATGGATAAGGCGACAACCCCCTACACATTCAACAATATCGACCCGGAAACTGGCAGAATTCTAATAACACCCAGAGGACCAGACCCCATACTCTTCGGTATAAGGGGCGAAACCCCAGAAATTGTCAAGAAGGCTTTCGAAATGGTTAAACCCCTCGAGCCTGTGGAGCGTTGGGTGATATTCCGCACAAATCATGGAACTGACTCTCACTTAAAACGGGTCAAAACATTAAGCGAGGTAAAACCATACCACCCAGTCATAGCGAGAGGGGCTGTTGCCACAGCCCCGCGGATAATTCCAAGGAGGCATGTTATTTTCCAAATTAAAGACGAAACTGCTTGCATTGACTGTGCTGCATATGAGCCTACCGGCGCTTTAAGAAAAGTGGCGAGTAAACTTATGGTTGGCGACTTTGTGGAGGTTTATGGCGGCGTCCGGCCACCATCCAAAAACCGTCCATTAACAATTAACCTTGAAAAACTGCGAGTGTTGAGGCTTGCACCGAAAATTGTTTACCGGAACCCGCTTTGCCCGCATTGTGGTAAACGTTTGAAATCTATGGGGAAGGGTAAAGGCTTCAAGTGTGAAAAATGTGGAAGACGCTACACTGGTCTGGAGAAGGTTGCGGTTAAAGTTAAGCGTGAAGTCCAGAGAGGATTATATATCACTTCACCCCGTTCCCAGAGGCATCTAACAAAGCCTTCCATCCGCTACGGAATGGAAAAGCGCCATGCATCCGTTGGAGAGTTGATTGACGGTTGGCATTATCCTTGAAAGGCATCTGTTGTTTTCTAGTCTTCTTTAACCTTGAAAATTTCGCACAACAGCCTATAGAGCTCTTCTCCGCCTTCAACTCTTGAGAATATTTCCTTCTCAGCCTTAAGTATGCGCCCCACAGCCTGATAAGTTTGCCTCCACTCCAGCTCCTTCCACATTAGCTTATAGTTTTTAAGCTCAATCCAAGCCCTAAAAATCAAAACGACAAACATGCCCAAGGTTAAAGCCAAATTTAACATGTATATTTCAAGTAGTTCCAGCCCATCCACCTCCACTTAACGCTAAGATAATGTAGAAGGTTTTTATAAAGTAAAGCGATAAATTTAACAGTTAGCAGAAAACCTGGAGAAGCCCACTAAATGAGCGAGATTTTCCCATCAATAATTTTTCAGCTCGGCGTCGGCGGGATAGGTGGCTTCATTTTGGGCTTCACCCTTAAAAAGTTGAGCAAGCTCATACTGCTCTTAATAGGCTTGTTTATTGTTGTTCTCCTTTATTTGGGCATGAAGAGAATCATAAACGTAAGCATAAACTATGACGCATTGTTTAAGGCTATAAGCGACTTTTTAGGGTGGGCTGGCTTCGCCATATCATGGCTAACCCATGTGGTGGCTTTGCTGCCCTTCACTGGAAGCTTCATAGCTGGCTTCCTTCTGGGCTTAAAACTCGGATAGCAAAATAGTTTAAATGGGAGATTCAAGTTAATCCAATGGAAACCGCCTAAAAGGGTTGTCTGAGGCGTCTATGTTGGAAAGATTTCCAGCCGAGGAGTACGCCCTCCCATTCTTCAAGGAAAAGGGCTATGTTAGGAAACTCTGCCCAAAATGCGGCACATACTATTGGACCTTAAACTCTGAACAAGAAACATGCGGGGAAGCCAGACCAGAAGGATGCGCCCACTACACTTTTATTGGGAACCCGCCGACAAAGCGGAGCTACAACCTACGCGAGATGCGGGAATTTTTCCTATCCTTTTTCGAAAAGCGGGGGCACACGAGGATAAAGCCCTACCCTGTTGTGGCTAGGTGGCGGGACGACATATACTTGACGCATGCAAGCATAATTGACTTCCAACCCTACGTCACAGAGGGGATTGCTCCACCACCGGCAAATCCGCTTGTTGTTGCCCAGCCTTGCATCCGCCTTGTGGACATAACCAACACCGGTCCAACCTTCGGCAAGTACGTGACAATTTTTGAGATGGGTGGGCATCACGCCTTCAACTATCCCGACAGGGAGGTTTACTGGAAGGACCAGACGGTCCGCTATCATGACGAGTTCATACGGGATTTGGGCGTAAAACCAGAGGAGGTAACCTACAAAGAGGAGGTTTGGTCTGGAGGCGGAAATGCCGGTCCATGCCTAGAATGCATTGTTCGTGGTTTGGAGGTTGCCACACTAGTTTTTATGCAGTTTAAGGTTGTTGGCAACCAGTTTGTTAGGTTGCCCATACGCACAGTTGACACTGGTTACGGGTTGGACAGGTACGCTTGGCTTTCGCAGGGCTCGGTGAGCGCCTTCCACGCCATATATGGCGAGTTGCTCGATAAAGTCTTCAAAATGGCTGGGGTAAACGTTGATTATGATTTGTTGGCGGGGGTTGCAAAGTTTTCAGCCCTAATGAGCCTAGACAAGAATGTTGGTAGGGTTGAGGCTAGGCGTAAAATAGCCGAAGCCGTTGGCGTTGACGCCAAAAAGCTGGATGAGGTTTTGCTTCCAGTTGAGAACGCCTTTGCGGTTACAGACCACACAAAATGCCTAACCTTCATCCTCTCTGAGGGTGTTGTGCCATCCAATGTTCAGGAGGGCTATTTGGCTAGGCTTCTGTTTCGCAGAATCTACCGCCTACTAAGGATGATGGGCATCCCGGATAGGCTTTATGACATTTTTGATTTGCAGATCAATTATTGGTCTATGGATTATCCGCATCTCATGGAGATGCGCGACGAAATAATGGAGATTTTGGCGGTTGAGGAGGAGAAGTATAAGGAGACCATCACTAGGGGCGAGCGCTTAATAAGGAGGCTTGCCGGCGAGTTTAAGGCTAAGGGCGTGGCGTATGTTCCAGTTGAAACTATGATTGAGCTTTATGACTCGCATGGTGTCCCGCCAGAAATTGTTAAAGAGGTGGCTGAAAGCGAGGGTTTGGAGGCACCTGTCCCGGAGAACTTCTATGCTTTGGTTGCTGAGAGGCACATGCAAATCCAGAAGCCGACCGAAGAGGAGGCTAAAGCTGAAAAGTGGCTTAGGGATAAAGTGGCTGGTCTTCCAGAAACAGAAGCGCTCTACTATGAGGACCAGTATATGCGGGAGTTTGAGGCTAAGGTTTTAAGGGTTGTCGGCGGCGAATACGTCGTTCTTGACAAGACATGCTTCTACCCGGAGGGTGGTGGGCAACCATCAGATATTGGTTGGCTGATTTTTGACGATGGCAAGACTGAAGTTTTAGACGTACAGAAGGTTGGCAAAGTTATCATCCACAAGATTGACGGCAAGAAGGCTCCCAGAGAAGGTGCCACTGTTAAAGGTGTCATCAACTGGGATAGGCGGTATGCCCTCATGAAGGCGCACACAGCCACCCACATCGTTAATGGTGCGGCAAGACGCGTTTTGGGGCAGCATGTTTGGCAGTTCGGAACACAAAAGGGTGTTGAAAGTTCAAGACTTGACATCACTCATTATCGTAGGTTATCAAGGGATGAAGTGCAGAAAATAGAGGCTTTAGCCAACGAGGCTGTTTTTAGGGGCATACCCGTTGAGACCATGTGGCTTCCAAGGTCAGAAGCCGAGAGCCAATACGGTTTTAGGCTTTACCAGGGCGGGGCTGTTCCGGGCAAGGAAATTCGTGTTGTGAAGGTTGGAGACTGGGATGTTGAGGCATGCGCTGGAACCCATGTTCGGAACACTGGCGAAATAGGCTTTATAAAAATCATCCGTTCAGAGAGAATCCAAGATGGTGTTGAGAGGCTTGTTTATGCCGTCGGAATCCAAGCCTTAAGGGCTGTGCAGAAGAGTGAGGAGCTTCTTTGGCGGGTTTCAGAAATCCTAAATGCCCCATTAGAAAAGCTGGACAAAACCGCTGAAAGGCTTGTTAAGGAACTGAAGGAGGTGAAGGCGGAGAGAAAAAAGCTCGTCGAGAAACTGGCTAAACAGGCTGTTGTGGGTGTTGGAGCCGAAAAAGGTGTTGAGGCGGTTCGCGAAATTGGCGGCGTTAGGCTTGTGATCCGCGATTTTAAGGACGAGTTGAACGTTGATGTGATGGTTCAGACAGCCAACGAAATAATAATGAAGGATGATGCGGCTGTCGCTTTGTTTTATGGTTCTGATGGTAAGACTGCACGGTTAATGGTTATGGCTGGGAGGAAGGCTGTCGAGAAGGGTGTGGACGCGGCTGAAATAGTCCGAGAAGCCTCGGCAATAATAGGCGGTGGGGGCGGTGGAAGACCAAACTTTGCCCAGGGTGGAGGTACACGCCCAGAAAAGCTTAAAGAGGCCCTTGAAAAGGTTGAGGAGGTTTTAAGAAAGCAGATTGGCGGCTAACTCCGGGTTTTTGTTCTGGAAAATATTTCTAAAAGAAAACTTCAGAAGGCATTTAAACAAAGTCTGGCAAAATTGCAAGTACGGTGGGGGACACATTCAACGAAAACGTCTATTGCAAAAATTCTTGAGCTGCTGGAGGATGGTGAATGGCACTTAGCAGAGGAGATAAGGCAGAAAACGGGACTTAGCCGCCGAGCCTTTAAGAAAGCATTAGAATTTCTAATCAAATATGAATTTTTAGTTGTGGATGAAGGTGGCGAAAGGGTGAGGCTTAGCGAAATCTTCCTAAAAACTTTACTTCATAAGTCCCTGTAAGCCCCTATAGGTTTCTAGGAAGTATTCGCCTTTCTCCGTAATCTTGAACAGGCTTGCATTGTTATCGTTGTCTTCAACAGTGCTTATGAGTCCCCTTTTTAGGAGAAGGTTCAAGTAGTTTTCCAGTTGTTTGAAGCTTAGGTTGCAGCGGTACATGAGATATGTTTTTCTCGCTTTCACCTTTGAAGCCTCTAGAATGTCTGCAATTATGTCTAGGCTTCCTCGATGTTTACCGCTGTGTCTCTTACCGCTTGTTGGCTTTGGGTTCAATAATTTGCCTCCTTTTGGAGGCTTAAAAGAGCCTTTCTCCCAATAGAAATAGTTGTGTAGAGAAATTTAAGGGTTCTGAAAAAGGGAAGTTAAATTTGAAAATGAGGGATTAAGCCCTAAAAGCCCCTTTAAAACGTGTGGAGTTTTTGAGGGGTTTTTCTATGTCGGCTTTTTTATCGAGAAAAATGCTTACTCTGTTTTCGCCTATTTTTAATGAGAGGATTTTAATGTCTTTTCCTTCTACGAGGATGTTTTCGAAGTTTCCCAGGTTGAAAAGTTCTGATAGTTCTTCTGCGGCGTCTAGGGCTGATGAGGAGAGGATGGCGTATTCTATTAGTTTTGTTGGGTCTTTTAGGTCTATTGTGGCTGATGTGGCGTTTCGCATTATATAACCTATAACGCCGTCGTAGCCCCTAATCTCTTCTAGGAGGGTTTTTAGGTCTTCTGGTGTGGCTGTTTCTATGGCTATTGGATGGGTTAGCGCCTCGGCGGTTGCTGTCTCTTCCAAAGCTTTCTTCTTCTTTGTCATGGTTTTTCCTCCATTTTACTCTATTATGGGTCTAACCCTGACAAGTTCGCCCTTCTTTATTTCTAGGGTTAGCTGCATTTTTTCTGGGATTTGCACAACTCCCTTGCCAAGGTATTTTGAGTCCTTTATCGGTTTGACCTTGCATTTTGTTGTTTTTCCGTCGAAGGTTTCTATTTCAACGTATTCCACTTTCTTGCCTTCAAACATTTCTTCCCATTGGGTTAGGGTTTCGTTGTCTATGCGGACGGTGTCTGATGGCACCAGTAAGCCTCCAATATTTTCCACTATTAGTTGGGTTGCTGGCACTTCGAGGGATGGCACTTCAGCCTTAATTTCCTCTTCCCTCGGCTTTTCTATAATTGGCTCCTTTGGCTCTTCGGCAACCTCCCCCTCTAGAACTTCGCCAACTGTCATGGTTTCAGGTTCGCTAAATGTTGGTGTTGGTGTGGGGGTTGGCGGTGTTTGCTGGACTAGTATGTTTTTGAGGGGGGTAGGGCTGATTTTCTCCAGCAACCTAAGAACTGTTGGGATTAGGATGCGGGTTAAAGTTTTTATGTAGTTTAAGTCTGCAGTTGCGGATGTAACCATGACAAGGTTATGCTCGCCGAAACTGTGGAGTGCCACAGTGCCGCCGCCACATTTTAGGGTTATAGCCTCAATTCCTCCTATGGCTTTAGCCCTGTTAAAGATGCCATTGAAGGCGTCCAAAACTCGAACCATGACCTTTTGTGGAGTTTCAGCGTCTCCAGCGATTATTTCGCCTGTTTCTTTGAAGATGAAGGCGTGCTGTATGTCTGGGCAAGTGTTCCGCATCTCGTTTAGGGCATTTTGTAGTGCAATTGCGTATACGTCTTCTTCCACCATTTTCCACCACTTGAAAGAGGAGGGAATAGGCTATGTTATCTTGAATAGGATGCGCTCTGGAACGCCGTCGTTTTCAACAACAATGTATTTTAAGCCTTCAGTGTCGCCAAGCTGGTCAAGCCATTTTAGGGCTTCTCTGGCTTTCTGCAAAACCAAAAGCCTCTCCTGATAGCTGCGAACCACCTGCTCAATGGCTGTCAGTTCATGGAAGGGGTTTGCATCCAGCACTATGCTTAGGCTTCCAACTGTTATTTCGCCTAGGCTTTCGGCAGCCGCCTTCTTCCCAGCCAACTTCATAACCACTTCGCGGATTTTCTTAGACTTTTCAGCCAAAGCCCTAATCTCATCTAAGCGGCGTAGGTACTCGCCCAAAGTGCTCTTAGTTTCGGCGATCTGCTTTTCCAAGGTTTCGGCTATGTCTTCAGCCGAAGCATACTCCTTCAATTCCACTACCATACGATTTTACACCTCCAACACGGGAACAATAGAGAAGGGGAAATTTTCGGATTGGCTAACACCCTACCCCCAATCCCAACAAGGCAAAGGAAATTTTATGGCGAAGCAGCCTTTGTGTATGGTCCGAACTGGTTGTTTTTAGACGTTATCACTGTAAATGCATAGTTTGCGCCTCTATCAAATGTTTTATTTCCGTTGGTTTCGACAATTCCTGCTGCCTTTGGATATCCGGATGCCAATACCTTTATGACAACCACTTCATTTGGTGTAAGTGTTGCATCAGCGCCAACTACAACAGTCCATCCTAGGCCTGAGCTATTTAAGTATCCGTTTATCAGGATTTTGCTTATTGTTAATGAGCCGGATCCCGTGTTTTTGAGCGTTATATTAACGTGGCTGAGATTGTTGGCGTATTGGCAGTCGATAAAGCTTAGTTGTTCTGTTGCCATGAATCCTGTTGTAAGTGCTCCCATCCATATGGCTACTGCGAGGCTGACGGCGACTGTTACGGCTATGAGTATGATGGATGCTACTACGGGGCTTAGGGCTTTCTTGTTCTTTAGTATTTTCATTTTCTTTCTAATCCCTCCCTTTTTGTTATCGTGTATGTTAGGGGAAGACTTAGAATTTAAATCTTACGACTTAATACACCATATTATCCATTTGTAAGACAAAACAACAAAACCAAACCACAAAAACCTAGAGAGAACTAGACACTATTGGCTAAAAACACAACCGAAACACATGAAACTAGAAAGGAGGGTGTCCAAAATCTATAGAAGGTTAATGTTTTGCGGCTGTTTTGTGAGCGCAAAAATGGCTAGAGAAGAAGGGGATAGAGAAAAATAAAAACTCGTCAAAAGCCATTTTCCACAAAAACTAGGTGAGGGCTTTCAATTTTGCAGTTCATCCTCGTCGCAAAATTAAATAATTAAGCCGTTGCAAAATAGCAAAATTCTTATATTATTTGTATGCATATGAATATGAGGTGAAATTAGAGTGGCAAAAACAATAGCTGTGTCAGACGATGTGTATGAACTGCTCCTAAAAGCAAAACTCCCAAACGAAAGCTTCAGCGATGTCATACGCAGATCAATTAAAAAGGGAATGAGAATAAGCGACATAGCATGTTCAAAAACCATAAGCGAAGAAGACTGGGAAAAAGTTCTAAAAGCCTTCGAACCCCAGAGAAAAGCCGATGAAGAAAAAAGAAGAAAACTACTAGAATAGCACGGTGTCACCATTGAAAATATTTGACACAACATTCCTAATAGACCTTGTAAGGGGCGATAAAGGCGCAGTAAAAAAGGCAGAAGAAATAGACGAGCAAGGAGTGTTCAAAGCCATATCCATAATAACAGTCCACGAATACCTAAGGGGAATCTACTACCTCTTCAGCCATGACGAAAAACTGCTTAAAAACAAACTTGAAAAAGCCGAAGCAGAGCTTATAAGATTCGAAATCTTACCATACACATACGAAGTTGCAAAAACAGCAGCAGAAATAGACGCCAAGTTAGCCAGAAACGGACAAGCCATAAGCTTCTCAGACACCATTATAGCAGCCACAGCAACCCATTACAAACTAACATTAGTAACACGCAACACAGAACACTTCTCTAGAATACTAAACCTCCAAATCGAAACCTACTGAACAGCAAAGCCGAAGAGAAGCCTTACTTCTCAAGCTTTTCAAAGAACTCCAGGAGAAGCCTCGCCACCTTATCGCCAAACTCCGTCTTCTCATACTTTTTCTTCAATGGGTCGATGCGCTCGCTTTTGGCTAAGCCAAGCTCTTCGATCTCAATCATCCTAGCCCTAAAAGTGCCATCACTAAGCGTCAAACCATTAGCCCTCATAAACTCTTTGGCTTCCTTCCACTTACCACGCCCCATATACAAGAGGAAAATGCAGTCAATAGCATGGTCCTTCTCCAACATAGCCTTAATAGCCGAAAGCCTAGGATCCGTCAATATACGCCTAATCTTCTCCTCTTCCCCACTCCCAACCATCCAGACTCAACCTTCCACAGCTCTCTGTTATAGGGTGTTCTGCTTAAAAGATTTAACCTATATTACGATTTATGACTTATTATAAAGCGGTACAAGTTAATCTTTCCGCATCATTTCAATTCCAGAATGTCAAACTTCATGGCAACAAAACCATACGCTTAAAATTTTGAAAAGGCATCCTTTTGCATGTGGTTGAGGGTCCTTCAGCCAAAGCTTATGCGATTAGAATCACTAACAGATTTCGAGAAGAAACTGTTAGGAAAATCTATGCAAGATCCAAAAAGGTTTTCATCCCTATCGAAAAACTGGTCGGGAAAAGATTCCTTAAGGCGGATTCGCTGGGCAAGAACATCCTCCTATTCTTTGATAAAATAGCCATAAGGCTTCATCTGATGATGTTTGGAGCCATACACATCCATAAAATCAGCGAACCACTACTTAAGCCAGAAGAACGAGTAAGGCTTATGATCACAGGAGACCTTCAGAAACTTGTTGTTTACAACGCACCCATCGTTGAAATAGACAATAAAGACAAAATCCTTGAAAGATTAAAGAAAGAGCTTGGACCAGACCCCCTAAGCAGTGAATGGGACAAAACAAAGGCAATAAAGAACATAACAAAATTTCCAGACCAGAAAATTGGCGCTGCTTTATTAGACCAGTCAGTCATAGCCGGCGTGGGCAACATTTTAAGGAACGAAATTCTCTTCAGAGCAAAAGTAAATCCAGAAAGGAAAGTTGCAGACCTAACTCAAGAAGAGATTGAAAAGATTATTAACTTCACAGAGCAATTAAGCAAAGAATTCCTAGACTTAAAAATGCAAGGAAGAAGCATCAGAGATCTCCTCTACGTCTACAACAGATTCAGCGGATTTTGCAGAGTTTGTGGACACCCAATTAAATTCTATATGCAAAAACCAATCAACAGAAAAACCTTTGTTTGCGAAAATTGTCAAAAATAATTGAGAAAGCATGATACTTTTATGTTTGTTGAAGCCCCTTGTTAAGTGGAAATATGTGCTATAAACTTTTCAGGTGTGTACTGCAATATACCCTTCGCTTGATAAGCAAAACTCCTAGCAACAAGAACCTTCACTATTTTTTCTGGAAATAAACGTTGCCTAATAAGTAGCTCAAGGGCATGCGTATAGTTGCGGTTAAGCTCTCTAACGGCTAAAACCTGCTGTTTTCGGGATAAAGCATAATCCTTACATTCCACCAAGTAAGCCAAACTCATATCGGGCTTGACAGCCAAAACGTCACAATGATTCTGCCTCGTAAAAACTATAAAGCCCCTCTTGCGGAAGGCTTCCGAAACAGCATCTTCCAACACTGTGCCGCTCACTTCTCAAGCCCCGGGTTTAAAATGCTTTCCAAACGCCTTGTTAAGCGTTTTTCTGTCAGGACTGGACTAGGAAAGTTTAAATAAAATATGACTTACTTCTAGTTTGCAAACAAGGGAATGGATGCATCAAATGGCAAGCCAAACAGCCAGAGAATTCCGCCACATACTAAGAATAACAGACACAGACATAGATGGCACTCTGAAGGTGCCATACGCCCTAAGAAAGATTAAGGGCATAAGCCTAAACCTAGCCAACGCCATACTAAAAAAGGCTGGAATAGACCCAAACATGAGGGCTGGATTCCTAACAGAAGCCGAAGTGGAAAAAGTAGAGGAAATAATCAAAGAGCCAACAAAATATGGACTGCCAAGCTGGCTTTTGAACAGGCGGAAGGATTTGGAAACTGGGAAAGACATGCACCTAATAAATGCCGACCTCATCCTAAGAACGAAAATGGATATTGAAAGAATGAAGGAGTTGAAGTCTTGGCGTGGGTATAGACACGCTTATGGATTAAAGGTTAGAGGACAAAGAACGCGGACGACGGGGAGGACTGGCAAAGCTGTTGGGGTTAAAAAGAAGGCTGCCGCGAAAGCCGGAGGCGGCGGTGGCAAGTAACCATGGGAGACCCTAAAAAGCAGAAAAAGAAATATGAGACCCCGCGTTTTCCATGGAGAACAGACGTTCTACAAGAAGAACTCAAACTTTTGGGACAGTATGGCTTACGGAATAAACGCGAATTATGGCGCCACAAGACAATGCTCTCAAAATTTAGGGGCATAGCCCGCAGCCTCATCGGAAAGGCGCCAGAGGAAAGGAGGAAAATGGAGGAGGAACTCCTAACACGCTTAAAAAAGCTTGGAATAATCCATGAAACAGCCGTTTTAGACGACGTCTTAGACCTAACAGTTGAGGATATCCTTGAAAGGCGTCTCCAAACAATAGTCTTCAGAAAAGGACTAGCCAAATCAATTTATCAGGCTAGGCAACTCATAACTCATGGACACATAATCATAGGCGACCAACGCGTAACAGTGCCAAGCTACCTTGTCACAAGGGAAGAAGAGGATAAAATCGCCTACGCGCCAGATAGTCCCCTCGCAAACCCAAGCCACCCAATCCGCCAAATGATAGCTGTTGCTGCTACAACGCAGGCTGGAAAGAAGACTGAAAGGGAGAGGGGTGAAGAATAAAATGAGTACTGGCAGTGGCAGTGGCGGCGGCAGCGGAGCTAGCGGCACAAGCGGAACAGCCACGACCACGGCAAAAAAGACTGAGAAATGGGGCGTAGTTCACATATACAGCTCCTACAACAACACAATAGTCCACATAACAGACCTTTCAGGAGCAGAAACTATTGCACGCACTTCAGGCGGAATGTTTGTAAAAGCCGACAGGCTAGAGTCTTCACCATACGCAGCCATGAGAGCAGCAGCTGCAGCGGCAGAAATAGCCAAAGACAAGGGAATAACAGCCATCCACATAAAAGTTAGAGCACCGGGTGGACCAGGTCCAAGAACACCAGGACCAGGAGCCCAAGCCGCCATAAGAGCCCTAGCCAGAGCCGGATTCCGCATAGGCAGAATAGAGGAAGTTACACCCATACCGCATGACGGCACAAGAAGACCGGGTGGAAGAAGAGGAAGAAGGGTCTAGCCGAAACTCCTCAATCATGCTTTGTTAAAATAACGCTTTTTATAGCGCCAAACAGAATTTAAGGCTGGTGGAATATTGGGCTATTTAGCTGTTTGGAAAGTTTTAGAAGAAATGGTTACAGACCTGAAGAAGAAGGGCGCCACAGTTCCAGCAAACATCCTAAATGATTTAAGGTATGCGCGAACTCTAATCAATGTTTTGAAGGCTGACCCAACCCGCCTTGAAACAAGCCAAAAAATCGAGGAATACCTAAACAATATTGAGGCTTACCTCATTTCAGAAGGACAGAAGTTCGGAGACAAGTACGTTGAAGGATGGGTTAAAAAGCTTAAAGAGGCAAGCAGGAAAATTTTCGAAGAAGGGGGAGAGGAGGAAACCCGCTTTGTTCCCGGACTGCCAAGAGAACAGCGATGGATCCGCATTAAACCTTCTGAAGACATGCCAGTTGAAGCTTTGAAGACTTTGGCTAACGAATTAAACCTATCATTTAAGGTACAAAGTGACGGATGCTTGCTTGTTTACGGCGAAGATGAGCACCTTAAGGATTTTGTCAAGAAAATGGCTACAAAATATGGTTCTAAGCTCAAAAAGTAGCGTTAAAAAGTGCATAACCGTTAAAACATGGAGAATGCAACACTTTTATAGCGAAACAATAAAGAAAATCACTCTAAAACAGATGCTCACGGTTTCCGCCTCGAGGTGAGGGTCCCAGCTTAATGCCCTATATCAAAAAAATTGAGATTAAAGGTTTCAAATCCTTCGGACATACAGCAAAAATAGTCCTAGATAAAGGGTTCACAGCCATAACGGGTCCAAACGGGAGTGGGAAAACAAATGTTGTTGACGCTGTTTTGTTTGCCCTAGGGGAATTAAGCACTAAAAGGCTTAGAGCTGAAAACGCGGCTAAACTAATCTTTCACGGCTCCGAAAAAGCTGGACTTGAAAGAGCGAGAATGGCTAAGGTTATCATACAATTTGACAACTCTGACGGACGCATACCCGTTGACACGGCAACCGTCACAATATCCCGTGAAGTTTACAGAAATGGGCAGTCTGTTTATAGGCTTAATGGAAGGCGAATCTCAAGAGTTCACATAATGGAAATTTTGTCAATGGCTGGAATAAGCTCCACAAGCCAAAACATAATATTACAGGGCACGATAACCCGCCTAACAGACATTTCGCCGATGGAAAGGCGGAAAATAATCGAAGACTTGGTTGGGATAGCCCAATACGACGCTGAAAAAGCCGAGGCTGAGGAGAAGCTTAGGGCTGCAGACATTTCAATACGCACTGCCATGGGAAGAATAGACGAGGTGCAAAGGCGAGTTGAAGACTTAGAGAGGGAACGCAACGAGCTACTGCGTTACAACTTCCTAAAAAATGAAATAAAAAAGTTTGAGGCTGTCAAACTTTCCCACGATATTGTGCAGATACAGGAAAAGATTAAGAGAGATTCCATTCAAGCGGAGAAAATTAAAAGCAGACTGGAAAAAATTAGGGCACTCCGCGACCAATACAGGCAAAAGCGAAAGGAAATTGAGGGCGAATGGCGAAAACTAAGCTCAGAAATAGTCGAGGAGGGCGGCTCGCAAGTTTTCAGAGTTCAAATGAAGATAGGCGAACTGAAATCGAAGCTTACGGAACTTGCCACAAAAATAAGCTCTGGAAAAACAAGCCTTGAAGGGCTTAAGAAGGTTAGGGGAAACAGTCTCCAACAATACCAGTCCATAAGGGATGAAATCCGCGAAAATAGATTGAAAATTAGGCGGCTAAGAAGCGAGTATGAACGCATAATGAGCCAAATAAACTCTAAACAAGCGGAACACGATGCCCTCGCGCAGGAAGCCGCCCAACTCTGGGAGAGTATAGGCGAAAACAGCAAAAGAATCCGCGAAATAGAACTCCAACTTGACAAAGACTATAAGCGATTGGCGTTTTTAAGGTCGGAACACGCCAAAAGCCAAACAGCCATAAAAATCCGTGAAAGAAGACTCAGAGACCTAAATGAACGGAAGGAAAGATTTGCCTCAACACTAGGAGAGCTTGGAAAATCTCTGGCGGAACTAATAAAAGTTCAAAAGGAGCAGAAAGCTCAGCTCAAAAATTTGGAGCGGATGCTTGAGCGCCGTATAGCTCAAAAGGAAGCTATAGAGCGGGAGATTGCAGAAGCCGGAAAAATTGCTGAATCAGCCCGCGAAGCCGTTGTGGAGTTTGCAACACAGAGAGAACTAGCAGAAACTGTTGCCGCAGAGGAAAAAGCCCTAAAAAGCATCGAAGAACTCGGCGAATTAGGAGTTATTCAAGGCGTTTATGGGCGACTACGCAATTTAATCAAAATTGATAAGGCTTATCAGCAGGCAATTGAAGTTGCGGCTGGGGGATGGCTGGACGCCCTAGTCGTAAAGGACTTTGACGCGGCATTCACATGCACAGAAACCCTACGCAGAATGAAGCTTGGGAGGATAAAGATAATCCCGCTGGAGGCAGTTTCAGCAGCAAAGCCAGTCAAGGTTCCAGAGGACAGAAACGTCAATGGTGCCGCTTTCTCCTTCATAAAATGTGCAAAGCAGTATGAGCCAGCCGTCTACTTTGTATTTGGCGACACCCTAATTGTTCCAGAGGAAAAGACAGCCTTTGAACTTTCAAGCCGAGGCTATCGCGTGGTCACGGTAAACGGCGACCTTTATGAACCGGGCGGCGCATTGGAAAGCGGCTATTACCGTGCACCCATAGACTTTTCAGCCATAATACCCAGCGAGGCGGCGATAAAAAGCCTAGACGAGGCTGTTAAGGCTTTGCAGCAGCACCTCTCCAGACGAGGAGGCGACATAGCATCCCTCGAGGAGGAAATAGACAGAACCCGTGTTGAAATCGCCCGCTTATCAGAAGCCATAACAACTCTTGATAGGGAAATTGCCCGAGTAAAAAGGAGCGTAAAAAGAACAAAATCAAATGTTAGGAGGATAGAGGCTAACATAAAGCGTATCTTAGGCGAAATTGAGGCTGAAAGGGCTAAGATATGGACTTATAGGGCTGAGAGAAGCACGCTTCAAAAGGAGATACGCAAGCTACAAAGCGAATTGGCAAGTTTGAGGCGGAAGGTTGACCCGGCAAATATCCAAGAAATGGAGGTTAAACGCGAAAAGCTGGCGGAGGAAATAAACACTTTAAGGCAAAAGCTTGGAACAGTGCAAACGGAAATTTCAACCCTCCAATCGCAGTTTGATAATGTTTTGAGGGTTGGCTACAAAAACGCCAAAATCCAACTCGCAAAGGTTGAACAGCAAATGCGGAAAGTTGAGGTTGAAGTTGAGGAGGCTCTTCAAGAAAGGGAAAAATTGAAGCAAGAGCTGGCAGAGTTGGAAAAAAGCCGCGTTGAACTCTCAAAGACGGTTTTATCTGCAAAGGAGGAAGCCCAAAAATTCTCAAGCCAAATAGATGAGATAGACAAGGAGCTCCGCAAAATCGAAGCTGAATATGAGGAAACTGACCGCTTGCTGAACCAGTACCAGCTGAACATTCAGACATCCATGATACAGCTGGAGCAGTGGCAAAACCAGCTTAGGCAGTTTGGCTACGAAAAGCCTCTAGAAGTTACAGCCAAAGAGGTTGAGGAGGCGGAAGCTTCTCTGCGGATGCTCCAGTTTGAACTTGATAGGATAAGCGGTGTTAACCAGCTCGCCCTTTCCCACTATGCTGAGCAGATATCCCGCTACAAAGAACTATCCTTAAGAATGAATGAGTTGGAAAGGGAAAAGCAAGCAATTCTAAAGTTCATGGAAGAAATTGAAAGCAAAAAGCACAAGGTGTTCATGGAAGCCTTCGAAAAGATAAACCAGAACCTGCAAAAATACTTTTCAAAGCTTACCGGCGGCGGGGCAGCCACCCTAATCTTGGAGAACCCAGAACAACCATTCTCAGGCGGCATAGACATGATTGTCCAGTTCCCCAACAAGCCATCCATTGTGGTGAGCGGTGCTAGTGGCGGAGAACGCTCAGTGGCGGCAGTAGCCTTCCTATTCGCCATAAAGGACTTCACACCAGCATCCTTCTACATACTAGACGAAATTGACGCGCATCTGGACGCCTTTCACGTTTCAAGGCTTGCCGACGTTTTATTGGAGGAATCCGAGAAAGCCCAGTTTATCGTTATCACTTTAAAGCCTGAGATGGTTAATAAGGCTCAAAGAGTTTACGGGGTTTACGGGCGCAACGGCGTCTCCAACATTATTTCAGCCAAGTTTCTAGAGGTGCCAAGCTAGAATGGCTACAGCAACTGCCAAAAAGCCCTTTTACCTCCGCCCACCATGGAACATCCTCTTCGAATTCCACAAGCTTGAGAAACTCACCCCATGGAACATAAACATCGCATATCTGCTAACAACTTTTCTAGAAGAGATGGAGAAAACTGGACAGATTGATTTTAGGGCTTCAGGCGTAGCCCTGGACTCTTCAGCCCTTATTTATTTAATGAAGTCGAAACTTCTCCTAAAGCTTGAAGAGCCGCCCCCACCACCAAAAGCACAACTGGATTTTATTCCACCACCACTTTTTCTGCCCCTTAGGCATGAGTTAACATCAACAACTATACGCCACTTACTGGAAGTGCTAGATGACGTCCTTAAGGGCGAGGCTCTCTTCCGCTTGGAAAAGGCGCCAGCCGAACCTATATTGCCAACGCCTTCTGAAATTTTCCCACAAATAGACTATTTCCTCATGGAAATTGAGCTGCAAATGGAAAAGCTTTACAGGTCTCTTTCCGAGATGGTGAAGGGTTCTGGAATAATACAGTTCTCAACTATAATTAAGGGGTTAGCCCGCCTAGAAGCCATCCGCACATTCATCCTCCTACTCTTCTTGGCTCAAGAGGGGAAAGTAAGCCTCTGGCAGGACGAGGAAACAGAGGAAATATACATCACAATTGGGGGAACAAACGCTGCAAGAGGTGAAAGCCCAGCCCAATAACACAGAAGATTCACAAACCATGCAGGGAAAAGCCATCAGTGACCTGGCACTGGTTGAGGCTGCACTTTATGTTGCCGGTCGCCCCATAGACCTTTCTGAATTATGCTCTGTTTTAAAGACGCGCTCAAAAAATAAGGCTAAAAGACTTGTAAAGATGCTGGCGCAAGAGTATGCAAAGAGAGACACAGCCCTTGAAATTCTCGAACTGAAGGATGAAAGATTTGTCCTACAACTTAAAGCAGAGTTTACACCCCACGTCAGAAAGCTTGTCAAGAGACCACTGCTCTCAACTGGTCCGTTGAAGACGCTTTCCTACATAGCCCTAAGGCAGCCGGTTTCACAAAAGCGGGTTGTGGAGGTTCGGGGGCACCATGCTTATGGGCATATTAAGTTGCTTAAGGAAATGGGCTTAGTTGCTGTTGAGCGGAAGGGACGAGCCTCCATTTTGAGGACGACGGATTATTTTGCAGACTATTTTGGTTTAAGCCACGACATTCCAGCCATGAAAAGAGAGCTGAAAAGAATTTTGGAAGGAGAAAAAGCTCAAGAAGAGGCTGCGCAGAGCTTGACAAACGTGTAAGGCTTTCGAGACGGATAGGTTTATATGCAAAACATCACCATAGTGAACAAGCCTATAAAGTGTTTACTGCCGGAAGAGGATTGAAATGTCTGTTTGGCACGGCGACCTGCATAAAAGAAAACCAACGGGAGGAAAGAGGCGACCTTATCGTGGGAAGAGAAAATTTGAGCAAGGCTCATTCCCTGTAGAAACCGTTCTAGGCGAGCCTAAAAGAAAAATTGAGCGGGGAAGGGGCGGCAACATCAAAGTAAAAGTTTTAAGTGAAAAATATGCATGCGTAACCGACCTAAAAACTGGAAAAACTGAAAAAACCGAAATCCTACGGGTTGTCAAAAACCCGGCGAACGTCGACTACGACAGAAGGGGCGTAATAACAAAAGGTGCCATAATAGAAACATCGCTGGGCTTGGCGCGTGTGACATCGAGACCTGGACAAAATGGTGTTATAAACGCTGTTTTAATAGGCGAGGAAGAAGCAGGCTGATGGGGCTAAAGGCTAGGCGGATTTCGTTGTAGAAGCAGTTCCGCGAATCTTCTGCAATTTCTTTGCAATCTTCTTAAGTAACTGGTTTTTAGCTTCCCTTTTAGTAACTAGGAGCATTCCGGTTTTAATCCAAGGAGTCTTCGGATAACTTGCATCCACAACAACTTCACATTCAAATCCAAGCTTTTCCGCGGCCTCTTTAAGCTCTGTAATCTTAGGAGAAGGCACACACAAAACCTTCGGCACCTTTCTCCCTTCCCCTCTAGTTTTTGTCGAATCAAAATATGCTGGCCACAAAATAACCTTGTCTTGCTTACGCATCGCACTTTCCTCTACTTATGTGCATAATAAGCCGTAATTTTGGCATTAACTTTATCTATCCTCACGAAACCGAACCTTTCAAACTGCACAATATCGTTTGGCTTCAAGTCCTTGCATGCTTTCTCAGCTATTCCCTCGGCGACTGTGGCGTCTGGCATCACAACTTGACATGGCATATCCATCCCCATAGGCACCCAGTGGATTAAGGGGGCTTCAGCCCTTTTAGCCTCTTCATAAGACTCGCTTGCGAAGGAGGCTTCAACACAGTAGGCTTCCACTCGCTCAATTTTTATGTTAAACAGTTCCATTAACCGAACAATCTTCCCAGAAGATAAAACCTTCAAATCCATCCTTGAAATCCAAAAGAGGGCTTCGCCATTCGGCTCAGAAGGTTTTATGGTGTATTCTTTGAAGCCTCTTTCTGGATATTCTGGATGTAAACGAAGCCCCACAGTAAACGTTCGTGGAATATTCTTGACCAAAAGCTGTATGGGGTTTGGCACAAAGAAGTACCTGTTTACATTCGGGTCCAACATTTTGCGGTTATAGGCGTAAAGGTTTTCCCAGCTTAAAACAACGTCGGAAGTTTTCGGGCCGACGTCGATGATGAGCTTTTTGATGGCTTCTGGGGTTATGCCGCGCCTCCTAAGAGCTGCAAAAGTTGCCAGCCTGGGGTCATCCCATCCTTTGTATAGGCGTTCCCTTATCCCCTGAACTATTTTTGACTTGCTCAAGTGTGCCCCTTTAATTTTCAGTCTGCCATAATGGATTGCCTCTGGATATTGCCAGCCCAAATGCTTGTACATGTATTCTTGCCGAACCATGTTTGTCAAGTGTTCTTTTCCGCGAATTATGTGGGTTACATCCATCAAATGGTCGTCTAATCCGCATGCAAAATTGTAGAGGGGCCAGACGCGATATTTTGTTCCAACCCGTGGATGGGGATATTTCTCGATGTCTATAACGCGGAGGGCTGGCCAGTCCCTAACGGCAGGGTTCGGATGAGCCAAATCCGTCTTAATGCGGACTACCGCCTCACCTTCCTTATACTTGCCTTCAAGCATCATGTTCCATCTTTCAAGATGCTCCTCTGACGGTAGGTTGCGGCATGGGCATGGCTTTTGGGCTAACACTTTCTCTCTGAAGGCTTGCGGCTGACATGTGCAAACGTAAGCGTTGCCATCCCCCAACAACTTTTCTGCATACTCATAATAAATCGGGACTCTGTCGCTTTGAATGTACTCCTCATCAGGTTTGCAGCCAAGCCATTCTAGGTCTTCCCTAATTCGGTCATAAAACTCTAGAACAGGCCTTTTCAGCTTCGGATCGGTGTCCTCAAAGCGTAGAATAAACTTGCCATTATACATGCGGGCGTATTCATGGCATAGCACTATGGCTCTGGCGGAACCCAAGTGCAGAACACAGTCCGGGTTTGGCGAGAAGCGTGTGACAATTTTCTCATATTTGTCAGCATTTGGCAATGGGGGAAGCCTCTTCTCCTCTTCAACTCTCTCTTTTACGAGAGTTTCAGGCCACTTCTCTTCCACGATGCGCATTTGTTCACTTAACGGAAAACTGTTAATTTCATCAACAACTTCTTTTACTATGGCTGTTAGCTCCTTTGCTCTAGCCCTCAATTCTGGTTTTTCAGCTAGGACTTTCCCAACCACTGGTCCTGTTTGGGCTTTTCCATCATGTTTTATGGCGTTTAGTAATGCAAACTTTCGAATAATCTCCCTTAATTCTGCGTCCTCTCTAATCTTGTTCAAGGTTTTGGCGCTCGCATTCAAATTTTTCTCTCAATTAGAAATCTTGCGAAGGCGTTTAACTTTTCCTTCGCCTCCGACTTTGGGAGAAGCTTCTCCACTTCTTTCCAGCTTTCCTCAACAATTTTTCTGGCGAAATTTTTTGCATATTCAATTGAGCCATACTTTTGCATTATTGTTATTGCTTCATCCCTAAGCTTCTGGTCTGAAGTGTGCATTTTTAAAATCTCAATAAGCCTTTTTCTATCCTTGGCATTTGCAACCTTTAACGTGTGAATTACTATGAGGGTGCGTTTTCCCTCAGTTATGTCTTGTCCGCGTCCGCCCTTTTTCTCAGCGAACTCTTCACCAGTTAAGTCAAGCACGTCATCCTGTATTTGGAAGGCTATGCCGATGCTTTCTGCAAAATGTCCAAGCTTTTCAACAAGCTCTTCGTCGGCGTCAGCCAACACTGCGGCAATTTTTGCAGCCATCCTTGCCAAAGTTCCAGTTTTGTAGGCGCACATCTGCAAATAGTTTTCCTCGTCTAGTTTGTCCGCATCTGCCAAGCCTCTGTGCCAAGCTATGTCCATGGCTTGTCCTAGGCTTAGGTTTATCATCTCCTGCACGTAAATCTCATAAATCCTCGCAAGCTTCTCAAAGCCTAATTTTTCACGGTTCTCAATCAACGGCAATAGTGGTAAATAGTACATGGTGTTGCCAGCGTTCACGGCTATGTCCAAACCATAGATCTTGTAGGTGCAAGGCTTGCCCCTGCGGAATTCGGAGGCGTCCTCAATGTCGTCTATCATTAAGGTTCCATTGTGCACCACTTCTGGAATTATGGCAAAATCCACATAATCTTCCGGATTTTTGCCTAAAGCCTCGCAAATAATTAGGAAGAGGGTTGGACGCCAGCGTTTACCACCTCTGTCTAGAAATTCCCAAATTGGCTCAGCCAATGCCTTGTTTATGGCTTCAATGTTGTACGCGTATCTTGGCGGGCCAACCTTAAAGATTATAGCCTCTTTTGAGAAAATTCTTGGTATGTATTTCTCAATGGCTCTATTTATGATGGGTGCCATCTTTTCAAGGAGCTTCTCGACGTTAAAACTCAAGTTAGCCTTCACCCCCTTCTAGCGTAAACTTCTATGTCAAAGCCCCTTAACCTCAGCCACTCAGCCGTTTTACCAGTTATCACCAAGGGCACTTTATGCAGCTGCTGAATGTTTTCAGCCCCAACAAGGAACATGGTGTTCCTAAGCTCCTCTATCAACGTGCGTAACGCTTTCCTCGTTTGTCTTAAACCTTCAACAGCCGCCTGCAAAATTGGCTGTGCGAGGGCTGCAAGGCTTGCTCCTAAGGCTAGGGCTTTAGCCGCGTCCAATCCGCTTCGTATCCCACCAGAAGCTATGACTGGCATGGTTACTGTTTGTGCGACTTCAACTATGCTGATTGCTGTTGGTATACCCCAATCCCAGAAAACTTCGCCTAACCTTCGGTTGTAAATGTTTCTCCTGCCCTTTGCACGGAAAAACTCCACCGCTGCAAAACTTGTGCCGCCTGCGCCACTCACGTCAATGCCCTTCACACCAACAGCTTCGAGCTTTTTTGCTTCTTCAGCGGCTATGCCCGCCCCCGTTTCCTTCACGATAACTGGCTTGTCTAGTTCTTTGGCGATTTCACCTATTTTTTCAAGGACTCCTTTGAAGCTTGTTTCGCCTTCTGGCTGTATAGCCTCTTGAAGGGGGTTTAAGTGTATAGCTAAGGCGTCGGCGTCAATCATTTCTATGGCTTTCTTTGCCTCTTTAATGTTGTATCCTTTGGCGAGCTGGATTCCGCCAATATTCGCCATCAAGAAGGCTGTGGGCGCTTTCTTCCTAACTATTGCGAAGGTTTTCTCCAGCCTTCGGTCTTCTAATGCGGCTCTTTGGCTTCCAACACCCATCCCAAGCCCAAATTCCTCAACAACAGTAGCTATTGTCGCATTGATTTTTCTTGCCTCGCTTGTTCCACCAGTAATGGCACTTACCAATATTGGGGCTGAAAACTTGTGGTTGAAAACTGTTGTTGAAAGGTTTATTTTGTCTTTATCAATTTCCGGTAAAGCTCTGTGGACAAAGTGCACGTCTCCAAATCCCGTCGTGATGTTTCTTGCTTGAACATTGTAGGTTGTGGCTATGCGGATGTGGTCTGCCTTACGCCTTTTGGTTTTTTCAGCCAATTTTATTCCTTCTCTATAATGGTGCCCTTAACCCGTTCTCCTTTAAGGGCTTTGTAAATATATTTGGGCTTCGTGGCATTAACTATTAAGACGGGGATTCCATGTTCTATGGCGGGTATAAGCTCAGCGATTTTGTTAGCCATTCCACCAGTCACGTCGCATGCGTTTGACCTGCCCAAGTGCTCTTGGACTTTTCTAAGCTCTGCCAAGGTCAAATGGTTAAACATTTTGGCTTTCGCGTCGGTTTTTGGGTCTGCATCATACAGTCCATTCACATCTACACCTATCACAATATTTTTTGCATTGAAACGAGTGGCTAAGAAGGCGACAAGCTGGTCTCCAGACAATATTGTGAAGCCCAATTTCGTGTCAAAAACGGCATCTCCATAGAGGACTGGAATAAAACCCATTTTCATAAGCTGTTTTAAGGGGACGTCTTCAAAACAAGCTATTCTGCCATTCTGTGTCATTATGCATGAGGATGGTGTGATGCTTATTGCTGGGATACCCCGCCATATCAGCGCATCCATGAAAAGCCCATTAAGCACTGTCATGACGTGGTGAGTTTCTGCAAACCCTATTATTTGAGATTCGTCCTTGAAGCCTTCTTTAATTGCGTGCCTTTGCGCCACTGGATGCCCAAAGCTTCCGCCACCATGCACAATTATCAAGTTTTTCGTGTTTGCCTCCAGTATTTCGTCAGCTATCCGGCTTATGGCTTCCATCTGCACCCCAAGCTCTTTGCTTTTGTCCGTTATGACGGAGCCGCCTATCTTCAAAACCGTTGGTCTAGGTTGACTCAATTCTAACCCCCTCGTCCGTCCTTCCCGCTACGAAAGCGTTTCCCCCAGCCCTTTGAACGGCTTCCAAAACATTTTCAACGCGGTCCCTATTTGCGAGGGCTATCATGCACCCACCTCCACCAGCCCCCGTCAGTTTTGCGCCCAACGCTCCAGCCTTTCGGGCAGCGTTAATAAGCCACTCTAAAGATTCATCTGAAACTCCTAACCCATAAAGTAGTGCATGATTAATGTTCATCAATTCACCGAGGGTTTCTAGGTCGCCTTCTTTTAGGGCTTCAATGGCTCTTAAAACTATTTCACGGGCAGCCCTCATCATGGGCTCAACAATCTGCGGGTAACGATCCCTCAAACTTCGCACCTTTGCCACTTGGCTACGAGTTGACCTTTCAAAACCAGTGTTGCCAATAACAAGTGGAATATCCACACTAACTTTCAGAGGCTTAAATCCTGTGTCTCTTTGGAAAAGCAGCGTGCCCCCAAACGTTGCTATGGCTGGGTCAACACCTGACGGTGTGCCATGCATGATTTTTTCTGCTTCGTAGGCTATGCGGAAAACATCCTCCTTCGACATCTTCACATTTAGTAATGCGCCGACAGCCGCTGCAACAGCTGCAGCCACAGCCGCTGAAGACCCCAAGCCAGCTGCGACAGGAACAGTTGAATTGACCTCTATGTTTAAGCCCACTCTTTCGCCTGAAATCTCCAGAACTTTTTCTGCCGCGCATTTTAGTGGTTCAAGCTTCATTCTTGCTTCTTTTTGGTTTCCCTCTTCAACTAGGAAGTTTCCGTTTTCGAAGAATCCGGCGACATTTAGGTTTAGTGAGCGGAGAAAAAGCCTCTTATCTTGGCGTAGTTCTGCTTTAGCGTAGGCTCTTTTGTCTATGGCTAGGACGATGGCTGGTTCGCCGTAAACGACGAAGTGTTCTCCGAAAAGTATTATTTTTGCGGGAGCCGAGGCGATAACTCCCATTCCAAACCACTATTTTGTGAATTGCACGGCGGCGTACCCAACAACAGCTGAGTAGTCGCCAGTAACATCTCCGCTAGTCTTGTAACATAATAGTTTCGCCTCTCGCGCTCCCAACGCTTTTGCAGCCGTTATAAGCGCAATTATGGGACCATAACCACAAGCGGTGATTCGATGTTCTTCGATCATCGAGTAGAAGCGTTCTTCATTCATGATTTCGACAGCCTTGAGCGCCATCAAATCCTTCTTTTCGGCAATTCTGTGTGGTTCGTAATGGGTCATGTCTGAAGAGGCTATGATTAAGGCGTTTTTTCCAGCCAAAACTTTTGCAACAGCCTGCCCAACCTCTCTTGAAGAGTGCAAATCCTGCATCAAGAAGCATATAGGCACAATTTTAAACGCAGAACCGAAAAGATACTGTAGAAATGGAAGCTGCACCTCGATGGAATGCTCATAACGGTGGGCGGAGTCGTCAACATCCACAATACGGGCTTCCCTAACAATTTTGTTGGCTGTTTCCCCATCAACTTCAACATCGCCAAGGGGTGTGCGCCAAAAACCCTCATTCATAACAGCCAAGGCACTGCCATAACCAGTGTGGTTTGGACCAAAAAGAACCACCGTGTCTGGTTTACCATCAGAAGCCAAATTATAATAGGCATGGGCTGCCACGGGTCCAGAATACATGTATCCAGCATGGGGACAAACAAATCCAACTATCCGCCTTGGGCCCTCAACAACAGTTGGGATTTTGCCCGGTCCCAACTCGTGAAGAAAGCACTCTTCAATTTGCCTCTTCAAGGATTCGGCTTTCCCAGCATAGAAGGCTCCAGCTTGACTTGGAAGCCGAATCTTCGCCATTTTAGGCTAGCTCTCCTCTTCCTCCTTTGAGATTTTAGCCTCAAAATCCTCAATAGTTAGTGGCATGTCCTTGTCTGGTGGAAGCTCCCCCCTTTCACGCAGAACCTGTCTCGCAAGAAGCCAGTAAATAACAGCCAAAGCTCTTCTACCCTTGTTATTTGTTGGTATCACTAGGTCAACTCCTGAAAAGTCGTTATCTGTGCTGCACAAGGCTACCACTGGAACACCCACAGAGGCTGCCTCCCTTACCGCTTGGGAATCCGCCCGAGGGTCTGAAACTATCAAAACGTTAGGCTCGATACGATTTGGATAAAGTGGATTTGACAAAAGCCCCGGAATGAAACGTCCAATAATAGGGATTGCTCCAGTAACCTCGCAGAACCTTTTCACAGGTTCTTGTGCGTACAATCTAGCAGCGGCAGCAGCTATCCTTAAAGGTTCGAATCTTGCCAAGAACTTGGCTGCCACCCTTATCCGTTCATCAGTCTTCTTCACATCTAAAACAAACAAGCCGTCTGGTCTGACACGGTATATGAATTGTTCCATGTCCTTTGTCTTCATCCTAGTTCCAATGTGTATTCCAGCTGAAAGAAGCGTGTCCCTCGGCAGTAACAGCTCCTCTTCAGCGCTTACACTTGTTTCCTCTTCAAACTTTTCCTTTTTCGCTTCTTCTTTATCTTTTTCAGCCAACCCCTTTTCACTCTCCATTATGGAATTTGAAGCTCAGCCATTTTGGCTCTCTCCCCAAGAAACTCCTCAATCCTCAACAACTCGTTTATTTTTGCTATTCGGGCCCCCTCCACGACACCCGTCTTGATTATTGGGCATTTGAACGCCACAGCCAAGTGGGCAATGTGCCAATCACAAGTGTCGCCAGAGCGGTGAGACATAACTGGCACGTACCCAGCCTTTTTTGCAGTTTCAATGGTTTCTAAGGCATCCGTCAATGTTCCCACCTGGTTCACTTTAATTATTATGGCGTTGGCTGCCCGCATTTTAATTCCATGTGTTAGCCTTTCGCTATTCGTTGCAAACAAGTCGTCGCCGCATATGAGGCAGTTCTTAACCTTTTTTGTGAGTTCAGCGAAGCTTCCATAGTCCTCCTCGTGGAACGGGTCTTCCACGTAAACCAGATGATATTTTTCAATAAGCTGTCGGACAAACTCCAATTGTTCGCCCGAATCCAATTCCCTTCCATCTCTCTCATATACGTACTTTTTCTTTTTAGCGTTCCATAGGGATGAAGCCGCCACATCAACGCCAAAGCTGCATTTGAAGCCCAGTTCGTTGCTCATATCTTCGCATGCTAAAGCCATAATTTCAAAGGCTTCCTCATCTGTGATGTTTGCAATCCATGCTCCCTCATCGCTTCTGCCACTGCCAAAAAGTCTGTCCTTTCTTTTCAGAGCTTCTTTGACTTTGCTGTGAATTTTTATGTTGGCTGTTGCAGCTTCTAGAAAGGAGTCAGCGCCGTGGGGAAGGGCTAGAAACTCCTGTATGTCTGGAGACTTTCCACAAGCGTGTTTTCCACCGCTAATCACGTTTCCAAGCGGGTATGGAAGTTCATGGGCTGCATATCCGCCCAAATACTGGAAAAGCGGTAAACCATAAGAGTTTGCAGCAGCCTCAGCATTTGCCAAAGAAACCGCGAAAGCTGTGTTTCCGCCAATAATTCTAAAATCTTTTGTGTTATCTATCTCATGAAGGGTTTTATCAATTTCCTCTTGAAAGTCGGCGTTTAACCCAACAATTTCTGGTGATACTAATTCTTCAACCTTCTTGATGGCCTCATCAACTCCGCCTTGCGGGTAATAAACTACTTCAGCTTTTCCCCGGCTTTCTCCAGCTGGGGCTGAGGCCCTTCCAAAGCCAGAAGTGGTTATAACGTCAACTTCTATTGTTTCCTCTCCGCGGCTATTGAAAACCTTCCTTGCAATCACATCTTCAATAACAGTGGACATGCCATTGGCTCCTCATTGTTGATAGTACTGCATTCTTGCCTCTTTTCTCTTTTCGGCTTCTTCATAGAAACGCAAAACCTCATCAATGATTTCAACGTGTGAGAGAAGCATGCGCCTGCAACAATACCTCTTTATCCCCAAACTATCCAACACGTCGCCTGCGTCTTCCCCCATCTTAACCCTTCTTGCGAACTCCTCCCACTTATCACCGATCAACTTGCCACATGTGAAACATCTTATTGGTATAATCATTTTCACCTCAACCTCCAATCATCTATAGCTCTTCTGATCCCTAGCCCTTGCGCCTGGACCGCCAAACTTTTTGGGCTCCTTTCTGCGGGGGTCGCCCACAACCATAGTTCTATCATATTCAATAAACGCCGTACGTAGCTGCGTGCTCTTAGTCCATTTTAATAAGGCATTTGCAATTGCCATTCTGGCCGCTTCAGCCTGCCCCATGTAGCCCCCACCAGAAACCTTAATGTCTATGTCCAACTGCTTCCAAACCTCGTCGCCGGCTTGTATGAGGGGCTCCATTATTTTTTGGCGTGCAACTTCTGGCTGGTAAATTTCCAGCGGGATCATGTTAATTCTTATCCTTCCCATGCCGGGCTTAACAACTGCCCGCGCTATGGCTGTCTTCCTTTTCCCACTAACCACTAGAACTTTTTTCGCGGGCATCTTATCCACCGCTCCAACCTATTTCCTTTGCAAGTTCACCTAGTGTGAGGTAGGGGCATGTTAGCTTTTTGGCTTGCGCTTCCTCTATTGTTTCCATATCCCTATTCTTCAATTCATCCGGAATGCCTATGAAAACCCTAAGCCTTTTGTAGGCTTGCTTGCCCTTCGGCTGTTTGTAAGGGAGCATGCCCCTTATAGTTCTTCTTAGGATTCTGTCTGGTCTTCTAGGATGCATTGGGCCTTTACCCGGATGGCCAACTTCAAGAAACTCTTTTGCTTCTCTAACCTTGCTTTTCCTCTTGCCTGATATTATGGCTTTTTCGGCGTTTACAACGGCTATTTTTTCGCCTTTCAGCAAGCGTTTGGCAATTATGCTCGCCATCCTTCCCAGAATCAACCCATCGGCGTTGATGATTTTATAATCGCTTTCTAGCTGCATTTTTTCACCCTATAATCTTAACCTTTGAACCTTTCGGATTTTTCTTGGCAAGCTCTATTATGGATAGGCATTTTCCACGCGCCTTCCTTATTTTCTCCCTAGCCTTTTGTGAGAATGCGAAGGCTGCAACTGTTATTGGATGGTTTATTTCGCCAGCGCCTAGCACCTTGCCCGGAACCACTACGATTTCGTTTTTCTCCGTGTATCTGTTTAATCGGCTAATGTTCACGGCTATACGCTTTCTCCTAGGCTTTGCCAAGAGCTCGGCTATGCGCTTCCAAATCTTTGCCTCGTTTTCTTTACTCTGCTTTCTTAGGAAGCGAACTGTTTGGAGGAGCTCTGGGTTTGTCGCCTTAACTTTTTTCAAGCTGTTTGCACCTCTATCTGTTTTGCAAGCTCTTTAAGGTCTTTGTCCAAAATTTTGACAGCTTCCATCATGATTCTTTCCGGTGGAAGCACGCCTGTTGATTCGATGCTGAATATGAAGGCGTTTTTCTCCCAGTTAATCTCTATTGCTGGCGGCTGTTTTGGGCAAACATCCACGCAGTCTCGGCATAGGGTGCAAGCCAACAAGTTGCGAACTTCCACTTTCCCCTCATGTTTCGCTAAAACCTTTCTGGGGCATGTTTCAACACACTTGGCGCATGCATCGCAGCTTTTTTCATCTATTTTTATTTGTGGCAGATATTTATGTGTGCAAAGTGAAACGGGCTGCCACTTCGCGTGGTTTTTCCCTTTCCCAAGCCTTGCGTAAGCCTCAAGCCTCAACTTCTGCCCCTTTGCAAGCTTAACTATTGGAATTTTGTCGCTGACAGGAACCACGTTTGGGTTTTCGGAGACAAGCTCGCCTGAATAAACAGTTATTGTTCCCTCTTTTGCCTCCCTGTCCAGTGTTAGCGTGACTCTGCAGAGGTTGCATCCAAACTCACTTTTACATGAGCACTCTTCTGGGAGGTTGTAACTGTCAAGGTCTGTTTTTAAGGGGATTAATCCAAGCCTATGAGCTATGATTTCATCATGAAAAACGGATGAGTTCTCAATAATTACAACATCGTCAATCGCCATAGATGGAACTTCGGCAATAACATTCCTTCTTAAAGCGTTAATAAATGGGGTGTCAACTCCCCTTATAAGCAGGCGCAAGTTCTTGTCGTCCCTTTCAAGCACCTCTATTTCCACTTACTGAGACGCTCCATTAATAGTGCAAACCTACATAGTGCCGTTGAATAGAGTATTAGTGGGCAATATAAACTTGGCGATTACACCCGAAATTCTTTTCACAAGGAGCTAAATGTAAAATTGAGGTTTGCAGCCATCTATGGTGTGTGGATAAAGAAAAGGTTTTTAGCGTTGTTACTGGAGATTTCCCCCCGCAAATCCCCTCTTTTTCTATCAAAGCTTTTAGTTTATGCACGAGGGAAAACCATCACTTACTGCGTGGGTTGGTTAACTCAATCCTTTTGAAAAGGTGGAGGCATAAAAGCGTGGAAAATATGGCGATAAGCGCAGCCCCTAGGAGGTTGCTAAACTCCGGAATTATCCTAATTTTAATTGATGCTTCATGCTTGTATTTTAGTGAGACGTATATCCATTCGCTGGCTGATACCTTTTGAAATGGCCAAGGAACGCCGGAGAGAAATACGCTAACATTTCCGCCCCATTCATTTTTGACGAGGCTCTCGGGCAGTTTGGCGATGGTGAGTCCTGTTGTATTCACCGTTCCAGAAACGTTAATGTTTATGCTCTTTTCAGTGGCGTTAAAGTAGAAATTCTCTATGGTTGAATTTGAATATATTATTGAAGGGTAGCGCTTATTCCCGATGGGTATTATGGTTCCGTTACGCGTTAGATTATGTGGTGTAAGGGGTTGGTTTTTGTAGACTATTTCCAACGCTTTCCATAACACATTGCTTAAGTTGCAATATCCCGGCTCGCATGGCTTAAAATAGCGGAAGAACACTTGGCCCTCAGCCCCTAGGACACGGGTTATATTAACCTGCTCTGCAATGAGCAATGGGTCTCTTGTTTTGTTAAACTCGTGGACTCCTATGCCAATGTATAGGGGGACTTTCCATTCAGAAGCGTTGAGAGCCTCGTTCACGCGGTTTTTGAAGTCCGTCATGTTATTGGTGTAGGCTCCTGGTGTAAGAAAGTCCACATAACGCTTTTGAATCCATTCTGTCCAGTTTTGAAAAACGCCTTCAACAGCATCTTTAATTTTCGGGAAGACGTAGGCTGAAACTTTAATGTTAGGCCTTAAGCCTTTAACGAGGTTGTATGTTGCGTTTACAAAGCTTGAAATCTGCCTGACCCTCCAGTTCATCCAATTTTTCCAATCAGGATCCTTTGGGTCGTAAGGCGGATTTCTGCCAGTTTCATTTCTATATGCTTCAATGCAATGCTCGCAATAGCATGCGCTTGAATTGTTATACCTTATATAGTCTAAGTGTATTCCGCTGATGCTATAGTTGGTAACTATTTCCCTGATTAATTCGAGGAGATGGTTGCGAACGGTAGGGTTGGCTGGGCACGTCCAGTTTGGGTCATATTTTCCATTAGAATATTTCATGGCTAAGCTTTGATTCTTAGCTAAGTATGGGTCTCTGAAAACAGCAAACCACGCGTGAAGCTCTAAGCCCAACTCACGGGCTTTTTCAACAGCCACCCTTAAAGGATCCCAATCTACAGGCGACGAAGGGCGAATGCTACTATTATAATGAACGTATTTCCAGCCTTTAACCAAGAAGAAAACCATATTTATGTTAAGACTTTTAAAAAGCGTGAGGTTGCCTTCCAATTCCTCAGCGTTTTTAAAGCTTGTAGCGTAAACCCATATCCCCCTCCCCTCGACAAGAGGCATATCCGAAAACGAAGAATCCCCAGCCTTTACATGGAAGAAATAAACATACAACAACAAAATAATGCAAAACATAACAGCAACTTTGCCAGGCCTCATTTAAGAGCCCCCTCCAAACCATTAATATTTAACATGGTTTATCACCCATAGTTGGTTTTTATGTATTCTTTGAAGGTTTGAGCTATTTTCTCGCTTATTATTTCGACCGAAGTTTCACGGTTGTAGTATAGTGAGGATTCGCTCCAGTTATGTGACCCAATGTAAACTATTTTATCGTCTATAATGACTAGTTTGAGGTGATCCGTGTCTGTTCCGGTGTCTAGCTTAACGTTAACGCCGTTTGATGAAAGGTAATTGTATGCCTCTAAGTTTTCGTCCATGTATCCGAAGTAAGTTCTATATTCTATGTTCACTGTAACGTTGACGCCTCTATTTTTAGCGTTTACAAGTTCCCTGATCAAGTCGTTTGCCCAGTCAAATGGATCGCTTGGATCATAAATCATCGAATACATCGCTATTAAAATGGAATTGTTAGCTTTTTGTAGATTGTCCCTCACTGAATAGTAATAGTCTTGGTCTGTTAAAACGTAAACTTCATAGTTTAGCATTCCCTCCAACTCTTTTATTCTCATGCTTAATTGCTCAATTTCAGCTAAAAGCTCGGCAATTTTGCTGTTTTCTATGTCTGAGAAGCCATAGCTTCCGACAGCAAATACTCTAAATGTTTGGTTCTTTTCTAAAACGGAGGAAAACTTGAAGCTATTTGTTTCATTGACAGCAAGATTTTCGATCGTTGTTGTATAATAGTAGTCTAACGATCCATCAGGGTTAAAGGTTAACAGAACGACATAGACTTTGCTCATTGACTTATTGCTTACGTTTGTTATATTTCCTAAGAGGCTATCCCAAAAGTATCCTTCCTCAACTTTTAGGTCACTTATTTTTAACCCATCAAAAACTATGCCTGCATTCGCTAATATTTGATAATCAACGAGCAACTTTTGATACCTTTGATTTAGCGAATTTAATTCCCGATTAAGAGCTTCTATTTGAAACTCGTAATATGATATGTTTCCTTGCAACCATGCTAGAGCTTGGATGAGAAGGGTTTTGTTCCCTTCAAGCCAAGTCTTAAGCTGACTTATATGAGAATTTAAGGCAGATATCTGAGAATCCTTAGTTGCTATCTGTGAATTCAGTGAAGAAATTGTTTTGTCCTTTTCTATTATTTGCGAATTTAATGAAGCTATTTGACTGTTAAAGGTATATGCGTTTCCAATAAGAAGAACCAGAAAGACTATGCATATTGCTCCGAGTGCAACAGCCACCTTTACGCTTACAACTTTCTTGCCACTCATATTCTCGCCTCACCAATGCATTATCAAAGTATGCAAAATAAAAGTTTGGACGTCCAAAACTTCAAATCTATATTTTAAGATTCATAAGCGATAAAATTTAGTGAGCATGTTTGAGATTTTAGGATGTGTAAGCCGAATGTTGTAACTGTTAGAAAGCAGACTGTCGAATTCTCCCGCAAAACACCTCTTTTTCTGTTTTAAGGCGAAAGAAAATTTTTCCATGTTCAGTTAGACATTACTAAACGAACATTTCTGTGGGTTTCTAGGGTTTTATGCAATATTGGATTGGAAGGGACAATAAAACTAGTATGCAGAAGTATATGAAGACCGTTGTGAATATTTGTTTTCTGTTTTCTGGCAAATTCTTCTTGATCACTATCTTGGCTGGTGTGGTTATTATGGCGGAAAGCTTCTTTGGAAGTGGCAACATGAATGGTGTGTTTTCCATGTATTTTTTGTATTTGTCACCGTGTTTTTTAACCATTATTTGTTCTTCATGTAGGGCTGTTCCAACGATTGCCATGGCTGATATAAGCCATGGAAGGCTTGGCGGCGGAACGTAGCCCCCTTTTGGAGCGCCGACAAAGCCGGCGAGTAACATTAATCCA